>CAYQCP010000079.1:0-14987 GCA_964416005.1 uncultured Gemmatimonas sp.
TTTCCGGTTGCGCTGCCGCGCCGGTGGCGGGGCCGCGGGGCGGGCGGAAACGGCGGACGGCGGGGGGCGGCGCCGGCGGGGCGTGCTGATCGTGGACGACAACGCGATGAGCCGGCAGGTGGTGCAGCGGCAGGCCGAGGGCTGGGGGAGGGCGGCGCGCTGCGCCGCCACTGGCGCGGAGGCGCTCGCCGCCGTGCTGCAGGGCGAGTCGTTCGACGTGGCCGTCGTCGATCATGAGATGCCGGGCATGGATGGCCTTTCGCTCGTGCGCGCGGTGCGCAGCCAGCGTGCTGCTGCCGCGCTGCCGGTCATCCTGATGTCCTCCGGCCGCGCGGATGGTGATCGTCCGGAAGAGGAGGAGGGCCTGGTCCAGCTGCGGCTCCCGAAACCCGTGCGCACCCGGGAGCTGCTCGCGGCGCTGCGCGACGTGCTGGAAACGGGCGCGCGGCGCGCGTCGTCCACGCCCATGGAGAACGTGGCGTTGACGGCTGGCTCCCAGCGCACGCGGATCCTCGTCGCCGACGACAGCCCCGTGAACCGCCTGCTCTTCGAGTCCATGATGCGCAAGATGGGGTACATCGCGCTCCGCACCGCGTCCGACGGCCGCGAGGCCGTGGAGATCGTGGAGCAGGGTGACATCGACGTCGTCTTCATGGACGTCAACATGCCGGAGATCGACGGACTCGAGGCGACGCGGCGCATCCGCGCGTCCAGGGTGCTGAAGTCCCAGCCCGTGATCATCGCGCTCACGGCGGGCGCGCTGGCGGAGGACCGCGAACGATGCGCGGCCGCGGGCATGGACGACTACATCGTCAAACCGGTGCGGATCGAGCAGTTGGAGGCGATGCTCGCCACGTGGGCCCAGGCGCAGGGCGTGTAGCACGGCGTCAGACGTCAGCGTCGGGACGAGGGCGCGCGTAACTCAACAGGGCCCCCCCTCGCTGCCCCCTGCACCCCGTCCTCGTCCCTCTTTTTCATATGCGTCGCTCTCTCTTCATCGTCGCGCTCATCGCCAGCGCGACGTCTTTGCGCGCCCAGGATGCGCCCGCCGTTCCTCCCGCCATCCAGCGCATCTGGACGCTCGGCATGGACAGTTCGCACGCGCCGCGACTCGCGCAGGTCCTGCTTGATTCGCTCGGTCCGCGTCTCCTTGGCAGCCCTGACATGGAAGCCGCGCAGGGCTGGGCCATGAACGTCCTCGGCGGCTACGGCGTCGAGGCGAACAAGGAGAACTTCGGTACGTGGCGCAGCTGGCGCCGCGGCCACTCGCACATCGACCTCATCTCGCCCCGCGTGCGCACGCTCGAGGGGACGATGCTGGGCTTCAGCCCTGGCACCAGGAAGAAGGACAAGGTGGCCGAGACCATCATTCTCCCGCTGTTCAAGGACAGCACGGAGTTTCAGCAGTGGCTGCCGAACGTGAAGGGCAAGCTCGTGCTTGTGTCGGCGCCGTTCGCGTCGTGCCGCACCACCGATGACTGGCAGCGCAACGGCTTGCCGGCGTCGGTGGCCAAGGACAACGCCATCCGCGCCGCCAACACGCGCGACTGGAGCGGACGCAACGTGCGCGGCACGGGGCTGAGCCTCGCGCTGGGTGGCGGGGAACTGGCGGTGCGGCTCGAGCAGGCTGGCGCCGCCGGTGTCATCTCGTCGCGGCCCACGAACAGCGTGGGGACGTTCGCGGTCTTCGAGACGTACACCACCAAGGTGCCGACGGTCGGCCTCTCGTGCGAGGACTACGGCCTCGTCTTCCGCCTCACCGAGAACAACCAGCATCCGCAGATCCGGCTCAACCTCGACGCGGAACTGCTCGGCGAGCAGCCCATCTCCAACGTGATCGGGCGCGTTCAGGGCAGCACGAAGCCCGAAGAGTACGTCGTGTTGTCGGCGCACTTCGATTCGTGGGACGGCGCGAGCGGCGCCACGGACAATGGCACCGGCACGGTGGCCATGATGGAGGCGATGCGCATCCTCAAGCAGGTGCTGCCGAAGCCGCAGCGCACCATCATCATCGGCCTGTGGGCGGGCGAGGAGGAGGGGCTCATCGGGTCGCGCGTCTTCACCGAGGACCATCCCGAGGTCATGAAGGGCCTGCAGGCCATCTTCAACCAGGATGCGGGGACGGGGCGCGTGACGCGCATTGGGGCCAGCGGCCTGCCCAACGCGGCGAAGCACCTGTCGGCATGGATCAAGCAGCTTCCGCCCGAGTTGCAGAAGCAGCTGCCGTACGACGGTTCTCCGGGGCGCCCGGGGAGCGGCGGGAGCGACGACGCGTCGTTTGCCTGCCACGGCGTGCCCACGTTCGGCATGGGCGGCGCGGGCTGGGATTACGGCACGCTGACCTGGCACACCAACCGCGACACCTTCGACAAGGTGGTCATGGATGATCTCAAGGCCAACGCCACCCTCGTGGCGTCGCTGGCCTACCTCGCGTCGGAGGATCCGGAGTTCATCACGCGCGAGCGGGTGGACTTGGCCGCGTTGCCGGCTGCCCCGGCGGGACGCATGGGCCCTGCGCCCACCACGTGGCCCGTCTGCACGCCTGGCGCGCGCAAGACGAATCCGCGGCTCAAGTAGTTCGCGCCGGCAACTTCAACCACGAAGGTCGAAGGGCGCGAAGGGGCGCGAAGGGGCACGTGAATAGCGACGGCGCCGAACGCAAGAGATCGCGTGCCGCGCCGTCGTTCACGAAGAAGCAGTAGCAGTCCTTCGCGCCTCTTCGCGCCCTTCGCACTTCGTGGTATCAGTACCGTCTACTGATCCACGAACGCCTGCATGCCAGTTGGATAGCGATCACCTGCCACGGCCTCCGGCGGCATCGCCTCGGACAACTTGGCGAGGTCCGCGGCACTGAGTGCCACGAACAGGGCATCGGCGTTCTCGTCAATCCGAGCGGCCTTCGTCGTCCCCGGAATCGGCACGACGTCGTCGCCGCGCGACAGCACCCACGCCAGCGCGGCCTGCGCCGGGGTGCATCCGCGTTGTGCGGCCACCGCCTTGAGTGCCTCGACGAGCCGGAGATTGGCCGCGCGATTGTCGCCCACGAAGCGCGGTGTCGTGTGCCGGTAGTCGCCCACGGGGAAGGTCGTCTCGGCCGTCACCGTCCCCGTGAGGAAGCCGCGCCCCAACGGACTGTACGGCACGATGCCCACGCCGAGCGAGCGTGCCGCCGCGAACGTCGTGTGCTCCCAGTCCCGCGTCCAGAGCGACCATTCGCTCTGCACGGCGGCGATCGGGTGGGTGGCGCAGGCGCGCCGCAGCGTTTCCGGGGAGACCTCGGAGAGGCCGAGGAAGCGCACCTTTCCCTCCTGCACGAGCTGCGCCATGGCGCCGACGGTCTCTTCGATGGGGATCGTCTTGTCCCGGCGATGCTGGTAGTAGAGGTCAATGGTCTCGACGCCGAGGCGGCGGAGCGAACCCTCGCACGAGGCGCGCACATACTCGGGCCGGCCGTTCACGCCCCGCCGCGTCGGATCCGCGGCATCGCGCACGATGCCGAACTTGGTGGCGATGACCACGCGCTCCCGGCGTCCCTTCACCGCGCGCCCGACGAGCTCTTCATTGGTGTAGGGGCCGTACATGTCGGCCGTGTCGAGCAGCGTGACGCCGCGGTCGATGGCGTGATGGATCACCGCCACGCCGTCCACGGCGGCGCGCGACGCGGCATCGCCGTAGAACTCGGAGAAACCCATGCAGCCGAGGCCGAGGGCGGAGACGCGCAGGCCCTGCGTGCCAAGCGTGCGCTGGGGAAGAGGCAGTTGAGTCATGAGATAAACGTAGCGCGCACGGGCTACCCTGCGGTTGAATCGGGGGGACTTGACATAGGGGAGGGGGGTATACAGAATACAGTGCAGGGTGCAGGGAACAGAGTGTGGTGCGGAGGAGAGGGGCCCGGGTGTGGCGAATGTTGCGACCCTCCCCTTCACCCCCAGCCCGCCGCACCCCGCACCACACTCTGTTCCCTGCCCCCTGCACCGCGCCCTGCTCCCCGCACCCTGCACTTCGCCCTGCTCCCTGCACCCTGAACCCTTAGGCATCCAAATGACCTCCCTAAACCTGACCATCGATGGAATGTCCTGCGGCCACTGCGTCATGTCCGTGCAGAAGGCGCTCCGCGCCCTCGACGGCGTCGAAGTGACGCAGGTGCAGATCGGCAGCGCCGCGCTGCAGTACGATCCCGCCAAGCGCAACATCGAGGACATCCTCGAGGCCGTGCGCGACCAGGGCTTCACGCCGCACGCGGCCGCGACCGCCTAGGAGCATCCCATGACCACCGCCGCCCCCCGCGCCGCCGCGTCCTCCCACATCACCATCCCGGTGGGTGGGATGACCTGCGCGGCGTGCCAGTCCCGCGTGCAGCGCGCCCTTGGCAAGGTGGACGGCGTGCATGACGCCAACGTCAACCTCATGCTCAACAATGCCACGGTCACGTTTGACCCGACCGTGGTGTCGCCCCAGGCGCTGATCGACAAGATCCGCGACACGGGGTACGAAGCGGAGATCCCGAAGGGCGAGAAGACGTCGCTCGAGGCACAGGACGAGAACGAACGCAAGCAGGACGCCGAGTTCCGGGCCCTGCGCCTGCGCGCCATCGTGGCGGGAATCGCCGGCTTCGCGGCGATGTTCTTCTCGATGCCGCTGATGATGTACACCTCGCACGTGAGCGGCGCGCCCGGCAACGACCCGCTGATGCTCTGGCAGGAGCGCATCTTCACGCCGTGGTTCGTGAAGTACGCGGCCTGGACGTACTCCATCGATCCGGACGTGCTCAGCATCGGCATGCTGCTGACCACGCTCGCGGTCATGGCGTGGGCCGGGCGGCACTTCTATACGCGCGCCTGGGCCGCGGCGCGGCACGGCGCGGCCGACATGAACACGCTCATCGCGGTCGGCACGGGCGTCGCGTTCATCTACTCCGCGGCCGCCACATTCGCCCCGACGTTCTTTGCCTCGCGCGGTGTCGCGCCGGACGTGTACTACGAGGCGGTCATCCTGATCACCGCCTTCATCCTGATGGGCAACGCCTTCGAGGCCCGCGCCAAGCGCAGCACGGCCTCCGCCCTGCGCGCGCTGGCCAACCTGCGGCCGCGCACGGCGCGCGTCGTGCGCGGCGGCGTGGAGTCGGACATCGACATCGACGACGTGCTCCCCGGCGATGACGTGGTCGTCCGCCCGGGCGAACGCGTCCCGGTGGACGGCATCATCGTCAGCGGCGGCAGCGATGTGGACGAGTCCATGCTCACCGGCGAGTCGATGCCGGTGGTGAAGGGCACGGGCGACGCCGTCGTCGGTGGCACCGTCAACGGGCACGGCGCCTTCCAGATGCGCGCCACCACCGTCGGCGCCGACAGCGTGCTCGCCCGCATCGTGCAGCTCATGCGCGATGCGCAGGGCTCACGCGCCCCCATCCAGGCGCTCGCCGACCGCGTGAGCGCGGTCTTCGTTCCCACGGTGATGGTCCTGGCGCTCGTGACCTTCGGCGTCTGGTACTTCGCGCTCACGCAGAGCGGCGCCTCCTCCAGCGTCGCGGCGGTTCGCGGCCTCGTCTCGGCGCTTGCCGTGCTCATCATCGCCTGCCCCTGCGCCATGGGGCTTGCGGTGCCGACGGCCGTGATGGTCGGCACGGGCAAGGGCGCCGAGATGGGCGTCCTCATCAAGGGCGGCGAGGCATTGCAGCGCGCCGGCGACGTGACCACGGTGGTGCTCGACAAGACGGGCACCGTCACCGAGGGCAAGCCGGGCGTTACCGATGTCGTGCGCGTGGACCCGTCCCTCTCCGACGACGAACTGCTGCGCCTCGTCGCCTCCCTCGAGCGCAGCTCCGAGCATCCGCTCGGCGACGCCATTGTGCGCTACGCCGAGGCGCGGGCGCTCACGCTGTCGCGCGCCGAGTCGTTCGCGGCGGTGCCGGGGCGCGGCGCGACGGGTGTGGTGGACGGCCGGGCGATGGCCGTCGGCAACGCCGCACTGCTCGCGGCTTGGGGCATTGACGTCGCGCCGCTCGCGGGAGACGCGTCGCGCGTGACGGCCGAGGCGAAGACACCGGTCTTCATCGCCATCGACGGCGTGCTGTCCGGATTCGTGGCCATCGCCGATCCGATGCGCGCCACCTCGCACGCAGCGGTCGCGCGCCTCGTCGCCCTGGGGCTGGACGTCGTGATGCTCACCGGCGACCATCGTCGCACCGCCGAGGTCATCGCCCGTCAGGCCGGCATCCCACGCGTCGTGGCCGAGGTGCTACCCGACGGCAAGGTGGCGGAGGTGCGACGCCTGCAGGACGAAGGACGCGTGGTCGCCATGGTGGGCGACGGCATCAACGACGCACCGGCGCTCGCCCAGGCCGATGTCGGCGTGGCCATCGGCACGGGCACGGACGTCGCGGTCGAGGCCGCCGACATCGCGCTCGTGCGAGGCGACCTGCACGGGCTCGCCGACGCCATCGAGTTGTCGCGCCGCACGATGCGCATCATGCGCCAGAACCTGTTCTGGGCGTTCATCTACAACGTGGTCAGCATTCCCGTGGCCGCCGGTGTGCTCTATCCGTCGTTCGCACTGCAGCTCAGCCCCATCCTGGCGAGCGCGGCGATGGCGTTCAGCTCCGTGTCTGTGGTTGCCAACTCGCTGCGCCTGCGGACCTGGCGTCCGCGGCGCGCCGCTCTCCATGAGGCGCACGCCTGATGTCCAGGAAGCTTCCCGTGCAGCACACCGGGTGCGGATGCGCGACGCACGACGCTCCTGCCCGCCACGCCGTGGCGGTGGACGCCGACATCAAGGCGCGCAACGTCACGCGCCTGCGCCGCATCGAGGGCCAGGTGCGCGGCCTGCAGAAGATGGTCGAAGAGGACCGCTACTGCGCCGACATCCTCACGCAGGTCTCGTCGGTGCAGGAGGCTCTGCGCGCCGTCTCCCGCGAGCTCATGCGCAATCACCTCAAGCACTGCGCGGCTTCCGCCATCCGCAAGGGTGACAAGGAGGCCGAGGCGATGTACGACGAGCTCGTGGACCTCATGCACAAGCACGCCCGCTAGCGGCTCGACCCGGGTCCGCGCAACACCGGGAGGCGCCATGACGTACTTTCCGGCATGACCCCGTTTCGTCATCGCTGGCTCAGTCTTGCCTTCGTCACCCTGGCGCGCACCGCAGTCGCCCAAGGCAGTGAATCGCCGCCGCCGAACGTCGACTCAGCGGCCACGTGGCGCGCTCTCTCGGATCTCGCCGCCGATTCCATGGAGGGGCGGCGCATGGGGACGCGCGGCAATGCCAGGGCGCGCGCCTACCTCGTGCAGCGCCTCACGCAGGCCGGGGTGCTGCCGCTCGTGCCCGGCTACGTGCAGCACTTCGACGTGGCCTGGCGCGATACCTCCGCCCGCGACGGCGTGAATGTCCTCGGCGTCGTCCCCGGCGCCGACACCGCGCGCATCATCGTGGTGAGCGCGCACTTCGACCATCTGGGCGTGCGCAGCGGCCAGATCTACAACGGCACCGACGACAATGCTTCAGGAACTGCGGCGACGCTTGCGCTCGCCGAATGGTACGCCAGGCATCCACCGCGGCACACGATGATTTTCGCGTTCTTCGACGGTGAGGAGGCCGACCTGCGAGGTTCGCGGGCGTTCATGCTCCTGCCGCCGGTGCCGCTGAAGCGTATCGCGGTCAACGTGAACATCGACATGGTGGCGCGCCTCGATCGGAACATCCTCTACGCCGCCGGCGCGACCCCGTATCCGTTCTTCCGCCCCCTGTTGCGGGCGACGGCCAAGGTGGCGCCGGTGACGCTGCGCATGGGGCACGACCGCAGCGAGCCGAATGGGATCGACAACTGGATCGGCCAGTCCGACCAGGCGTCGTTCCACGCGAGGGGCATTCCGTTCGTATACTTCGGTGTCGAGGACCACCCCGACTATCACCGCACCACGGACGACGTGGACCGGGTGGACGCCGGGCGCTTCATCGCCGCCGTGCGCACCATCGCCGACTTCGTGCACCGCCTTGACCAGTCGTTGGACACCGTGGTGCCGGCGCGGCGCGGGCGATAGCGAGCGGCAGTCGCGCCGGCCTGCGACCAGCGACAAAACCCAACGGCCCGCACCCGGCGTGATGCCGGATGCGGGCCGTCGGACTGCCGGGTGCCGGTTCTTCGGGGAGCCGTACACCCGGTTGGTCCACGCCGCACAAGGGGGAGCGGCGGGACCTGCTGCCTAGAAGCTCGTCCGCAGGGCCACGACCACGTGCCGCCCTGGCTCCGGGCGGAAGAACCCGGCGTTCGCCGTCTCCGCGTAGAGTGCGTCGGCGAGATTATTCACCTGGATGTCGAGGTCCTGCCGCACGCCGCGCACCGTGAAGAGGTGCGCGCCGCCGCGCAGGTTGTGCACCACGAACGCGGGCAGCGTGTTGCCCACCGGGCTCGACCCCGCCACGATGTCCTTCTGCTCGCCGTTGCGACGCACCGCGTACTCCACCCAACCGCGGCCGCTCGCCGGCCGCCAGCCCACCGTCCCCACCAGCTTGCTGGAGTACGTGTCGCCGATCGGAATCGACCGGTCGAGCAGGTTCGTGCTCTTCACCTGCGAGTAGTTCGCCGACGCACTGATGCCGCGCGCGAACAGCATCGTCCCCGTGGCCTCGAAGCCCGAGGAGCGCAGCTTGCCCACGTTCACGTTCTGGTACTCCGGCAGGTTGTTGATCTTGGCGCCGGTGGGCGAGATCCGCACCGCATCACGGATGTCATTGCGATACACGAACGCCTCCGCCGCCACGCGGTCCGAGCGGTACTTCACGCCGACGTCGGTGTTCAGGCTGCGCTCCGGCCTGAGCCCGGGCGTCGCCGACTGGTACGCCGATCCTTCCGGCGTCGGGCCGTTGAAGTAGCGCTCCACCAGGTTCGGGGCGCGGAAGCCGCGTCCGACCGACGCCACGAGGTTGAGCGTCGGCGTCAGCTTGAACAGCGCGTTCGTCGCGAAGACGCCGGTGGACTGCACATCACCAGGCGGGATGGTCGTCAGCCCCGCCGTCGCCCGCGCATCCGAGCTCACCCGCTGCCAGCGGCCGCCGACGATCAGCGACAGCCGGTCGTGCAGGCGCAGGTCGTTCTGCAGGAAGACGCCCGTGCTGGACAGCGTCGCGCTGGGGAGCGACGGCGTGTTCTTCGACTTGGGCTTCGGCGGGCCGAAGCCGAACACCGTCGTCTGGCTCGAATCGCGGCCGACGGCGTTGTCGTGGAAATAGTCCACGCCGTACACGATGATGTTCCGCGCGAAGACCTTCATCGCCTCAGCGCGGAAGCCGCTCGTCGTCAGGTCGGTGTGGTTGCGCGTCTGGATGTCCACGCCGGCGGTGGCCGGGTACGGCGCGCCAAACGGGGCAAAGATGCTCTGCGAGAGGTCGCGCCCGTTCACTTGGCGATACGCGATGACGTCCGCCTTGTCGAACACCTTCGCTCCGCTCACCAAGCCAGTGCTGAAGCCCGTGCTCCACTTGGTGAACGACTGCGTCGGATAGGTGATCTGGATCTTCGTCTGGTCGCCGCCGAGCAACGCGGGATTGATGTACCCGAAGCCTGCGTTCTTGGCGTCATACGTCTCGGCGCGGACAAAGGCGCCTGTGCCCGTCCTGTAGCGCCAGCCCAGGTAGACCGACGCGTTCTTGTCGTTCACGCCGGCGTTGCTCAGTGTCACGGCGTCATCGAAGCGCACGTTGCCGTACCGGCCGGACGGTGCGTCGTAGTTGCCCGCGTCACGCTTGGCGCCGGTCGCCAGCAGTACGAAGTTGCCCGCGCGTGCGCCGAGCGAGGCCTCACCGCGCGTCAGTTCGCCGGCGCTGCCGTAGCGGTAGCCGAGGCTCCCGCTCGACTTCGGCGCGTCCTTGGCGAAGCTCGGCACCTTGGTGATGATGTTCATCACGCCGCCGATCGCGTCGGTGCCGTAGAGCACCGAGGCGGGGCCGCGCACCACTTCGACGCGCTGGATCGTCGCGACATCCACGATGCCAGGGATCTCGCCGAAGTCCTGCTGCCGACGCGCGTTGTTGAGCCGCAGGCCGTCCTGCAGGAGCAGGATGCGCTGCCCGCGCTGGCCGCGGATGGAGGGGCGCGCCTGGTTCGTCCCCGTGCCGATGACGTCAACACCGGGGAGTTCACGCAAAAGGTCGGCGGCGGTGTTGGGCTGCCGCTCGCGGAGCATCGCGGAGTCGAGCACGCTCACCGGCGTCGGCACGGCCTGCACGTCGGTTGCCCGACGCGTTGCGGTGACGGTCACCGCACCCAGCGAGGTCGACTTGCGGACCTTCGTGGAGTCGGCGCCGTTGGCGCTATTGGATGCGTTGGTCGTCGCTTGCTGTGCGCCGGCGACGGTGGTCACCATGAGAAAGGCCGCGGCGGTCAACGTCTCGCGGGCGGCCGGAAGGGAGATGCAAGGGAGCATGAGAGGAGATTACGGACACGATTCCGCCCTCTCTATTGCCACTTGTACGTAAGAAATTACCCTACATCTATTCCGTGCTCGAGACAGTACCTCGTGAGCCCGGCAATCGTATGAATGCCAAGCTTCTTCATGAGGGCCTGCCGGTGCGCCTCCACGGTGCGCGTGCTGATCCCGAGCTGCGCGCCAATCTCCTTGTTGGCGCGTCCCTGCGCGATGAAGCGCAGCACCTCGCGCTCACGGGGGGAGAGCACCTCGGTCCCGGGCGGCGGCGTCGGCTCCACATCTTTCGCCGACTTGCCCTCGCGCAGCGCCTGCGCCACACGCTGGGCCACGAGCGCCGAGAAGTACGTGTCGCCCGCGAAGACGGTCTTGATGGCGCGCCGCAGCTCATCCGGCGCCGAGTCCTTGCGGCAGTAGCCGTGTGCGCCGGCGCGCACGCTCTCGAGGATGTACTCGGCGTCGTCGTGGACGCTCAGCATGAGCACGCGCGTTCCTGGCGCGCACTCGAGGATCTCGGGCACCGCATGGAGTCCGGAGCCGCCCGGCATGGAGATGTCGAGCACCAACACGTCGGGCTTCAGTTTGCCGGCGAGGCGAATCGCTTCCGCGGCCGTGGCGCCCTCGCCGATGATCTGGAACTCGGGCGCCTCTTCGAGGACATGGCGCAGTCCCTCGCGCACGATGACGTGGTCGTCCACGAGGACGAGCCGAATGGGTGTGGTCATTGGCTGGAATCTTCCGCCCGCGGCACTTCGATGGCAATGGACACGCCAGCCCGCGGTGCGCTGATGAGCCGCACGTCGCCGCCGACGCTGGAGATGCGTTCGCGCATGCCGGCGAGCCCGAGGTGTCCCTGGACCTCGAGCCGCTCGACGTTGCTGGCGTCAAAACCCGGCCCGGTGTCCGACACGATCAGCCGCACGCAGCGGTCGTCGGACGAGGCGATGACATGCACCGGCGCGTTCGTGGCATGCCGACTGATGTTCGACAGGCTCTCCTGCAGTGCACGGAAGAGCGCGACCTCCGCGTCGTCGCTCACGACAGGCAGGCTGTCCGCCGCCTCGAACGTGGTCGGTGCGTCGCGGCGGGACGCAAACTCGTCCACCAGCGATCGCAGGGCGGGAAGCAGGCCGAGGTCGTCGAGCAGCGACGGACGCAGGTCGTGCGTCACGTCGCGAATCTGCTTCAGCCCCGCGTCCACGAGCGACACCGCGCGCGCGACGCGCTGGCGGAGCACATCGTCCACGCGCTCGCCAATCGCGCCGAGCTCCAGCTTGAGGGCCGCGAAGACCTGCGCCGTCTCGTCGTGCAGCGCGAGCGAGAGGCGCCGCCGCTCTTCCTCGTGCTGGCGCACCATGCGCCGCGAAAGGTGCTCGAGCTCCGCCGAGCGCAGGCGCAGGCCGTCGGCGAGTTCGTGGTTCACGAGCAGCAGGATGCCCGCGCATGCGCCGAGCAGGAACAGGATGTCGAGGTAATAGCCCCACGGCGTCCAGACGCCGCGCGCGCGCAGGATCGGGTAGTCGAGGTGATGCAATCCCCAGAGCAGGAACGTCACCGCCAGCATGGACGCGCCGCTCGACGGGTTCTTCAGTCGGAAGCGCAGGAACATCACGCCCGTGGCCAGCGTCGCGATGCTGAGGAAGAGCACCGCCGGCCCGGCCGCGAGCAGGAAGTTGTCCATCCGGTAGATGGCGATGTATGCCCAGAGCGGTGGGAAGGCGACCGCGATCCAGTACCGGTTCCTCCACGGCGCTCCGTGGCTGAACCCGATGGCCGTCCAGAGCAGGGCGAGCGCCGTCTCGCCGGTGAAGACCTGGTGCCAGAACAGCCAGTGCGGGTCCTGGCGGACCATGAAGAGCAGGATCGCGAAGAGGCGCGCCAGGTACATCGTCCACGCGATGCCGAACCAGGCGAAGTGCGCCCGGTCGTAGCGCACGTAGAGGGCGAAGCACAGTCCGCCGGCGAGCGCGGTGATCGCCGCCTGCAGGATGGCGGCGTCGAGTTCGAGGATGTCGGTCGGGTTCACGGCGTGCTCCCGGTCGGTGCCGCGGCGAGTACAGCATCTATCGCGCGCGCGGTGCGCGTCGGTCCCGTGCCCGTCACCGGCACGACGCGCGCGCCGAGTGTGCGCAGCGTCGCGGCAAATGCCTCGTGCATCGCCGCCCGGTCGCGCTCGTCGGGACGATCGCGCACGCCGTCCGCCTCCCACGGCAGGTCGGTGGCGCACAGCAGGTACAAGTCGCCCAATTGTGCCCTGCACTCCGTTTCCATCCAGGCGGGGCAGCTTCCATAGTACGCCCGTGCGTAAACCACCGTGCTCACCAGGTCGGTGTCGGCCACGAGCACCGCCGGGCCAACCGCTGTCGCACGCCGCAAGGCGTCACACGTGGCGATGGCAATGGGCTCCACGTCAGCGGCGCTGAGCACCCCACCGCGAACTTCCGCATAGGCGCGCGCCGCCTCGGGCACCCACGGCGCGTCGAGACGCGACGCGATGGCGCGCGCCAGCGTCGTCTTGCCCGTACACTCCGGGCCGGTCACCACCACGCGCCACGTCATGTCGTCCGCACCGGAGGCGTCGCTGCCGCCTGCGCGCGCAGCGACTGCCGCCACCCGTGCCAGCCGAGCGCCGCGAGGAGCAGGAAGACGGCGTATTGCACCGCCGTCAGCGGCAGCCCACGCTGGATGAAGAGCGGAACGTAGACCAGGTCGGCCGCGATCCAGATCACCCAGTTCTCGAGCAGCTTGCGCGTCATCATCCACTGCGCGACCAGACTGGCGGCGGTGAGCAGGGCGTCGAAGTACGGCACCGGCGAATCGGTGAAGCGGTCCAGCAGCGCCCCGAGCCCCAACCCGCCGACGAGGAAGAGCGGTGCGAGCACCAGCCAGTGTCGTCGCGTGGCACGCGAGACTTGCAGGCGCGAATGCTGCGCGCCGCCGAACCGCCATTCGTACCAGCCGTAGACCGACAACACGAGGTAGACGAGCTGCAGCACCGCGTCCGCGTACAGCTTCGCCCGCCAGAACAGCACGAAGAAGATCGCGACGTTCACGATGGCGGTGGGCCAGCTGATGATGTGCTCGCGCGCCGCGAGATACACGCTCAGCAGACCGAACGCGACGGCGACGAGCTCGACGGGGTTCACCGCCCGCAGGGCATCCGCGACGGGCTGCGCGATCTCGGCCGCGGGCACGAGCACTTACGGCGTGACCCGCGGCGCGGTGAGGAAGTCCACGGCGAGTCCGGCCATCACCTGCACGCCGTATGGCAGCGCCGACTCGTCCGCGAAGAACTTCGGGCTGTGGTTCGGCGCCGCGTTCTCGATGCGCACGCTGTCCGGTGTGACACCCATGAAGACGAAGAGCGACGGCACCTTCTGGCCGAAGAAGGCGAAGTCCTCCGACGGTGTCCACGCGATGTCGGCGAACGCGCGGCGCGCGTATCGCTTGAGCGTCGGCGCCATCTGGGCCGTGAGCGCCGGTTCGTTCACCAGCACCGGCGTCTGCGGGGCAATGATCACGCTCGCGGTGCCGCCCCACGCGCCGGCGACGCTCGTCACCGTGCGCTTGATGCGCTCGTGGATGTCGGCCTGCATCGCAGCGTCGAACATGCGGATGGTCCCCGACAGCACCACGCTGTCGGGGATGATGTTGCGCCGCACGCCGCCATGCATCGAACCGATGGTGATGACCGCCGGCGCCTGCGCGAGGTTGGTCTGGCGCGACACAATGGCCTGCAGCGAGTTCACCACCTGCGCCGTCACGACAATCGGGTCAATGCCGGCCCACGGCACCGCGCCATGCGTCTGCCGCCCCCGGATGACGATGTCGAGCTGGTCGCTGCTCGCCATCGCGCCGTCGGCCTTGTAGCCGATCTCGCCGGCGCGTCCCGGCCGCACGTGCAAGCCGAAGACCGCTTCCACCTTGGGATTGTCGAGCGCGCCCTGCTCGAGCATCACCTTGGCGCCGCCCGTCTCCCCGGTCGGCGGCCCCTCCTCTGCCGGCTGGAAGAGGAACGTCACCGTCCCGGGGAGCTGGGCCTTCATCCCGGCCAGCACCGTGGCCGCGCCGAGCAGCATCGCCGTGTGGTTGTCATGGCCGCAGGCGTGCATCACCCCCACCTGCTGGCCGTTGTACTCGGTCCGGACCTTTGAGCGGAACGGCAGGTCCACTTCCTCGGTGACCGGCAGCGCGTCCATGTCGGCGCGCAGGGCGACGGAACGCCCCGGCTTGCCGCCGCGCAGTACGCCCACCACCCCCGTGGTCGCCACGCCCGTGCGCACTTCCATGCCGAGCGACCGCAGGTGCGCCGCCACGATGGCTGCGGTGCGCGTCTCGCGGTTGCCCAGCTCCGGATGCTCGTGCAGGTCCCGCCGCCAGGCGACGACCTGGGGCAGGACGGCCTGAGTGCGCTTGCGAATCTCGGCTTCGAAAGCGGACGGGTTCTGGGCTGGGAGCGTCGGGACCACGGTGACCGCGGTCAGCAGGGCGAGCGAGAGGCGTTTGATCATCGAGGTGCAGGGGAAGGGAACAGGGTGTGGTGCAGGGGAAGGGAACAGGGTGTGGTGC
>CAYQCP010000080.1:0-12550 GCA_964416005.1 uncultured Gemmatimonas sp.
CCAGCGGCAGGGCCACGGCCGTGGCGCGCTCGCGCCAGCGCGCCGCCACGCCCACGGCGCCGATGATGTCCCAGTCGTCCGCATCCTTCACGGGCGCGGTGATCAGCTCTCCGGAAAGGCCGCGCACCACCAACGGTGTCTCCTCCGTGCGCACGTCCAGCGAGTCGCCGGCGTCCAGCCCCGCGGGCCACGCCGGGGCCGGCGTCGTGCCGCGCACCGTGCGCGCCATCGCCAGCGCCTCGTGGCTGCGCGCCGCGCGATCGAGGCCGCGCAGGACACGCCCGGCGACGCCGACGCTGGCGGCCGCCCACACCGCCACGAGCAGCACGGCAACCCGGCGATGCGCGGCGGTCATCGGCTCAGCGCCCGGTCCACGACCGCCGCCGCCTCGCGCGTGGCCTCGCGCACGCTGACGCGGTCCACGACGACGCGGTCCACGAGATCCATCATCGCCTTCTCCACTTCGCGATACTGCGCCACGCGCGCGCCCCACGGCACGCCGCCGTACGGCACCTGCCAGAGGAAGTCCATCTCCAAGCCGGTGCGGTCCTGCGCCGCGGACTCGTACGCCACCGTCATGACGGTCGGGATCTCCAGGCCCGACGCGGCACGGCGCCGCTGCGCGTCGGCGCGCACCATCCATGCGGCCAGCTCCACCGCCAGCTTGCGATGCGGCGTGTTGTAGGGCACGGCCCAGCCGCTGGCGAAGAGCGGCGTCTTCACCTGGTGCCCCGTGGTGCGCGGCACCGACACCACGCCCAGTTGCACGCGCCCCTGCTCGAGGTACCGCCGCATGCGCGGGATCATCCAGTGCCCGCTGGTCATCAGCCCCAGCCGCCCGCTGTAGAACAGGCGCTGTTCGAACCCGAGCGCGCCGCCGGACGCGCTCGGCGGCGGCGCATGGCCGCGCTTCGGCAAGTCGGTGAGCAGCGTGAGCGTGGCCTCGGCGTCAGGCTGGTCAATGGCACCCGTCGCGCGTGCGCCGTCCGCGGTGAGCACATCGGCCCCGGCGCTCCAGATCCACGCCTGCCACGCGTAGAGCCGCCGGTCGAGCACCGTCCCCCACTGGTCCACGACGCCATCGCCATCCGTGTCGCGCGTGAGCGCGCGCACGGCGGCGAGGAACTCGTCCTGCGTCCAGCCGTTCCGGGGCGGCGCGAGGCCGGCGTCCGCGAACAGCGCGCGATTGTAGTAGTACACCATGGGCGAGAAGCCCTTGGGAAAGGCGAGCAGCTTGCCGCCCACGCGAAACGGCTCGACGACCTGCGGAAAGAACAGCCCAAGCTGCACGCCGACGCGCTCGGCAAACGGCTGCAGGTCGAGGACGACGTCGCGCGCGGCGAAGGCCGCCACGTCGATGCCGTCGAGCAGGAAGACGTCCGGCGGGGAGCCCGCGCCGATGGACGTCAGCACCTTCTCGCGGTACTCCGCGCTGTTCGACACCGGGTCGTTGACGATGCGCACGCCGGGATGCGCCGCTTCGAACGAACGGAACTCGACGGCGTCAATGGCGTTTTCTTCCGGGCTCTGCCACGACGTGATGCGCAGGGTGACGGCGTCGTCGGTGCCGCAGGCGGCGAGCACGCACGCCCACGCGGCGACGGTGCTGCGGACGCGCACGCTACGCCAGCCGCGCGCCATCGCCGGCCCGGAAATAGAGCCCCGCCCCCGGCGCGACGCGCACGCCGACCTCGTCGCCCATCCGGCACGGTGCCTCGCCCGGCACGCGCGCCACCAGGTCCTCGCCGCTCCGCAGCCGCAGGCGCACCAGCGATTCGGGACCCAACGGTTCCACGAGCACCACCGCGGCGTGCGACGCGTCAATGGCCGGCCCGAGCACCAGGTGCTCCGGCCGCACCGCGAGCACGGCGGACGCGCAGGCCCCCACGCGCGCATCGCACGACAGCGCGCCCTCGAAGCGCGTGCCCGTGGTGCGGCCGGCCACGGTGTTGATGGACGGGGACCCGATGAAGCGCGCGACCGCCAGCGACGCCGGGTCTCGGTACAGCGCCATGGGCGGCCCCTCCTGCAGGACGCGCCCGCCCGCCATGACGGCGACCGACTGCGCCATCGTCATCGCTTCCACCTGATCGTGCGTCACGTAGAGCATGGTCGCGCCCAGCCGCCGGTGCAGCGCCACGAGTTCGGCGCGCGTCTGCGCCCGCACCTGCGCGTCGAGGTTGGAGAGCGGCTCATCGAAGAGAAAGAGCGCCGGCTCGCGCACCAGCGCACGCGCGAGCGCCGCGCGTTGGCGCTGGCCGCCCGACAGCTGGGCCGGCTTGCGATCCAGCAGCGCGCCGATCTCCAGCAAGTCCGCCGCCTGCCGCACGCGCCGCGCCGCCTCGGCGGGCGCCGTCTTTCTCACCTTGAGCGGGAAGCCGATGTTCTCGCCGACGGTGAGGTGCGGATACAGGGCGTAGTTCTGAAAGACCATCGCCACGTCGCGATCGCGCGGCGGCAGCCAGGTCACGTCGCGCCCGCCGATCCGCACCTCGCCGCTCGTCGGCTCCTCGAGCCCCGCGACGCACCGCAAGATCGTCGTCTTGCCGCACCCCGACGGGCCGACGAGCGCGGTGAAGGCGCCGTCACCGACGGTCAACGTGACGTCGTCCACGCCAACCACGCCGTTGGCGAAGTGCTTCACCAGCCGCGAGAGGGAGAGGGCCGCCACGCCTAGCCCTCCAGTTCCACGGCTTCGCCGAGCGTAGACTCGAAGCGCTCGCCGCCGGCGATGACCGTGAACTTCTCGCCGACGATGCGCACCTCGAGTGTGCGACCGCGCACGCGCACGCCGGTGAGCGTGAGCTGCTCGAGCCCGAGCGGGAACGGATCCACCGTGATGCCGTGGTCGTTGGGGCGCACGCCGGCCGCGTATTGCAGGATCAGGTCGGCCACCCACGAGTGCTGGTAGTCGTCGATGCCGCGGTAGACCGAGGCACGCCCGGTGAACGGGTTGTAGTGCTCGAAGCAATTCGGGCGCCGCAGGTCGCCGTCATGGAACATCATCCGGACGAACCGCTTGATCAGCTCCCCCGTCTGCTCGCGCAGGCTGTGGCTGTGCACACCGATGCGCGAGGCGGCGGCGAGCGCCTCCACCAGGTGGCTGTTCGTCATCGGCCACGTGCGCCCGTTCCACGGACAGACGTGCCGCTTCCCCTTCCACTCGGCCTCGGCGCTGAAGAGCGGATCATCGAGCGCCGACGACGGCACCGGGAATTGCGTCCAGAACTGGCTCGGATCGAGGAGCGATTGCCGCAGGCCGCGGAGGTGCGACTCGTCGACCATGTCGGTGAAGTACGGATAGAAGCAGACCGCCGCCTTCACCCCCGTGCGCTTGCCCGTCTTCGGGTGGACGTCCGAGAACATCTCGCCGGCGGGATCCCACATGTCGTCGCGCACCGCATCGCGCGTGCGCGTCGCGAGCTGCTTCCAGCGCGCGGCGTCGCCGCCGGCGCGGGCGGCGAAGCGTTCGAGTGTGCGGAACAGGACGTACGCGTAGACCGTCACGTCGATGCCCTTGAGCCGAAGCCTATTCTCCCATCCGTAGCGGTCGGCGTCGGGATCCACGGCCTGATAGCGGCTCATGTACTCCTGACCCGTCTCGTACTGGTCCACCACATCGAACATGCCGGTGCCGTCCGCGTCACGCGTGCGCACCATCCACTCGGCGAAGCGCGCCATCGCCGGGTGCAGCTCGGCGATGAACGCGTCGTCGGGCCACGCGGCGTCGAGCGCCATGAGCGCGCCGCCCCAGTCGGCGTGATAGTAGTCGGTGCCGGTGAGGTGGTTGGCGTAGATGCGGCCGTGCAGCGACCCGTCCTCGCGCTGGAGCGCGAAGAAGGTGCGCAGGACGCCGCGCGCGAGGGACGGATCGTCGAGCCAGCGCAGCTCGCGCGCGTGGCACTGCGCGGAGTAGGAGATCGGCTGGTGGAAGAAACCGATCCCTTCGCACATGGACGGCCAGCGGTGATTGCCTTGCCCGGCAACGGTCGCGTTCAGGTGCAGGCCGTACCACCGGTAGTAGTAGTACGTCTCGAGGTAGGGATCGGAGCAGCGCAGCTGCGGCACGCGCTCGAACCAGGCGTGCCAGCGGCGGCGGCTGGCGCCGGCGATGGTGCCGTGGGTCGGCCGCACGCTGCGCGGAGAGTCCTGCACGGGAAGGGCCGGGTCATCCGCGACGATCTTCATCGCAAAAACCGCCGACGACCCCTGATACCCGATGTCCACCGTCCGGTGCACCGCGGCGTAGAACAGCCCCTCCGGCGCGATCCCCTCGTCGCGCACCCGGCGCGGCAGCCCGCCGGCGCGCCACTGCTCGACGAAGGGCGTGTGCCGCCAGAACGGCTGCGGCGCGCTCTTCTCGCTGCGCGACGCGGCCCAGCTGGCGGCCTCGCCCATGCACGCGAGCTCGGCGCGCACGCGCAGCGGCTGCTGCCGGCGGTCGCTGAGCACGCGCGGGAAGCAGACCGCGCCGTTGGACCACGACGCTTCTCCCATCGGCACCGACGCGCCGTCCTGCGCGGTCCACGCCACGAGGTGCACGCGCACCGGTTCGAACGCGGCGAACCGCCACTCCGACACGAAGACGCCGCCCGGATGCACCGTGCGCACCTCCGTGGCGGTGATGCCCGACTCCAGACGATACGTGACGGTGAGATCGGCCGGCGTCCAGCGGCGCGACGTGGCGCGCGCCGGAATCTCACGCCCTGCCGCGTCGAGCACCGTCACGGTGAAGAGCGGCGCGAAGGCGTACTGGTAGACGGTGGCTTCGTCCCAGTAGCCGGGCGTGTCGAGCCAGGCGGGATACGTCGGCGCGAAAAGCGTGCCGTCGCCGGCGCCCAGGTACCACTTGTCGTCGCGGGCGAGGTGTTCGATGGGATCGAGCATCAACCGTCGGGGAAGCGTCGGCCCAAAGTTCGCACGCGGCGCACCGGGTCACAATGCGCAAGCGAAAGCCGGCGCGGGAGAGTCCCGCGCCGGCCTTGTCCGTCGTTCGACCCCGTTGCCGCCCCTACTCTTCGCCATCCATGCGCGGCGCGCCGCCAGCCGGGGCCGGGGCCGCGGTCCATTTCCGCACGATGAAGACGAGGAAGACGGCGCCGCCGAGCACCAGCAGCACCGGGAGCGCATAGATCACGATGTTGAACCCGTGCGCCTGCGGTTCGAGCAGGATCCACTCGCCGTACTTCGAGACGAAATACTCCTTCACTTCGTCCGGCGACTTGCCCGCGGCAAGCTGCTCCTTCACCACCATGCGCATCTGCTGCGCCAGTTCAGACGGCGAGTCCTGGATCGCCACGCCCTGGCAGACCGGGCACCGCAGCTGGGCGGCGACCGCCGAGGTGGCGGCGTCGAGCACCGGGTCGTTCTTCTGCGCATCGGTGAGGGTCCCCTGCACCTTCACGCGCAGCGCGCCGCTGTCCTGCGGCGCCCCCTGCGGTGCCGCCGGCAGCTCCGGGGCCTGCGCCGCCATCACGTCGCTCACCAGCGTTAGCGCTACCACCGCGCCCATGAGGGCGCGCGCGAGAGTCCGTGCCTGCGTCATTGGGCCTTCCCCGCCTTCGGGTTCGCGACCGAGTCCGCGAGCGGCGCGGGCGCAGCCGGCTGTGCCGCGGCCATCAGCGAATCCACCTTGAACCGCACCACGCCCGGCGTCACCGGCCCGGTGTGCTTGTACGCCACGCGCCCGTTGGCGTCGAGGAAGAACGTCTCGGGCACGCCGTACAGGCCGTAGTCGATCGCGACGCGCGCGCCGGGATCGTCCACCGACGGATACGTCTGGCCGCCCATCTCCGCGATCCACGCCGTCCCCTTGTCGGGGACGTCGTTGTACAGCACGCCGAGGAACTGCACCGGCTTCCCGGCATACGACTGCGCCACGTCGGAGAGCGCGCTGTGCTCGTCTCGGCAGGAAAGGCACCACGAGGCCCAGAAGTTCAGGACCACGACCTTGCCGCGCAGGTCTATGAGGCGCACGGTGTCCCCCGCGGGCCGGGCGAGGTCGCCCTGCCCCGGCGCGAAGACCTGCAAGGCAAACGTGGGCGCCGCGCGCCCCGGCAGGGGCGAGGGGATGCTGTTCGGGTCGCGCGTCAGCCCCCAGGCGAAGAGCCCGATGACGGGCGCGGCCGTGGCCGCGGCAATCGAGGCGCGTTTCCAGTTCACGGCTGGCCCTCCGCGAGCGCGGGCGCGCGCACCGCCGGCGCGTCCGACGTCCGTTTGCGCCCCGGCAGTACGCCAATGAGCGCGCCGAGGCAGAGCACGAAGCCGCCGAGCCAGATCCACGGCACCAGCGGCTCCCAGATCACCTTGACCGTCACGTTGGAGCCGTCCTGCTTGAACGCCATCAGGTTCAGGTAGATGTCGCCACGCAGCGTGCTCTTCACCTCGGGCGTCGGCACCGGCGCTTCTTGCGTGGGGTAGTAGTTCATCCGCGGCTCGATGGTGGCGCGCACGCGGTCGCCGTCCATCCACTCCATGGTGGCGCCGATGACCTGCCGCTGCTGCTCCTCACGGCCCCACGCCGCCTTGAAGCGCAGCGTATGCCCCGCCACGGTGATCGACTCGCCGGGCTTGAGCGTGGCTTCCTGCTCCTGCTTGAACGTGGATGATGCCGCGACGCCAAGCGTGACGAGCACGACGCCGAGATGCGCCGTGTAGCCGCCGTAGCGGCGGCGGTTGCCGCTCACGAGGCGCGACAGCGCCACGAGCCACATCTCGCCGTGCGCACGGACGCGGGCGTTGGCGCCCACCACGAACTCCCGGACATTCACGCCGAGCGCGAAGCCCGCAAAGAGGAACGCAAGCACGGAGTACACCCCGCGCGCGCCGGCCACCAGCGCCGCCGCGGCGAAAAGCACGCCGATGATCACACCCGGCAGCAGCTTGCCCTTGAGTTCCGCCCCCGCCGCCTTCTTCCACGGCAGCGCCGGCCCGACGCCCATCAGGAAGATCAGCGCCACCATGATCGGGAGCGTCATCTTGTTGAAGAACGGCTCCCCGACGCTGACCTTCACGCCGCGCACCGCCTCGGCGACCAGCGGGAACAGCGTGCCGATCAGCACCGTGAACATGAAGACGGTGAAGAACAGGTTGTTCAGCAGGAACGCCGTCTCGCGCGAGAGGGGCGCATCGAGCCGCCCGTCCGACGCCAGCTTGTCACTGTTGCCGGCGACGAGGAAGAGCGTGGCGACGAGGACAATGCCGATGAAGGCGAGGAAGTAGTAGCCGATGGTCCCCTGCGTGAAGGCGTGCACCGAGGAGATGATCCCCGAGCGCGTGAGGAACGTCCCGAGGATCGTCAGCACGAAGGTGCCGACCATCAGGTTCAGGTTCCATAGCTTCAGCATGCCGCGGCGCTCCTGCACCATCACCGAGTGCAGGTACGCGGTGCAGGTCAGCCACGGGATGAAGGAGGCGTTCTCGACGGGATCCCACGCCCAGTAGCCGCCCCACCCCAGCACTTCATACGACCACCACATGCCGGCGATGATGGCGGCGGTGAGGAAGCCCCACGCCGTGATCGTCCAGCGGCGCGTGACCTTGATCCAGCCGTCGTCCGCGACCTCGCCGGAGAGCATCGCGCCCACGGCGAAGGCGAACGGCACGGTGAGTCCGACGTAGCCGAGATAGAGCAGCGGCGGATGCACACCCATCAGGATGTGGTTCTGCAGCAGCGGGTTCGGCCCCGGGCCGTCGAACGGCACGGGGAAGACCGGCAGGAACGGATTGGCCGGCCCGACGAGCAGGATGTGGAAGAAGAGCGCGACAATGAGCAGCGTCACCGCCGCGTACGGCACCAGGTTCCCTTCCCGCTTGCGGTTGAACCAGACCACCGCCGCCGCGTACATCGCGAGCACCCACGCCCAGAAGACGATGGAGCCCTCGAGCGCACCCCAGAGCGAGATGATCGTGTAGAACGTCGGCGTCGCCCGGCTCCCCACCTGCGCCACGTAGGAGATGCTGAAGTCGTGCGACACGAGCCCGTAGATCAGGGCCAGCGTCGACAACGTCACGAGCGCGAAGTTGGTGTAGACGGCCGCGTAGAGGTACATCAGCCAGTCGCGGCGGCCCTTGCGCACGGCGATCGGGCCGAAGATCGCCCCGAGCGTGGTGACGGCCAGCGCGACGACGATGGAGTTGAAGGCCAGCAGGCGCGTCATGTGGCGGGGCTCTTCATCAGGGACTTGTACATGTCCGACGGGCGTTCACCCTTGGCCGGCGCCTTGTACTCGTTGGAGTGTTTCACCATCACGCTGGTGCTCTTGAAGACGCCGTCGTGCCCGTAGCGCCCCTCGACGACGACCCCCTGGCCGTCCTTGAACATCTGCGGCGGCGCCCCCTTGGAGTGCACCTTGATCTCCCCCGTGCCGTCCGTGACGACAAAGCGGAGGTCGAGCTTCTGATCGTCCCAGACGACCGAGCCCGGCTTCACCTGGCCGCCCAGCCGCAGCGGCTTGTCGTAGCCCTCGGCGCCCTTGGCCTGCAGCTCCTTCGGCGTGAGGAAGTACACCACGTTGCTGTCGAGGCCGCCGTAGATGAGCCAGCCGAACGCGATCACGAGGACGCCGACCGCAGCCAGCGCGCCCCACTTGGTCTTCTTCGTTGTCATGTCCTGAACTCCCCTTTGGCCGCCTGATCGTATTCCGCCCGGGCGCGGCGCACCGATCCCACGGTGCGCACCAGCATGGCCCCAAGCACCACCCACGTGATGACGTACGACGCCACCACGTAGCCCACGCCACCGCCTGCCATTCCGCTAGCCATTGTACCCTCCCAACGCCGCCGCCTGGGCCGCATGTTCCGCCGCGCGTTCGTACCGGGCCGCCTCGTAGCGGCGCCAAATGAACCAGATCGTGAGCAGCGTGAACGCCGCCAGGTTCAGCATCAGCCCGCGCAGGTATTCCGGCGCGAGTCCCCGCGGACTGCTCTGGATCTGGTGCAGCGTCCGCCACCACTGCACCGACATCCACACGATGGGGACGTTGATCGCCCCCAGGATGCCCACCGCCGCGCTCCACTGCCCGCGCCGGTGCGGATCTTCGACAAACGAGCGCAGGGACAGATACCCCACGAAGATGAGGAAGAGTACCAGCGTGCTCGTCAGGCGCGCATCCCAGGACCACCAGACGCCCCACGTCGGGCGCCCCCAGAGCATGCCCAGCACCAGCGTGAGGCCGCAGAACAGCGACCCGACTTCGGCGGATGACGCGGCCAGGAGGTCGGCGCGCTCATCGTCCTTCCAGAGGAAGTAGAGCGACGCCACGAGGACGACACCGAACGCGCCAAAGGTGACCCAGGCGGCCGGGACGTGCACGTACATGTTCTTCTGCAGGTGCCCCATCATGGCGTCGGCCGGCGACGTCAGGACGGAGAAGACCTGCACGAAGATGAAGAAGAGGAACGCGAGCCAGCCGAGCCAGTTGGGGGCCGGCTTGGGCGGTCCGAATTGACTTGTCTGTACGGGGGACATGAGGAATCAGACCTCGATCACGTATTCAAAGGCCAGGAAGGTCGCCACCAGGAAGATCACATCAAAGATCACCAGCATCTGCATCCAGGCGCCCGCCTCGTTCATGACATCGCCGAACAGCAGGGCCTTGGTTGCCGACATCGCGGCCAGCAGCACCGGGATGAGCATTGGGTACAAGAGGAGCGGCAGCAGCACCTCGCGCGCGCGGCTGCGGCTCGACATGGCTGCGTAGAACGTGCCGAGCGACACGATGCCGACCACGCCCAGCATCATGATGAAGACGATCAGCGGCCAGGTCGCCGGGATGTCCACGGAGAAGAGGACGATCCCCACCGAGACGACGATCACCAGCATCAGCGTCACGAAGATCAGGTTGGCAATGAGCTTGCCAGCAAAGACTGCCCAGCGCGCGCCCGGGTAGAGCAGCAGCGCCTCGAGCGCACCGCCATCGAGCTCCACCTGATACGAGCGGTTGAACGCGAGGACGCCGGCAAAGAGGATCGCGAGCCAGAGCGCGCCGGCCGCGGCATCGTGCAGCGCCTTGCCGTCGGGTCCGAGCGCGAGGCCGAAGAGCACGAGGATGGTGACGCCGAGCGAGGCGACCGAGTTGAACCCCGCCTTGGAGCGCCGCTCCGTGGTGAGGTCCTTCCATACGATGGCACGGATGCGCCGGACGTCGTCGTTGAACGCCATCAGGAGATCCCCGCCGCGCCGGCCGGCAGCGTGATCGCCTGCGGCGACGCGCCGTCGTGCGCCAGATCGTCGGACGTCGGCGTGTGCACGCGCCCGTCGCGGATGAGCACCGTGCGGTCGAGCACGCCCGCTGCCGGCACGAGGTCGTGCAGCACCACCAGCGCCGCGCCGCCCGCCGCGTTCAGCTCGCGAATGAAGCCGTTCATCAGGGCGATGCCGGCGACGTCGAGATTGTTGTAGGGCTCGTCGAGGAGCAGGAGGCGCGGGCGCTGGAGGATGAGCCGCGCCAGCGACAGCCGCCGTTGCATGCCGGCCGAGAAGCCGCGCACCCGCTCGTGCGTGACGTGCGTGAGACCCACCCGCTCGAGCGCGGCGTCGATGTCGGCCGACGGGAAACCCAGCATGGTGGCCGCAAACGCCAGGTTCTCGCGCGCCGAGAGGTCGTCGTACAGCCCCGGCACATGAGAGAAGAAGCCCACGTGATGCCGCACGTCATCGCCCGCGGTCTTCACGTTCGACCCGTAGACGAAGCAGTCGCCCGCGGACGCCTTGAGCAGCGTCGCGACGATGCGCATGAAGGTGCTCTTGCCGCAGCCGTTGTGGCCGAGGAGGCCGACCATCTCGCCGGCACGCACCTGCAGGTTGACCCCGCGCAACACCCAGCGCGCGCCGAACCGACGCGCCACCCCGCGCGCATCGAGCGCGAGGTCTGGTGACAGGAGGGGGGCTGATGTCGACACGCCAGAAATCAGGGCAATTGCACCCTTGTTTTCCAGCCGCAGGATGCCGATAAAATGTACGGCTTTACCCTACACGTTAACCTATTGCTAGGTAATGTGTTGCGTTCCGCTTGATGGTAGATGGTAGACGTTAGAGGGTAGATCGGCATGCCAGTCCTACCCGGAGAATCGCCGTGGGCACCTTTCCAACACACAACGCGGGGATCGGCGAATGCCGACCCCCGCGTGCGAGTGGAGCGTATCGGGATCGAACCGATGACCTTCCGGTTGCAAACCGGATGCTCTCCCAGCTGAGCTAACGCCCCAGAGTGCTCAAATCTAAGTGGGGTGGCGCGGGGGTACCAGACGGCAGACGGGAGACGGGAGACGGGAGACGGGAGACGGGAGACGGGAGAGGGGAGACGGCAGACGGGAGACTGGAGACGCGGCAGCACCGCACTTCGTTTCGCGCTCGAACGATGGCTGGCGCGTGATAGTGGTGACATGCTGCGACGCCGGTGGCTGCACTGTCTCGCCATGCATCCGCTGCATCGCCTCGAGGTCTACGCGCAGGCGCGTCAATGCGCCGAGACTTGCCGGCAGCATGCGCAACGCATGCGGGACCGGGACCTGCACGCGCAACTGCTGCGCGCTGTGCGATCCATCGCGGCCAATCTGGCCGAAGGGGCCGGCAGCGAGTCGCAGGCCTCCTTCGCCAGATACATCGCCATAGCGCTCGCGTCCGCCCGCGAGACGCAATGCCATGTCGACTTCGCTCGCGACGCTGGCGGCCTCACAACCGCCGCGCATGCCGAGATCACCGACCGGCTCAACAACCTCGCGCCTCGTCTCATCCGGCTGCTGGCCGCAGTGAGAGCGAACGCACAACGGCGGCCTAAGAACGCACCTTAGCCCGCCGCCAAGTGCTCCCCGTCTCCCCTCTCCCGTCTCCCGTCTCCCGTCTCCCGTCTGCCGCTCACTCGTGAGCGGGCAACGGCTCCATCGTCTTCGGATCGCACGGCACCTGCACCTCATCACGGTACGGTGACGTCATCAGGAAGACGCGCATCTTCGGGAAGGCATCCATGAACTGGGTGTACAGCCAGCCGAACGCCCCGAGGAAGCCGACGAAGAGTGCCAGCTCCCACTTGCCCAGCGGCGGCCCTTCCGCGGCCGTCCGCGGGCCGTAGATGGACGGATAGATCTCCGTGTACCGCGCCATCCACAGCCCGACGAACGAGCACGCCGCGAAGAACATCATGCTCGGCGTCCAGACCTTGGCCTTCACGCTCAGGAGGCCGAAGAACGGCAGCAGGAACGTCAGCACCGCCGCCGCCACCGTGATGTTCGTCCACGCGCCCGTCAGGCGCAGCGTGAAGAAGTGCGTCTCCTCGGGCAGGTTGCCGTACCAGATCACCAGGAACTGCGAGAAGGTCAGGTAGCCCCAGAACGCGGTGAACGCAAAGCAGAGCTTGCCGATGTCATGGTACTGCTTCTCGGTGATCAGGTCGTGCGCATTCAGGTGGGTGTTGAACCAGCGAACGAGGCCGCTGAAGATCATCAGCGCCACCAGCCAGCCGCCCATGAAGACCTGCCACGCGTACATCGTGCTGAAGAAGTGCCAGTCGAGCGACATCGAGTGGTCCCAGGCGAGCACGCACCAGCCGAG
>CAYQCP010000080.1:12560-14971 GCA_964416005.1 uncultured Gemmatimonas sp.
CAGTCGGACGGCGAGGGAAATCCGACCGACGGCAGGGCCATGACCCCGGCCATCCACCCCTGCCGGCTGTGCGTGGAGTGCAGCTCGCGCCGCTCCTCGCCGAAGTTGCGGCGCATCGCCGCCCGGATGCCGGCCGCCCAGCGGGCGCCGCCCTCGGGGCTCACGCCGACGTCGAGCCGCACGGAGGTCCACACATACCACAGCTGCAGCGCCACCAGCACGCCCATGACGCCGATGGAGCGCGCCCGGAAGAAGCCGTGGCTGAGATAGAGATCCTTCTCCGGGATCAGCGCGCCCGTCCCCGGCAGGCCCCACCATGGATAGACGTACTCGTTGCCGACGAAGATCGTGAGCAGCAGGCAGACAAACGCGAACGGCAGGAAGGCGGCGAAGCCCTCCATGATACGGATCACCGAGCGCGACCAGCGCGCCGTGGTGATGCGCTGCACGGCGACGAACATCACCGCCGCCGACGAGATCGTCGTGAAGAAGAGCCAATTGACGTGGAACGCCTGCCAGGCGCGGCCGTTGCCGCGGATCATGCCGTAGACGAGCACGGCGAAGCCAGCCACGAACATGGCGAGGAACGCCTGCTTGATGACGGCCGGAATGGGCTTGTCGATCGCCGCCAGCACGCGTTCGCGCGACGGGGCGGGAGTTTCGTGGGCGCTCATCAGTCGTGGCCCTCAGTCTTGGTCTGCGCCGCGCCGGTCGCGGAGTTTGGCGCTGCCATCACGGTGGGACGCGAAAACGCCGGATTGCGGTTGGGGCCGATCGGCGTGAAGCCGGGGAGCTTGTCCCCCGTCTCACCGGGCCGTCCGGCCGGCGTCGTGTCGGGCACGACCCCCGCCACCTGCCCCTGCACGGCGCGGATGTAGTTCACGACATCCCAGCGGCTCATCTCTTCGATGCGGTTGTACGACGGCATCAGGCCGCGGCCATTCCGGATCATGCCCCAGATGTAGCCGTCGGTCAGCGCCTTGGCGCGGTCGGAGACCAGCGGCATCGGCACCATGCCGAGCTTGGTTGCCTCACCGTCGCCCTTGCCCGCGCGGCCGTGGCACGGCGCGCAGTTGATCTGGTATTCGATGCGCCCGCGATGCAGCGACGCCGCGTCGGCCGGCACCGGGTTGGCGAGCGTGGACATCGAGTCGATGACGTTCGGCAGCACGCCGTACGACACGACCCACGCCGGCATCATCGTGCCGTTCGTCGAGACTGACCCGCTCGGATTGCCGCGGAAGCCCTTGGTTTCGGCGGAATCGGGGTTGAAGACCTGCCAGGGTCCCACCGACGGCTGCTGCTTGAAGTCCGAGAGCCAATTCCCGGTGCCGCAGGCGCCCAGCGCGAGCGGCAGCGCGGCGAGGGTGGCGCGGCGGAGGAGGCGCTTAGCGTTCACCGCGCACCTCCACCGCCCCATGCTTGCGGAGCAGCGCCTCGGCGGAACCGAAGCGATCAGGCGCGCACTCCACCCAGACGCCGTAGTCACCGCGACTGAAGCGCGGGTCATAGCCGACCATCATGGTGAGGCGCGGGACGCCGGCGTGGATGAAGAGCCCGGCTACCGTGGACAGTGCACCAACCAGCACGAAGACCTCGAATCCGAAGATCGTGTAGGGAATCCACGAGCCGATCGCCTTGCCGCCGACCACGATGGGCCAGTAGTTCGACGCCCAGATCGGGATCCAATAGCCGAACAGGCAGCCAGCGAGGCCGCCGAACAGCATGTACATGCGCACCGGACTCTTCGGCGGCTGCACCGCATGCTCCAGCTCGTGCCGCGGCGTCGGCGTGAACACCGTCACGTCGCCGAGCCGCGCCGTCTTCAGCTCGGTGATGGCGTCCACCGCGCTGTCCAACTCCCTGAAATGTCCGAGGACGCCGCGCATTAGTGGGCCCGTCCCGTTTGAGGTTCGAAGTCTTCGGCATCCTCCGGCGTGTGCACGTGCACATGCCGGACGCGCGGCGGCACGATCTCCTTGGTTTCGGAGATGGCGACCACCGGCAACTGCCGGACAAAGAGCAGGAACCACATGAAGAACCAGCCGAACGAACCGATCAGGATGGAGTAGTCCACCCACGTCGGCGAGTACGTCGTCCACTGCCACGGCTCGAACTCGTGCGAGAGCGACGGGACGACGATCACGAAGCGCTCAAACCACATGCCGATGTTGATGAAGATCGACAGGATCCACAGCCAGGCCGGGTTGCGGCGCAGCTTCTGCGAGAAGAGCGTCAGCGGGAGGATCATGTTGCAGGTGAGCATGATCCAGGCCGCCCACCACCACTGGCCGAAGACGCGGTTCCAGAAGTAGTCCTGCTCGGCCTGCACGCCGCCGTACCAGGCGATGAAGAACTCGATGAGGTAGGCGCAGCCGACGATCAGCGACGTGGTGAGGCAGAGCTTGGCC
>CAYQCP010000081.1:0-14957 GCA_964416005.1 uncultured Gemmatimonas sp.
TGGCGGGGGCCCATCGGCTCGATCGTTGGGTTCGCTTGCTCTACCGGCGGCGGGATCGTTTGATCGCCTGCGGTCTCTGGCAACTCTTGGGCTGGGCGCTCGGTGCTGGCGAAATCTATCTCGCACTCTACTTTCTAGGCCATCCCGTCAGCTTGCTCGACGCGCTACTGATCGAGGCCTTGGCCCAGGCGATCAGCAGTGCCGCCTTCGTGGTGCCGGCCGCCATCGGCGTTCAGGAGGGCGGTTTCCTATTGTTCGGGGCGCTCTTGGGATTATCGCCCGAGATTTCGCTGGCCCTGGCGCTCGCCCGGCGCGCGCGCGACCTGATCATGTTCGTGCCGCCCTTCCGTAACCCATTCAACTATCACTTTGATCCGATGATCGCGATCGGCACCGACCTCGTGGGCACCCACATGCACCAGCGCATGATCGCCGAGGGCAAGCCGGGCACGGCCATGCGCAACTCGACGCTCTACTCCACGTGGTGGAACGGCGGCCTGCGCACCACGGCGTACTTCCACAACATCATCGGCCTGCTGACGGAGACCATCGGCAACCCGACGCCGATGCGCATTCCGTTCATTCCCGACAAGCTGATGCGCAACTCCGACCTGCCGCTCCCCATCCAGCCGCAGGAGTGGCACTTCCGGCAGTCCATCGACTACTCGGTGACGGCGAACCGCGCCGTGCTCGATTTCGCGCAGCGGTATCGCGAGACAATGCTGTATCGCAACTGGAAGATGGGCGCCGACATGATCGCCGCGGGAAGCAAGGATTCCTGGACGCTCTGGCCCAAGCGCCTGCAGGCGATGAAGAATGCCATCAATCCGGCCGCTGCCAATGCGGCACCGGCCGCTCCGGCGCGCGGCGGCGGTTTCGCGGCGGCCGCCGACCCGAAGTTCCTCGCCATGCTGACCGCGCCCGAGCTGCGCGACCCGCGCGGGTACATCCTGCCGTCCAACCAGGCGGATTTCCCGACGGCGCTCAAGTTCATCGAGAAGCTGCAGAAGAACGCCATCGTCGTGCACCGCGCGAATGCGGCGTTCACCGTGGGCGGCAAGTCGTATCCGGCAGGCTCGATCGTCGTGAAGACGGCGCAGGCCTACCGTCCGCATATCATCGACATGTTCGAGCCGCAGGACCACCCGAATGACTTCCGGTATCCGGGGGCGCCGCCGACGCCGCCGTATGACAACGCCGGCTGGACGCTCGCCCTGCAGATGGGCGTGCAGTTCGACCGGATCCTCGACGGCTTCGACTGCCCGTGCGACCGCATCGAACCGGCCAACCTGGTGACGGCGCCCGCCGGTGTGGTGGCAAAGAGCGGCACGTGGAAGCTCTCGCCGTTGCAGAATGACGCCTTCGCCGCCGTGGCGCGGTTCCTGAAGGGCGGTGTGGACGTGTACCGCGGCTTCGATGGCAACTTCTACGTCGCATCGAACGGCAAGAGCCGTCCGATCGCCGAGAAGGCGGCCAAGGAACTGGGTGTGGCGTTCGCCGAGGGCAAGCGCCCGGCCGGCGCCCAGAAGCTCAGCGCACCGCGCGTGGCGCTCTACGATCGCTACGGCGGCCAGATGCCGTCGGGTCACACGCGATGGCTGCTCGAACAGTTCGGCATGGCGTACACCGACATCTATCCGCAGGAACTCGACGCGGGCAATCTGCGCGCCAAGTACGACCTCATCATCTTCCCTGACGGCTCCATCCCGGCGGTGGCTGGTGCGGGCGGTCGTCGCGGCGGATTCGGAGGCGGCGGTCCCGACACCACCTCCCTGCCGGCGGAGTGGCGCAAGACCACGGGCGCCGTGACGGTGGACAAGACGGTGCCACAGCTCAAGGCGTTCCTGGAAGCGGGTGGTCGCGTCGTGACCATCGGCTCCTCAACCTCGCTCGCCCAGCACCTGGGCCTGCCGGTCGAGAACTGGCTGACCGAGAACGGCCGGCCCCTGCCGGGTGAGAAGTTCTACGTCCCGGGTTCGCTGCTCAAGGCGACGTTCGACACCACGGCGATGGTGAACAAGGGCATGGCGGCGCAGGCGACGGTGATGTTCGACAACTCGCCGGTCTTCAAGCTCGGGCCCGATGCCGCCGCCAAGGGCGTCAAACGGATCGCCTGGTACGAGAAGGCGCCGCTCGTCTCCGGTTGGGCGTGGGGCGAGAACTACCTCGAGGGCGGTACGGCCATTGCCGAGGCTGCTGTTGGACAGGGGACCTTGTACCTGTTCGGGCCGGAGATCCTGTTCCGCGCGCAGCCGCACGGCACCTTCCGGCTCCTCTTCAACACGCTGTACTCGGTGAGGCCGCCAATCCAGTAACTGCTGATTGAGGATCTGGAATCCGGATTCCGAATTCGGATTGCGATTGAGGATCTCGATGGGCGATTGACTCGGCGACGTGCCGGGTCGGTCGCCCATCGGCGTTCCCGACGCAGCGCTTGGCCATGGTGATAAAGTGTCCGCGTGCGCTCGGCACGTTGCCGATGACGCGACTTGGTGCTACGCTCCTGCACACGAACCACTTATCCCGGCATCGCCGCCGGACGTCGTTTCTCGCCCCCCGCCCAAGCTCTCCTGATCGTGCCTTCGCCGCGCAAGACGCTCATCACGCATCGCTCCGCCCGCCGGAATTCGGCCGGCGAGATGCTGGCCCCGTTGGGACGCATGTACCTGTGGTTCCCGACGGAGCAGGCGATGGCCAAGGTCGTGTCGCTGCTGCGCCAGCACACGCTGGACTTCGAATCCGCCGAGGGCGACTCGCTGGTGGTGGACGTCGAGTGGTCGGTGCTCCGCGATATCGTGGGACCGATGCGCCGCATGATGACGCACGGCGAAGCGGAGGACACGCGCGTGCTCTACAAGCCGGCGGGCGGCTCGCTCTCCATCGGCGACTTCCCCACGGTCAAGTCGTACGCCCAATTCGCCCTCGTCAGCCAGAGCACGTGGCTGCGCGACCTGATTGACGCCCGGCGCTACACGAGCGTGCTGCAGCCCATCGTGCACGCAGCCAAACCGGACGTCGTGTACGCCCGCGAGGCGCTGCTGCGCGGGGCCGAGCGCGAAGGCGGCGTGGTGGCCGCGCAGTACCTGTTCGAGGTGGCGCGCGGCTGCGGCATGCTGGCCGAACTCGACCTTGCCGCACGCGACTCGGCCATCGAGACGATGGTGCGGTCCGGTCATACGGAATCGCTCTTCCTCAACCTGACGCCGAGCGCCATCGACGACCCGCTGGCCGCGCTGGCGCACACGGTGGAGCAGATCGACCGGCTGCAGATCCCGCACGAGCGCGTGGTCTTCGAGGTCGTGGAGAGCGAGCATGCGCCGGACGTGGTGCACCTGCGCGGCCTGCTCGCCACGTACCGTGACGCCGGCTTCCGCGTGGCGCTCGATGACGTCGGCGCCGGCTACTCGTCGCTGAACCGCCTGCACCAGCTGCGTCCCGACTTCATCAAGCTCGACATGGACCTCGTGCGGGGCGTGGACCGCGATCCCTACAAGGCGCTCATCGCCCGCAAGACCATCGAGATCGCCACCGAACTCGGCGTCTCGACGATCGCGGAGGGGGTGGAGACCGCGGGCGAATTGCAGTGGGCGCAGACGCACGGCGCGGCGTACGTGCAGGGGTATGCCACCGGGCGGCCGAGCGAGCCGGTCTTCGGGCAGACCTGAGCCGCGCGAAACCCGGCGGGGGTGGCGCGCCGTACGGTAGGTATCCCCAGGTGGAGTGACTGAGATGTTCGCCCTGATCGCGCGCCTCGCCGTACTGCGTCCCCTGCTCGGCTTCGTGATCCTCGGCATTCCGGTGCTGGGTTTGATCGCCATCGGCCTCGCAGCCGTCGTCGTCTTCAAGATCCTGCTGTTCGTGGTCCTGCCCATTGCGCTGGTGGCGTGGCTCGTGAAGCGCGTCTTCAAGCCGCACGACGACCTGGCGTCCACGGAGTCGTAGCACCCCGGGGTGCGGGGTTGCACCCTTGATACCGGGGGCGTTCGCAGCGACCTTGCCGACGCCTCCATGACCACCCGCCTCCCGCTCGCCGTCCTCCTGTTGTCATGCGCCGCCATCGCCGGCGCGTACGGACTGGCGTTCCTGCCGGGCGGTGCGCCGCCGTGGGCGGCGTGGGGCATCGCGATCGGCAGCGCCGGCGCGCTTTCCTCCCTCATGGCGCTGGGCGCCACGCGCGGCGGACGACTGCGCCCGATGGCCGTGGCCGCCTGCACGCTGACCTTCCTGGTCGTCAGCGGCTGCTTCGGCGCGGCCTTGCTGCTTCCTCCCGATGAGGGGCCCGGGGCCGCGCTGCTGCTCGGCCTGCCTCTGCGCACGGCGATCGTCCTCTACGGCGTCGGCATCGTGCCGCTGCTGTTCCTGCCGCTCGCCTACGCGGCGGCGTTTGACGCCGACACGCTGACCGACGACGACCTCGACCGGGTGCGGCGCGCGGCGAAGGACCGGGACGCGTGACCGGCTGGCACTTCGCACAGGCCGCGGCGCCGCCGGTGCTGCGCCAGCCGGCGGTCATCGGCGTCGCGCTGCTGTATTTCGCGGCCGTGGCCGTCATCGGCGTCTGGGCGACCCGCCGCACGCACAGCGCGCGCGACTTCTTCGTGGCGGGACAGGGGATCGGCATCGTGACGCTCGCCGTCGCGGCGATGGCGAGCACGCTGTCGGGTTTTGCCTTCATCGGCGGACCCGGCCTCGTCTACACGGCCGGCACCGGGGCCGTCTTCATCGTCCTGTCGGCGTCCATCACCAACACGATGGGCGCCTGGGTGCTCGCCCGGCGCATGCGCCTGCTCGGCGAAGTGCGCGGGCTCATCACCGTGCCCGACGCGATTGGCGCGCGGTATCGGTCCCCCGCGGCGCAGGGGCTGAGTGCCGTCGCCATTCTCGTCGCCGTCATCGGCTACATGGCCGCGAACTTCCTGGCGCTCGGGCTCGTCATCGATGCGATGTTCGGCACCGGGCTCTCGCTCGGCATCTGGATCGCGATGTTGGTGACGCTTTCATACACGGCGGCCGGCGGCATCCTCGCCGGCGTCTATACCGACCTGTTCGAGGGGTTCGTCAAGACGGCGGCATCGGTGACGGTGTTCTACTTCGTACTGCAGGCCGGCGGCGGCATCGAGGGGATGTCGCGGGCGATCACTGCGGTGGACGCCACGTTCCTCGGACCGTGGGGCAAGATGCCGGCGCTGTCGGCCCTGTCGCTCTTCTTCGTCTTCGGCGTGGGGGCGCTTGGCCAGCCGCATGTGGCCCACAAGTTCTACATGCTGCGCGACCCGCGACGGCTCAAGTGGTATCCGCTGCTGATGAGCGCGGCCATGGCGCTGACGCTGCTGCTGTACGTGGGCGTGGGCCTGGTGATGCGCGCCAAGGTGGCGGGCGGCGCGCTGCCGCCGCTGGTGCGTGCCGACGACGCCACGCCGGCGTTCGTGCTCGGTTTCACGCCGAGCGCCGTCGCCGGATTGGTCTTCGCCGGCGTGCTCGCCGCGGGGATGAGCACGGTGAACTCGTTCATGAACATCGGTGCGGCCGCCGTGACGCACGACCTGCCGCGCGCCTTCGGACGCCGCGTCGGCGACGAGCTGCGCTGGGGGCGCGCGTGGACGATCGTGCTGTCGCTCGCCGCCGTGCTGCTCGCGCAGCTTCCGGGCACCGTGGTCGCCTTCCTCGGCATCTTCGGGTTCGGCCTCTTTGCCGCGACGCTCGTGCCGTCGCTCGCCATCGGGCTCAACTGGAAGGGCGCGACGCGCGAAGGCGCCATCGCGAGCATCGCCACCGGCCTCGTGTTGACGCTCACGCTCGAGACGCTCGCCTTCCTGCGCGTCTTCGCACTGCCGACCGGTGTCACGGTGAGCGGGCTGGCGCTGCTCTGCTCGCTGCTCGTCTTCTTCGCGGTGAGCTGGCTCACCCGCGCGCGCGCGACGAGCCAGCTGGATGCCGATGTCCGCGTGGTGATGGAGGTCTGACGCGGTCCTCGTCCTGCCGAACGCCGCCCAGCGGCGGGAGGCTTGGGAAACAGACCGTTGAGATCGCGGCCGTGCTTGCGGCGGCATCGGATTGGGGCATAGCATACCCTGCAAGTGAACAGGGAGTGCGACCGCCGTTGCGCTTCACACCTCCACTCGCATTCGTGTTTCGTTCGGCCTACAGTCCACAGGGACGATTGGAGCACGGCAACACCACCGAGACCGCGCGATGCGACTGACTGACGACGAGTTGCGCGACGTGCTTGCGCGCGCCGAGGAGATACAGCGCACGTCGCGGCACGGCCACGAAATGCACGCCGAGTTCGAGGCGGTGATTGGGGCGGCGGAGGCGGTCGGGTTCACGCGATCCGCCGTCGAACGCGCGCTCCGCGAACGCCTCGATGTTCCCGCAGCCCTGCCCGAGCCAGGTTCGCTGGCGTTCGCCACGTCAGCTGACGGCAGGTCGTACGTCGCCGAAGTGCTGTCAATTGATGCGGACGGTGCACGCGTTCGCTTCCTCCGTGGAAGTGAGCATCTCGTCACGCCGGACCAACTGCGACCGTGCTCCCTCGTCCCGGGCGAACGCGTCGTCTGCGACTGGCCGTGGTGGGGTCCGTGGACCTGCACCGTCGTTCGGTACGACGCCGTGAGCCAGCAAGTTGAGCTCAGCGACGGCTGGGGAAGCACGCACGCCTGTTCGCTCGCGGAGATCTGGCTGGCCGCTCCGCGCAATGTCGGCGGGGCGCGAGCGGCGCGGCGACGAGGGTTGCTGCTATTGGCCACGGGCGCCGGCGTGGGCGCGCTGCTCGGGTCCATCATCACGGCCTTGCTGATGCGGTGACGCGACTCAGCGGCGGCCTTGCTTAGATCGCCTGCAGCGCAGCGGTGGTCATTCGCCAAGCGTGCCTGAGTCCCCTATCATCCCATCCATACGCGCTGCTATCGCCGCTGGCTTCGTCGCTCTCAGTCCAACCGGCCGCCGTCCTCAACGGGATTCCGCGCGCAGTATTGCACGGTGGGCGATTCCGCCGCACCGCCCCGATCTACTTGAGCAGTGATTTCGCAATCGTCTGCAGCTGCATGTTCGACGTGCCCTCGTAGATCGTCCCGATCTTCGCGTCGCGGTAGAACTTCTCCACCGGGTAGTCCTTGGTGTAGCCGTAGCCGCCGTGGAGCTCCACGGCGAGCGACGTGACGCGCCCGCAGACCTGTGAGGCGTAAAGTTTGGCCATCGCGCCGGTGACGGCGATGTCGTGGCCGGCCTCCTTGAGCCGCGTGGCGTTGTACACCATCAGCCGCGCCGCCTCGAGCTCGGTGGCCGCCTGCGCGAGCTGGAACTGGATCCCCTGGAACTCGCCGAGCGTCTTGCCGAACTGCTTGCGCTCCTTGAGGTACGCCACCGTGGCATCGAGGGCGCCCTGCGCGTTGCCGATCATCTGCGCGCCGATGCCGATGCGCCCTTCGTTCAGCGTCTCGATGGCGATCTTGTACCCTTGCCCGACCGGGCCGAGCACGTTGGCCGCCGGCACCGGGACGTTGTCGAGGATGAGCTCGGTCGTGCTCGAGGCGCGGATGCCGAGCTTGTCCTCCTTCTTGCCCACCGCGAAGCCGCTGAATCCGCGCTCGACGATGAAGGCCGTGATTCCCTTGTAGCCCCTGGACGGATCGGCATTGGCGAAGATGATGAAGAACTCCGCCTCGGCGCCGTTGGTGATCCACAGCTTGCGCCCGTTGAGGAGCCACGACCCGTCGGGCTGTACGGTGGCGCGGGTCTGCAGCGCGAAGGCGTCGCTTCCCGAGGAAGCCTCCGAGAGCGCATAGGCGCCCACCATGTCGGTGCAGAGGCGGGGCAGGTAGCGCGCTTTCTGCTCGTCCGTCGCGTATGTGAGCATCGGGTACAGGACGAGCGTGTTCTGCACGTCCACCATGATGGCGGCGGCCGCGTCGGCCTTGCTGATCTCCTCGACGGCGATGGTCACCATCATCAGCGAGCCGCCGGCTCCGCCGTGCTCCTCGGGCACCTGGATGCCCATCAGGCCCAGTTCGAAGTACTTGGGGATCAGCGTCGGGTCGAGCTTGGCCGCGCGCTCCATCTCCTGCACGCGCGGGCGCACTTCGCCGTTGGTGAAATCGGCGACGGCGTCGCGGAAGGCGAGCTCGTCGTCGGTGAGGACGGTCAGCGGGGGGCGCTGGGAGGAGGAGTCGGGGCTCATGCGATAAGAGTAACACGCGAGGGCCGTCCCACGCACCAAGGCCTCGGCGGTGCGGAGTCTGCGGACAGCGGGCGCCGCGGGGGCAGGGCGTTGACTCTCAGGCATGCGGTGGATCGCCTGAGGTGCGGGTCCGCCCCGGTCAGGCAAGTGGCGGGCGCGGCGGACGTTGGCCGCAGAATATTCCCTTACGAGCACATAGCGCAATGAGTATGTACTCACATACTAGCGTTCCCGGCGCCGCGCGGAGAACCTTACGGGACGTACGCGAAATGCACGATTGGCGGGCGGGATGCCATGGGATAGCGTCACGTGCCTCCGATTTCAGCGACACGAGGCCGGAAGCCGCTCGCAAGGCTGCTCCTTGCTCCACGCAACGTCCCTCTCACCCTCGAAGTGCACATTCATGAAACGTTCCCTGCTTCTTCGCGCGACACTGGCGGGCTTCTGCGGCTTCCTTGCGACGACGCCGGCCCAGGCGCAGACCGACATCATCACCGACATGCTCAGCCTGCGCATCCAGCTGCGCGGCCAGATGATCGCAGAGCACTCGGACTTCGGCACCGGCAATGACCGGCTCGGGGATCGCACCGATCTCCGGCTCCACCGGTTCCGCATCACGTTCACCGGGATGTTCGACAGCACGTACGGGTTCGTGATGAATACCCACAGCGCCATCAGTGGCACGAAGTCCGGCATTGTCGGCCACACGGTCTCCAGTGCCGACACCGACTTCAACGACAGCGGCGTGCGGCTGCTCGACGCGTATTTCATCGCGAACTACAACAAGTACGCGAACTTCAAGTTCGGGCTCACGAAGGTCCCGATGACCCGCATGAACCTCGACGGGTGCTTCGATCCCCTCGGCATCGACCGGTCCCTGTGGGCGTTCACCGGGTACGGCTCGTCACCGATCAAGGCGAGCCGGGACATGGGCGTGAACATGTGGGGCAAGCTCTTCGGCGGCCGCTCGGTCTACCAGCTCGCGGCCTTCCAGGGGCGTGAGGGTTTTGCGCGCACGACGCATCCCTTCAGTGGCGCGACCGTCACGTCGACCCAGACGCCCGGGAACTCCCTGTTGTACGTCGGGCGCATCCACTACTCCCTGCTCGACGCAGAGGCGGACGGTTCGGGATACCAGGGCTCGTACCTCGGCGACATGAAGGTGCTGACGTTCGGCGTTGGGATGGGGCATGAAAGCGACGCCGTCTACAAGAACGTCACGTCGGCGGGCGTGGTCTCGAACGAGGAGACGGTGGACTACAACGCCCTCACCGCCGACATGTTCTTCGAATACCCGACGTCGGCCGGCACCGTCACCCTGACGTCGGCCTACATCAAGGTGGACTTCGACGACGTCTTCAAGACGAACCTCAACCCCGGCGACCTGCTCACCAACTACGGTGGCGTCAACGGACAGAAGGACGGCTTTTACGTGAGGGGCGCGTATCTCCTGCCGCAAAAGGTCGGCAAGGAAGGCAAGCTGCAGCCCTACGGCTACTACGAGAAGTTCGACGTGGCGGCGCTGGCCGGCGTCAAGGAACAGACCGTCACGCAGAAGGCGCTCGGCGTGATCTGGTACCTCCGCGGCCAGAATGTCCGGTTCACCGCGGAATACCTGAAGAACGAGTTCGCCAAGCCGACCGGCCTCGTTGGCGGTCGCGTCAACGCCTCCAACCAGCCCATCGATCTCGTCACCGAGAACACCTCGATGCGCGCGATGTTCCAGGTCGCGTTCTGATCTCTCCTGACCACTCTCGCATCTCAACCCGGGATTCCACGATGTTCAAATACCTCTTCCTCCCCATGCTGCTCCTCACGCTCGGCTTCTCGTCGGCGAGTGCGTCAGCCAGCGATCCAAGCGGCAAGGTCGCGTCCGTCGAAGGCAACCAGGTGACGCTGGAAGTCAGCGGCGACATGCCGACGTGGGCCAGAAAGGGCGGCTATGTAAAGGCCACCAACGACGAAGGGAAGATCGTCCTCCGCGGTGCCAAGATCATCAAGATCGAAGGCAACACCATTACCGTCACATCCACGCAGGCCAAGGACCTGAAGGTCGGCAAGGCGTACAAGCTTGCGAAGGCGAGGGTCACGGAAGGCTGTTAGCTGCCAGCCCGGGGGCGAGGTACTTCCGCCCCGGATTGCGCAAAGGGGGCGGTCATCGGCTGAACGCCGGCGGCCGCCCCGTTTCCTCCGTCACGGGGATCGTCACCGAGCTATGGTGCTGCTCCCCGGCGCGCCAGACGGCGCTCCCGCTCGCGACATCACGGTGTCGACGAGGGCGCGCAGCACCTCCTGCCGATTGCCCTGCATATGGGGGCCCGGGAGCCACACCTGAGACTTCGGTTCCCGCGCGGCATTCCAGAGGGCTTCGACGCTCGCGCGCGGGATCTTCTCGTCCTCCAGCGCGTTCAGCATCACCACCGGCCGCGGTGACACTCGCCCCACCCAGCGCTCCGCCGCAAAGCGCGGGCCCGATGCGAGCAGCGTGGCGAGGCCGGCCACCGGCCACCGGAGCGGCGCGAAGGGAATCTCCCGCTCGAGGCCGGCGTTGATCATCGCCATCGGGTTGCCGCCGCCGTGCGCGATCCACAGCCGCGAGACCCGCGGATCGCGCGCCGCGGCGATTGTGGCAAAGGACGCACCGAAACTCGCCCCGACCAGCTCGACACGCGCGGCATCCACGTCGGGTCGGCCGAGGAGGTAGTCGAGGGCCAGCGTGACGGCGGGCGGACTGTCGTACAGCGCGCGCCGAATGGCGGGCACCTGCGCGACGACGGCGAGCCCCTTGGCCCGGTGGTTGCCGTCGAACGGATAGTCGAACGACGCGACCACGGTGCCGCGCGTGTCGGTGACGAGGGCCGCCGCGCCACGCCCCCGCTCATGGCCGCCGAGCAGCAGGAACAGCGTGCGGCGCGCCGTGTCACCAGGCGCCGGAGTGGGCCGGCGCACGGCCACTCGGACGCTCAGGCCCGTGGCCGACGTGAGCGCCACCTCCTGCTCGAGCATGCCGCCGTCGTGCCGCACGGCGAGCGTGTCCGCGCGCACGAGCCGGCCGGTGCGTGCCGCGAAGACGGGCTCCGGGTTCCGGAGCAGCCAGGCGGCCGCGCCGAGCGCCAGCAGCACGATCCCGGCGGCCGCCAATCGCACGGACCGCCGGGACATCAACGCATAAGCCAACTCGCAATCCTCATGGATGGGGGGCTCATCCTCGCGTGTCGGAACCTACTCCAGCACGTGAATGTTCTTCTTCTCGCACACCGCGTTCAACTCCTTTGGCCACACGGTGACGCTCACCTCGCCAAGGTGGGCCTTCTTGAGCAGGTGCATCACGGTGCGTGACTGCCCGATGCCGCCGCCGATGCTCAGCGGGATCTGGTCGTTCAGGATGGCCCGGTGGTACGGCAGCTTGAGGAAGTCGAGCTGCTTGGTGATCTCGAGCTGCTGCTTCAGCGTTTCCTTGGTGACGCGAATGCCCATCGAGCTCAGCTCGTGCCGGCGCCTGGTCACCGCGTTCCACACGAGGATGTCGCCGTTCAGGCCGTGCATGACCCGCCCGTCCGCGTTCCGCGTTTCCGTCGCCCAGTCGTCGTAGTCGGCGGCGCGCATCTCATGCGGATAACCGTCCTCGAGCACCCAGCCGATGCCGATGATGAAGACAGCCGGGTACCGCTGCAGGATCGCCGTCTCGCGCTGCTTGCGCGGCAGGTCGGGATACATGTCGAGGATTTCCTCGGCGTGCAGGAAGACCAGGTCGTCAGGCAGCACGGGGTATTTCGGCGTCTTCAGCCTCGGGAACTCCTTGAGCGCAAACTCCTCGGCACCCTTGATGACCTTCCAGATGCCGCGCACCGTCTGCTTGAGGAAGTCGAGGTTGCGCATGTCGGCGGTGATGCGCTTCTCCCAGTCCCACTGGTCCACGTACGCCGAGTGGTCGTGGTCGAGGAAGTAGTCCTTGCGCACGGCGCGCATGTCGGTGACGATCCCCTCGCCGATGTCGCATTCAAACTGCCTCAGCGCCATCCGCTTCCACTTGGTGGCGGCCTGCACCACCTGCGCGGTGATGCGCTTGTCGAGGCCGAGCCCGCACGGGAACTCGATCGGCGTGCGGGAGCCGTCGCGGTCCAGGTAGTCGTTGACGCCACTTTCCGCCGAGACGATCAGCGGCACCTCGACGCGGAAGAGGTTGAGCTCGCGGCAGAGTCCGTCCTCGATGTAGCGCTTGACCGCCGTGACGGCGTGCTGGGTCTCCTTGGGGCCCAGCAGCGGCTGGTAGTCTGTGGGGAGGATCTTCTCGACTTCCGGATAGGTGCTGACGCCCGGTCCGGCGAGGTCGGCGACTTTGTTGGATGGCATGGATGCGGTCCTCGGTTCAACAGGACGGACGATCCGGAGCGGGCACGTCGCGTGCCCGGGGCGGCTCGCGCCCATCCTGCCGCAACGGTGCAGGGTATGGAAGCACGAAACTCGCGGTTCTGACTCGCGGGGCCGCAATTCGATCATACGCCGCCCGGCGGGGAGGTCAAGCGGCGGGGTGACGCGGTTTCAGCGTCGCTGCGCCCGGCGCGCCGACGGTCGGCGGGCCTTCGCTCAGCGCTCTCGATGCATGGCAATCGGCATGCGGCGATTGCCGAACGGGCGCTGGAACTCCCCAAAGTGACCCGCGATGCCGGCGCCGCAGCGGGAGCAGCGGCCGAGTGTCGTCACGTGGTACGCGCGGATGTCGTACCAGTCCCTGACGATGAGCGGTTCATGGCATTCGGGACACGAGGTGGTCCCGCCGGCCGTGTCGTGGACGTTGCCCGTGTAGACGTAGTGCAGGCCGGCGTCCCGCGCGATGGATCGGGCGCGTGTGAGCGTGGCCGGCGGCGTCGGCGGCACGTCGGTCATCCTCCAGTCGGGGTGGAAGGCGGAGAAGTGCAGCGGCACGTCCGGGCCGAGCTCGCGCATGATCCACGCGCTCATCGTCCTGAGTTCTTCATCCGAGTCGTTCCGGCCCGGGATCACGAGCGTGGTGATCTCCACCCAGACCTTCGTCTCGCGCACGAGGTAGACCAGTGTGTCGAGCACGGGCTGCAGGTGCGCGCTCGTGAGCGTGTGGTAGAAATCTTCGGTGAACGCCTTCAGGTCGACATTCGCCGCATCCATCTTCTCGTAGAACGCGCGACGCGGTTCGTCGTGCATGTAGCCGGCGGTCACCGCGACGGTCTTGAGCCCGCGCGCGTGGCAGGCATCGGCCACGTCCATCGCGTACTCCGCAAAGATCACCGGGTCATTGTAGGTGAACGCCACGCTCGCACAGCCGCTGCGCTCGGCGGCGGCGGCGATCTCGTCGGGCATCGCCCGGTCCACCAGCGTGTCCGTCTCGCGCGATTTGGAGATGTCCCAGTTCTGGCAGAACTTGCACGCCAGGTTGCACCCCGCGGTGCCGAAGGAGAAGACCGAGGAGCCCGGGTAGAAGTGGCTCAGCGGCTTCTTCTCGATGGGATCGACGCAGAAGCCGGAGGACCGGCCGTAGGTGGTGAGCACCATGCGGCCGTCCTCCACCTTCCGCACGAAGCAGAGGCCGCGCTGGCCCTCGCGCAGCCGGCAGTCGCGCGGACAAAGGTCGCACTGGAGGCGGCCGTCCGGCAGCGCATGCCACCAGCTTGCCGGGAAGTGCGACTCGGCGATGCTCATGCGTCCTCTTCCTTCCACATGCTGACGGTGAACCGGAAGAGGCGCACGGCCGGGGACCAGAAGTTCATCGGCAGGCCGGCCTTGTGCTTGAGATGGGCCAGGAACCGGCGCGGCTCGGGCAACTGCTCCCAGACCTGCGGCAGGAAGAGGCCGCGATACTGTTTGTACTCGAGCACGACGCCGTCGACGTGCGGTCGCAGCGCGGCGAGGGCCGCGGCTTCGTCCGCCGCCACGATCGGCTCGGCCGCGGACAGCAGCGACACCTCGACGCGAACGTCCGGCAACTCGGCCGCGCGCAGCGGATCGAACCGCGGGTCTCTTAACGCGGCGGCCACCGCGTTCTCCTTTACGTCGTCCCCGAGCGGCCGATGGGGCTCGAGCGTGCCGATGCAGCCGCGCAGCTCGCCGTCGATGGTCAGCGTGACGAACGTCGCGCCGGGTTCCGCCAGCCATGCGGGCTCGGGGACGGCCGGCATCGGTTGCTTGAGCTGCTTCGCGATGGCGGCGCGCGCCAGCGTGAGCAACACCGCTCCACGGCTTTCATCGAAGGCAGCGCGACGCTCGACCGCGGACTCGCGGGCCGCCCGGCCGTCATCCGTTCTCGCATCAAGGCCGTTCGCCTCGAAGGCGAACGCGGCATAGCCCACGACCCGGTCAGGATCACCCGCAGTCTGGCTCGAGTTGCGCACGTCCAACGTCACGGCGCGCAGGCCATGCCGTTTCGCCGCCAGCAGCAGGCCGTTGATCGGCGTGGCGCCGCAGGCTCGTTCCGACTCAATGTGCGAATTCAGTGCGACAATCTCTGCTACGGTCTCCTGGTCCATCCGGCGGGCGAGCTTGTCCGGCAGGAAGTGCGAGAGGTCGGAGCTGATCACGATCAGCGTCTCGTCGCCACCCCACACCGCGTCCAGCACGTCGGCCACTTCTTCCGCCGAGGCTTCGCCCACCGCCAGCGGCAGGAGTTCGAAGTGGCCCAGCACGTGCTGCAAGAACGGCAACTGCACCTCGAGGGAATGTTCTTTGTGGTGCGCGTCCGCGCTGCGGACCACCTGCGGCATCGCGTCGAGCTGCCGCATGCCCGCCAAGTCGATCGGCACCTCGCCGA
>CAYQCP010000082.1:0-14777 GCA_964416005.1 uncultured Gemmatimonas sp.
TCGGCGCGGGCGGCCGACGGCGCTGCACGCATCGAGCAGGAAGGCGACGCGCTGGGCGCCGCCGAGCAGCGCGCGGTGGAAGCGCGCGAGGCGCTCGGCGTCGCCGAGGCGCGTCAGGATGCCGCCCGCGAGACGCGCGCCGCGGCTCAGGTGTCGCACGCGCAGGCCGAGGCACGCCGTCAAGTCGCCACCGAGCGCGAGGAGCGCCTCGCGTTCGAGCAGGCGGGGGCCGCCGCGCGGCTCGACGCGCTCAATGAGGAGCTCGCCGCCATTGACGCGGCCGATGATGAACTCGCGCGGCAGATGGCCGCCTGGCGCGATGACCTTGCCGGCCGCACGCAGTCGCTGGCGTCGGCGGAGCAGGCGCTGGAGGAGGCCGAAGCAGCCGTGCGCGCGGCGGACGCCGCGCTCGGCGGCGCCGAGCACGATCTCGACGCAACGCGCCGCGAGGTCACGGCGGTCGCCGAGGCCCTGCACCAGGCCGAGTTGCGGCATACGGAGCTTGGCGGCAAGCGCGCCGCCATTCGCGAGCGGCTCGAGGCCGAGTGGCGCAAGCCGCTCGAGGAGCTCCTCGCCGACTACGTGGCGCTCGACATCGACGACGAGGCGCTGCGGGCCGAGGCCGAGCAGCTGCGCGCGCAGCTCGAGGCGCTCGGTCCCGTCAACGAGCTCGCCATCGAGGAGCATGACGAGACCGTCAAGCGCCTCGAGTTCCTCACGACGCAGCGCGCCGACTTGTCGGACGCGCAAAAGGCGCTGCAGCAGGCCATCCGCGAGATCGACACCACCGCGCGCGAGATGTTCCTGAAGACGTTCGCCGAGGTGCGCGAGCATTTCCGCCGCATCTTCATGACGCTCTTTGGCGGCGGCGAGTGCGACCTGCGGCTCGAGAACCCCGACCTGCCGCTCGACTGCGACATCGAGATCCACGCGTCGCCGCGCGGCAAGCGCACGCAGCGCATCCACCTGCTCTCGAGCGGCGAGCGCGCGCTGGTGGCGCTCTCCCTGCTCTTCGGCATCTTCCTCACCAAGCCCAGCCCCTTCTGCGTGCTCGACGAAGTGGACGCACCGCTCGACGACCAGAACGTGGGACGTTTCGTGAAGATGCTGAACGAGTTCAAGGTGAACACGCAGTTCATCGTCATCACGCACAACCCGCGCACCACCACCGAGGCGGCCGACGCCGTCTACGGCGTGACCATGCAGGAACCCGGCGTCTCGTCGCTGGTCAGCGTGCGCATGACGGGAATGCCAGTCGACGAGGACGCGCCGGAGGGAACGCCGGTTTCGTGAGGCGGGCTGGCATCACCTTCGCTCTGCTCGCGGCGCTGGTGGCGCCCGCGGCCGCGCAGCGGTCGGTGACGGTCGTTGCCCCCGCGGACAATCCGCTGCGCGACGGCATCCCCGCCTTCACCATCGTCGGCGCGGGATTCGCGCCCGCCGACCTGCCGCTGCGCTTCACGCTGCAGGTCGCGACCAACCCGTCGTTTGCGTCGGGGCTCCTCACGGACAGCACCGTCACGGCCGCCGGCACGAGTCAGACCATTGCGCCGCGCCGGCTCCTGCCCGAACGGAGCACCGTCTACTGGCGCGGCGTCATCACCACCGCGGCCGGGCTGCAGGTCAACTCGGCGATCACCGGCCCCGTCGGCACCGCGACGTGGCTTACCCTCGTGTCGCCGAACAACCCGAACGGGTCGGTGGTCTACTCCAATCGTCCGGCGTTCACCTGGAGCTCGGCGCGCATTCATGCGTCGGCCGGGCGCTGGCAGTACGAGATCCGCGTCGCCGACGCGAGCGGCAACCCGGTGCTCGTCGGGCGGCTGGACGACACCGTCTACGTGCCCGTGCGCGACCTTGAGGGGAACACGTCCTATCGCTGGTCGGTGTCGGCGTGGATCCCGTCGTCGGGCGATTCCACGCGCGTCTTCAGCGCGGCGTCGGTTGTCGTGCTCGACCCGTCGGTGCCGCCGGCGACGATCCTCTTCCAGAACTTCCCCAATCCGTTCCCGAACGCGCGCGTCAGCGCGACCTGCATCTGGTTTGACCTGCGCTCGGCGTCGCCGGTGGAGCTGCAGGTGCTCGACCTGCGCGGCAATCTCGTGCGCTCGGTGATTCCGGGACCGTCCTTCCCCTCCTCCGCCACGTTCGCGGCCGGTCGCTATGGCCGCGCCAGTGAGGGGAGCAACACCGGCTGCGATCCGCGCCTCTCATGGGACGGCACCGACGATTCCGGCCGCGCCGTGCCCACGGGCGTCTACCTCATCCGGCTGCGGGCGGATGGAGTGGAGACGTTCCGGAAGGCGTTGTTCAAGGGGCGGTGAGGAGGGGTGCAGGGGCGTAGAAGGAGGGAGGAGTGGAGAGAGGGGTGAGGGGAGAGGGGGTGGGCGGTCTCCCGCCCTGGGAACGATTTCCCTCCTCCCCTCTCCCTCCGCACTCCACTCCTCTCTCCTCCTAAGCCCCTGCACCCCTCCTCCACACCATATATTTCGTTTCCGCCGCCTTCGGCGGCCTGAATCTGCCTTGGAGCCAGTGAATGCTCGTCGTCATGCAGGCCACCGCGTCACCAGCCGACGTCCAGCGGGTTTGTGATGCCATCACCGAGATGGGTTACCAGCCCCTTCCGATGCCGGGGGCGCAGCTCACCACGGTGGGCCTCGTGGGCAACGATCGGCGGGTGGACGGATCGCACATCGAGGCCCTGCCGGGCGTCGCTGAGATCATCTACGTCTCGAGCCCGTACAAGCAGGTGTCGCGCGAGTGGCGGCAGGCCAACACGCTGGTCACCATCGCGCCGGGCGTGACCTTTGGCGGATCGGACGTGCCCGTGATTGCGGGGCCGTGCTCCGTGGAGAGCGAGAAGCAGATCATCGAGGCCGCGCACACGGTGCGCGCCGCGGGGGCCGTGGCCCTGCGCGGCGGCGCCTTCAAGCCGCGCTCCTCGCCCTACTCGTTTCAGGGCATGGGCAAGGAAGGCCTCGAGTTGCTGCGCCGCGCCAAGGCCGAGACGGGGCTCGCCATCGTCACTGAGGCGATGGACGACGAGGGCGCACAGCTCGTGGCCGAGTACGCCGATTGCATCCAGATCGGCGCGCGCAACATGCAGAACTATTCCCTGCTCAAGACGGTCGGCAAGCTGCGCATGCCGGTGATGCTCAAGCGCGGCATGGCGGCCACGGTGCAGGAGCTCCTGCTCAGCGCCGAGTACATCCTCGCCGAAGGGAATGACCAGGTGATCCTCTGCGAGCGCGGGGTGCGCACGTGGGATCCGTCGTCGCGCAACATGTTCGACCTGAACGCGATTCCCGCGGTGCAGAAGGCCTCGCACCTGCCGATGATCGCCGACCCGAGCCATGGCACGGGCGTGCGCGACCGCGTGGGGCCGATGGCGCGCGCCGCCGTGGCCGCCGGCGCCGACGGCCTGCTCATCGAGGTGCACCCGGATCCAAACCGCGCCCTCAGCGACGGCGCGCAGTCGCTCTTCCCGCAGCAGTTCACCGAGCTCATGGGCGAACTCGTCCCGATCGCCGCGGCCATCGGCCGCCGCATCACGACACTCGGCGCGCAGTGATCCACGGCGTCCGGCGCGGGCAGGTGGACGCGCGCCGCCGGTGGCGCGCCCTCGCACGGCGTGCAGGGCGCCGCGTCATTGGGTGGCGCGCGGCGCGCGCCCTCCTCGTGAGCGTGTGGACGCTTGTGGCCACCGCCGCCGCATCCGCCGCATCGGCCGGAGCGCAGGCGCCTCGAGACACCGCGGCCGCGATGAGGCTCTACCGCGCGGCGGCTGCGAAGTTCGCGGGGGCCCGGACCATGCGCGCCGGCTTTGAGCAGACGCTCATCAGTCCCGTCAGCACGACGCCGCGCATCTCTCGCGGCGAGCTGATGCAGCGTCCGCCGAGCCGGTTCGCCTTCCGCTTCACCGACCCGGCGGGTGACGCCGTCGTCTCCGACGGCGAGGCGCTGTGGGTCTACCTGCCGAGCACGGCCAAGGGCCAGGTGCTCAAGCTCCCGCGCGAAGTGGGCGGCGCGTTCGACGTCGTGGCGCGACTGCTCGCGAATCCGGGCGACCGCACGCAGGTGCGCGTGATTCCGGAGTCCGAGCGCGTCGGGGGTGAGACGGTGACCGTCTTCTCGCTGACGCCGCGCGCGGAAGGCGCGCCGTTCGAGTCGGCCAAGGTCTGGATCGGCGCCGACAAGCTGGTGCGACAGATCGAGGTGGTGGAGCCGGGCGGGCTGCGCCGCCGAATGCGCTTCATCAACATGCGCCTCGGCGTGGCCCTGCCCAAGCGGGCCTTCGTCTTCGAGGTGCCGCCCGGCGTGCGCATCGTCGATCAGGCCGCCCTGATGGGCGGCGGTCCGGCGCGCCGGCCCTGAGCCCAGCGCGCACGCACCGCGCGCCGTCGACTGGCCGTGAGTCCAGCGCGCACGCACCGCGCGCCGTAGAATTGGGTCACCACGCCGGTGGGCGCGTCCCCTCCGCCGCCGGCCGCCCCGCGCTCTAAATGTCTGAGGTTCGCATGCGCCTCCGCACGACCCTTTCCTCCCTCGCCCTTGCCGCGCTCGCCTCGAGCGCCGCAGCGCAGGGTCCCGCACTCACCCCCGCGCCCGACTTGTGGCGCCAGGTGGAGATCATCCGTACGACCACGGGCGTGCCGCACATCCGCGCCGAGAACCTGCGCGCGGCCGGGTACGCCCTCGGCTGGCTCATGCTCGAGGACTACGGGCCGCGCACCGCCATGGGCGTGCTGCGCTCCTCCGGCCGCATGGGGCTGGTCTTCGGACGCGACAGCATGGCGTCGGACTTCCTCGAGCGCATCACGCACGCGCGCGCCGTCGAAAGCTATGTGAAGCTCGAACCCGGCACGCGCGACGTGTACGAGGGCTTCGCCGCCGGCCTCAACCGCTACATCGCGCTGCACCGCGATGAGTATCCGGCGACGATGCCCGCCGACTTCACCGGATACGACATCCTCGCCGGCGACATGGGAGGCCCGTCGTACGGATCGATCCGGCGCTTCCTCACGGCCCTCGATCCCAAGCAGTTCCCGCCCGACGCGCCGCGGCGCGCCGGCGCGCCGTCGAGCGAAGGCGAGGACGACGAGTGGTCGCGCGACAACGTTGGCTCCAACGCGTGGGCCTTCGCCCCGAGTCGCACCAGGAGCGGCAAGGCCATCCTGCTGCGCAACCCGCACCTCAACTGGAACTCGGGCTACTACGAAGCCCAGCTCACCATTCCAGGTCAGTTCGACTTCTACGGCGACTTTCGCATCGGCGGCCCGCTCACCCTCATCGGCGGCTTCAACGCGCACCTCGGCTGGGCGACGACCAACAACGCCCAGCGGCTGCAGGAGTTCTATGCGCTCGACGCCGATCCGGACCGGCCCGACCACTACCGCATCGACGGCACCTCGCTGCCGCTGCGGCGCGAGCTCGTCACGGTGCCCTATCGCGATGGCGCAGCCGTCTCGACCGAGACGCGCGAGTTCTGGTTCACGAACGCGGGCCCCGTCATCCATCGGGCTGGCGGCAGGATCTACATCCTGAAGACCGCCAACGACGGCGAGTTCCGCAACGGCGAACAGTTCCTGCGGCTGATGCGCGCCACGTCGCTCGCCGAGTGGAAGGCGGCAATGCGGCTGCGCGCGCGCGGCACGTCGAACTACACGTACGCCGACAAGGCGGGGAACATCATGATGGTGTGGAACGCCACGCTGCCGCTGCTGCCGCACGCAACGGGCGGCGACACGCTGGCGATCCCGGTGCAGCGCACGAGCGACATGTGGACGCAGTACGTGCCGTGGGACTCGCTGCCGCAGTTCCTCAACCCGAAGGGCGGATACGTGCACCAGGAGAACAGCTCGCCGCACTGGACCAACGTGCGCGAGCCGGTGGACACCATCAACCGGTACCCGAACTTCGAGCGGCCGTCGCTGTCGCTGCGCAGCCAGCTCGGCCTGCAGCTCGTCGGCGGCACCAACAAGGTGACGCTCGAGGACGTGGTGAAGATGAAGCACACGTACCGGATGCTGCTCGCCGACCGCGTGAAGCCCGACCTCATCGCAGCCGTGAAGGCGACCAACCCCACGGGCGATGTGGCCGCGGCGCTCGCGCTGATGGAAAAGTGGGACAACACCGCCGCGCCCGAGTCGAAGGGGGCGATGCTCTTCGAGGTCTGGTGGACGCGCTACGGACAGGGGCTGGCCGATTCCCTGCGCTACGCCAAGGCATGGACGTCGGCGGACGCGATGCGCACGCCGTACGGGCTCTCGCAGCCCGCCCGGGCCGCCGAGGCCTTCGCCTGGGCGGTGGCCGAGACGGCGCGCCGTCATGGATCGTATGACGTGGCTTGGGGCGAGGTGCATCGCGTGCGGCGCGGCCCCGTGGACGTGCCGGTGGGCGGCTGCGGCGGCGCGCTGGGTTGCTTCCGCGTGCTCAACTTTGCGCGCGACCCCGATGGCAAGCTGTCGGCGAACGGCGGCGACGGCTGGGTGCTGGCCGTGGAGTTCGGCGACACCCCGCGCGCCTATTCGGCGCTCGCCTACGGCAGCAGTTCGCGCCCCGAATCGCCGTGGTACTCCACGCAGGCCGAGCTGTTCGCCAAGGGCGAACTGAAGCCGGTGGCGTACACGGCGGCGGATGTCGAGAAGGCGGCGGTCGTTCGATACCGGCCGGGGGAACCGAAATAGAGGAACTGGACCGAGGATTACGATTCAAGATTGCGATTGAGGATTGCGACGAGCAATTGGGCGCCGCGGCATCATGCCCCGGCGCCCAATCGTCAATCGCAATCCGAAGTCGCAATCCTCGATCGCAATCCTAGGTCCATATCCTGAGTCACTTGGCTGCCGTGTCCGTCACCGCCAGCAGGTCCTTCGGATCCGTCACCCGCCGCAGGAGCTCCGCCGCCCGCTGCAACACGCGGTCATTGCGCGCGCTGCGGCGGCCGGCAAACGGAAGGCCGAACGCCTGACGGGCGAGCTCATTGCCCAGTTGGCGGTCCACCAGCGCACTCGCATCGTCGTACATCGAGCGCGCCACGTCCACGCCGCGGCGGCTGACCTCCGTCCACAGCGCATCGCGCAATGCGGGCGTGACGACGAAGGTGGTGTCACGCACCGCACCGCGCCGCACCTGCGCCGCGGCAAAGTCCTTCATGGCCTCGCGGAAGCGCGGCGCCGAGGCGCCAAGCGCCAGCAGAAAGGCCCGCTCCGCGGGCGCCGGCACCGAATCTCCGGCCAGCAGGTCGGGCGAGATGCCGCCGCCGCCGAACACCTTGCGCCCGGCGTCAGTCGTGTAGACCGGGCGCTCCGGACGGTCGTTGACCGGCCGCAGCGCGTCATCATCGCGGCGCGCCACGCGACTGATGGAGCGTCCGGAGGGCGTGAACCAGCGCGCCGTGGTCAGCTTGAGGCCGCCGCCGCCCTCGAGCGTGAAGACGTTCTGTGCGCTGCCCTTGCCGTACGACGTGCGCCCCAGCAGCAGCGCGCGGTCGTGGTCCTGCAAGGCGCCGGCCACGATCTCCGCCGCGCTCGCCGTGCCGGAGTTGACCACCACCGCCACCGGCAGCCGGGGCCACCGCTGCTCGGCGCTGTCAACGTAGACGGACTGCCGCTTGTCGCCCCGCGCGCGCACCTCGACGATCTCCTGCCCCTTGTCGAGGAAGAGGTCGGCAATCGCGACGCCCTGGTTGAGCAGCCCGCCGGGATTGTTGCGCAGGTCGAGGATCAGCGAACGCGCGCCCGCCGCACCCAGCGAGTCCACCGTCCGCGTCAGCTCCTCGCGCGCGGAGTCGCTGAACGTGGAGAGGTGCACGTAAGCCACGCCGCCGTCGAGCACGAAGGCGCGCGAGATGGACGGCACATGAATGGGGCCGCGTGCCAGCGTGAACGGAATGCGCGACGTGCCACGCTCCACCACGAGCTGCAGGCGCGTTCCCGGCGCGCCACGCATGGCATTGCGCGCCTCCTCCATCGTCCATCCCTTCATGGCCACGCCGTCGGCCTCCAGCAGCCGGTCGCCGGCCTGCACGCCCGCCTGCTCCGCCGGCGAGTTGGGACGCACCGCCAGCACCACGACATAGCCCTCGCGCCGCTCGGCCTGGATGCCGACGCCGCTGTACAGCCCGGACGTGGCCTCGGTCAGGCGCTTCAGGCGGTCGGGCGGCAGGTAGGTGCTGTTCGGGTCGCCGAGCTCGTCCACGAGCCCGATGGCCGCGCGGCGCCAGAGCTCATCCACCGCGAGCGAATCGACGTAGCTGTCCCGCACCCGCTCCATCACGGAAGCGAGCAGCCGCGCCCCGCTCACCTCAGGGTGCGTCGAGCGCCGGAGCGCGCGCTGCACCAGCCAGCCGCCGGAGATGGCGCCGGCGGCGAGGACGAGCAGCGTGATGATCAGGCGATTGCGGCGCACGAAGCCCCTACGCGAGACGTGAACAACGGGTTCCAGCCGGCATCAACCCTGCACCTCGGGACAGGCCGTGGCAACCACCCGCCACACCCGCTCCTCGACCGCCTCCACGGACCCGTCGGCCGGCACCGCCACGATGCGCCCGCATTCGGCGTGCGCCGCCTGCCACGCCGGCTCCGCGAAGCTGGCAAACGCCGCGTTCACCCGGTCGTGGAACGCCCGTTCCGCCTGCTCCATGCGATCGGCCGCGCCGCGCTGCGCCGCACGCGCGAGCCCGACCTCGACCGGCAGTGTGAGCAGGACGGTCACGTCCGGCACGATCCCACCGGTGGCGAAGGCGTTGGCGTCGCGCACCTCGGACTCGGGAAGGCCGCGCCCGCCCACCTGGTACGCATAGGTGCTCAGGAAGAAGCGATCCAGCAGCACGATCTCGCCGCGATCCAGGGCCGGCCGCACCTGCTCAACCATCAGCGCCGCGCGCGACGCCATGAAGAGCAGCGCCTCCGTGCGCGCCGGGATCTGCGCGCTGGGACGCAGCAAGAGCGCACGAATCTCGTCGCCAATGGGCGTGCCGCCCGGCTCGCGGAGCATGTGCACCTGCACGCCGTGCCGGCCGAGCCGCAGGGCGAGGCGCTCGAGCTGCGTCGTCTTGCCCGCACCTTCGCCGCCCTCGAAGACCACCATCCGGCCAGCCATGGGGGTCACCCGAGCGTGATGATGCCGCTGGTGGCGCCCTTCTTGATCCCGTCGAGGATCCACTGGTTCACCTGCATCATGATCTTGTCGAAGTTCTCCTGCGCGACGATCATGCGCTGGTACAGCGGATTCACCTGCACCTGCCCCAGCAGCCGCTCGAGCTCCTGCTCCATCTCCGCCGTGGGGTTCTCCCCGCGGTCGATCATGTCCGACGCCTGGTGGCGCAGCTGTTCCATGCGCTGCAGCAGCGCCACCGCGTCCTTGTCCGCTCCCAGCGCGTCGTTGGCCCGCCGCACGGCCCGGTACTCTTCGCTCTGGCCAATGAGGCGTCCCAACTCCACGGCGCGCTCGTTCAGCATCACGTCTCCTTGCGTCGGGCCGCGACGAACCGCTCGCGGCCGGTGAGATCCTTGTGAATGACCACCTGCTCGTATGCCCCCGAGCCCTCCACCAGCGCCGCCGCGTCGGTCGCGCGCCGCGCATCCACCTCAAGCGCCAGCAGGCCGTGCGGCGCCAGCACCGGCATCGCACCCGTCACGATCGCCCGGATCGCCGCCATGCCGTCGCGCTCGGCGAACAGCGCGAACGACGGCTCCCAATTGCGCACGAGATCGGGTAGTTCGTACGCCTCAGCGGGAGCAATATACGGAGGGTTCGCCACCAGCGCCCCCAGCGCCTCGCCGACGAGCGGGGCGCACCAGCTTCCCGCCCGGAAGTCGAGCAGCGCGCGGCGCTCGGGGGCGATCGCGCGCAGGTTGTGCCGCGCCACGGTCAGCGCGTCGCTCGAAATGTCGGTGCCAATCACGCGGTCGTACCGCCCCTCGGCGGCAAGCGAGAGCGCGATGGCGCCCGATCCGGTGCCAACGTCGGCGACGCGGCCGGTTCCCCCCGTCTGCGCGAGCACCAGGTCCACCAGCAGCTCGGTCTCCGGGCGCGGGATCAGCACGCGCTCGTCCACGTAGAGCGTCAGTGTGCGGAAGTCGGCGCGGCGCACTGCGTACTGAAAGGGCATCCCGCGCCGGAGCCGCTCCGACGCTTCGCTGATCGCCACGAGCGCGGCCGGCGCCAGCGGCTCGTCGCGATGCGCGCTTGGCCAGAACTTCGGCTGCCCGAGGACGGCGGCGATGAGGTCGCGCGCTTCCTGGCGGGCGGGCATGCCGGCCTTGCCGCCCAGTTCCTCGGCGAGTGCGTCGAGCATCTCGCCGATCGTGCCGCCTGGGGGAGCGGCCGACGAGATGTCAGCGGGCAGCTCGACATCCCGCAGCGATTTCACAAAGGGGCCCGAATCCCTCGGTCCGCCGCCTGGTTGCATCGAATCCGTCATTCCCGCCTCATCCGTCCGCCGTCGTCTGTCGGTTGGCTGTCCTCAGCCGATCATCCCCTCATACTACATACCCCGCACCGTCAGACATCCGTCATCACCGGCGGCAAGGAACTGCAATGGGCTTACTCGCCGCCGACGGACAGCCGCTCCTCGAGGTCCGCCTGGCGCAGCGCCTCGACGAGCGCCGCGAGCTTGCCGTCGAGCACGCCCTGCAGGTCGTGCGTCGTGAAGTTGATGCGATGGTCGGTGATGCGGCTCTGCGGGAAGTTGTACGTGCGAATCTTGGCGGAGCGGTCGCCGGTGCTCACCGCGCTGCGGCGCAGCCGCGCACGCTCCGCTTCCTGCTCCGCGATGCGCTGGTCGAGCAGGCGCGAACGCAGCACTTCCATGGCCTTGGCCTTGTTCTGGATCTGCGAGCGCTGGTCCTGCTGCGTCACCACGATGCCGGTGGGCAGGTGCGTGATGCGCACCGCGGAGTCGGTGGTGTTGACGCCCTGGCCGCCGGGTCCCGACGCGCGGTAGACGTCAACGCGAAGGTCCTTGTCCTCGATCGTCACGTCCACATCCTCGGCTTCCGGCAGCACCGCCACCGTGGCGGCCGAGGTGTGGATGCGCCCCGCGGCCTCGGTGGCCGGCACGCGCTGCACGCGATGGACCCCCGCCTCGCGGCGCAGTTCACCGAACGCGCCCGCGCCCGAGACCTTGAACACCGCTTCCTTGTAGCCGCCCAGCGTCCCTTCGGAGAGCGCGAGCGTGTCCACCTTCCAGCCGCCGTGCCGCTCGATGTAGCGCGTGTACATGCGGAAGAGCTCGGCGGCGAACAGCGCCGCCTCGTCGCCGCCGGTGCCGGCGCGAATCTCGACGATGGCGTTGCGGTCGTCGATCGGGTCGGGGGGGACGAGGAGCGGCTTGATCTCCTCCTCGAGACGCGGGATCTCGGCCTCGAGGCGGGCCTTCTCGGCCTGCACCTCCTCCCGCATCTCCGCGTCGTCCAACGCAACGAGCTCGCGCACTTGCGCGAGCTCGCTCTCCAGCCTGGTCAACCGGTTGGCGCGGGCCACGACCCCCGCCAACCGCTGATGTTCACGCCCCAGCTCGGCCAGCCGCTTGGCATCCCGCAGCACGGCGGGATCGAGCAGGTCGCGTTCGACGTCGGCCGCGCGTTGCAGTGCGTCGGCGAGGCGGTCGCGCAGGCTCAGACGGCGGCCTTCCGCTTGAACTTCTGGTTGAAGCGCTCGACACGGCCAGCCGTGTCAATCAGCTTCTGCTTGCCCGTGTAGAACGGGTGGCAGTTCGAGCAGATGTCGAGGTGAATCTCGTCGCGAACCGAGCGCGTCTGGAACGTGTTGCCACACGCGCAGTGCACGGTCGTTGTCGCGTAGACGGGATGGATATCGGCCTTCACAGGGAGCTCCAGGCGGGTGTTCTTGGGTAGCTGGAAAATATACCCTAACGGGGGGGTCGGATTCAAGCGGGCAACTATAAATGCGTTTGACTGCCGGCCCCGCCGGAGCTAAGTTCGCCACAACAAGGGAGTTCGGGGGCTGCTGGACCCCGGCTCGACACCCGTCCCCTGCCGCCCCCACCCCGTGCCAAGCATCGCGAATTTTCTCGCCACCGTTCCGCTCTTCAAGTCGCTTGACGCCGCCGAGCGCGAGCGCTTCGCCGAACTCGTGCGCGAGAAGAGCTACCCCAAGGGGAGCGTCATCCTCTTCGAGGACGACCCCGGCGATGCGCTGTTCGTGGTTCGCTCCGGCCGCGTCAAGGTCGTGCTGCTGGCCGATGATGGGCGCGAGGTCATCCTCAGCCTGCTCGGCGTCGGCGAGTACTTCGGCGAGCTCTCGCTCATCGACGACCAGCCGCGCTCGGCGCACGTCATCGCGATGGAGGAATCGGCGCTGCTCGTGCTGCGGCGGGACGACTTCCGGCGCCGCGTGGAGTCGAGCCCCGGCGTGGCGTGGGCCCTCCTGCAGGAGCTCTCGCGCCGTCTGCGGCGCGCCGACGAGAAGATCGGCACGCTCGTCCTCCTCGACGTGCCGGGACGCATCGCCCGGATGCTGCTCGATGCCGCGGAGGACGGCGGCGACGACCTCATCGACAAGCCGCTGACGCACCAGACCATCGCCCAGGTGATCGGCGCCAGTCGCGAGACGGTCTCGCGGGCCATGCGGGAGTTCCAGGACATGCGCTGGGTGTCCACCGAGCGCCGTCGCATCCGCCTGCTCGACAAGGCGGCGCTCCGCGAGCGCGCCCAGCAGCGTCTGTGACCCGCGTCACCAAGGGCTAGTGACCATCCGCAAAGACTCTCCCTCTTCCCCTTCCTAAGTTTCTGGCGATGACCCTTCGTGTGCAGTTCTGGGGGACCCGCGGTTCCATCCCAAGTCCGGGACGCAGGACGGTGCGGTATGGCGGCAACACGCCGTGCGTCGAGATTCGGACGGAGGAGGGCTGGCTGGTGATCCTCGACGCCGGGACGGGGATTCGTGAGCTTGGATTGTCGTTGCAGGACCGGTCCGACGGCGCGCCGCTGGAAGGCGACATCTTCCTGACGCACGCGCACTGGGACCACATTCAGGGGATACCGTTCTTCGCCCCGATCTTCCAGCGTGGAAACCACTTCACGATCTGGGGATCGAAGGCGCTCGAAGGGAGCGTGGATCGCGTGGTGCGGGACCAGATGTCGCCCGTGGTCTTTCCGGTGACGTTCGAGGAGCTCGATGCGCGCATCGACTTTTCGTCGATCGCCGCCGGGGAACGCCGCAGCGGCCGAGGGTATGAGGTGGAGGCGTTCGAGGTGCAGCACCCGGGCGGCGCGCTGGGGTACCGGTTCCGCTCGCCCGGGAGCAGCCAGTCGATCGTCTATGTCTCGGACAACGAGGTGGGCGCCCCGGAGAAGTACGACTCGGCGCCCGGATGGCGAGAGGCATTCGTGAACTTCGTGCGTGGCGCCACCGTCCTGGTGCACGACACGATGTACACGACGGAAGAGTACGATCACCACCGCGGCTGGGGGCACTCGACCTTCCGTGACGCCGTGGAAGTGGCGATGGACGCGGGGGTCGGGACCCTGGTGCTGTTTCACCACGAACCCCGGCGTTCGGATGATGAACTCGACCAGCGCATCGACGAATGTCGCGCGCTGGTGCGCTCCCGCGGAGGGGCGCTGCAGGTGTTGGGAGCCGCAGAAGGACTGACGCTGACCGTTTAGCCCCTCGCCCTAGAGGAGGACCCCATGAAGTTCGTGAAATCGTTCGCTCTGCTTGCCGCGCTCGCGGTCGCCGTGCCGTCCCTCGTTGCCGCGCAGGGCGGCAGCAAGCCGACCGTCGCGGTGCTCTACTTCAACAACAGCGCCATCGGCGCCGCCAATGCGGAGCTACAGCCGCTGTCCAAGGGCATTGCCGACATGCTCATCGGCGAGCTCGCCGCCAACCCGGGCATCCGGGTGGTGGAGCGAGACCAGATCCAGAAGGTGCTGGAGGAGCAGAAGCTCAGCACCGAGGGCAAGGTGGACAACGAGTCGGCGGTGAAGGTCGGCAAGCTCGTCGGCGCGCAGTACATGGTGACCGGCGGCTTCGTGACCGACCGCAGCGGCCGCATGCGCTTTACCGCGCGCGTCTTCAACACCGAGACGAGCCTGATCGTCTTCCCGGCCGCCGGTGGCCCCAACGGCGTCGTGAACGGCAAGATTGAGGACTTCATGGAACTCGTGGTGCAGCTGGCCGCCAAGATCAACGATGGCGCCAAGCTGCCGGCGATCCCGGCGCGCGTCGGCGAGGCCCGCAAGGAAGCCGCCAAGAAGGTGCCTTACGAGGCGATCGCGCTCTACAGCAAGGGGCTCGCCGCGAAGGACGCGGGCAACAAGGCCGAAGCCGAGACGCTGTTCCGGAAGTCGCTCGACAAGTTCCCGGCGTTCGACAAGGCCGAGGCTGAGCTGAAGAAGCTGCAGTAGGCAGGTAGCGAGGGCGCTGGCGCCTTCGCACATTTGAACGCCGGCGACCCTCCTTCCGGGGCGCCGGCGTTCTCGTCCCCTCCTGCCGTGACCACGACGCCGCTGATCTTCGCCTCCGTCGGCCGCTCCTTTGCGGCGCTGCCCTCGCTGGGCGCCGCCCCCGAGTGCGCGGTGCGCCGCGTCACGGCGCTCCCCGCCGCGGCCGAACTGCCGGAGGACCAGCCGGTGGTGGTGCTCCTCGACACCGCGCTGGCCGCGAACGCGGCGGCGGTGGCTGCGCTCGGCGGCCGCGTGGCCTTCCTAGGCGTCGGCGCGGCGGGCGCCGCGGCGCCTGAACCGTCCCTGCCCGCCGATGCGCTGTGCGGGTTCTTCGCCGAGGACGCGGCACCGGCGCTCGCGCGC
>CAYQCP010000083.1:0-14764 GCA_964416005.1 uncultured Gemmatimonas sp.
TTGAACAGGCGCACGTTCTCGATGGCGATGACGGCCTGGTCGGCGAAGGTCTGCAGCAGGCGCACGAACTTCTCCGGCACCTCGCCCTCCTCGTGCCAGAACGCGTGGATCGTGCCGATGGGCTCGCCGTCGCGAAGCAGGGGCACGGCCAGGCCGCGCCGCAGCTGCCGCGGGAGGACCTGGACCGTGTACCCGGGGTCGGTGTGCATGTTGGCGATCTGCACGGGCCCCCGGGCCGCGATCGCCCGGCCGGCGAGCGTCCCGGGGCCGGCCGCGAAGCCGCCGTGCGCGGCGAGGTGGGCGATGACATCCGGCTCGAGGCCGATGCCCGTGACGAAGTGGGAAAGGCCCTTCTCGTAGCGGAACGCCACCACGGCCTCGGCCTCGCCGAGGGTCTTGCCCGAGCGCACGATGGCCTCGAACACGGGCCTCACGTCCGTGGGCGAGCCGCTGATCACCTTGAGCACGTCGGCCGTGGCCGTCTGCTGGTCCAGGGTCTCGCGCAGCTCCCGCGTGCGCGCCTCCACCTTGCGCTCGAGGCCCGCATAGGATTCCTCGAGCTGCCCCGCCATCGTGTTGAACCGGTTGGCCAGCGTCTCCAGCTCGTCGCCCGTGCGCACGTCGATGCGGCCCGTGAGGTCGCCGGCGCCGATGCGCTCGGCGCCGGCCTGCAGCGCCTTCACCGGCTCGACCATCCGGCGGGCGAGGAAGAGGCTCGCGAGGACCGAGATCACCACGCCGGCGACCAGCAATCCGACGGTGCGCAGGATGGCGTCGTAGAGCGGCGCGAAGACGGCCTTCGTGGGCTCCTCGACGAGCACGCGCCAGCCCAGCGCCTCGATGGGCGCGTAGGCGGCGAGGACCGGCACGCCCTCCCCGCTCCTCGCCTCGGGCACCTCCCTGAACTCGGATTCCGGCTTCGAGGCGAGCGCGGCCATCACCTGCGGCAGGGCCGAGAGGTCCGCCTTGCGCAGCACGAGGCTGATGTCGGGGTGCGCGACCAGGAAGCCGCGGCCGTCCACCACGTACGCGTAGCCGTCCTGCCCCACGCGGATGCGGGAGATGTCGTCCCAGATGAACTTGAGGTTCACCTCCGCCGCCATGACGGAGCGGTCCGAGGCGACCATCGAGATGGTCATGTAGGGCTCGGTCTCCTTGCGGAAGTACACCGGGCCGAACCAGGTCTTGCCCTTGCGCGCCTCGACGAAGCGCGGGTCGGCGGAGTAATCCGTGCCGCTGCCGACCGTGTCCATCCGAAGCCTCGAGACGCTGAGCTGCTCGCGCCCCTTGTCGTCGATGTGGCTGATCTCCGTGATCGCGGGCTCGAGCCGCAGGAGCTTCAGCAGGTCCAGCCGGCGCGCCTCCTGGAGCGGCTGGCCGGGCGCGGCGACGGTGAACCGGGTGAGCCCCATCGCGGATTCCACGTTCCGGGCCCACTGCTGGATGCGCAGGGCGGCGGTCACGGCCTTCTCGCGCTGCAGGTTCACCAGCGAGGCCCGGGTCTCCTGGTACGAGAAGTAGAGGTTGATCGACCCGCTCGCGACGAGGCCCACGCTCACGAGCAGGACGATGAAGGCGAAGTACTTGAGGAAGAGCCCGGCGCGCCAGGTCACGGGGCCACCCCGTCGCCGACGGCCCGCTCGGCGAACGCCGTGGCCGCCAGCACGGCCATGGCGGCGAGCGACGCGACGGCGCCTCCTCGATTCATGCGGCGAACCCTCCCTGACTTCCGCGCGATCCGGGCCGGCTCGGCCTGCCCGGTCCCGTCCCCCGAGAGACTAATCGTCAGGCAAGACTAAGGGCAAGGCGTCCCCCTGTATGCGAACTATTCACGTGGGGGACCCGCCCGGGGCGGCGTCAACGGACCTCGAACTTCTCCAGCTCGTGCCGCTCGTGGGTGAGGACCCGGCCGCTCGAGGTGACGTTCCGGATGTCCGCGGCGACGAGGCGCTTCACCGGGCCGCTGTACCAGTACGTCATCGTGTGGGTCCCGGCGTTGTCCTTGCTGCGCTCCTTCCACTGGGTGATGCGCTCGAGCTTCACCCCGCGCAGCGTGCCGGCGGGGGTCGCCACGTCCTCCTCGCCGCCCATGGTGATCTTCACCTTGTTGTCGTAGGAGCGGCCGTCGCGATCCTGCGAATACGTGAGGGTCCAGGTCCCGCCCGTGCGCAAGGGGAAGGCGTAATTCTGGCTGGAAGGCTTGTACACGGTGACCTGGTCGCCGGCCTTGGTGCGCAGGAAGTTGCCCACGTGGTCGAGGATCCCGCCCCCGACGAGGGTGATCTCGTCCTCGTTCACCTCGGCCACCTTCACGGTGATCCGCCGCTCGTTCCCGGTGAGCAGGTCCCGGATGCGGTACGTCCACGTGTCGCCCTTCGCGAAGGCGGGCGGCGCCTTGATCGCCACGGGGACGCCGCGCGGGGCGCCCGGCTTGCCGACGGCCGCCTCGGGCTTCGGCGCCGGCTCCGCGACCTTCGGCGCCGAGACGAACACGAAGCCCGTCTCGAGCGACGTGCTCTCCCAGGGCACCTGCTTGCCGCCCGATTCCTTGCGCACGGCGCCGCGCACGCCCTTGAAGACCTCCTCGACGGCGGCGCCCGGGCGCTTCATCTGCTCGAGCAGGTGCTGCGTGTAAAGGCCGTTGCGGCCGGCGCCGTCGGAGGCCACGGAGCCCGGCGCGGTCGAGAAGGCGATCAGGGTGCCCGCCGGCGCGTCGATCTGCGCGAGGCCGGGCGCCGAGAGCGCGAACTTCGTCGAGAAGGGGTTGTTGCGGCAGGCGTCGAGGATCACGAGATTGAGCGGGTTCCTCGCGGTGTCCATCTTCTCCAGGACGGCGGCCAGGTCCACCGCGGAGAAGGCCACCTCGTCCTCGCGCGCGATGTCGGCGTCCACCGGCATCAGGTAGTTGCGGCCGCGCACCTGGACGCCATGGCCGGCGAAGTAGAAGACGCCCGACGACGTGCGCCCGAGCAGGTCGCCGAACTCGCGGATGGCGAGCTGCATCTGCTTGAGCGACGCGTTCTCGCGCACCACCACGCGGAAGCCCGCGCTCTCGAGCGCCTTCGCGACATCGCGAGCGTCGTTGAGGGTGTTGGCGAGCGGAGCGTCCTTGTAGGCGGCATTCCCGATGACGAGCGCGACGCGGGCGGGCCTGGCTTCCTGCGCGGTCTTCGCGTCCGCCGGGGTCCGGGCCGGCTGCGCGCAGGCCACCCCGGCGGCGAACGCGAGCGAGGCCAACACGGCGGCGGCGTGGCGCATGGTCCCGCCCTACTTCCCCGAAGCCTTCGACTTCGCGACCAGGTCGGCGAGTTCCTGCCCGGTCTTGTAGTGCGGGACGCGGAACACCAGCCGCCTGGAGCGCTGCCAGAAGGCGTTGGACCCGTTCACCTCCTCCTTCCAGTACTTTTCCGCCAGCGCGAGGTTCGCCTTCGGGTCCAGCAGGAACGCGTCGCGCGAGCCGGCGCCCCCGAAGATGTAGAGCTTGCCGTCGATCATCGTCCAGGTGTTCGCGTCGCCGCCCCAGGGGATGCCGTACACGATGCCGTTGGCGCAGTAACCGCCGAATTGGGGAATGTACTTCTCCGGCGCCGCGTCGAAGAGCGCCTTGTGCTCCGCGCTCGCGAACCGGAAGGTGACGCCCTTGAAGACGCTCTTGATCGCGGGATTGCCCGGCTGGTGGCGGCCGTCGGTGAAGTAGCTCACCACGTCGTGGCCGAAGAGCATGAGGTGCTTGTCCTCGCCCTCCGACACGGCGTTCACGGGAGAGAGCCCCTCGCCGGGACTTTGCGTGACCAGCGGCGCGCAGCCGGCCACGAGGAGGGCGGCCGCCGCGAGGGCGGGCGCGATCAGGCGCTTCATGGGGAATCCCTTTCGCTCAGGTTTCGTCGGCATCATCCGCGCCGGCCGCGGCCCGCGCAAGGCGGTCGCGAATGGCCTCCCAGTCGGAGGCGGCGGGCGGTGCTTCGACGAAGATCGCGTCGGCGGAGTTCCCGTCCAGGGCGCGAAGATTCGCGTAGAGGTCGTGGCCGTAGCCGGCGGCGTCCCGGGGCGCCTCGCGCCAGGCGAAGGCGGGGAGGTCCGCCTGGCGGCGGCGCGCCAGCACGGAAACGCGCTGGCCGGCCGCGGCGGCCTCGCGCAGGCGCCGGGCGAGCGCGATGCTCTCCACCAGCTCCGTGGGCGTGCGCGGGGCGTAGTGCGAGGCGAGGGTGCCGGAGGCCCGCGGCGCGTCGGGGTCGCGATCGCGCGGCAGGGCGCCCAGCACCCCGGCGATGTCCTCGCGCGTGATCGCGCCCGGCCGCAGCAGCACGACCCCGCCGCGGGAGAGGTCGACGATCGTCGATTCCAGCCCCACGTCGCAGGCGCCGCCGTCGACGATGAGCAGCCCCGGGCCGAACTCGTCGCGCACGTGGCCCGCCGTCGTGGGACTCACGTGGCCGAAACGGTTGGCGCTGGGCGCGGCGACGGCGCCGCTGCCGATGCGGGCGAACTCGCGCAGCAGGCGCTGGGCCACCGGGTGCGACGGGCAGCGAAGCCCCACCGAATCCTGCCCGCCCGTGACGAGCGCCGGCACGCGCGGCGTCTTCTTCAGGATGATCGTGAGGGGCCCGGGCCAGAACGCGTCCACGAGGCGGCGGGCGGCCTCCGGGATGTCGCGCGCCCAGTCCTCGAGCGGCGCCCCGGGCTCCACGTGGACGATGAGCGGGTGGTCGGCGGGGCGGCCCTTGAGCGCGAAGATCTTCGCGACGGCTTCGGGGTTCAGTGCGTCGGCCGCGAGGCCGTAGACCGTCTCGGTGGGCATCGCCACGAGTCCGCCGGCGGCGAGGACGCGGGCGGCCTCGCCGAGGTCGCCGACGGGAGAGATTGCGGGGTTCATGCCCGCATTATCCCCCGCCGGCGTGCGGGATCAGGCGGCTTCGCGCATCTGGTCGTCGTTGGCGGCCCTGGCGCGGACGTCGACGGCGATCATCGGCCCGGAATCGGCCGTGACGACCATGCGCGAGGCGCTCTCGAGCGGGCGCACGCCGGTGGCGAAGAGCCCGGCGAGCGCGAAGGCGGCCACGGGGGCGAGAAACGCGAGGGCGATGAGGGTGTCGGCGGGGAAGTTCATGGTCGGCTCCTGGTGATTCGTGGGGCCCCTTCCGGGGCTTCCGCGCGTCGTTCGCGCTTGGGTGAAGCTTGCCCGCAGGCGCGCCGGCGTTCTTGCGGCAAATCCCGGATGGCGAGGCCAACTATTCACGCCGGCGCGCCCAGCGGCGGCCACGATTTCATGCCTGCGGATCGTTCGCCGCCTGGATCATCCACGCCCTGGGCGCGACCCCGACCACCATCTGCCCGATCCAGTGCAATGCGCGGACGGGGCCCTGCGGCTGCGCCTTGCGGCCCCGGTGGAAGGGACGGGCGTGCTTCGGGGAGTGGGCATGGCGTTTCATGGCGAGCCTCGTGGCGAGTGGGCGGCGCTTACGCGGACTTGCGCGCTTCGTCGTCGTTCGCCGCTTCCACGGCCCAGACCGCCGGGTTCTGCGTGCGCGGGGTCTGCGCGACGGGCGGCTTCACGGCGGAATCGTAGCCGCGCGTGCGGAACGCCACGATGTTGAGCACGGCGAAGAACGCGATCGGCGCGAAGAACGCGAGGGCGATGAGGGTGTCGAGTTCGAAGGTCATGGTCGTCTCCCGGATCCTGGCTGTCGGGCCCCCGGTCTTCGGAGGCACGCGCACGGTGTGCGCTTGGGATGAATCGTGCGCGCAGGGGGGCGCGGGCCGCGAAGGACGATTCGCGAACCCGGGTGCCAAGTATTCACATGGCCGGGAGCGGAGCCGGGGAAGCGGCCGGTCCCCGTTCGGGGACTGAAGCGTATCGATTCCGCGCAAGGCACCCCATGGCCGGCACAGTCGACCGCCGCGCGGAAATATAGGCAGGGCAAAGGCGCCGCGTAGGCAAACCTGCCGTGGGCAGTCCGACGGGCGGCCCCTAACCTTCGCCTGCTCTCGACGAGTCGCTGTCACTCGAAGGAGCGGATGAGGCTCACCGCCTCGTCGAATGCAACGCCTCCCGCCTGTCGCCAGGCCCCGAGATCCGATTCCCGGGCGCCTGGCGGAAGCCTGCCAACCCGCGGCACGTCCTGCCGCATGAACCTGAACTGAAGAATCCACCATGAATCTCTCTCTTGTCCCGCAACACCGCGCCACCCTGCTTTCGTTCGCTTTGGCGGCCGCCTTCTCGGCAGGGCCGGCCCATGCAGCGCCGTTCATCGACGCGCAGGGCGACTTCCTGGCGAGCTACGCCGGCCCCAGGGATGCGGACCTGGACGTCCGGCTTGCCGACGTCGTGATCGACCCGAAGGCCGGCACGGTCACCCTGTCCGGCGTCCTCGCCGGACCGATCGACAAGGCCTCGGGAAAGTTCTACGTCTTCGGCATCGACCGGGGCCGCGGCCAGGCCGGCCGCGACTTGATCTTCGAAGGCGCGCTCGGCGGCGAGCCCAAGATCGGCCACGGGGTGCTCTGGGACGCCGCCATCGGGCTGCTGGCCAACGGTCAGGTGGTGTTCTTCGACGCCCTGAACCCCGGTGTCGTGCCCCTCCCCGATGTGACGGCCCGCGTCGAGGGAAGCGAGATCTCGGCGACGGTGCCACTGTCGCTGTTGCCGTCCCAGGGCTTCGCCTTCAAGGACTACACGTTCAACTTCTGGCCGCGTTCGCAGGTGTCGCTGGCAAACACGACCGTTGCCGACTTCGCGCCGGACAACGGGGATTCACGCGTCGGCATCGTCGGCAAGCGCACCGAATTCAGGATGCTGAGGTCGGCAAAGGCGGAGAGCGCCAACTGCCTTGCCCAGGCAAGCGCCGAGGTGAGCGTTCAATCGACCGGCTCGGTGGAGGTGATGGACGTGTCCCTGCGCGGCCTGCCGCCCGAGACCGCGTTCAACCTCTTCGTCCTGCAATTGCCCAACGCGCCATTCGGCCTCGGCTCCTACCAAGGTGACATCGAGACGAACAGGCACGGCCAGGGCCATCAGCGTTTCATCGGCCGGTTCAGCCAGGAGACATTCACCGTTGCGCCCGGCATCGGCGCGGCGCCCCAGGTTCATCACGGCGCGCTTCCCGACGCGCAACTCAACCCCGCCACGGGACCGGTGCACCAGTTTCATCTGGGGCTGTGGTTCAATTCACCCGTCGACGCGGTGAAGGCGGGCTGCCCCGGCGACCTGACGCCGTTCAGCGGCGAACACGGCGCCGGCATTCAAGCCATGAGCACGCGCGGCTTTGCAGACCTGCAAGGTCCCTCCAGGGCGTGAAGCCCTGATCGACGACAGCGGGCACAGGGCGACGTCCGGCTCACCCGGGCGTTCGCCGCAACGGCCCGACCACGAGCGCGGATGAAGGGGTGGTCGCGGCTGGGTAGAATGCGATGGCCCCAGGCAACTGACCCGCGGTCCCGGCGCGTGCGGGTCGAACCGGTCGCTTTCGCTCACCCGCCCGATGCCGCTTGGCAACGGGCGTCACACATCGAGAGGCCGCCATGGAACTTGTCGAGCGCGAGCTGGAGATGCAGATCCTGCAGGATCTGCTCGTTCGCGTGGAGGCGGGCCGGGGCCATGTGGTACTCGTGGCGGGCGAGGCCGGCATCGGAAAGACCAGCCTCCTGCAGACGTTGGCGGAGCAGCGCAAGGATGCCGTCCTCTGGTGGGGCGCCTGCGATGCGCTGCAGACCCCGCATCCGCTTGCGCCGCTGCACGACATCGCTCGCTCGGCCGACGTGGGCTTTCATGCGCTGCTGGCGATCGAGGACAGCCGCGCGGCGCTGTTCGAAGCCGTGCTGACGGAATTGCAGTGCAGCCGGCGGCCGACCCTGGTCGTGATCGAAGACGTGCACTGGGCGGACGAGGCCACGCTCGACTGCCTCAAGTTCCTCGGCCGGCGCATCGATCGTGCGGCTTGCCTGCTGGTGGTATCGCTCCGGGACGACCAGCTCTCGGCCGGTCACCCGCTGCGACGCTTTCTCGGCAGCCTGCCGTCCGGCCTCGTGACGCGGATCGACCTGGCCGGGCTGTCGTCGCCGGCCGTCGACCTGCTGGCGCGCCGTGCACTGCGTTCGCCGGATGGCATCCATGCCGCGTCGCACGGCAACCCCTTCTTCGTCACCGAGCTCTTGCGCCACAACGGCAAGGAGGTGCCGCGCGCCGTGCAGGACCTGGTGCTGGCGCGCTATGCCGACCTCGGCGTGGATGCGCAGGCGATCATCCGCCTGGCCTCGGTGGTGCCGGCGAGGATAGAGCGATGGCTGGTGGAGCGGTTGCTGGGAATGCCCGTTGCACCGCTTGAGGCCTGCCTCAATTCCGGCCTGCTGGCGACGACGGCAGAGTCGGCCCTTTGCTTTCGGCACGAACTGGCGCGGGTCGCGATCGAGTCGTCGCTGTCCGAACCGGTTGCGCGCGACCTGCACACCGCGGTGCTGCGCGAGCTGGTTGCCGAGCCCGCAGCGGATATCTCGCTGGCCCGCCTTGTTCATCACGCCGTACGCGCCGGCGACCACGCCGCCGTGATGCGGTTTGCACCCGAAGCGGCGAAGCAGGCGAAGCGGCGCGGTGCTTACCGGGAGGCCGCGGCGCTCTGCGGCACCGCGCTGCGCCATGTCGAGCGCGCCGGGCTCGGCCATGATGCCGAACGCCTATCGCTCTGGCTCGACGGCTATGCCGGTGGCTGTGAGCGCGCCGACCAACTGGACTTGCTGGTCGATGGGCGCCTTCGGCTGGGCGAGCTCCACCGGCGATCCGGAAACGTCTCCGGCCAGGCGCGCAATCTGAGCCTGCTGGCCATGACCTACACGCTGATGCTGCGCAATGCGCAGGCCGATGCGGCCAGTCTCGAGGCCGTCGCGATGCTCGAACCCTTGCCTCCGGGCCCGGACCACGCGCGCGTGTTCCAGGTGCAGGCCTACATGCGCTCTCTCGATCTCGACCACGAAGCGGCCATCCGCTGGAGCCGACGGGCGCTCGCCGTGGCCGAGCAGCTGGGCGAGCGCGAGAACGCGTTGCTCGCCACCGTCACGCTTGGATCGGCCACGATGCGCGTGGACTATGACGCGGGACGCCCCCTCGTGATGCATGCACTGCAGTCGGCCATTGCCGACGAGCGATACTTCGCCGCCGTCAATGCCCTGAACAATCTCATCGCAGGCTCGTGCGACCAGCTGGAATTGCAGGACACGCGGCAATTCCTCGCGCAGGCGCTGGCGCTGTGCGAGCGCGACGAGTTCGAACGCTGCCGCAGCTACTATCTCGCGTGGTCGGCGATGTGCGACATGCATCTCGGGCGTTGGGACGAGGCGGCCGAGCATGCCCTCGAGGTCGTTCGCCTGCCGTCGGTCTGGACCACGACCCGGATCATCGCCCTCATCGCTCTTGGCCGCGTGCAGTCACGACGCGGTGACGCGGCCGCGGCGGCAACCCTGGATGAGGCATTGGACCTGGCGCTGGCCAGCGATACGTTCCGGCACATGGGTCCGGTGCGTGCGGCGCGTGCCGAGGCGGCCTTCCTGCGCGGCGACATGGGCGCGCTGATGGAGGAGGCGCACGATGCGCTGCCGCTGGCCGCCGAGCGCCGCCACACCTGGATCGCCGGCGAGCTTGCGTATTGGCTGCGCCGGGCCGGCCTCGGCGAAGGCATTCCCCAGCCCTGCGCCGAACCCTATTTGCTGCAACTCGAGGGCCAATGGTCACAAGCCGCCGCGGCATGGTCGAGGATCGGGTGTCCGTATGAAGAGGCCCGTGCCCGCGCCGAGGGCGATGGCGATGCGCCACTGCAAGCGTGGAGGCAGTTCGTCGCCATGGGCGCACAGCCGGCCGCCGATGCGCTGCGGCGGCAGTTGAGCAAGGCGGGGCGCAGCCGCGAACTGCCCCGCGTGGCGCGGCCGGCCACGCAAGCCAACCCGTTCCGGCTCACGACCCGCGAGGTCGAAGTGCTGTCGCTGTTGTGCGGCGGCCTCAGGAACGCGGCCATCGCCGAGCGGTTGGTACGCTCCGTACGCACTGTCGATCACCACCTCGCGGCGATCTACGCCAAGCTCGGAGTCACCTCGCGCAGCGAGGCCGTCGCCGCCGCCCTGCGGGCCGGCATCGCCGCCAAAGAATAGGCAATTGCCGCCGTGGATGTAGGCAAGCCTGCCGTGGGCTCGCCGGGGACGGATGCATAACCTGCAGGTGCGGCTCAATCACGCCGCTCACCTCTCCAGGAGCATCCATGCCTCGCTACATCGTTGAACGCAATTTCCCCGGGGGACTTCGCATCCCCCTGACCGAGCAGGGCGCCAATGCCTGCCTCTCCGTGGTCCACAACAACAGCCAGGGCGGCGTGACCTGGGTCCACTCGTACGTGAGCGAGGACCTGACCAGGACCTTCTGCGTCTACGACGGGCCGTCGCCGGCGGCGATCCGTGAAGTGGCCGCGAAGAACAACCAGCCGGTGGGCAACATCACGCCGGTTCGCGTGCTCGATCCCTACTTCTACCGAAGCTGAGCGCGCGACCGCGACCGTCCATGCCCAAGACCGTACCGAGTGGGTCATCGGTGAACACGCCGGCTCGCGGCCGCCTTGCAGCCTGGCGATCACCGGGTCGCGGCCCGGCGATCGCCAGGTCATCGCCGAGCCGTTCATGACCCCGGACCTTTCATTGACCAGCGCCTGTCGCGACGCCATCTGGTACCTGTACCTGGTCGCGGCTTTCGCGCTGCCGATTCATCACCTGCGCCCCATCGCGCAGTACTTGCGTGGCAGCAACGGCATCGGCGATGCCTGCCTGCGAACCGAATCCCTGCAATGCCTTTGGCGCGTTCCGGCGCTGATGTTCTCGATTTTCGTCGCCCCTTCGCTGCCGCTGTTCCTGTCGATCTTCCTGGACTTGCTGGGCCGCGTCGGTCGCGTTCTCGCGATGCGCATCTCCCGGCGGCGATGGCAAGCCGGACAAGGCGTCGTGCGCGGCACCCCCGGCGACACCGGGGCCGCCGCGGGCCCGGCATGAGCGATCCGTTCCAATACCTCACTCCTTACTGGATTCACGACATGATTGAAAAGACCCTTCTTGCAGGCATCCTGCCCGTCGTCCTGACGGCGTGCGCCGTCGCGTCGCCGCCCGACGTGTCGATCCCGAGCGTCCTCGTGCCTGACGGCCAGGCGCCTTCGGATCGCTTCGCGGCGCGAGGCGTGCAGATCTACGAGTGCCGAGCGACGCAGGGCGTACCTGCCAAGACCCAATGGGTCTTCGTCGCACCAGAGGCCGATCTGTACAACGGCGACGGCGCGCGGACAGGCCGGCACTTCGAAGGACCACGGTGGCAGGCCGCCGACGGCAGCACGCTCGTCGGCGTCGAGAAGGCGCGCGCCGCAGCGCCTGTGGCCGGTGCCATCCCCTGGCTGCTGCTCACGACCACGTCGGCCGGTGGCAACGGCCGCTTCAGCCGGGTGACCAGCGTGCAGCGCATCAACACGGTGGGCGGTGTCGCGCCCTTGGCGCCTTGCGACGGCGCTGCGCTCGGCACTTCGGTGCGCGTGCCCTACACGGCGGACTACGTATTCCTGTCGCCCGCGTCGACGGCCTATCGAACCTATTGAACGGGAAAACGAAGTGAACACTTGGCAGATCACGGCACGCGCAATCGCTTTCGGCGCGGCCGTCACGTCGTCCGCCTGCGGCGGCGGGGGCTATGGCGGATCTTCACCGCCCGGGAACACGGTGGGCACGCGCTACGTGGCGACGAACCTGATCTCGGATGACGGTGCCGCTCACCTCCCCAACCTCGCTCCGACCATCGATCCCCGCCTGGCCAACCCGTGGGGCATTGCCTTCTCGGGAAGGCCCGAGGTCTGGGTCACGTTGAACGGCACCCTGAAGTCCGCGCTCTACGAGAGCCGGGACTATTCGCTGCCGCCACTCGACATCGCCGCACCCGCGGGAAGCGCCGCCGGCGCGCGACCAACCGGCGTGGTGTTCAACAGCGGCAACGGATTTGAAGTGACGCAAGGCAATCGTTTCGGCGTCAGCCGGTTCATCGTGGCGAGCGAGGGCGGCACCCTGTCGGCCTGGGCCCCGCCCCTGGGCATCGAGACGTCCGTCCTCGCCTATGACGGGTCGCCCGAAGGGGCGGTGTTCACCGGACTGGTGAAAACGCCCGGTGCGGGCGGTGAGGACGTCCTTTTCGCGACGGATTTCCACAACCGTGTCGTGGATGGCTTCAATGCCGGGTTCCTCAAGTTCGCCACGGAGGGCGGTTTCGTCGATCCCAACCTGCCCGAGGGCTACGCGCCCTACGGCATCAAGGCCGTGGGTGCCGCGATCCATGTGGCCTACGCGATGCAGGACGCGCAAGGCCTCGCTCCCGTGAGCGGCGCGGGCCTGGGCCTGGTCAACACCTTCGACAGCGCAGGCCGGCTGATCAGGCGACTGATTCCTTCCGGCAGCGTGCTCAACGCTCCCTGGGGCATGGCAATCGCCCCGGCGGACTTCGGTGTCTTCAGCAATGCCCTGCTGGTCGCGAATGTCGGTGACGGAAAGATCCACGCGTTCGATGGGGCGAGCGGACGGTTTCTCGGCACCCTGATCGGGCCCGACGGGGCCGCGCTCGCGATCGACGGGCTGCGCGGCATTGCATTCGGCAACGGCGCCGAGGGCCAGCCGACCCATGCGCTGTTCTTCACCGCGGGTCCCGACAGCGGTCGCCACGGCGTCTACGGACGGATCGACAACCAGTGACCCTCGAGCGAAATCCCCTTGGGGTCGAACGCGGCTTCCGGCCGCTCCTGCCCACCTCAGTGCGCCTTCTCCCAGTTCTCGCCCACGCCCGCCTCGACGACGAGCGGCACCGCGAGTGACGCCACGCCCGTCATGAGCTTCTCGACGGTGGGCTTCACGACCGCCAGCTCGCCCTCGGGCACTTCCAGCACGAGCTCGTCGTGCACCTGCATCACGAGCTTGGTGGCGAGTTTCTCCCGGTGCAGCCACTCGTGCACGGCGATCATCGCGAGCTTGATCAGGTCCGCGGCCGTGCCCTGCATCGGCGCGTTGATGGCCTGCCGCTCCGCGCCCTGGCGCCGCGCCTGGTTGGCCGAGCCGATGTCCGGGAGCCACAGGCGCCGGCCGAACACCGTCTCGACGTAGCCGTTCGTCTTCGCCTCGAGCCGCGTCCTCTCCATGTACGCGGCGACGCCCGGGTAGCGCTGGAAGTACCTGTCCATGTAGCTCTGGGCCGCCGCGCGCTCGATGCCGAGGTTGCCGGCGAGGCCGAAGGCGCTCATGCCGTAGATGAGACCGAAGTTGATGACCTTCGCGTAGCGGCGCTGCTCGGCATTCACCTCGCCGAGCGGGACGCCGAACACCTCGCTCGCCGTGTGCTTGTGGATGTCCTCGCCCGCCGCGAAGGCGTCGATGAGGCTCCTGTCGCCCGAGAGGTGCGCCATGATGCGCAGCTCGATCTGGGAGTAGTCCGCGGAGACGATCCTCGAGCCGGGCGGGGCGACGAACGCCTCGCGGATGCGGCGACCTTCGGCGGTGCGCACCGGGAGGTTCTGCAGGTTCGGGTCCGTGGACGAGAGGCGCCCCGTCACGGCCACCGCCTGCGCGTAGTTGGTGTGCACGCGGCCCGTCGACGCGTTCACCATGCGCGGCAGCTTGTCGGTGTAGGTGCTCTTCAGCTTCGAGAGCCCGCGGTGCTCGAGGAGCGCCTTGGGGAGCGGATGGTCCAGCGCGAGCTTCTCGAGCACCTCCTCGTCCGTGGACGGCGCGCCCGAGGGCGTCTTCTTCACCACCGGCAGCTGGAGCTTGCCGAAGAGGATCTCGCCCAGCTGCTTGGGGCTCCCGAGGTTGAAGGGCTGGCCGGCCAGCTCGTGCGCCTTCGCCTCGAGCAGCATCATCTTGGCGCCCAGCTCCCCGCCCTGCGTGGCGAGGAGCGCCGCGTCGATCAGCACGCCGTGGCGCTCCATCTCGAGCAGCACGGTGGTGACGGGAATCTCGATGTCCGAATAGACGTACTTCAGCTTCGCGTCCGCCTCCACTTGCGGCCACAGGGCGCCGTGCAGCTGGAAGGTGACGTCGGCGTCTTCGGCCGAATACGCCGTGGCGGTCTCGACGCTCACCTGGTCGAACGGGATCATCGAGGCGCCCTTGCCCGCGACCTCCTCGTAGAGGATGGTCTTCGCGCCCAGGTGGCGCATCGCGAGCGAATCCATGTCGTGTCGCTGGTGGCTCTCCAGCACGTACGACTGGAGCAGCGTGTCGTGCACGACCCCCGCGACGGCGATGCCGTGGTTGGCGAGCACGTGGCGGTCGTACTTCGCGTTCTGGCCGACCTTGCGGTGACGATCGCTCTCGAACCAGGGCTTCAGGCGCGCCAGCGTCGCGTCGAGGTCGAGCTGGTCCGGCGCGCCCGGGTAGCGGTGGGCGAGGGGGATGTAGCAGGCCTCGCCGGCCTCCACGCAGAAGCTGAGGCCCACCACCTTCGCGAGCATGGGGTCGAGGCCGGTGGTCTCGGTGTCGAAGCAGGTGAGCGCGGCGGGTTCGATCTTCGCGATCCAGCGCGCGAGGGCGGCTTCGTCCGACACCGTCTCGTACCGTCGCGTGTCGATGAACGAGCCCGACGGCGCTTGGGCGCCCGGCGACGCGGGCGCGGCGGGACGCGCGGCACGGGGCTCGGCCGGCAGGGGCCGGGCCGCGCCGTTCCCCCCCTTCCGCCACCCCCCCCCCAAACCCCGGAAGCCGAAACCCCCCGAAGACCCGG
>CAYQCP010000084.1:0-14693 GCA_964416005.1 uncultured Gemmatimonas sp.
CGAGCGCCCTCCGGAAGATCGTCAGCCGCTGACCGCGCGCGGCGCCCTGCGCGGGGTCCTCCCCGCCTTCGGCGCGGAGGCCTCGACGCTCCGGACCACCGACCCGATCAACGCCTTCGGCTTCTCGCTCAAGCAGCGCGGAGTCTCGATGGCGAGCTTCAATCCCGCGACGCTCAACGACCCCTCGGCGACCACCAACTACGCGGCGGGGCTCACGCTCCAGCAGCCGCTCGTGAACGCCGACGCCTGGGCCGGCCTGCGCGCCGCGCGCACCGCAGCCTCCGCCACCGAGGCGCAGGCCCAGTGGACCCGTGTTACTACCCGCGCCAACGTGGTGCAGGCCTTCTACGGCGCCGTCGTGGCGCGCGAGATGGCCGTGACCATGCTGGCCGCCGACCGCGCCGCCCGTGAGCATGTGCGCGCCGCGGAACTGGCGGCCGCCAATGGCCTCGTCACGAAGTCCGACGCCCTGCTGGCGCGCGTCCGCGCCGGCGAGGTGGAGGCGCAACGGCTCGAAGCGCAGTCGCGCGAGCGACTCGCGCGCGCCCAGCTGGCCCTGCTGCTGGGCACCCCTGGCGACACCGCGTTCTCCCTCCCCGATTCGCTGCCGCTCGTGATCGGTCGGGCGCCCGCCGGAGATGCCGTGTCGGTGCGTGCCGATGTGAAGGCTGCCAGCCTCGCACGGGACGCGGCGCGCTTCGACCGCCAGCGTGCGGGCGCCTCGATGCTGCCTCGCCTCAATGGGTTTGCCCGGTACGAATGGAACGCGCCGGACCGCATCGCGGCCGGCAAGCCGATGTGGACGGTGGGCGCGATGCTGTCCTGGTCGCCGTTCGGCGGCGGGGCGGAACTCGCCGACCTTCAGGGCGCCGCGGCGCGCCTGCGCGGTGCCGAGGTGCAGGCCGAAGGCGCCCGCGCCGCCGCGGCGCTCGAGCAGCAGGACGCCGACGAGGCCTGGCGCGTGGCCGAGGCCCGCGCTGCCATCGCCGACACCGCGGTGCGGCAGTCCGATGAGGCCCTTCGGATCGTGCGCCGCAAGTACGAAGGCGGACTCGCCAGCATCAGCGAACTGCTCGATGCCTCGGCCGCCAACACCCAGGCGCGCCTCATGCGCTCCGATGCCCGATATCGCCTGATCGCCGCCGCTGCGGCGCGGCTCCGGGCGTGGGGGGGCGATCCCGCCCTTCTCGCGTCCCTTGACTCTGACTCCCGCTAGGACCCTACCCATGCGCACAACGATTCTCATTCGGGCCGGTGTGATTCCGGCCATCCTCTTCGCCGCCGCGTGCGGTGGCGACGACAAGCCGGTCGGCGCAACGCCGGCCGCCGCGACCGGGCCCACGGCCGCGGTCGTGGATACGATGATGCCGGCGGTCTTTGAGGCCTCCGGCCCCGCGCTCCCCGTCGCCGAGGCGACGCTGAGCACCAAGCTGATGGGCGCGGTGACGGCGGTCCTCGTGACGGAAGGCACTCGCGTCGCCGCCGGTGCGCCGCTGCTGCGCCTCGATGCCGCCGACCTCGACGCCAAGTCGCGGCAGGCATCGGCAGGCATCGCCGCAGCCGAAGCCGCCCATCGCGAGGCGCAGACGCAGGCGACACGCATCCGCGCGCTCTACGCCGACAGCGCCGCACCGCGCGCGCAGCTCGACGCCGTGGAAGCCGGGTTGGCCCGCGCCACGGCCGGGCTCGAGGCGGCGCGCGCCGGCTCGACCGAACTCAACGCGGTGCGCGCCTACGGCGTGCTGCGCGCGCCGTTCGCCGGCGTGGTGACGCACCGCTTCGTGGATGTCGGCGACTTCGCCGCGCCCGGCGCGCCGCTCGTGACAGTGCAGGACGCGTCGCGGCTGCGCATCAGCGCCGCGGTGCCGGCCGCCATGGCCCGTCGGGTGAAGGCCGGCATGAAGCTCGATGCCCGCATCGAAGGCGAGGCCGTGCAGGCCATCGTCGAGGGCGTGGTGCCCTCGGCTGCCACGATGTACACGATCAATGCGATCGTGGCCAACCGTAACGGCGCGCTCCCTGCCGGCGGGTCGGCAACCCTCGCGGTCCCGGGCGGCGGTGCGGAGCGTACGCTCCTCGTGCCGCAGTCGGCGATCGTGCGCGAGGGCGACCTGACGGGGGTGCGCGTGGTGCGCGACGGCCGCTCGGAACTCCGCTGGGTGCGCCTCGGCGACACCTCTGGTGATCGCGTGGTGGTGCGCACGGGCCTTCAGGCCGGGGAGCGCGTGGCGCTCGCCGGCGCGGGGCGCTGACCGTGGGTATCGCCGGCCGCATTGCCCGCTCCTTCCTCACGTCGAAGCTGACGCCGCTCGTGACCATGGCCTCGCTGGCCGTGGGCGCGCTCGGCCTGATGGCGACGCCGCGCGAGGAAGAGCCCCAGATCTCGGTGCCCATGGTGGACGTGATCGTTGCCATGCCGGGCGCCGGCCCGACCGAAGTGGAGAATCACCTGGCGCGTCCGCTCGAGCGCCGCATGTGGGAGCTGCCCGGTGTGGACCACGTCTACGCGATGAGCGGCGACGGCTATGCCGTGGTGACCGTACGGTTCAAGGTGGGCGAGGACCAGGAGCGCAGTGTGGTCCGCGTCCACTCGAAGCTGCAGTCGGACATGGACCTGATCCCGGCCGGTGTGCTACCGCCGCTGGTGAAGCCGCATGCCATTGATGACGTGCCGGTGCTCGCCATCACGATCCATGGGGGTACCGACATCAACGCGCTGCGTCAGATTGCGCTGCACCTCGAGGACGAGGTGCGCACGGTCACGGATGTCGCGGCCACGTCGGTGATCGGCGGACAGCCGCGTGAAATCACCGTGACCATGGACGCGACGCGTCTCGCCGCCGCGGGCGTGACGCCCGGCGAGGTGGCGATGGCCCTCCAGGGCGCCAACGCGCGACTGCAGGCCGGCGAGTACAGCGCCGGCAATGCCGTGGTGCGCGTCGGTGTGGGTGCCGGGCTTGCGACGGCGGCCGATGTCGGCCGCGTCGTGGTGAGCACGCGCTCGGGTGCCCCGGTGTACGTCGCCTCCGTGGCGACGGTGCGCGAGGGGTACGGCGAGCCGACCAACTACGTGTCGCATCTCGCGCCGGGCAAGGAGGCCGAGGCGGCGGTCACGCTGCAGGTGGCCAAGCGCCACGGCGCCAATGCGACGAAGGTCGCCGAGGAGGCGCTGCACCGCGTGGAGGCGGCGCGCGAGCGCCTGCTTCCGGCCGGCGTCACGTACGAGGTGACGCGCAACTATGGCGAGACCGCCGCGGAAAAGGCCGGCGAGCTCATCCTGCACCTGATCATTGCCACACTGTCGGTGACGCTGCTCATCGGCTTCTTCCTCGGCTGGCGCGAGGCGCTTGTGGTGCTCGTCGCCGTGCCGGTGACGCTCGCGCTGACGCTGTTCGCGTACTACGCGCTCGGCTACACCCTCAACCGCATCACGCTCTTCGCGCTGATCTTCTCCATCGGCATCCTGGTGGACGACGCCATCGTGGTGGTGGAGAACATCTACCGTCACCTGCAGATGGGACGCGTGGGCGCCGAGGACGCGGCGGTCGAGGGTGTGGACGAGGTGGGCAACCCGACGATCCTGGCCACCTTCACGGTCATCGCGGCCATCCTGCCGATGGCGTTCGTGTCGGGGTTGATGGGGCCGTACATGCGCCCCATTCCGGTGGGGGCGTCGGTGGCAATGCTGGCGTCGCTCGCCGTGGCGTTCATCGTCACGCCGTGGCTGGCGCTGCGACTGCTGCGCGGCCACGTCAAGCCGCTGGCCGCGCCGGTGGAAGGGCGCGAGCACGAGCCCGAGGAGGCGTCGAAGTTCGCGAAGTTCTACGCCGGCATCATGGAGCCGCTCATGAACAGCCGCACGCGCCGCATGCGATTCTATGCCGGTGTGGGCGTGCTGCTCCTGGGCTCCGTGGCGCTGGTGGGCGTGAAGCTGGTGCAGGTGAAGATGCTCCCCTTCGACAACAAGTCGGAGTTCCAGGTGGTGCTCGACTTCCCGGAGGGGACGGCCCTGGAGACGTCGCAGGCGGCCGCGCGGCAGATCGCCGAGTACATGCGCAGCGTGCCCGAGGTGACGCATACGCAGGTGTATGCCGGCACGGCGGCGCCGTTCAACTTCAACGGCCTCGTGCGGCACTACTTCATGCGGCGCGGCGCCAACGTGGCGGACCTGCAGGTGAACCTGAAGCCCAAGGGCGAGCGGTCGCGGCAGAGCCACGACATCGCCGTCGCGGTGCGTCCGGCGGTGGACTCCATCGCCCGCCTGTACGGTGCGCGCGCCAAGGTCGCGGAGATTCCGCCGGGTCCGCCGGTGCTCTCGACGCTCGTGGCCGAGATCTATGCCCCGACCGACTCGCTGCGCGTGGCGGCGGCGGAGCAGGTGAAGCGGATCATGGAAACCACGCCCGGCGTGGTGGACGTGGACTGGAGCATCGACGCCCCCGGGGTGCAGCGACGGTTCCGCGTGGACCGCGTGCGCGCCGCGCAGGATGGGGCGAGCGTGGAGCAGATCGCGCGCACGCTGGTGCTCGCGCTCAACGGCATGCCGGTGACCGGGGCGATGGCCGAACAGGCGCGCGAGGGCGTGGCCATCACGCCGCGGCTCGCCGCGCGGGACCGGTCGTCGGAATCGGCGCTGCTCGGCATGCCGGTGGCGACGGCCTTTGGGCCGCGGCCGCTGGCGCGGTATGTGTCGGTGGATTCCATGACCATCGAGAGCACGCGCATGCGGCGAAACCTGCGACCGGTGGTCTACGTAACCGGTGATGTGGCCGGGTCGGTCGAAGCGCCGGTGTACGCGATCCTCGCGATGAACACGCGCATCGACTCGCTCCGCGTGCAGGGAGCGCAGATCCACCGGTACAACGCCACGCAGCCCGACCGGCTGGACGAGGTGGCGCTCAAGTGGGACGGCGAGTGGCAGGTGACGATCGAGGTCTTCCGCGACCTGGGCATCGCCTTCGCCATCGTGCTGCTGCTGATTTACGTGCTCGTAGTCGGCTGGTTCCAGTCGTTCTCGATTCCGTTGGTGATCATGGCGCCCATCCCGCTGACGCTCATCGGCATCCTGCCGGGGCACGCGCTCACCGGGGCGTTCTTCACCGCGACGTCCATGATCGGCATGATCGCGCTCGCCGGCATCATCGTGCGCAACTCGATCCTGCTCGTGGACTTCATCCAGCTGGCGCAGGACCGCGGGCGCTCGTTGCGCGAAGCGGTGCTCGAGGCCGGCGCCGTGCGGTTCCGTCCCATCGCGCTCACGGCGGCCGCCGTGGTGGTGGGCGGCATCGTGATGGTGCTCGACCCGATCTTCCAGGGCCTGGCCGTTGCGCTGATCAGCGGCGCGATCGTGGCGACCCTGCTCACCATGGTGGTCGTGCCGCTCCTCTACTGGGAGCTGCTGCGCACGGCCGGGGGGAACGACCGATGAAGATGTTCTGGATCATCTATACCGGTCCGCGCGCGCCGCGGGTCGCCGAGACGCTGCTCGCGCACGGCGCGGCGGGCTACACGGAGTTTCCCAAGGCGCACGGGGCGGGGACCCACGGCCCGATTCAGGGCACCCGCGCCTGGCCGGGCGAGGAAACCGTCTTCACGTCCGTCGTGGCTGCGGAGCGTGCGGCCGAAGTGGCGGCCGGACTCACAGCGCTTCAGGACGGGCTCGTCGCTGGAGAGCGCCTGCACTTCGCCGTCCTTCCTGTCGAACAATTCCGCTAACCCTGCACTCCGCACTCCTCCTCTTCACTCGACGACAATGTGCCCTGACAAGATCATCCGCCGCGTCGCCGGCGTCTTCATCCTGCTGAGCGTCACGCTCGGCATGCTCGTCGATCCGCGCTGGTACTGGTTCACCGCCTTCGTCGGATTCAACCTGCTGCAGTCGAGCTTCACGAATTTCTGCCCGCTGGAGCGGATCCTCGGCTACTTCGGCGTCGCCGGGTGCAAGCGGGCCGCATAGGGCGTCGCTCGTCAGTGAAGGGCAACCGCATACCACGGATTTCACGGTAACCGGCGGACAAACACGGATACGGCGTGGGAGGACTCCCAAAGGCAGGATCCGTGTTCGTCCCTCTTCTTCCGTGCCATCCGTGGTACGCGGTTGCGTGTGCTCGCACCGCACGCGATCGCAGCGCGTGAACCGCGCGCTCAGGCCTGCCCACCGCCGCGGCTCTGCGCCCAGGCGTCGAACGCCTCACGCGAACTCAGCCGCGGCGTGAAGCCGAACACCGCCTTGAGCCGCGCATTGTCGAGGACGGGGCGGTAGCGCAGGAAGTCCACCTGCGCAGGGCCGTAGCGCGTGAGCCCCAGCGGGTGCAGCACGGCGAGCGCTCCCTTCAGCAGCCAGGCGGGGAGCCGCACCACCGGCTTGCCGAGCGCCGCGCCGATTTCATCGATGGTCATCGCGCCGTCGCCGGCGACGTTGAATATGCCCGTCACCGGCGACTCGATGGCGCGGACGAGCGCCGCCACGAGGTCGGCGTCGTGAATGAAGACGAACGGGGATGCCGACCCGCGGATAGCCAGCAGGCGCGGCTTCTCGAACAGCGCCGTGATCTGGTTGTCCACCGACGCGCCGAGGATCGTCCCGACGCGAAAGACCACCTGTTCGAGCGCGCGATGCTCGGTGCGTGCGCGGGCGAGCAGCTCCTCGACGAGCCGCTTGTGCCAGCTGTACGCGAAGGTCTCGTTGCCGCGCACCGCATGCTCCTCGGTCAGCCAGGCGGGATTGTCGGCGTGGTAGCCGTACGCGGCGCCGCTCGACGTCACGACGAGGCGCCGCACGCCGGCAGCGACGCAGGCCTCGAGCACGCGCTCCGTTCCCTCCACATCCACGCTGTACTCGAACGCCCGCGTGCTGCCCTTGCCGGGCGTGACGATGGACGCGAGGTGGATCACGCACGTGATGCGGTGCGCCCGCAGGTCGGCGGCGAGTCCCGTCTCGCGCACGTCGTGCCGCAGGAATGCTGCCCCCGGCGGAAGCGACACTGGCTCGCGCACGTCGGCGCCGATGACGGCGCCGAGTCGTCCGGCGGCGACGTGCGCCGACAGGGCGTCGAGCAGCAGCCGGCCCACATAGCCCGACGAGCCGGTGACCAGGACGCGTGAGCCGTTCACGCGGCGCCGGACGGCGGCAGCGGGCGGCGGCTCCAATACGTCGCGAGGCTGAGCCCGGCAACCACGTGCCAGATGCCCCACCACGCGGCGACGATGGCCGCGCCGCCGAGTCCGCCGAAGAAGGTGAAGACCAGGATGAGCCCGAGGCCGGAGTTCTGGATGCCGACCTCGAACGACACCGCCCGCCGGTCGCGCACCGGAAGGCCAAACGCCGCCGCGGTCCAGTAGCCCGTCGTCAGCGCAATCGCATTGTGCAGGAAGACGGCGATCACCACGCGCCCGACGTACTTCACGAAGTACTGCCAGTTGGCGGCGAGCGCGAGCACCAGGAACGCCACGAAGATGCCGATGGACAGCCGCTTCATCGGCACCCGCACGCGGTCGGCGAAACCGGGCCAGCGCCGCTGCACGAACATGCCGGCGGCGAGCGGAAGGCCGAGCAGCAGGAAGATCGTGACGAACATCTCCACCGGGTCCACCGCCACGGCGCGCAGGATGGCGCGCGTCGGCGCGTACATCGAGCCCCAGAACCGCAGCACCACCGGCGTCGCCACCACCGCGAGCACCGTGGAGGTGGAGCTGATGCTCACCGAGAGCGCCGTGTTGCCCTTGGCGAGGTGCACGAGGAAGTTGGAGATGTTGCCGGCCGGACAGCTGGCCACGAGCATCATGCCCAGCGCCACGCTGGGCGGCGGCTTGATGGCGAGCACGAGCAGGAAGGTGACGGCGGGGAAGACGAGGTAATGGCCGGCGAGGCCGATGAGCACCGGGCGCGGCCGGTCAAGAACGCGCCGGAAGTCGTCGCTCTTCAGGTCGAGGGCCACGCCGAACATCACGATCCCGAGGATCGCGTTCAGCAGATGCAGCGTCGCGGGGCTGAAGTTCAGCCGGACGGCGTCGATGCCGCTCATCTCCCCTTGGGTTCCTGGTGCATCGCCTTGAAGTGCACCAGGCCCGGCGCCCACATGTGCGCCACCGGATCGACGTCCACGTGGATGACGGACGGTCCGTGGACGGCGAGGGCGCGCGAGATCGCATGCGACAGGTTCTCGGCGTCCGCCACGCGCTCGGCGTGCGCGCCCATCGCCTGCGCGATGCGGGAGAAGTCCATCTCGCCGAGGTCCGTCCACAGGTTCTCGTCGGGGGCGAGCCGCTTGCGCAGGAGCATCTTGAGCGGACGCAGCGCGAACGACTGGTTGATCTTCACCATGCCCCATTGCCGGTCGCACAGCACCAGCCAGACGATGCGCATCTTGTGGCGCACCGCGGTCTCGATCTCCTGCGGATGCATCCCCGCCGCGCCGTCGCCAATGACGCAGCAGACCGGCACCTCGGGCGAGGCAATCGCCGCGCCAAGCGCCTGGCCCATGCCGGCGCCCAGCATCCCCATCTTGAAGGTGGAGAGCAGGCGCCCGGGGACGCGCACGGCGTGGTAGAACATCGCCCAGACGGCGGTGTTGCCGCCGTCGGCGATGAATGGCGACTCGGGTGGGAAGAGGCGACCGCAGACGGCGCCGGCATGCGCCGGATGCATTGGTGAGCCCGCGTTCTGCAGCGGCTGATCGAGTTTCGCCTGGTACCGGGCGATCAGCGTGCGGTACTTCTTCATCCGTTCGCGACGGAAGGACAGGCGCATCTCGCCGCGCCGTGCCTCCAGGCGCGTCCGCAGCGCCGCGAGGAAGACGCCGACGTCGGCGTTGATGCCGACGGTCACCGGCTTGTTGGCGCCGATGATGCGATCGTCGATGTCCACCTGCACCGTGGGCTGCTCGGCCGGCGCGCGCCAGTACGGCGGCTTGCCCCACCAGTCGGTCTCGCCGAGCCGGGAGCCGAGGATGAGCGCGGCATCGGCATCGCAGCGCACAATGGAGTTCAGCTTCACGTGCGTCATCGGGATCGCGTACGGCGACGCTTCGCTGATGACGCCACGTGCCGACCAACTGGTCGTGACGGGCGTCTCGAGCAGATCGGCCACCGCCTGCAGCGCATCGAACGCGCGGGCGTGCAGCACGCCGCTGCCGGCGTGAATGACCGGCATCTCGGCACGCAGCAGGACATCGGCCGCCGCCTCAACCTGCGCCGCGTCCACGCCCTGCGGGGCGGTGCGGCGATAGGCCGAGGGCGCGAGGATGGCGAGGTTCGCGGTGAACTTCCCGTTCATCAGGTTTTCGGGCACGTCCAGGTGCGCGACGCCAGGGCGGCCGTCCCAGCAGGCGCGCAGCGCCGCCCGCACCAGTTCGGGCAGCCGGTCGAAGCTGGGCACCGCGCGGCTCCACTTGGCGAAGGCGCCGATCACCGCCGACTGGTCGAATCCCTGATAGGTGCCGGTGCGCAGCGGGTACATGGCCCCGGTGCGGCGCGCGCTCGTGATGCAGAGCAGGCGGTTGCCTTCGGCCTCCTCGACCACAAGGCCAGGGAGGATGTTCGCGACGCCCGGACCGTTGCTCGCCATGCAGACGCCGAGCCGGCCCGTGAGGCGCGCGTAGGCAGCCGCCGCATGGGCGGCGCTGGCTTCGTGGCGCGGGGTGACGAGGCGGATGCCTTGGCGCTTGAGCGCGGTATAGAAACCGAAGTAGGTGCCGTCGATGATGCCGAACACGACCTCGACGCCCTCGGCCTTCAGCGTGCGGGCGAGGACTTCGCCGCCAGTGGTTTCGCTCATGACTCGGGCTGCAGAAGGTGGGGCACAGTGCAGTGCGGAGTGCACGGTGGGGTGGACGGGCACGGGCACAGTGGGGTGCAGGGGCAGGGAACGCCCTCGCATCGCAGAATCTACGCGCCGAGCATCGGCCGTCCATCGGGAGGCGGGGACGTGGAGTGCGCGGCAGGGGTTCGTTCGCGCAGGCGGCCGCAGGACCCATAGACGGCGCGCGCAGCGCGCCCGAGGGTCCGAGAGCCTGCGCGAACGAACCTCTGCCGTGCGCGCCACGAGCCATGCGCCGTCCGCCGCCTTGCGTGAAGCGGTCCAACCACGCGAGGTTGACTTGTTCATCCGCTCATGGGAGTTCCGGCACGTGGGTCATCTGGCGGCACCAACACGCGCGAAGCTGGTCCTCGCCTTCGCCGCGGTCTACCTGATTTGGGGATCCACGTACCTCTTCATCCGTTTCGCCATCGAAACGGTGCCGCCTTTCCTCGTGGGCGGCATTCGCTTCGTCGTGGCGGGCGGCGTGATGTACGCCTGGCTCCGCCTGCGGGGCACGGCGCGCCCGACGGGCGCGAACTGGAAGTCGGCGTTCATCATCGGGCCGCTGATGATGACCGGCGGCAACGGCGGCATCGTCTGGTCGGAGCAGTTCGTCGCGTCCGGGGTCGTGGCCCTTCTCGTGGCGCTCGTGCCGCTCTGGATGCTGCTGCTGGGATGGCTGCGCAGCGGGCCGCGGCCCTCGGTGCGCGAGTGGTTCGGCGTGATGACCGGGCTGGCGGGCGTTGCCATGCTGGTTTCCACTGACGGCAACCCCGCGCACGGCGGCATCGGCCCGCTGGCGGCGCTCGTCCTGATCCTCTCCACGCTGAGCTGGTCGGTGGGTTCCATGATCGCCCGCGACGCGCCGCTGCCGGCGTCGCCGCTGCTCGCCACGGCCATGGAGATGCTCGCGGGCGGCGCGGGCATGCTCCTCATCGCGCTGATGCGCGGCGAGTTCACGCAGCTGGCCGTGAGCGACGTGTCGTGGCTCTCCGGCCTGTCCATCGCCTATCTCGGCGTCTTCGGCTCCATCGTGGCGTTCACGGCGTACAAGTGGCTGCTCACGCGCGCGTCACCAGCGGCAGTGGGGACGTACGCCTTCGTGAACCCGGTCGTGGCCGTCGCGCTCGGCTGGGCGTTTGCGTCGGAGCCGCTGACGATGCGCACCGTGGGCGCGATGGTCGTGATCGTGGGTGCCGTGGTGACCATCACGTTGCGCCCGCGGCACGCGGTGCTGGCCGACCCGGCCGAATAGCGCCGGCCGCGCCCGCTCGAAGGGAGGCGCGCGCGGGAGGCGCAGCGTATCTTAGCGCTCGATGACGGACCACCCAACTCGCGGATCGTCCGGCGGCGGCGCCGCCACGGCCTCGACGGTGTCACCTTCGGTGGCGCCGTCGCACACGATGCTGCCCGAAACGGACGCGCCGCTGTGGGCGATCATCTTTGCCGGCGGCATCGGGTCGCGGTTCTGGCCGCTCAGCACGCCGACGCGGCCCAAGCCGCTGCTGCGCCTGGTGAGTGAGCAGCCGCTGCTGGTGGACACCGTGCAGCGCCTCGCGCCGGCCATCCCCGCCGATCGCGTGCTGGTGCTCACGAGCCGCGACATCGCGCCGGCTATCCGGTCGGCGCTGGCGACGGTGCCGGAGATGAACGTCCTCGTCGAGCCGCGGCCGCTGGGCACCGCGGCCGCGCTTGCCTGGGGCGCGCAGGAAGTGGCGCGCCGCGCCGGGCCGCATACGCTGTGCTGCGCGATGCACGCCGACCTCGCCGTTGGCTTTCCCGACGAATTCCGGCGCGTCCTGCGTCGCGCCGGCGCCGTGGCGGAGCGCGAGGACGCGCTCGTCGCCGTGGGGGTGCGTCCGTCGCGCGTGGAGCCCGCATTTGGCTACATCCGCCCCGGCGACGCCGTGGATGAACAGCAGACGCTCGCCGATGGCGGCGTGCACGAGGTGGCGGCGTTCATCGAGAAGCCGAGCGAGGCCGAGGCGATGCTGCACATCTCCGCCGGCGCGCTCTGGCACTCCGGCATCCTCGTCGGGACGGCGACCGGATTCCTCACGCAGCTCGACGAGAAGACCGTGGAACTGCGCGACGGCTTCGACGCGCTGCGCTCGGGCAACCTGCCGGCCTTCGTGGGCAGCATCCGGTCGGTGGGCATCGAGCGCGGGCTCCTCGAGCGCGGGCCGCGGCTGCTGGTCATCCCGGGCGACTTCGAGTGGGACGACGTGGGCACGTGGGCGTCGCTGCGGCGGGCGCGCTCGCTCGACGACGACGGCAACGGCGTCGTGGGGACGGCCCACTTTGTGGACGCGGACTCCAACATCGTCCACGGCGAGTCCGGCGTGGTGGTGCTGTACGGCGTGTCCAAGATGCTCGTGGTGACGCTCCCCGGGCTGACCTTCGTCACGCCCCTCGACCGGGCGGCCGACCTCAAGCCGCTGCTTGACGCGCTGCCGGGGTCGATGCGGATCGATCCAACGGGAGAACGCGGCCGCTGATGCCGTCGTCGCGCCGATGGATGCGGCGCGGGGCGGGGCTCATCGCGTCTTCCGCCGCTACCGCGCGGACAACGTCAGGCGCAGGGTGCGCCCGGGCTGCGGCAGGCCGCACTGATCGTACGCCGTGACGTCGCCGGCATTGTCCAGGCCGAGCATCGCGCGGAGCCGCTTGAACGGTCCAGCGCCCGAGAGGAGGAACTCGCGCTGCACGGACACGTCGGACATCAGGCGCCCCTGCAGTTCGTCCTCACGCTGGGTGTCGGCGTTGAGGCAGTATTGCCGGCCTGCGAAGCGTGCCGTCGCCGCCGCGCGCAGTTGTGCGGGCAGGGGGAATCCCACCTCGACGCGTCCCCTCGTCTCTGGATTGTTCTCGGCGTGCCGGCGCTGGTCGCCGGCGCTCTCGTCGACAACCCTGATGCGCTGGAGGGCAAGGTCCCCGCTCAACGAGACGGCACGGCCGGACGCGGCGCCGAACACCAGGCCGCCGAGCAACTCCACGCCGGTGCTTTCGATGCGGTCGCGATTCACCCGCATGAAGCGTGTGGGGTTGGCCAGCGTGATGCGCACGACGGCGTCATCGAGCCGGTGACGGAAGCCGATGACCTGCAGCGACGACTGCGAAGTCCCCGGCAGGAACTGGCTGAGGGTGAAGCCGCCCTCGAATCCGAGCAGCGACTCCGGCTTGAGGTCCGGGTTCGGACGGAAGCGATTGAGCGCGCCGGAGTAGAGTTCGCGCAGCGAAGGAAACCGGGCGCGGTCGCTGATGCTCGCGTGCCAGCTCGCGCGCGCACTGATCTCGTGCGAGATCCCGGCGCGCCAGCCAGGGCTGCTGAACGTCTCCTCCATCAGGGTCCGGCCGCCCGTCTCCGGCGTGCTGGCCCGGTCAAAGACGAAGCCGCCGACCAGCTTCGTGCTGTGACCGACTGGCGCCTCGACTTCGACGCCGGCGCTGCTGAGCGTCTGGCGGTAGTCCACCGCCGCCGCTGGCGTGAGCGTCTCCTCATAGCGAATGTCGGCGGCCGAGTAGCTGGCGCGCAGCATCGCCGAGCCCAGCGAGTGGGTGAGCAGCGTGCGTACCGACGCCGTGCGCTCATCGCCGAGTTCCTGCGCGCTGATCGTGCGGTAGCTGCGGTCTGCGTAGCTCTCGATCTTTAGCGCGCCGTGGTTGATGCCGGCGCCGACCTCGAGCGACCCGAGGCCCAGCCGCGAGCTGATGAGTCCCGTGCTCGCCGACGCCATGGCGATGACGCGGCGGTTGTAGGGATAGCGCCAGAGTCGCGGCGACCGGATGTGTTCCTCGGGCGGCACGCCCTTCTCCGCGTCATACCCGGAGACGAGAAGCCCGAGCGAACGTCCGCCGACGCGGCTCCAGCGCAGCGAGGCGAAGCCGTCCACCTGCCGCAGGTCGGTGCCGGTGCGCAGTCCGCGACGCGACGTCGAGTCGAACACTCCGGCCGGCAGCGTCAGGCCGTCGCGATGACGATGGGCAACGCCAACGCTCAGCGACAGTGCGCCGTCGCGGATCTCGGCGATACGACGCCCCATGCCGAGCGAGCCGACCGTGGCGCCGTTCTGGTCGATGCCGGCGCCCGCCCACGCGCGGCCACTGGCCGACTCGCTGAACCCGTCATGGCTCACCTCGATGGTGCCGCCGAGCGAGTTGGGGCCGTTGAGCAGTGAGCCCAGGCCACGGACGACGACCAGTCGTTCCGCGCCGGTGATCGGGACGAGTGACGGATCGGTGCGATGATCCCACCCCAGCGTGATCGGGACGCCGTTGAGCAGGACCGAGGACTGGCGTGAGTCAGAGCCGCGTACCGAGATCTCCGCTTCGCCGCGCGAGTTCTGCCGTACGAGCACAAACGGCGCCTCCTTGAGCGCCTGCTCGAGTATAGGCGCCGGCGATGCGCGGATCTCCGCCGGACGCACGACAACCGCGGCGGCGCCACTGACGACCGCCGCGGACCGCGTGGCGCTGATGCTCACCGCCTCCAGCCGCTGCCCCGCCCGCTCCACCTTGGTCGTGTCGCGCTTGGCCTGCGCGCCGCCGACGGCCGGGAGGCCAAGCAAGGCAAGTGCGCCGAGGGTCGGGCCGGACGGGAAGCGAAGACGCATGCAGCGGATGACGCGGAGGCGGAAGGGTGGCTGGCGCGGGTGAGCTGGCGCGACGGGTCGCACGTGGGCGGCCACGGCAGCGCGGCCGTACCTCACAAGATAGTACGCGCGGCGCGCCGGAATCGTTCGCGGAACCGGCCTGTGCGAATTCGGAGCGCCAGTGGGGCGGCGACTGGCGATCGGATTGCGCACTGCTGCCCTATCGCAGGTCGCCATGCGCATTCGAGATCCGCGAGTTCAATAACCAAGTGCAACACTATCAAGTTGAGGCATCCGCTCCC
>CAYQCP010000085.1:0-14432 GCA_964416005.1 uncultured Gemmatimonas sp.
CGACCACACCGGCGCGGGCGAGCGCCACGCTGAAGCGCGGCACGCTGGCGAAGACGCCGTCGCGCCGCACGAGGTAGACGTCGCCGGTCTTCCACGTGCGGCTCACGTCGAGCCGCACGGCCATCGGCGCGTCGAACAGGACGGCGCCCAGCTGCCGCCCCGCGTCATCGAGCACCGGGGTGGCGACGGTGACGAAGGGCTCGCCGGCGTCGAGACGATCGCCGGCGACGACCGCGGCGCGCGGCAGCGGCGCGGGGGCGCTCACCACCGTGACGCCGCCACTCGCGCGATGCAGGCGGGCCGACTCCTTCCAGCGGGCGGTCGCTTCGTCCGGCGTGATGCCGGACGCCAAGACCACCCGTCCGGCGCTGTCGACGAGCGCCCAGCTGAGCCACCCCTGCGCCTCGAGCGCGGTCGCCATGGCGTTCTCGGCGGTGCCAATCGCAGCACGGTCGGCGCGGCCACCCAGCTGTGCGCGCAGGGCGGGGAGCACGCGCGGCGCGTTGGCGATGGCGTTGCTCGCGCGCAAGAGGTCGCGATGCCACCGCTGGATCTCGGTCCGACGTTCGTCGCGCCGCGACTGCAGCAGCGCCTCGTCGGCCTCACGAATGCGCCCTTCAAGGATGACCAGCGAGACGGCGCCCACAACGACCGTCAGCACGAGCGTCGTCCAGACGACGGCGCGTGCGGCGGCGGGGGAGTCGAAGAAGCGCTGGCGGATGGTCTTCATTGGGGGAAGAAGGTCGCTGGTCGTGCGGGGTGTGGCAAGCGGGGGCGTTGCGTGGTGCGCGGCATCCGCTACAATTGAGTTATTGCCGCCAGGGGTACTTCGGCGTCCGCCGAAGTTGAGAAAGTCCCTTGGAACCTGATCCGGATCATTCCGGCGTAGGGAGTGCGGCGTGTCGCGGCGGCTTCCGTTGCGCCACCCACTCGGCCGGGTGGCGCGTTTTGTTTGCGCTCCGCCCGGCCGGGCCCACTTCCGGATCGCAACCTTTTTCGCGAACCGGCCATGCCATCATTCACGATTGTCCTCGCGGCGCTCGCCGCCCTGCAGGTGCCGCAGCGCCCTGATTCCATCCGGCCTGCGCGCACCGACACGCTCGAACGCGTCACCGTGCGGGCGGTGCGCGCCGCCGGCGCCGCGCCGCTGAGTGAACGCACCCTCTCCCGCGATGAGCTGCAGCGCGGCTACACCGGGCAAGATGCGCCGCTGCTGCTGATGCGCGTCCCCGGCGTCACCGCGTATTCGGAAAGCGGGTCGTTCACCGGGTACAGCTACCTGCGCATGCGCGGCCTCGACCAGAACCGCGTCAGTCTCTCGTTCGACGGGATTCCATTGAACGATCCCGAAGACCAGGCGTTCTATTTCTCCAACGTGCCCGACTTCGCCAACAGCGTGCAGTCGGTGCAGGTGCAGCGCGGCACGGGCACCAGCGCCTTCGGCACGGCGGCCTACGCGGGCTCGGTGAACTTCCAGTCGCTCGACCTCGCGTCGGCGCGGCGGGGCGGCGAGCTCCAGCTCTCCGGCGGGAGTTTCGACACGCGCCGCGCCGCGCTGCAGTGGCGCTCGGGCCTGACCGGCGGTCGATGGGCGATGGCGGCGCGCGCCACGGCGCACGAAACGGACGGATTCCGCCGCCACTCAGGAAACAATGCGTCGTCGGGCTTCTTCTCGGCCGCCTGGTACGGCAACCGCGACGTGGTGAAGTTCACCGCCTTCGCCGGCCTTTCGAAGCTGCGCTCGTCGTACTACGCCGCCGATGAGGCGACGGTGCGCGACGACCCCCGCGCAAACCCGATGGGGACCGACGAGCGCGACCGGTTCTCGCAGGTGTTCTGGAACCTGCAGCACGTGCGAGCCGTGGGTGAACACGCCGTCTGGACCACCACTGTCTACCGGCAGGGGGCGGGCGGCTGGTTCGACGTCACGGTGGATCCGGATCTCTGGCGCTTCAACCTGTCGTACAACTGGTATGGCGCGCTCAGCACGTACTCGTACCGGCGCGGTGCGCTCGCCGTGGACGCCGGTGCGCACGTCATGCGGTACCACCGCGACCATTTCCTGACGATCTGGCCCGCGCTCGATCAGCGCGCGTACGACAACACGGGCCACAAGAACGAACAGACCGCCTTCGCCAAGCTGGCGTACAGAGCGGGACGCGCGACGTGGTTCGGCGACGTGCAGGTGCGGCGCGCCAGCTTCCGTTACGTCCCCGACCCCGACGCGGGGGTGGACGGTCCCGAACGGGACTGGACGTTCGTGAACCCACGCGTCGGCGTGACGTGGAAACAGACGCCCGCGCTGTCGTTCTATGCCTCCGTCGGTTCGGTGCGCCGCGAGCCGACGCGCGACGACATGTTCGCCGGCGCCGACAACCTGGACGACTCCAACGCCGGCTCGATCCTTCCGCTGGACCGCGTGCAGCCAGAGCACGTCGTGGACTACGAGGCGGGCGTCACCTGGACTGGGGGGACCGTGCGCGCATCGGCCAACCTCTTCGCCATGGAGTTTCGCGAGGAGATCGCCGCCGTGGGGGCGCTGAGCCTCACCGGCTCGCCGCTGCGGGTCAACGTGGGCGGCTCGCACCGTCGGGGCGTCGAGGCGGAGGTGCGCTGGGAGGCCTCGCCGCGGCTGTCCCTGGACGCGACGCTGGCGCTGACCGACGCGCGGATCCGGCGCTTCACCGACGAGTCGAGCGGAATCGAGCACCGGAACGTCCAGTCACGGATGACGCCGCGGGCGGTGGCCACGCAGGCGTTGGCGTGGCGCCTGCCGTGGGGGCTGACGCTCGAGGGCGAGGCGCGCGAGGTGGCGTCTTCGCCGCTCACCAACACGGGCGATGCCGCCGCGGCCCTGCCGGGGTACGTGCTGGCCGATGCGGGGCTCGCCTGGTCGCGGGGCGCCTCCACGGTGACCGTGCGCGTCAACAACGCGCTTGACCGGCTGGCCTACGGCGGGGGGTACGCCGCGGACGGGACGAACTACGTCTTCCCGTTTGCCACCCGTCACGTGATGGTCAGCGTGCGGCGCGCCTTCTAGCCGCGGGGCCGGCGGTGTTCCCGTCGGTCGCGCGGCGCGTATCTTTCCCCACGCATGGTGCCTCCCCTGAGCTCGCCGAAGGGACGCTCGCGTCCCTTCCTCGACGGCTTCTCCCTATCGCTCTTCGCGATCGGGGCGCTGGTCTTCATCCTCATGGGGGTGCTCGACCGCGCGCACCGACAGGCGTCGGAACGGCTGCATTTCTTCACCGCGACCGAGCAGGACCTGCGCTACGATCTGACGGCCGCGCATCTCGCGGTGGAACAGTTCGTGTCGGGCGTGGGGCGGGTGGACCGGGCGCAGGACATCGACGGCCGGTACGCGCACGCCCTGCGCCTCCTCGACCAGCTGATGGACGACGCGAGCTCGGGGGACGCGTCGCGCCTCGTGGACCCGCTGCTCACCGACCGCGTCGCGGCGCTCCGCGCCCAGGTCGTCTCGCTCCAGGCGCTCGGGAGGCAGCGCGTCGCCGAGGCGGCGCGCCTTCGTGGTACGGACGAGGCGCTCGCTGCGCGATACAACATGGCGCTCGAGGCGGCGACGACCGAGGCACGCGCCGTAAGCGAGAGCCTCACCGGTGCAGCGGCGCACGCCAACCGCACGCTCGACCTGCTCGACCAGGTCCTGGAGCTGCTGGTGGCGCTCGCGTTCGTCGTCGGCGCGCTGCTCGTGGCGCTGCGCCGTCGTGCCCAGCATCGCGCGATGTCGGAGCTGGAGGCGACGGCGGGCGACAGCGTCGCGCAGGCGCTGGCGCGCGAGGCGCGCGTGCGCGCCCTGCTCAACTCCTCGATTGACGCGATCGTCGCCGTGGACGAGATGGGCAACATTTCGGGCTGCAACCCGGCGGCCGAGCGGCTCTTCGGCTACGCCGAAGCCGAGTTGCGGGGGGTGCAGACGCGCGAGCTCATGGGCGAACCCCATCGCTCCCTGTCCGATGAGCAGATGCGCGTCTACCTTGATCGTGCGCGCGAGGACAGCCGCGGCGTGAGCGAGATCGTCACGGGGCGACGCCGCGACGGCCGCGATGTGCTCCTCGACATGTCGCTCAGTGCCGTGCGCTCCGGCGAGAAGGACGTCTTCATGGCCGTGATGCGCGACATCGGCGACCGCGTGGCCGCCGAGCAGCGCTTCCAGGCCATCTTCGACCACGCGACCTCCGCGCACTTCCTGCTGCGGAAGACCGCCATCACCGACTGCAACGACGCCGCGGTTCGGCTGTTTGCGGCAAAGGACAAGAACGGGCTCAGCGCGCTTGCGCTTGGCGCGCTGCTCCCCGAGCACCAGCCGGACGGCGAGGCCTCGCACACCGTGATCGGGCTGTACCTGCAGCGCGACCGCGCCCACGGCGCGCACGTGACGGAACTGCAGTGCCGGCGCCTCAACGGCGAGCTCTTCCCGGCCGAGGTGACGTTCACGCCGGTCGAGGTGGAAGGCGAAGCCATCACCCTGCTCGAGGTGCGCGACCTGAGTGAGCGCCGGCAGAGCGAGCAGGCGCTTGTCGTCGCCAAGGAAACCGCGGAGGCGGCGGCACGCGCGAAGAGCCAGTTCCTTGCCACCGTGTCGCATGAGATCCGCACGCCGATGAACGGCATCATCGGCATGACCGGGCTCCTGCTGGAGAGCGAACTCGACGAGAAGCAGCGCCAGTACATCCAGGCGGTCAAGACGTCGGCGGACTCGCTGCTCGCCATCATCAACGACATCCTCGACTTCTCCAAGGCCGAAGCGGGCAAGCTCACGATCGAGCCGCTCCCGTTCGACCTGGTGAGCACGCTCGAGGAGGCGTGTGACCTGCTGGCGCCGCACGCGGACGAAAAGAAGATCGCGCTCGCGCTGCATGTGGGGCGCGGCATGCCCTCACAGCTCGTCGGCGACGCGGGGCGCATTCGCCAGATGACGCTCAACCTCCTGTCGAACGCGGTCAAGTTCACGACCTTCGGCCATGTCGTGCTTGAGGTGGAGGTGATCGAGCGCCGCGACACCGACGCCATGGTGCGGATTTCGGTGCACGACACGGGCATCGGCATTCCGGAGGCGCAGCAGTCGCGCATCTTCGAGGATTTCAGCCAGGCCGACGCGTCCATGTCCCGCCGGTTCGGCGGCACCGGCCTCGGTCTCGCCATCACGCGTCGCCTGACGGAGATGATGGGCGGCGCGGCAGGCTTCCGGTCGGTGGAGGGGCGCGGGTCCACGTTCTGGGTCACGCTGCGCCTGACCATGCCGCAGGACGCGCATGAGGCGTCGCCGATGCCGGACCTTGCCGGGCGCCGCGTCCTCGTCGTCGATGCGCAGGAGGTCACGCGACGCGCGCTCGCCCAGCGGATCGATAGCCTGGGCGCCGCGGTGGATACACGCGCCCTTGGCGACCATGCGCTGCAACTGCTGCGGCAGGCCGCCGCCGGCGGCCAGCCGTACGACGTCATCTTCGTCGAGTACGGAACGCGCACGAGCGAAGGGCTCGACTTCGCGCAGGCGCTCCGCCGCGAGACGGCGATCGCCGCGACGCCGCTGGTGCTGCTGGTGCGGGCGAGCGATGGCATCACGGCCGAGGCCGCGAAAGCCCAGGGATTCGTGGACGTCGTCACCAAGCCGGCGCACGGCAGCCAGCTGCTAGGTGCGATGCGCCGGGCGCGTCGGGCGCGCGAGAAGGGCACCGGGGAGATCACCGATCCGCGCCCGGCACCGCGGCGCCGCACGCAAAGCCGTCCGTCCGGTTCCACGCCGCCCGAGGGCACGCCCATCGGTCCGCGCGTCCTGCTGGCCGAGGACAATCCCGTGAACCAGCTCGTGGCCCGGGCGATGCTCGAGCGGGCAGGCTGCGTGGTGCAGGTTGCCGCGAACGGCGAGGAAGCGGTGCGTATGTCCGCGGATGACTCGTTCGATGTCATCTTCATGGACTGCCAGATGCCGACCCTCGACGGCTACGCCGCCACCGCCGCCATCCGCCGGCGCGAGGGCGACGCCCAGCGGACGCCGATCGTGGCGATGACGGCCAACGCAATGCCGGGCGACCGCGAGCGCTGCATCAGCGCGGGCATGGACGACTACATCGCCAAGCCGATCGACGACGCGGTGCTTCGGGGCGCGCTCGAGAAGTGGGGGCCGCAGCGCGCGGCGGGGTGACCGAGGGCGGCCCGGTCGGGCCGCGCGAGGCTCAGCGAACCTGGAGCAGGACGATCTCGAAGACGAGCACCGCGTTGCCCGGAATCGTGCCCGAGCCCGTCTCGCCGTATCCGAGGGCCGGCGGGATCACGAGCTGGCGGCGTCCGCCCACCTTCATGCCCTGCACGCCTTCGTCCCACCCCTTGATGACGCGGCCGGCGTTCAGCAGGAACTCGAAGTAGCCCGGCGTCTTGCCGTCGCTGGTGTCGAACTGCTGACCGTTCACGAGCCAGCCGCTGTAGGCGACGCGCACCGTGTACCCGGCGGCCGCCGTCGCCCCGGTGCCGACGACGAGATCCTTGTAGTACAACCCGCTCGCCGTCTTCGTCATCGACGCGATGCTGACGTTCAGCGCCGCGGCGTACGAGGACGTCGCCGGGTCGGCGGTGTAGACGTTGTCGTCGACGACGGTGATGCCGTCGTTGCTGCCGTTGCAGCCCGCGAGGAGAATGGCGGCGGTGATCAGCAGGACGGGGCGAACTGCGCGCATAGTGATTCGATCAAAAGGAGGAGGGGCGGCACGACGTCGCCGGGCCGCCTGTAAATTGCACCGGTGCCGACCCGAAAGGGCAGGGGCTGCTGCTCCAACCCCTGCCCGCGTTGCCCTACGCCGGCGTCGCCAGCCGTCGCAGCCCGCGCGCGAACGCTGCCGCGGAGACCGCCAGCAGCGCCGCGTAGGCCACGGTCAGGACGACGAGGGTGATACCCGACATCCGGAACATGGTGCCGAAGAGCTGCGTGAGGCGGAACACCGGCCCGACCGACGCGTTGTATGCGAGCAGCAGCCCCCACGCGCCGGCGCCGGCAAGCATCGCCGTCAGCACGGCGGACGCGCGGTGCGCGCCCCACGCGCCGTAGGCCCCGGCGATGACCGGCACCATCCACCAGCCGCCGATCCAGGTGCCCGCGGCGATGGCGAGCGTCAACCCGATGAGGTGCATGAACCACTGCATGGGTCAGCGCTCCGGGTGCAGGGTGAGCGCCGCGCGAGGCGACGCGAGTTCGGCGGCGCTGCGCGGGAAGCGCAGCGTGTCGAGACGACCGGCCGCCCAGGATGGCAGGTGGTCGTCGTAGCGATCGCTCACCGGGTTGCCGGACTGTCCGCCAGGGTAGGTCCCCCACGCGCGCACGTCGGGCGAGAGCTCCACCACGAACCGCCAGCTCGCGCCGTGCGATCCGTTGCCGTCCGACGGACTGAGCGTGCCGCGGCCCGACGGCATCGGAATCCTCGTGCGGCCGAGGCCGGGCACCCCCAGCATGTGATTGATGGACGCCGTGCGGATGCGCGACCACTGCCAGCGCGGGCCGGGCGGTCCGTACCGCTGCACCACGCGCCGGTACGCGGCGCCGATGCTCGCCACGAGCAGGCTGTCGCGCGTCTCGCGCGTGCGCGTGGCGCGATCGTCCCACCAGGGCGAGTTGGCGTCCTGCATCAGCTGCGCGAGCACGGCAGAACCCGGCGTGGGGGCGCGCCGCACGTTGGTCGCGCCGCGCAGTTCATCCCAGGTGCGCCGCCCGAGCTCCTCCATCATGACATCGTAGAGCACGGCGCGTTCGTTTTCGGGCGTGAAGCGGCCGTCCCACTCGCGCAGCAGCGCGGCGCCGCGCACCGCCGCCGTGTCCACCGCGCCCGTCAGCGACGCCCGGGCCACCGCGTCGAACATGGGCGGCAGGAAAAACTCCGTCAGCTCGCTCGTCGGGTCGGTCTGGAAGCGGCGCATCGCGTCGGGCGTCACCGCCGAGTCCGACCGCAACAACTTGTTGATGCGCAGCGCGCGGAACGGCGACGGCCAGTTGGAGCCGAGGTACGCGGGATCCACCTGCGGATCCTTGGGTTGCTGGTTGGCCGAGGCGAGGAATCCCTGCGCCGGGTCCGTGGCCTGCGGATAGCGATCGAGCGGCCAGTACCCGCGCCAGTCGTTGGCGCTCTTCGTCCCATCCGTGATGCGATCGCCGCGCGCCTCGCCGCCGCGCACGGGGTAGTGCCCCGTCGAGCGGATGGCGATGTGCCCGAGCGTGTCGGCGGTGAGGAAGTTCTGCGCCGGCACCGCGTAGTTCCCCATCACCGTCATCCACTCGTCCACCGAACGCGCCTTGTTGGCGAGCCGCAGGAAGCGGCCCTCGTCCGAGACGTCGAGCGCCGTCCAGCGGCGCGACAACCACTTGCCGCCGGCGCGGATCATCGGCCCGCGATGCGTGTGGTAGATGGTGTCGGTGCGCAGCACGCGCCCGCTCCGTCCACGCACCGCCTCGACGCGCAGCTCCAGCGGTTTCCAGGCGCCGTCGAGCTCGTAACGCGTCGGGCGGCGCCGGTCGTCCACCTTCTCCTCGTAGTAGTCCAGCACATCGGCGCCGGTGTTCGTCGCCGTCCACGCCATCGAGCGGTTGAAGCCGATCGGCACGATCGGACCGCCCGGGATCGTCACGCCGTAGGTGTCGATGACACCAGGCACCTGCAGGTGCACCTCGTACCAGATGGACGGCAGCGTCAGCTGCAGGTGCGGGTCGCCGCTCAGCAGCGCCCGGCCTGCCGCGGCGCGCGACGGGGCGACGGCCCAGTTGTTGCTGCCCACGGCCACCTCGCCGCTGCCGTCGCCGCGCAGCGCGCCGAGCGTCGCCGACGACGCGGCGCGCTGGAAGCTCTCGGCGACGGCGAGTCGCGCCGTGTCGTGCGGCGCCGGCGGCGGGAGCACCCCGCCCGCCATGCGCGGTCCGCGCCGTCCGGCGACCGGCTGGATCGGTTCCTGGATCGGCGACTCGACGGGGAAGAGCGCATCCGCGGCGCGCGTCCCCACCAGCGCCTCGACGCCGGCCCGGCGCAGCTCCTCGTCATTCCACGCGAGCGTGAGCGACATGCGCGCGAGCAGGTAGTACGTGTACTCGGGTTTCCAGGCCTGCGGCTTCGCGCCGAGCAGGCGGTACTCGAACGGCAGGTCGGCCGCGCTCATCTGCGCGAGGTACCCGTTCACGCCGTCGGCGTAGGCGGTGACGAGTCGGCGGTGTTCCGACGTGTCCGGGATCGCGTTCCACTTGCGCATCGCCCCCCACGCCAGCCCCTGCGCACGCGCCTCGCGATCGGCCTCGAGCGCCGTCGCGCCAACCATCTCGCTCAGCGTGCCCGCCACGGCGCGCGTTTGCAGCTCCATCTGGAAGAGCCGGTCGCGCGCCACGACAAAGCCAAACGCGCGCATCAGGTCTTCCTCGTTCTGCGCGAAGATGTGCGGCACGCCGCGCTCGTCATACTTCACGGCCACGCTGTCCTTCAACCCGGCGATGCGCAGCGACGCCTCGCGCGGCAGCTCCGCCGTGCGCGCCACGGCCCAGATGCCATGCGCCGGATCGAGGAAGGCCCCGACCGCCGGCACGCGCCCCAGGGGGAACGCCCCGAGGTAGAGCGCGCCGGCCAGCGCGGCGCCCGACAGCAGCAGCGTCGCGACCTGGCTGGCGCGCGTCATGACGGTGGAGATGGGCGCGCGTTCGTTCACCGCCGGTCCCCGCTCAGGATGTCGCCAAGCGGCCCGAGCACGCCGCCTTCGTCACGGCGTTGGCCCCCGCCCATGCGCGACGCGGCGATGATCTTGTCGGCCATGCGGGCGAACGGCAGCGTCTGCAGGATCACCTTGCCCGGCCCGGTGAGGTGCACGAGGAAGATGCCCTCGCCGCCGAACAGCGCGTTCTTGATGCCGGGGACGGTGCGGATGTCGTAGTCCACCGAACTCTGCATCGCCACGAGGCAGCCTGTGTCCACCCGGAGCTGTTCGCCGGGCTTCAGGTCGCGCTCGATGACCGCGCCGCACGCGTGCACGAAGGCGAGGCCGTCGCCGTTGAGGCGCTGGAGGATGAAACCCTCGCCGCCGAAGAAGCCCGCCCCGATGCGACGCGTGAACGCGATGTCGAGGCTGATGCCGCGCGCCGCGCACAGGAACGAGTCCTTCTGCGCGATGATCTCGCCGCCCCACTCGCGGAGGTCGAGCGCCCTGATCTTGCCGGGCACCGGCGCCGCAAACGCCACATCGGCCCGCCGCGCGCCGCCGTTGCCGAACATCGTGATGAAGAACGACTCGCCAGTGAGGATGCGCTTGCCGGCGCCGAGCAGCTTGCCGAACAGCCCGCCCCCCTGGTTGTTGGGATCGAGCGTCGTCGCCATCTGAATCCCGTCGTCCATGTACAGCATCGCACCCGCCTCGGCGATGACGCCCTCGCCGGGGTCGAGCGTGATGACGACGCCCTGGAGGTCGTCGCCGATCAGGCGATAGTCAATTACGTCAGCGGGCATGGGTTGGTCCTCACTACAGGTGCGGGGTGCAGGGAACAGGGTGTGGTGCGGGGGAAGGGTGCAGGGGGTGGAAAGGGGAAGGGTGCAGAGTGTGGTGAAGGGAACGGGGGATGGCGTCGCGCGAGGAGTCCCCTCAGGGCGCGGCGCGCCACGCTGCCTCGAAATTCCGCACGATCTCGCCGGCGGGCAACACGTCGTTGATGGTCTCGACGCTGCGCCCGGCCTGCCAGTACTCGCCGCCTCCCGTCCCTGTGCGCTGCTGGTCGCGCTTGAGGCGCCACAGGCCGAGCAGGCCAAAATAGGTGCGCGCCCAGTGCTTGGTCTTGCGCCCCTTGAACATCCAGCGCCAGAAGCCGTTGATGTTCGTTCCGAGCCGCTGGATGTAGGGCGTGTTGATGACTGCCACGGGCACGCCGGTCAGCCGCTGCGTGCTGACGATGTCACGTTCCTTCGCGGCGACGATCGCCCGCTTGTACGACTCGCCGGACTTGCACTCCGTGGTGGCGATGAAGCGCGTCCCGACCTGCACCGCGGCGTACCCCAGGCCGAGCACTTGCGCGAACTCGGCGGCGCTGCCGACGCCGCCGGCGGCGACGACCGGCAGGCCGAGCGGCGCGAGCTCGTCGAGGAGGGCGCGCGGGTCCTTGTCGCCGAGGTGGCCGCCGGCGCGGTTGTTCACGGCGATGAGCCCGTCCACGCCGCTGTCGCGCCCCTTCTCGCCCCAGCGCCGGTTGATGACGTCGTGGTAGACTACGCCGCCGACGCCGTGCACCTTGTCCACCACCCAGCGCGGGTTGCCGAGCGACGTGATGAAGAAGCGCACGCCCTCCTCGAGCGCGATATCCACCCAGCGGATCATGCGCTGCTCGTAGACGCGCGACGACTTCTCCACGAGCGCGTTGAAGCCGACCGACCGGCCCTGCGCGAGCCGGTTGATGAGGCGCAGTCCCTCGCGGTACTCGTGGCCGTGCACGTACGTGAGCGAGATCGGCTGCACCACGCCGATGCCGCCTGCCGCCGACACGGCCGCCACCAGCTCCGGATTGCTGCAGGGGAACATCGGTCCGCAGATCAGGGGCACCGCGGCGCCCGTCTGCCGCAGGAACAGCTGCTGCACGTCACCGTTCATGCCGGCACCGGCCCGAGTTTCCACGTCACCGTGGCGCGGGCCACCAGGTCACCCGCCGCGTCCTGCACCTCAGAATGAAAATCGTACTCACCTTCGGGGAGATCCGGCGCCACCACGCAGCGGCTCTCCGCCACCAGCGTGCCGCGCGCCTTCTTGAAGTACTCGATGCTGATCCTCGTGACGATGCCCCGCATCCCCGCGGGCAGCGCGCCGAGCATGGCGAGCCCGCTGGCTAGCTCGGCCACGTTCATGAGGGCGATGGCGTGCACCGACCCGAGGTGCTGCCGCAGCGCCCGTCGCTCCCGGATGCGCACGCGCGCGCGTCCCGGTTCGAGCAGGAGCACGCGCGGAGAGACCGAGCCCGAGTACGGCACCTGCCACCCGAGCAGCTTGCTGAAGAGCCACCCGCCGCCGGGGAGCGCCGAGAGCCGCCGCCACTGGGTGAGGATGGCAGCGCCGGGGGAGTCATTTCGCATGCGGAGAACATACCTGAAGCGGCGGATGGGATGAAGGCGGGTGGGCGGATTGAGGATATGGACCCAGGATTGCGATTGAGGACGGCGATGCCGGATCGCGACTTGCGATGGGGGCCGCTTTGGCGCCGCCGGCCACCGCTGACGCGCCCTCCGTTCGCCATCGCGCTTCGCACCACCACCGCTCGGCTCCACCCCGTACATTGCAGTCGTCACTCGCGATCAGCGATCGCGATCACCAATCGCAATCCTCGGTCCAGATCCTCCATCGCTCCACATGCCTGACCTCCCCCCGCACCAACGGCCGACGCCGCCCATCGCCAAGCGCGTCGAGCGCACCGAGCTGCTCCACGGTGAGCTCCGCGCCGATCCGTACGCCTGGATGCGCGACCGCGACGACCCGGCGGTGACCGCCTACCTCGAGGCGGAGAACGCGTACACGTCGGCGATGACGGCGCACACCAAGCCGCTGCAGGATCAGCTGTATCAGGAGATGCTCGCCCGCATCAAGGAGGACGACGCCACCGTCCCGGTGCGCCGCGGCGAGTGGCTGTACTACCGGCGCACGGAACAGGGGAAGGCGTACCCCATCTTCTGTCGCCGCCGCGATGAGGACGGCGCCCCGGAAGAGGCGTACTTCGATGAGAACGCCGAAGCCGCGGGGCGCGAGTTCTACCAGCTCGGCGCGCTCGAAGTCAGTCCCGACCATCGCCTGCTGGCCATCCTCGAGGATGTCGCGGGCTACGAGGATTTCACGCTTCGCGTGCGCGATCTCACCACCGGCGAATGGCTGCCCGATCGCGTGGAAAAACTCGGATTCGGGCTCGCGTGGGCCTCCGACAGCCGGACCATTTTCTACGCGACCACTGACGAGGCCAAGCGCACAGACCGCGTCTGGCGCCACCGCCTCGGCGACGCGCCGGCCGCGGATGCCGAGGTCTTTCATGAGCCCGGCGTGCTGAACAACGTCGGCGTGCACCGCGCGCGCTCCGGTGCCTACGTCGTCATCACGTCGTCGTCCTTTACGGATGGCGAGGTGCACCTCGTGGATGCGGCGCACCCGGCCGAACCGCCGGTGCTCGTCCGCGCGAGGCGCGACCACGTGGAATACGACGTGGAACCGGGGGATGGCTGGCTCTACGTCTGCACCAATGACGGCGCGCCCAACTTCAAGGTCATGCGCGCGCCGCTGGCCGATCCTGGCGCGTGGGAGGAGTGGCTGCCGCATCGCGCCGAGGCATTTGTCGAGGGCGTGCACGTGTTCCAGCGGTTCGTCGTGGTGCAGGAGCGGCAGCGCGGGCTCCGGACCCTGCGCGTGACCGACCTCGAGCGGGACGAGACGCACTACGTCGAGTTCCCGCAGGCCGCCTACGGCATCGAGGTGGGGGCCAACCCGGAGTTCGACCAGTCCGAGCTGCGCTTCACGTACTCGTCGCTCGTCACGCCGGACACCGTATTCGACTACGGCCTGCGCACCCGCGCGCGAACCGAGCGGAAGAAAGAGCCGGTGCTGGGTGGGTACGATGAGTCGGCGTACGCGATCGAGCGCATCGAGGCCGTGGCGCGCGATGGGACGCGCGTCCCCGTGTCGATCGTGTATCGCACGCCCTTCACGCGCGACGGGTCACGCCCCCTGCTGCTGTACGCGTACGGCTCGTACGGCTACACGGTGGAGCCCACCTTCAACTCCAATCGCGTCTCGCTGCTCGACCGGGGTTTTGCGTTCGCCATCGCGCACGTGCGCGGCGGACAGGAAATGGGGCGCGCCTGGTATGACGACGGGAAGATGATGAAGAAGATGAACACGTTCACCGACTTCATTGACGTCGCCGATCACCTGGTGCGCGAGCGGTACACGGCCCCCGACCGGCTCGCGGCGCACGGCGGCAGCGCCGGCGGCCTGCTCATGGGCGTCGTCGCCAACCTGCGTCCGGCGCTGTTCCGCACGATCGTGGCCGACGTCCCGTTCGTGGACGTGGTCAACACGATGCTCGACTCGTCCATCCCGCTGACGGCGCAGGAGTGGCTGCAGTGGGGCAACCCGCGCGATCCCGAGGCGTACGCCTGCATCCGCGCGTATTCCCCGTACGACAACGTCGCGCCGCAGCCCTACCCGCGCCTGCTCGTCACGAGCGGGGTCAACGACTCGCGGGTGGCGTTCTGGGAGCCGGCGAAGTGGGTGGCCAAGCTGCGGGCGACCGCCACCGGGGCCGAGCCGCTCCTGCTGAAGATGAACATGGGAGCGGGGCATGGCGGTGCGAGCGGGCGATACGAGCGCCTCAGGGAAATCGCCGAACGGTACGCGTTCATCCTCGGACAGTAGCGCCAGAGGTGCCCCCCAACGAAAATTCA
>CAYQCP010000086.1:0-14312 GCA_964416005.1 uncultured Gemmatimonas sp.
TGCGATCTAGCGGATTTGCTGAGCGCGACGCGGACGGGAAGCGCCTAATCTTCTAGGTCGCGGGACCCTGATCCGGCACGCCGGCGCAGGCGCCAACAGGTATGTCGTCCCGCGCTCAAATCAGTCCTCCAAGCTCTTACACCCCAATCTGAAAGCTCATGACCACTCAAAACAGCGTGACAGTGGCTGTTCCCCGGGAAATCAGGCCCGGCGAACGGCGCGTCGCGCTCGTCCCAGCAGACGCGGGCCGGCTCGTAAAGGCCGGCCTGACCGTCAAGGTGCAGGCGGGGGCGGGCACTGCGGCGCACTACACCGACGCCGCTTACGAGAAGGCTGGCGCGACCGTCGTGGCCGATGCGGCCTCCCTGTACGGCAGCGCTGACGCCGTGCTGAAGGTGCAGCCGCCGACCGTTGACGAGGCGGGCCAGATCAAGCAGGGCGCGCTGGTGATCAGCTTCCTGCAGCCGGTCGCCGACGCCGCCGTGGTCCAGGCGCTCGTCGCGCGCAGCATCACGGTGATGTCGATGAACCTCGTGCCGCGCACGACGCGCGCGCAGGTCATGGACGCGCTGTCCAGCCAGGCGACGGTGTCGGGATATCGCGCCGCGCTGCTCGGTGCACAGACCCTGCCGAAGTTCCTGCCGATGCTCACGACGGCCGCCGGCACCATTCCGCCGGCGACCGTCTTCGTCATCGGCGCGGGTGTCGCCGGCCTTCAGGCCATCGCCACGTCGCGCCGGCTTGGCGCCAACGTGCGGGCGTTCGACATCCGTGACGCGGCCCGCGAGGAAGTGCTCAGCCTCGGCGCCACCTTCGTGGCCGCCGACCTGGTAAGCAAGGACGCGCAGGACGCAGGTGGATACGCCAAGGAGCAGTCCGAGGAGGCCAAGAAGGCCACCGCGGCTGCGCTCGCCAAGCACGTCGCCGAGTCCGACTGCCTCATCCTGTCGGCATCGGTGCCGGGCAAGAAGGCGCCCACGCTCGTCACGGCCGAGATGGTCATGGCCATGAAGCACGGCGCCGTCATCGTGGACCTCGCCGCGGAGCAGGGTGGCAACTGCGCCATCACCAAGCCCGGCGAGACGTTCGTGACCGACAACTTCGTCACGGTCTGCGGGCCGGTGAACGTGGCCAGCTCCATGCCGACGCACGCCAGCCTGCTGTACAGCAAGAACACCCTGAGCGTGCTGCAGTACGTCGTCAAGGACGGCGCGCTCGCTCTCAATCCCGAGGATGAGATCGTGAAGGCCATGAGCGTGAAGGGAGGTGCCCAGTGACTGACGCCCTGATTGGCGGCATCGTGGTCTTCGTGCTCGCGAGCTTCGTGGGCTTTGAAGTGATCAACAAGGTGCCCTCGCTCCTGCACACCCCGCTGACCTCCGCCTCAAATGCCATCTCCGGCATCACGATCGTCGGCTCGATGACCGTCGTCGGCATGGTCACGCCGGAGCTCTCGAACGTCTTCGGCGTCATCGCCGTCGTCTTCGCGATGATCAACGTGGTCGGCGGCTATCTCGTCAGCGACCGGATGCTGGCGATGTTCGGTTCCAAGAAGAAGGACGAGCCGGAGGCCAAGTCATGATGCAGCACGTCGCTGAACTCGCCTACCTGCTCTCGGCCATCATCTTCATCATCGGCCTGAAGTGGCTCTCGTCGCCCCTCCGGGCGCGCAAAGGCAACGTCCTCTCGGCGTTCGGCATGCTCATCGCCATCGTCGTCACGTTGCTCGACAAGCAGATCGTGTCGTACGGCCTCATCGCGATCGGCCTGCTCATCGGTACGGTGCTCGGCATCTGGATGGCGTATGCGGTGAAAATGACCGCCATGCCGCAGATGGTCGGCCTCCTCAACGGCTTCGGCGGTGGCGCCTCGCTGCTCGTCGCCGCGGCCGAGTGGTACCGGCTCATCCAGCCCGGACAGACGCTGACCACCGGCACGGCGGTCACGATCTATCTGTCGTCGCTCATCGGCGGCGTGACCATCGCCGGCTCGGTCGTGGCCGCGCTGAAGCTGCAGGGGTGGCTGGTTCCGGACCGCCCGGTGCTCTTCCCGGGACGGCATGCGCTCTCCATCGGGCTCATCCTGACCGTCGTCGCGATGGGCATTTATCTCGGGTACAACCCCGGCACGATGTGGGCGTTCATCGTCCTGAACATCGCCTCGCTGATCCTCGGCATTCAGCTGGTGATCGCCATCGGCGGCGCCGACCAGCCCGTCGTCATCTGCCTGCTGAACAGCTATTCCGGCCTCGCGGCCGCGATGACCGGCTTCGTGATCAACAACCACGGCCTCATCATCACCGGCGCGCTCGTGGGTGCGTCAGGCATCATCCTGACGAACATCATGTGCAAGGCGATGAATCGTTCCATCTGGAACGTGCTCTTCGGCGGTGTGGGTGTGGTGGTGGCCGGCAGCGGTGGCGACAAGGGCGCGGCCATGCGGGCGAAGGGCGTGCGCACCATCACCGCTGAAGACACCGCGGCGCTCCTCGGCTACGGCAAGCTCGTCATCGTGGTGCCGGGCTACGGCATGGCGGTGGCGCAGGCGCAGCACCAGGTGCGCGAACTGGCCGACCTGCTGCACAAGCGCGGCGTGGAGGTGCTGTACGCCATTCACCCGGTGGCCGGCCGCATGCCGGGGCACATGAACGTGCTGCTCGCCGAGGCGAACGTGCCGTACGAGGCGCTCCAGGACCTCGATCAGATCAACCCCAACTTCGATCGCGCGGACGTGGCGATCGTGATCGGCGCCAACGACGTGGTGAACCCGGCCGCGCGCCATGACACGTCGAGCCCGATCTACGGCATGCCGATTCTCGACGCGGACAAGGCGCAGCACATCATCGTCATGAAGCGGTCGATGAACCCCGGCTTCGCCGGCATCGAGAACGAGCTCTTCTACGATTCGAAGACGCAGATGCTTTTCGGCGACGCCAAGAAGTCGCTGCTGACGCTGATCAACGAAGTGCGCGTGCTGGAGTAGACGCCGCCACCGTGGTACCGGTGGGATCACTGCGGGGCCCGGGATTCTCCCGGGCCCCGCAGTGCGTCCGGGCGGGCGCGCCTCCCGCGCCGGAGCATCCAAGCCGGGTCCTTGCTGTGCGCCGCGGTGCACTCCGACGGGTGCTTGCCGCACGTGGCCGCGCACACAATGTTCGAAGTGCAGCTTCCCAACTCCCGGGGCGCATCATGCGCATCGTACCCAGATTGCTCTCGCCCGCGCGCCGGACGCTCGGTGGTGCCGCCGTCGTCGCGCTGGGCGCGCTGGCCGCCTGCTTCACGGATCAGTCCGACACGCGAGGTGTGATCGGCGAGGCGGCGATCGACCTCCGTGCCTCCGCACCCGCAGCCAGACCGCGGGAAACGGCACGGGTGAAGTACGCTCGGCCCGGTTCATCATCTACCTGGTCACCGGAACGACGCGTCGCGAGGTCGCGAGCCGCACGTTCTCGGCCGCCGAGATCGACGCCGTCGACTCCGACACCACGCTGAAGTTCACGCTGACGTTCCCCTATACGAGCGTGGACGACAAGTTCGAGGTGGAAGGGCGCGGGATGAGCGCCGACGGCGACCTGCTGTACATGGTCGGACCCGTCGGGTTCACCATGCGGAGCGCGTCGGCGCAGGGCGGGCAGGCGGCGGTGGCCGTGTCGGCGCCGCCGGTCTACGTCGGACCGGGGGCGACGGCGACGAGCCTCACCATCACGCCGCGCTCCGTGACGACCAGCGAGGGGAAGACGGTGGCGATCAGCGTTGCGATTGCGGACGCGAGCGGCAAACCGCTCACCTCACCGAGCTTCAGCTTCCATTGGTGGACCGACGACCATTCCGTCGCGCGCTTCCAGGATGAGCGCGTCGCCGTGCTCACCGGCGGCGAACGGCCGGGCACCACGTGGGCGCACGTCGTCTTCGACCCGATGAACCTCAGGGATTCGGTGCCGGTGACGAACACCGCGCCTCCGACCCAGCTGAAGGTGGTCAACGGTACGGGGCAGACCGCTCCGGCCGGCTCGACCCTGCCGAGCCCGGTCGCGGTGCAGGTGCTGACGGCCGGAGGGCTGCCGGTGGCGGGCGTCTCGGTGGGCTTTGCGGTGACGTCGGGCGGCGGCTCGGTGAGCGCCGCCTCGCGCGTCACGGCCAGCGATGGCATTGCGTCGGTGACGTGGACCCTCGGCCCAACCGTCGGGACACAGCAGGTCACGGCCAGCGCCTCAGGCCTTCCGTCAGCGGTCGTGACAGCGACGGCGACGCAGACCTTGCCATCGCCGACGCGATCGACGGTTTCGGTGCTTCCCACGGCCATTCAGGTGGGCGGTGAAGAGGCCATCGTGACGGCGGTCCTGAGGGACGGCAACGGGGCCCCGATGCCCGGCGTGACGGTGACGTTTGGCGGACCCGCGTGGGCCGTCTTCAACCCCACGACCGCCACCAGCGATGCCGCGGGAGGCGCGGTCACGCGCGTACGGGCGACGCAAGCCAGCCCGATCACCATCACGGTCCTGGCGTCTGGGCAGACGATCGGCACCGCCACCCTCTCCGTGGGTGCCCGGCAGGGGGTGCCTGCGTCCATCAGCATCGTCTCGGGCAACAACCAGAGCGTCCGGGTGGGCCAGAACTTCCCGCAGCTGCTCGTGATCGCGGTCTACGATGCCGCCGGGCACCCGGTGGCAGGGGCGTCGGTGGACTGGGGGACGGCGGTGGGTGACGGCCGTATGATCACTGACGCGAACGGCCGGTCGTCGGCGCAGTACTACCTGACCCCGAACTGGCCGCTGGGATCAGGAACGGTGACGGTCTCGGTGACCGGTTATCCGCTGGTAGCCACGTTCACGTACACGGCTGTGCCATAGGCAGTCAGGCACGGGGGCAGGGAGGGCGCGTACGCAGCTGTCTCGGTGACCAGCAAGCTCGAGCGACGGGCTCGGCCATTTCGGCCGAGCCCGTCTTGCGCTTCCGCTGCGCGTCGTGTACGAAACTCGTGCCCATGTACGGGGGAGCCACCAGGTCCAGTCCGCTCGAAGAACGGGACACGGACGACCAGCGGTGGGGCAGGGCAGGGCCCGCGTCGCTGGCCGGCGGACGGTCGACGCGACGTCGTCGCTGCTCGCCGTGCTCGCTCAGGCGCAATTCAAAGCCCTTCGGGTTCGCCTGAGTGTCGCACGTGCGACGCAGATTCAGGCAAATTCTCCTAACTGAAACAAAAATGCGAACTTACATTCGCAAGCTCGCGTGGATTCTATATGCATTTCGGTGGAATTTCATGCAGGAAGCTCATGCATCGGACTGCATATCGCTCATCCGTCGCTGGAAGATCACATTTTCGATCTATCCACCGTCTGCCGAGCGTCGATTGTTACCGTCGGTCTCGGCACTCGCATCGCTGCCATGCATCGTTGATACGATTTCGCGAGCGGATTCGTCACGCGTCAGGCTGAGCCTTGGTGATCACAAATCTTATGACACTCAATTATCCGCATCTGTCATTCGGGCGGTGCGCATCGTAACGCAGTGAATTGAAAACGGGCCGGCATCTGCCGGCCCGTCGGTTCCCTTCCTCAACATCTGGTCAGGCCTGCGCGGCTTTTCGGCGGGCGTTCCAGGCGTCCTGGATCCAGGTCAGCGGCACCAGGAAGAGCGGGGTCAGGAACAGTCCAAGCAGCGTGTTGATCCAGATCAGCGCCAGGTAGAAGGCGCACATGCCGACGCCGGCAATCAGGGTCCCGAGGGGTCCGCCGTAGGTCGATTCCACGCTGTGATCCGAAGGTGAGGGGTTCTCGCGCGATTGCGGGCGCAGTGCCGCAGGCGTTTTCCGCGAGGATATCTTAGCAGGGTGAACGCATTCGCGAAAGCGCTCCACGCGCTGCCCGAGGGCCCGTACCTCCTCGCGGTGTCCGGCGGGCGGGACTCCATGGCGCTGCTCCACGCCTTCGCGGAGGCGCGTCCCGGTGAGCTGTCGGCCGTAGCCACCTTCGATCACGGCACGGGTGTGGCGGCCGCAGAGGCCGTGGAGCTGGTGGTCCGCGAGTGCCTGCGGCGTGGTATTTCGGTGGTCGCCGGGCGCGCGCCGGAGCGACCGGGCGCACCCCGGCCGGCGGAGTCGGTGTTGCGCGAGGCGCGCTGGGCCTTTCTGCGGGCGGTGGCCGAGGAGCGACGGGCGGTCATCGCGACGGCCCATACCCGAGACGACCAGGCGGAGACCGTCGCCATGCGCATTCTGCGCGACGCCTCGGCCCGCGGGCTCGCCGCCATGGCGTTTCCGTCGGCTGGCGTGGTGCGGCCCTTTCTCGACATCGACCGAGAGGAAGTCACCCGATACGCGCTCCGGGTGGGCATTCCCTTCGTTGATGATCCGTCGAATGTCGACCCGGTCTACCTCCGCAACCGCCTGCGCGCCGACCTTCTCGCGGCCGCGGAGCGAACCCGCCCCGGATTCCGCGCGGAACTCGTGGCCGTTGGGCGTCGAGCCGCGGCGTGGCGCGCCCGGTTGGCCGAGCTGGTTGACGGACTCGGCGCTCGTCGGACGGGCGACGCGGTGGTGGTGGAAGCCGACGCGCTGGCGTCGCTGACGCCGGACGGGCTCGCGATCGTCTGGCCCGAGGTGGCAGGACGTGCGGGGTACGTGCTGGATCGTCGTGGCATCGAACGAATGGCACAGTGGACCCTTCGGGCCCGGCCCGGACAGCAGATCCCGCTTTCCGGCGGGGTGGTAGCCGAGCGGACGGCGCGGACCTTTGTGGTGCGCCGCGGGGGCGCGGCACCCGGCAACTGACGGAACGTTGGGTCGGACGCCCTACTATATTTACACCCCATGACCACCAGCCCAGCCGACCCGCGCCTCATGGGGCGCGAGGTCAAGCGCATCGTCTTCTCGGAGCGTCAGATCGCCGACCGCGTCGTCGAGCTCGGCCGCGAGATTGGCGCCGAGTATCCGGATGGCGAGCTGCTCGCGCTCGGCCTGCTCAAGGGGAGCTTCATGTTCACCGCGGACCTCGTGCGGCAGATCCCGCGCCCCCTGCAGGTGGACTTCATCGTCGCCGGCTCCTACGGCGCCGACACGGTCTCGTCAGGAAACGTTCGATTGCTCTATGATCCGGAAACCAACCTGGAGGGGAAGCACGTTCTCCTCGTGGAGGATATCGTGGATTCGGGGCGCACCATGCAGAAGCTGGTGGAGCTCCTCGAGATGCGACGTCCGCGGTCGCTGCAGATCTGCGCGCTGTTGCACAAGCACATCGCGGAGCATTTGGAGCATCCGGTCAGGTTTGTGGGGTTCGACGCGCCGAGCGAGTTCCTCGTGGGTTACGGACTCGATCACGCCGAGAATTTCCGTCACGTTCCGTATATCGCCAGCCTCGCCTGATGGCTGGCAGTGCCGAGTGCGCCGTCTGGCGCGCCCCGGCCGACGTCCATTACCCAAGACATGGCACAGAACCCAACTCCCCCCACGCCTCCCTCGAACTTCGGGCGCCTCTCCAAGACCATCGCCTTCTGGCTGCTGGTCATCCTGGTGCCGGTGTTCATCATCCAGTACGCCGGCGGCTCCAAGGACGGCGCGAGCGAGGTGAAGTACACCGAGTACGGCCTGCAGCTGCAGGCCGACAACATCCAGCAGGTGACGATCACGGGCGGCAAGCTCATCGAGGGGACGTTCAAGTCGCCGGTGATGGTCGACAGCCGCCAGGTGCGGAAGTTCACTGTCAAGCTGCCGGTGCAGAACTCCGACAAGGAGCTCGAGAAGCTGAATGCCAAGGGCGTGATCGTGGACGCGAAGGACCCGAGCCCGTCGTTCGGCGCGCTGCTCGTGAACCTGCTGCCGTGGATCGTGATCTTCGGCTTCTGGATCTTCTTCCTGCGCCAGATGCAGTCGGGCCCGAACAAGGCGTTCTCGTTCGGCAAGTCCAAGGCGAAGCTGCTCACCGGCGACACGCCGAAGGTGACGTTCGCCGACGTCGCGGGGTGCGACGAGGCGAAGGTGGAGCTGCAGGAGATCATCGAGTTCCTGAAGGACCCGCAGAAGTTCACCAAGCTCGGCGGACGCCTGCCCAAGGGCGCGCTGCTGGTGGGCCCGCCGGGGACGGGCAAGACGCTGCTCGCGCGCGCCGTGGCCGGCGAGGCGGGGCGTCCGTTCTTCTCGATGTCGGGGTCCGACTTCGTGGAGATGTTCGTGGGCGTCGGCGCGAGCCGCGTGCGCGACCTCTTCGAGCAGGGCAAGGCCAACGCGCCCTGCATCATCTTCATTGACGAGATCGACGCGGTCGGGCGTCATCGCGGCGCCGGACTGGGCGGCGGGCATGACGAGCGCGAGCAGACGCTAAATCAGCTGCTCGTGGAGATGGACGGCTTCGAGAGCAACGAGGGCGTGATCCTGGTGGCGGCGACGAACCGTCCGGACGTGCTTGACCCGGCGTTGCTGCGCCCGGGGCGCTTCGACCGGCAGATCGTCGTGGACGCGCCGGACCTGCGCGGCCGCGAGGGCATCCTGCGCGTGCACATGCGCAACAAGCCGATGGCCGACGACGTGGACGTGACCGCGATCGCGCGAAGCACGCCGGGCATGGCGGGCGCCGACCTCGCAAACCTCGTCAACGAGGGGGCGCTGCTCGCCGCGCGTCGCAACCACGACAAGGTCTACATGGTGGACCTTGAAGAAGCCAAGGATCGCGTCATGATGGGCGCCGAGCGCAAGTCGCTCGTCATGAAGGACGAGGAGCGCAAGCAGACGGCGTACCACGAGGCGGGGCACGCGGTGTGCGCCATCAAGGTCAAGGGAACCGATCCGCTGCACAAGGTGACCATCGTGCCGCGCGGGCGCACGCTCGGCGTGGCGTTCACGGTGGCCGAGGATGATCGCGTATCGATCAGCCGCCAGCAGCTCGACGCGCGCCTCGTCATGGCGTACGGCGGCCGCGTGGCGGAAGAGCTGGTCTTCGGGCGCGAGCGCGTCACGACCGGCGCGGCGAGCGACATCCAGATGGCGACCGCCCTCGCGCGGCGCTACGTGTCGCAGTGGGGGCTGTCCGACAAGATCGGGCCGATCCTCGTCGGCGACAACGAGCAGGAGCTCTTCCTCGGCGCGCAGCTCATGAGCCGCCGCGAGGTTTCCGAGCGCACGGCGCAGCTGGTGGACGAGGAAGTGTCGCGCGTCGTGCACGAATCGTATGAAAAGGCGCGCACCGTCCTCACCGAGAACCGCGCCCTGCTCGACACGCTGGCGATGGCGCTGCTCGACCGCGAGACGCTGACGCGCGAGGACATCAAGATGCTGGTGGACGGCGAAGCGCTGCCGCCGCGCATCGCGCCCGGCAACTCGACGCTGCTGACGCCCTCGGCTTCGGCCGCGGCGCCGGTGGATGCGAAGGTCGCGCCGCCGGTGATGGGCGGGCCGGAGGTACAGCCTGCTTAACTGCTGATTGAGGATTTGGACCTAGGATTGCGATTCAGGATGACGATACATGATTGCGATTGGCGATGGTTCCGCGAGCTTGGCGGGCCATCGCCAATCGTTATCTGGAGTCGTGATCCTGAATCGCAATCCTAGGTCCAGATCCTCAATCGTACTAAGGCTATCGCTATTCCGACCCAACCCTCTATTTTTCAAGGCTATGCAGGACTTGGTTGATCGCGTGGCCGAGGTCAAAGGCCGGATTGCGGAGGCCGTGCGCCGGGGCGGGCACGGACAGGCGGTGCGGCTCGTCGCGGTGACGAAGACGCACGGGCCGGAGGCCGTCGCGGCCATTCAGGCCTGCGGCATCGAGGACGTCGGCGAGAACCGGGTGCAGGAGGCGCTGGACAAGCAGGCGGCGGTTTCGGTGGCGGTGCGCTGGCACCTCATTGGCCACCTGCAGCGCAACAAGGTGAAGGCGCTCGACCAGTTCTGGCTGCTGCACGCCCTCGACAGCAGCCGCCTGGCCGACGCGGTGGACGAGTTCGGACGACGGCGCGGCCGGCCGGTGGACGCGCTGGTGCAGGTGAACGTGGTGGGAGAAGAAACCAAGGGGGGCCACGAGTTGGCGGACGTGGCCCGCGAGGCGGAGCGGTTGATGGGGTTGAGCGGCGTTCGCGTGCTGGGGGCCATGACCATGGCGCCGTTGGATGCGGACGAGGCGACGTTGCGGCGGGTCTTCGCCGGGGCGCGCGAGGCGCGCGAGGCGCTGCGTGCCGCCGGACATCCCGCCACCGAGCTGTCGATGGGCATGTCGGGGGATTTCGAGATCGCAATCGAGGAAGGCGCCACGATGGTGCGGCTGGGAACGGTCCTGTTCGGGGAGAGGCACTGATGAGCGACGATGTCTTTCATCTCACGCCGGTTGACGTGCGGCGCTTCGACTTCGGGTCGGCGCTGCGCGGCTACGACAAGGCGCGCGTGGACCAGTTCCGCGACCAGGTGGCGGAGGAGCTGGAGCGGCTGACGCGCGCCAACTCGGAGCTCGAGGCGAAGGCCAAGGGCTTCCACGAGCAGCTGCGGGCGTTCCGCGAGCGTGACAAGGCGCTCAATGACGCCCTCATCACCGCCCAGCAGCTGCGCGCCGAGACGCGCGAGCAGGCCGAGCGGGAGGCGCAGCTGATCCTGCGCGAGGCGCGCGCCGAAGGCGAGAAGCTCGTCGAGGAATCGCGCCGCGCCGTGCGTCGTCTCGAGGAGCAGGTGGACGCGCTGGAGCGCGCGCGCAAGTCGTACCTGGCGCAGTGGCGCGCCTTCACCGAGCGGCAGGCGAGCGAGCTGAAGATCGCCGAGGAATCGCCCGCCCCCGAGCGTCCGACCAAGGTGGAAGGCACGGGGAGCGACAAGAAGGAGAAGGCGCCGAGCTGGCTCGATGAGGGCGGCAATGACGGAGACGAGGCGAAGTAGCCACGCCCATGTCCGTTCGTTTCCCAGGCTCCGAGCACGCCCACACCGCCGCCGCCGTTGACGCGGCGGTCGCCGCCGTGCGTGCGCGCACGGCGCTCGTGCCGGATGCGGCGCTGATACTCGGCACTGGGCTCGGCGGCATCGGCAAGGCCATCGCGGTCGAGTGCGCCATCCCCTACGGCGACATTCCGGGCTTTCCGCTGTCCACGGTGGAGTCGCACGCCGGCCGCCTGCTGGTGGGCACGCTCGCCGGGCGCCGCGTCGTGGCGATGCAGGGCCGGTTCCACCGCTACGAAGGCTACGCGCTGCAGCAGGTCACCTTTCCGGTGCGCGTGCTCCGTGCGCTGGGGGCGACGACGCTCATCGCGTCGAACGCCTGCGGCGGCATGCACCCGCTGTGGGCGCCCGGCGACCTGATGCTGATCAGCGACCACATCAACCTGCTCGGCGACAACCCGCTCATCGGGCCGCATGACGCCGCGTTCGGCGACCGCTTTCCCGACATGAGCGCGCCGTACGACGCCGCGTTGCGCGCCCTCGCGCGGCAGGTGGCGGCCGAGCGCGGCATCACGCTGCGGGAGGGTGTCTACGTGGCGGTGCCAGGCCCGAACCTGGAGACGCGCGCCGAGTACCGCATGCTGCGCGCGCTGGGCGCGGACGTCGTGGGCATGAGCACGGTGCCCGAGGTGATCGTCGCCGTGCAATCGGGCATGCGCGTGCTCGGGCTCTCGATCATCACCGATCAGTGCCTGCCCGACGCCCTCGAGCCGGCGAACCTCGAGCGGATCATCGCCACCGCCGGCGCCGCCGAACCCCATCTCGAGACGCTGGTGCGCGGCGTCCTGGAGCGCCTGTGACCGCCGTCCGATTTGCGCCGCTGCCGACCGATCGCCCGGCCGACGACGTCGAGCGCGAACTGCTCGACCGCTGGCGGGACGAGAAGCTGTTCGAGGCGTCGCTCGCCGCGCGCGCCGATGCGCCGCGCTGGGTCTTCTTCGAGGGGCCGCCGACGGCCAACGGCAAGCCGGGCATCCACCACGTCTTCGCGCGCACCATCAAGGACCTCTTCTGCCGGCACCGCGCGATGAAGGGCTTCCGCGTGGACCGCAAGGCGGGATGGGACACGCACGGCCTCCCCGTGGAGATCGAGGTCGAGAAGGCGCTCGGCATCAGCGGCAAGCAGGACATCGAACGCGTCGGCGTCGGCGAGTTCAACCGGCGCTGCCGCGAGAGCGTCTTCAGGTACCGCGAGGACTGGGAGAAGCTCTCGAACCGCATCGCGTTCTGGCTCGACTACGAGAAGGCGTACGTCACGTACCACAACTCGTACATCGAGAGCGTCTGGTGGGCGCTCTCGATGCTGCACGCCAAGGAACTGCTCTACCAGGGCCACAAGATCCTCCCGTACTGCCCGCGCTGCGGCACGGCGCTGTCGAGCCACGAGGTGGCGCAGGGGTACGAGGACGTCGAGGATCCGTCGGTCTACCTGCAGCTGCCGCTGCGGGAGAGCGGCGCGGCCGTCGAGCGCCGCATCCTCGTCTGGACCACGACGCCGTGGACGCTGGTGTCCAACGCCGCGCTCGCGGTGAGTCCCGACCTGACGTACGCCGAGATCCGCCGCAGGAAGGGGGCGGAGTTCAACCTGATCCTCGCCGAGTCGCGCCTGCCGGCGGTGATGGGCGCCGATTGGCGGGACCGCTGGGACGTCGTCGCGACCTTCGCCGGCACCGCGCTCGCCGGGGCGCGCTACCAGCGACCGCTCGACTGGGTGGCGTATGGCGAGGGCGCGCGCGAGATCGTCGTGACCACGGGCTTCGTGTCCGCCGACGACGGCACGGGCGTGGTGCACCTGGCGCCGGCGTTTGGCGCCGACGACTACCAGGCGGGCCAGCAGTACGACCTCGCGTTCCTCCAGCCGGTCAATGCCCGCGGCGAGTTCCCGGCGGAGATGCCGCTGGTGGGCGGGATGTTCGTGAAGGCCGCCGATCCGGTGATCATCGAGGAGCTCAAGCGGCGCGGCGTGCTGTTCAAGGACGGGCGCTTCACGCACAGCTATCCCCACTGCTGGCGCTGCAAGACGCCGCTGCTGTACTTCGCGCGGTCGTCCTGGTTCGTGCGCACCACGGCGGTGAAGGACGCCATGCTGGAGCGCAACGGGCAGGTGAACTGGAATCCCCCCGAGATGGGGGCGGGGCGGTTCGGGTCGTGGCTCGAGAACAACATCGACTGGGCCATCTCGCGCGACCGCTTCTGGGGCACGCCGCTGCCGGTCTGGGTGTGCGACGCGGATGCTTCGCACCGCGAGGTGATCGGGAGTTTCGCCCACCTCGCCGTGCAGACCGGGCACGCCCTCGGCGCCGACTTCGACCCGCACAAGCCGCACATCGACGCCTACACGTGGACGTGCAGCGAATGCGACGGCACGATGCGTCGCGTGCCGGAGGTGATCGACACCTGGTTCGACTCGGGATCGATGCCGTTCGCGCAGTGGCACTATCCGTTCGAGAACCGCGAGGAGTTCGCGCGGCAGTACCCCGGCGACTTCATCGCCGAGGGCGTGGACCAGACGCGCGGCTGGTTCTACTCGCTGCTGGCGATCGCCACCGGACTCGGCGACGCGCTGCACCCGGAGGGCGGACGGAAGACGGGAGACGGGAGACGGGAGAAGCGCGCCGCGAAAGGACGCACACCTGCTGACGCGCACGCGGTGACGCCGCGCGATGGCGATGCGTACGCGGTGGACGAGCACAAGTCGGGCGGCCACTACCTGGCGAAGGGCGTCGCCGAGCCGTATCGCGCGGTGGTCGTGAACGACCTCGTGCTCGACGCCAACGGCCAGAAGATGTCGAAGACGCGCGGCAACACCGTGGACCCGTGGCAGGTGATCGAGCGTCACGGCGCCGACGCCGTGCGGCTCTTCCTCGTGTCGTCGAGTCAGATCTGGGTGCCGCGCCGCTTCGACGAGCAGGTGATCCGCGAGACGGCCGGCCGGTTCCTCGTGACGCTGAAGAACATCTACAGCGGCATCTTTGCGCAGTACGCGAACTTCGGGTGGGCGCCGAGTGCGGCCGATCCGGCCGTGGCCGACCGGCCGCTCCTCGACCGCTGGATCCTCTCGCGGCTCAGCGCCGTGGAGTTGGAGGTGGACGCCGAGTTGCAGCGCTTCGACGCGACGGCGGCGTCGCGCGCGCTCATGGAGTTCGTCACCGAGGACGTGGCCAACTGGTACGTGCGCCTGTCGCGCGCGCGCTTCTACGACGTGGACAGCGCCGACAACCGCGCCGCGTTCGCGACGCTGCACGAGGTGCTGGCGGTGGTGTCGCGCCTGCTGGCGCCGTTCGCGCCGTTCGTGAGCGACTGGATCCACCGGTCGCTCACCGGGTCGTCGGTGCACCTGGCCGACTTCACGCGTGCCGCCGCGCCGGCCCGGGACGCAGCGCTCGAGGCGGCCATGGCCGAGGTGCGCC
>CAYQCP010000087.1:0-13475 GCA_964416005.1 uncultured Gemmatimonas sp.
TCGCACGGGACGGCCATGACTTCCCGACGCACGGCGTGCCGAGCGGCGACCCGCGGCACGAGGCGCTGGAGGGGGAGCTGGGCGACCTGCTCTTCGCCGTCGTCAACCTCTGCCGCAAGTGCGGCGTGCATCCGGCGCTCGCGCTCGACAAGGCGAATGGCAAGTTCCAGCGGCGGTTCGAGGCCGTCGAGCGGCTGGCCGCCGAGCGCGGCATCGACGTGCGCACGGCCGGGCTCACCGTGCTCGACGCGATGTGGGACGAGGTGAAGCTGGGCGAGTAGTCGGCGCGTGGCGAGTCGCCGCCGGGCGACATGGTGGAATGTCAGAGCGGCGCGTCCGTGTGGGGCGCGCCGCTCGTTCGTGCTGCGGTCGTCCTTCGACCATTCCCGGTTGTCATCCGCGCGCGGATGGACGCGGAACGGCCGGACGCGCGTCAGCGCGGAACTGGCCGGATACCGCCGCTGATGAACGCGATGGACAGGCTGGTGAACTTGGCGTTGAAGCTGTCGAGGTCCGCGCCCACGGTGCGGAACTCGGCGCCGATGCGACTGCGCCTCGAGATCGGGAGCTCAACGCCGACGCCGAAGGCCTGGCCCATGCCGGTCTCCGAGATCTCGTCGCCGGTGGTGGTATCGAAGAACCCGACGCGATTGTACGTCAGCGAGGCGAACGCGTACGGCAGCACATACGACCGCTCGCGCAGGCCCGAGACGACGACGCCGAGTCCCGGCGAGAGGTACGTCCATCCCGTCGTCGCATCGGCGCTCTCGGCGCCGGCGGCCAACGGCAGGTCGAGCCGCCATCCAATGAAGTGCTGCGGCCCGAATGAGCGTTGGATGCTCAGCCCCAGCTGGTAGCCCGTCTTGCCCACGTCCTTCAGGACACCGGTCGGATTGGCCACGCCAAGCGTGAAGTACGTGGAGGTCGGGCGGCCGTTGAAGTCGGGCTGCGGCATCGCGGCGGTGCGGGCACCAACCTCAACCTGCGCGCTGGCAGTCGCCGACGCTACCAGCATGAGTCCCAGCAGTCTGCGCATCATGAGCCAGTCTCCAGGCGTTGCTGCAACTCACGATAGACCGCCGTCCAGCCGGCCTCCGCGGTGTTGACAAGCGTCGCCGTCAGGTTGGTGGTGCCGCGATAGCGCGATTCAATCCCCATCCGGATGCGTCCCTCGGACGTCTTGATGCGGATCGTCATGCGCTCTTCCGTGAGGTACTGCCCGAACCGGACGTCGCTGGACCGCCATTCGGTCTGCAGGTATCCGCCTTCCTTGTCCATGATTCGGATAGCCGACTTTTCGCCGACGACGTCAATGACCGTGCGCCAGACGCGGTCCGCGTTCGTGGACTGAATGGGGATGTCGACCCAGTAGGGCCATTCCCGCACCGCGATCTCGGCGGGGAGCGATGCGATGGCTGCAACACGCACCGGGGCCTTCGCGGCGCAACCCGTCGTCGCGACAACCGCGACCGCCAGAGCCAGCCACCGGAGTGAAAACCGCTTCGTCTGCATGAATCTCCTCGATCTTGGGGACGAGGAAACGCTATGGCTCGCGACGCGAAGGGTCAAGACGGCGCGCGTGCCCGGCGCGCGCCACGCACGCACGCCACGGCCGGCCGCTACTTCGCTTCGGCGCGCATCCGCATGAGCCCTTCCTGCGCCACGGACGCCACCAGCTCACCGGAGCGCGTGAACACCGCGCCACGGGTGAAGCCGCGCGCGCCGGCCGCCGCCGGGCTGTCCATGCTGTAGAGCAGCCAGTCATCGGCGCGGAACGGCCGGTGCAGCCACAGGGAGTGGTCAAGCGAGGCGATCTGCAGACGGCGGTCGCGCATCGACACCCCGTGCGGATGGAGCGCCGTGGGCAGGAGGCCGTAATCCGACGCATACGCCAGCACCGCCTGGTGAATGATGCGGTCATCCGGCAGCGGCGCGATGGCGCGGAACCAGAGGTGCCGTACGGGCGCGCGCTTCTCCGCGACAAACGGATCGACTGGCGCCACGGGGCGGAAGTCGATGGGCCGGTCCTGCGTGAGCACGCCCCGCAACGGTTCCGGAATGCGGTCGGCCATCTCGCGGATCAGGTCGAGCTCCGGGGCCAGCGACTCGGGCGGCGGGACGTCCGGCATGCCCGACTGGTGTTCGAGGCCCGTCTCGTCGACATGGAACGAGGCGGAGAGGTGGAAGATCGCCTCACCGTGCTGGATGGCCGTGACGCGGCGGCTCGTGAAGCTGCCGCCGTCGCGCGGCCGGTCCACGAAGAAGATGATCGGCGTCTTCAGATCGCCGGCGCGCAGGAAGTACCCGTGCACCGAGTGCGCGTGCCGTCCGCTCTCCACCGTGCGCTGCGCCGCGACGAGCGACTGCGCGAACACCTGCCCGCCGAAGACGCGTCCTGAGCCGATATCCCGGTTGCGCCCGCGGTAGATGTTCACCTCGAGCGGCTCGAGATCGAGCAGCGACAGCAGCTCATGTACCACGGACTTTTCGTCGGTGCCGCCCATTAGTGGATGCCCTGTTGTCGCTCTGCTGTTTCTCTGTTGTCTCTCTGTTGTCTCTCTGTTGTCTCTCTATTCCCCATACGGTATCCAGATGTTCTTCACCTGCACCGCCTCGCGCAGGAACGCGCGCCCTTCCCCGTGCGCGGCGTCGAGCCAGTCGATCACGTCGCTCGTGCACCACGTGCGCTTCATGTTGGCCGCCGACGCGATCTCGACCGCCTGCACCCCGGCCTCGAATCCCCAATACCAGATCGCATCCACGTCTTCGTGCCCGGCCAGCACCGCGGCGAGCGCATCGCGTTCGCCGGTGACGATGTTGACGACGCCGGCCGGCAGGTCGGAGGTCTCGAAGACCTGGTACAGGTCGGTGGCCGCCAGCGGATGCGGTTCACTCGGAATGGCCACGACGGTGTTGCCCGTGGCGATCAGCGGCGCGACGGCGGAGATGAAGCCGAGGAGCGGCGCCTCCGACGGCGCTGCGACGCCGACGACACCGATGGGCTCGTGCATGGCCAGCGCGACGCCGCGCATCGGCACGCCGTGCACCGCGCCGTCCCACTTGTCGGCCCACGCCGCGTAGGTGAAGAGCCGGCGCACCGTCGCGTCGACCTCGCGCCGTCCCACGGCGGCGGGGCTGCCCGTCATGGCACCGATCCGCGCCGCGAACTCGTCTCGGCGCGCATCCAGGTTTTCGGCGACGTAGTAGAGGATCTGCGCGCGCAGATGCCCCGTGCTCGACGCCCACCCCTTGGCCGCGGCGTGCGCCGCCTCCACCGCATTGCGAATGTCCTTTCGGTTGCCGTCCCCGACCTCGCCGAGGAGCTTGCCCTTCGGCGAGACGACGGCGCGCGAGTAGCCGCTGTCGGGGCGCGCCTGTTTGCCGGCGATGTAGAGCTTGGCCGTCCGATCGACAGATCCGGCCCTCGGCAGGGTGACGGAAGACGGAGGACGGGTGACGGAAGACAACTTGCCATGGGTCTCCCGTCTCCCCTCTCCCGTCTTCCGTCTGCTCAAATACTCCCACATCCCCTCCCGCCCACCCTCCCGCCCGAACCCGCTCTCGCGGTAGCCGCCGAAGCCGCTCGCGGCGTCGAAGAGGTTGCTGGCGTTCACCCACACCACGCCGGCCTTGATCTTGGGAGCGATATCGAGCGCGAGATTGATGTTCTCCGACCAGACCGACGCGGCGAGGCCGAAGGGCGTGTTGTTCGCCAGCGCCACGGCCTCCTCAGGCGTGCGGAAGGTCATCGACACGAGCACCGGACCGAAGATCTCCACCTGCGCGATGGTGCTCGACGGGAAGACGTCGGTGCACAGCGTCGGCGGATAGAACGAGCCCGTCGTGGGAACGGGCCGCGACGGCTGCCAGACCTGCGCCCCCTCGGCGCGTCCCTGCTCCACCAGCGAGCGAATGCGCTCCAGCTGCACCGGTGCGACGATGGCGCCCATGTCCACGGCCTTGTCGAGCGGCGGACCGAGCCGGAGCTTCTCCATCCGCGCGCGCAGCTTGGCGTACAGCGTCTCGGCGATCCCCTCCTGCACGAGCAGGCGCGAACCGGCGCAGCAGACCTGCCCCTGGTTGAACCAGATGGCGTCCACGACGCCCTCGACCACGCCGTCGAGGTCGGCGTCCTCGAAGACGACGAAGGGGCTCTTGCCGCCGAGTTCGAGCGAGAGCTTCTTGCCGCTCCCTGCCGTCGCCTTGCGGATGATCTTGCCCACCTCGGTGGAGCCGGTGAAGGCGATCTTGTCCACTTTCGGGTGGTTCACGAGCGCCGCACCGGTCTCGCCGTCGCCGGTGATGATGTTCAGCACGCCCGCCGGCAGGCCGGCCTGGTGCGCAAACTCCGCGAACAGCAGCGCGGTGAGCGACGTGAACTCGGCGGGCTTCAGCACCACCGTGTTCCCCGCCGCGAGCGCCGGCGCGACCTTCCACGAGAGCATCAGCAGCGGGAAGTTCCACGGGATGATCTGTCCGACCACGCCCACCGGGCCGTAGCCCGCAAACTCGGTGTCGGCCAGCTGGGCCCATCCGGCGTGGTGGTAGAAATGCCGCGCGACGAGCGGCACGTCCACGTCGCGCGTCTCGCGAATCGGCTTGCCATTGTCGAGCGTCTCGAGCACAGCGAAGAGCCGCGCGTGCTTCTGCACCATGCGGGCGAGCGCGTACAGGTGCCGCGCGCGCGCGTGCGGCGCGAGCCGGCTCCACGCCGGGTACGCCTTGCGCGCCGCCGCCACGGCCGCGTCCACGTCCTTCGCCGTCCCCTGCGTCACCCGCGCCAGCGGCATGCCGGTGGAGGGGTCGAACGTCTCGAAGGTCTTCCCCACCTTCGTCCAGGTGCCGCCGATGAAATGCCCGAACGCGCCGCCGTGCGCGGCGAGCCACGCGCGCGCCGGCGCGTCGGCCTCGGGGGCTGGGCCGTACTCCATCGACTGGAACAGCTCGGCTACGGTCGCCATGGTTGTCAGGGCATCGGGTGGTGGTGCGCAGCGGCGTAGCGCCCCGTCACGAACATCTCGAGCTGGCGCTCGAGGTCGGTGAGCAGGCTGCTGGCGCCGAAACGGAACAGGGTGGGCTCGAGCCACTCTCGGCCGAGCTCTTCGTTCATGAGCATCAGGAATTCGAGCGCCTGCTTGGCCGTCCGGATGCCGCCGGCCGGCTTGTAGCCGATGGAGTAGCCGGTGCGCGCCTTGTACTCGCGGATCTGCCGCACCATGGCCAGCGAGACGGGGAGCGTGGCATTCACGCCTTCCTTGCCGGTGGACGTCTTGATGAAGTCGGCGCCCGCCTGCATGGCCACCCAGCTGGCGCGCGCTACGTTCGTGAGCGTCGCGAGCTCGCCGGTGGCAAGGATCACCTTGAGATGGGCGTCACCGCAGGCGTCCCGGAACGTGCGCACCTCGTCGTACAGCGCGTTCCACTGCCCCGTCAGGACATGGCCGCGCGTGATCACGACGTCGATCTCGCGCGCCCCCGCCTGCACGGACGCGCCGATCTCCTCGACGCGCTGCTTGAACGGCGAGAGTCCGGCCGGGAACCCGGTGGAAACCGCCGCCACCGGAATGCCGCTCCCCGCCAGCGCCTCCACCGCCGTCGGCACCATTTCGTGGTACACGCAGACGGCGGCCACCGTCGGATGCAGCGCCGTCACGCCGAGCGCGTCCTCGAGGTCGTGGCGCAGCGGGTGGCGCGCCTTGGCGCAGAGACGGCGCACGTTGCCGGGCGTGTCGTCACCACTGAGCGTGGTCAGGTCGATGAGTGTCAGGGCGCGCAGCAGCCACGCCGCCTGCCACTGCTTCTTCACGGTGCGGCGCGTCCCGATGGTCGCCGCGCGACGCTCGGCGGCGCTCTTGTTCACGCGAATGGCGCGCACGCGATCGAGATCGAGCGGCTCGCCCGGATTGCGGGGGAGCGCGCTCACCGCGCCCTCCGCGGCACGCCAGCCGGAGCGCCGGACCGCATGCCGCGCCGTACGCCGCGGGTCATCACGGGTGCAGCCTGTGCATCATGCGCGGGAACGCGATGCACTCGCGGATGTGGGGAATGCCGCAGATCCACGCCACGGTGCGCTCGAGTCCGAGGCCGAAGCCCGAATGGACGAAGGTGCCGTACTTACGCAGGTCGAGATACCAGCCGTAGGCGTCCATCGGCAGTCCCTCGTGCTTGATGCGCGCCACCAGCTTGTCGTGGTCGTCCTCGCGCTGCGAGCCGCCGATCATCTCGCCATAGCCGTCGTGCGCCAACAGGTCGGCGCAGAGCACGGTGCGCGGATCGTCCGGATTCTCCTTCATGTAGAAGGCCTTCGCCTCCTTAGGGTAGTTGCACACAAAGACCGGGCGGTCAAAGTCCGCGACGAGCAGCGCCTCGTCTTCTGCACCGAGGTCGTCGCCCCAGGTGATAGCGCTCCCCTTCTTCTGGAGGATCTCGACGGCCTCCGTGTACGGGATGCGCGGGAACGGCGCCTTGACCGACTCGAGCCGCGTCGTGTCGCGCTCGAGTTCCTTGAGCTCCGCGGCGCGCCGCGTGAGGCAGCGCTCGACGATGTAGCAGACGAACTCCTCCTGGAGGTCCTGGTTCATCGCCTGATCGTACCACGCCATCTCCGGCTCGATCATCCAGAACTCGGTGAGGTGGCGGCGCGTCTTGGACTTCTCGGCGCGGAAGGTTGGCCCGAAGGTATAGATGCGCCCGAACGCCGCCGCGGCGGCCTCGCCGTACAACTGGCCGGTCTGCGCAAGGAACGCGTTCCCTTCGTCGAAGTACTCCGTGGAGAACATTCCCGACCGCTCCCCCTGCGCCGCGGTGAGGATGGGCGTGTCCACGTGCAGGAACCCGCGCTCGTAGAAGAAGTCGTGGATGGCCTGCTCCACTTCGTGGCGGACGCGGGCAATGGCCAGCTGCTTGGGCGAACGCAGCCACAGGTGCCGGTTGTCAAGCAGGAAGTCGATGCCGTGCTCCTTGGGCTGGATCGGATAGTCGAGCGGACTGGCCCCGACGATCGCGAGCGCGGTGACGCCCAGTTCGAAGCCGCCCGGCGCGCGGTCGTCGGCGCGCACCTCGCCGGTGACGGCGATGCTCGTCTCGAGCGTCAGCTCGGCGAAGCGCGCCCAGTCCTCCTCGGAGAGCTGCTTCTTGACGAGGACGCACTGCAGGATGCCGCTGCCGTCGCGCATCACGATGAACGCGACCTTGCCGGAGGAGCGCAGGTGGGTGACCCACCCGCGCACGGACACGGCCTGGCCGGCGTACTTCGAGAGTTCGTCGATTCGCGAAAACGTAGGACTCACGCGATTACTTCCCCTGGTAGCTGATGCGGTACACGGTGCCGCTCAGGTCGTCAGTGATGTAGATGGAACCGTCGGGGGCCTGGGCGATGCCCGTCGGCCGGTGATTGCGCAGGCCCGCGGGCGGCGGACCGGCCGCACGGTTGCCCTTGAATGCCTCGGACGCAAAGCCGTCCGCGAACGTGCGGGCTTCGCCGGCCGCCCGGCCTCGCCGCAGCGGAACGAACGACACCCGGAAGCCATCCTGCACGAGCGGCGCGCGATTCCACGACCCGTGGAAGACGACGAACGCACCGTTGCGATACGCTGCGGGAAACGACCGGCCGGTATAGAAGAGCAGCGCGTTCGGCGCCCAATGCCCCGGGAAGGCGTACACGGCAGGCTTCTTGGTGGCGCAACGCCCCACCAGCTTGCCGTCGCCGCCGTACTCGGGCGCGAGCACGAGTTTCTTCTCTTCCATCGAATGGTAGCAGTAGGGCCAGCCGAAATCGTCGCCGTCCTGGATGCGCAGCAACTCCTCGCCGGGGTTCTCGGCGTTGTACGCATCGCTGAAGCCCCAGTTCATGGCGAGCTGGTCGCGGCCATGCATCATGGCCCACAGCTCGCCGGCCGGCTCGTTCCAGGCCAGCGCGACAGCGTTCCGGATGCCCGAGGCGTACCGGCGTCCATCGGCCATGGTCTGGCCCGGCCGGTTTGCGTCGAAGCGCCAGATGCCGGCCCGGCCCTCGAGCTCGACGCACGGATCGACGCCCATGGACCTGGACTGCCGATCGGCGGCCTGGCAGGAGTTGGTCCGCGACCCGACGTTGAGGTACAGCACGGGGCCGCGCACCACGAAGTTGTAGGCCGTGTGCCCGCCGGTCGGCAGATTGCCGATGATGGTGTCCACCGCGCCAAGCAGGGTGTCGCCCACGGCGAACCGGTATCGCACGACGTTGTGGCGGTCGGTGGCCCAGAGGTAGCCGTCGCCGATGGCAATACCGGTACCACCGCGGCCGCCCAGCTTGCGCACGAGGTCCGCCTTGCCGTCGCCGTTGGTGTCGCGCAGCAGGACGAGCCCGCCGCCCGGGCCGCTGCCGGTGCCGCTTTCGGCCCCGCCGCGCGACGGGTTGGCATTGAGGAGCACGTCACCGTTGGACGCCACGACGATGTGGCGCGCCGCGCCGAGTCGGTCGGCGACGACCTGCGCACAGAAACCAGCCGGCACGGCGAGTCCGGCATCGCAGGCGGGCGCCTGCGCGGGCAAGGTGGGCGCGGCGGCGAGGGCCGCCGCCCACAGCGACAGGCGGAGCAGATCGGAGGGGCGCGTTTCGGACACGGCGTCTGGACCGAGGGTCAGGTGCGGGGGTAACAGAAGGGGCACGGCGGGCAGACCACCCTTGCCCCTCGAAGCAATCAATATAGTATCAGCGGCGCTGGGCCGAGATCATCACTTCTTGCCGGAGCACCCCCGCATGAGGCACCCCGTGGCAGCCCGAATCGCGACCCTCGCCGTGGCGACGCTGGCCGGCGTGGCGATCGTCCATGCCGACTCGTCGGCGCGCAGCCTTCCGCGCCAGGACAAGCTCTCGATTGGCGTGGAAGCCGAGCAGCTCGGCCGCAACCGTGTGAAGATCACGGTCACGGGCAAGAAGTTCACCCCCGACGGCCCTGTCTTCATCGTGACCAGCGCGCTGCCGGGCACCGCGACGGAGCTCGACCTCGGGCGCATCGTGGCCGACAAGGACGGCAAGATCTCGCTCAAGAAGGACGACCTCGAGTGCTCCACGCCGGTGCAGGAAGACGCGGCGCGTCCGGTCTTCGTGACCATCACCGACTCGACGACGAACCGGAAGGCGCGCCAGCGCGTTGAGGGAACGGCCTGGCTCTGCCGGTAGCCCGGCGCGTTCGCCGAGCGCCCTAGGGCGCGTTGATGGCCGCGCTCGCCGCGGCGAGCAGCTCCGCGGGACTGAACGGCTTGGCAAGGAACGGCACGTTGGCCAGCGTGGCAGGGGAACGCGAGTCCTGGGCGTAGCCGGACATCATCAGGACCCGGGTGCGCGGGCGCTCCGCGAGAACCTGATCGGCGAGTTCGAGGCCGCCGAGACGCGGCATGACGACGTCCGCCACCAGCAGGTCGATGGGTCCGGCATACGCCCGCACTTCCTGCAGCGCCTCCGCGCCGTCTGCCGCCACGAGCACGCGATAGCCGGCACTCTTGAGTACCCGCTCGGCGAGCTGGCGCAACCCGGGCTCATCTTCGGCGAGCAGTACGGTGCGCCCGACGGCGCCTGGCACCCCGGCGAGCGCCTTCTCCAAGACCTCCGGCGCTAAAGGAGCTGCGGCGATCGGGAGGTAGACCTCAAGCGTCGTGCCCTGTCCGCCGGCCGACGAGACTCGCAGGGTGCCGGAGAGCTGCATGACGATGCCGTACACCGTCGACAGTCCCAGCCCCGTCCCCTCGCCTACCGGCTTGGTCGTGAAGAAGGGGTCGAAGATCCGGGACTGAATCGCCGGGTCGATGCCCGTCCCCGTGTCCGTGACGGTCAGGACCGCGAACCGGTCGGCGTGCAGCACCTCATTCGGCAACGGAGGCCCATCCGGGCGGCCATCCACGCGCAGGCCGATTCGCAGGACGCCCCCGTCGGGCATGGCGTCGCGCGCATTGACGGCGAGGTTCATGATGACCTGCGTGATCTGTCCCTGGTCGGCCAGGAGCGGCACCTCCGTTTCAGGAAGCGCCGTTTCGACGCGAATGCGCTCGCCGACGAGGCGCCGCAGCATCGTCCCCATGCTGCGCACCAGCTCGGCCGCATCGAAGTGCCGGGCCTGCACCACCTGCCGCCGGCTGAACGTCAGCAACTGCGATGTCAGCAGCGCCGCGCGGTGCCCCGCCGACAGGACCTCGTCGATCTCCGTCTGGATAAGCGGCGTCGGCTCGCCTTCGGCCAGGCGCATGCGCGCCAGTTGACCGGCGCCGACGATGACGGTCAACAGGTTGTTGAAGTCATGCGCCACACCGCCTGCCAGGGCACCGAGGGCCTGCATCTTCTGGGAGTGCAGGACCTGCTCCTCGAGCTGCTTGCGGGCGGTGATGTCGCTGACGGTGCCGACGATGCGGCGGACCGCGCCGTCGTCGCCGGCATCCGAGAGCCACGTGACCGCGATCCACCGCGACACGCGATCCACCCCGATCGTGCGCACCTCGAAGGCTCCCTTGCTCGGTGCCCGACACGCTTCGGCGTACGCTGCGACCGCGATCGCCCGGTCGCGCGGATCAACGAACTGCACGGCCTGTCCGAAGCTGGAGGTGGGCTGGTCCGCTTCCCGGAGGCCGATGACGGAGGGGCCGTCCCGGAGCCAGTCCATCCGACCACTCGGCAGGTCCACCGAGAAGGTCGTGGTATGCGAGGCGGAGAGCGCGAGACGCAACCGTTCCTCGCTCGCGGCAAGCGCCCGTTCGGTCTCCTGCTGCCGAGTGATGGTCTCGCGGTGCTCCTCGACGAGTTCGCGCAGCGTCGCCGTGCGCGCCTCGACGGCGCGGGACAACCGCGCCTCGCGGCCCGCCACCATGAGCACCAGGGTCGTCACCAGCAGCGTGATGAAGGCGAGGGCGAGTCGCAGCGGCAGCACGTGCCCCCGCCGCGCCGCCGCCCAGCCCGCGGCTGGGCCTCCGCGCAGTTCCCACTTGCCGTCGTGGACGTTCACTGCCAGACGCTCCGGGGCCTCGGGCACCGGCGTCGCCGTGGTGGATACGAGCCGGCCCGCTCGGTCATAGAGCGCGAGTGCGATGCCGGCCGGCACGTGGGTGAACCCGGCCTCCGCCAGGAGGGCGCGCGTATCGACGACGAGCGCCACCTGGTCCCCGCTGGGGGCGAAGGGCAGCTGAACGCGTTGCCGGATGATCAGGCCGCTGTCTCCCTGCTTCAGCGGAAGCGGGCCGCTGAGCACGATGCTGTCCGTGGCGGCTGCGCGCAGGAAGTCGCGCCGCACCTCCGCTCGAGGGTCATGCCGGAGGTCGAGATGCAGCGCGGCCTCGTTGCCCGCCATCGGGTAAATGAGTGCGATGCGATCGCCGCGAACGAGTTCGACCGCGCGCAGGGTGGCGCCGGCACCCCGCAGGCCTTCGGCGAACGCGTTGAACTCGCGCGCGAGCGTTGCGAAATCCGGGCGCGACTGTACGAAGGCGCGGAGCCCACTGACCTGCGCCGTGCGGCGTCCGACCGCGGCGGCCAGGTTGTCGGCGAACAGGCGGAGCTCGGCCCGGGCCAGTTCGCGCTCCTCAGCCTGATCCGCACGCACGTTCGTCTGATCGACGACCACGCCCAGCGCCGCCATGACGGCGAACGCGATGGCCGCGAATCCCCAGGCCCGTCGTCCGTTGATCAGCCAGCGCACATCCGGCTCCGTGGTAGCGTCTCCGTTCGCGCGAGGTACGACAGGGAGCGCGCGCACCGCGGGCTGACCAAGCCGCACGGACACCAGGAATCATATCGCGTGGTGGCCCCGCGCGAAACACGAAGGCCCGCCAATCGGCGGGCCATCGTGGTCCCATGGGTATCGGCGGCGCGATCAGGCCTCGGACTGCCCGATGCGCATGCCGTAGAACGAGCGGTGCACGAAGAAGACCGACACCGCGAAGAAGACGATGGCGAGGCCCGTCGTGAGGCCAGCGCCCTTCTCCGCCGTGAGCATCACGGCCAGCTCGACGGCGAGGAGGCCGAAGAGGGTCGTGAACTTGATGATCGGGTTGAGCGCCACCGACGACGTGTCCTTGAACGGATCGCCCACCGTGTCGCCGACGACCGTGGCGTCGTGCAACGGCGTGCCCTTCGCCTTGAGCTCGGTCTCGACGACCTTTTTGGCGTTGTCCCAGGCGCCGCCGGCGTTGGCCATGAAGATCGCCTGGTACAGGCCGAAGATCGCGATCGACATCAGGTAGCCGATGAAGAAGAACGGCTCGATGAAGGCGAAGGCGAGCGTGGCGAAGAAGACCGTGAGGAAGATGTTGAACATGCCCTTCTGCGCGTACTCGGTGCAGATGCGCACGACGGTCTTGCTGTCCTCGACCGACGCCTTCTCGACGCCCTCGAGCCTGATGTTCTTCTTGATGAACTCGACGGCGCGGTGCGCGCCGGTGGTCACGGCCTGCATGGAGGCGCCGGTGAACCAGTAGATCATCGCACCGCCGGTGATGAGGCCGAGCACGAACGGCGCGTGCAGGAGCGACAGCTTGTCGGTGTTCACGGTGAGGCCGCTCGTCAGCCCCATCATGATCGAGAAGATCATGGTGGTGGCGCCGACCACGGCGGTGCCGATGAGCACCGGCTTGGCCGTCGCCTTGAAGGTGTTGCCCGCGCCGTCGTTCTCTTCGAGCAGGTGCTTGGCGCGGTCGAAGACCACGTCGAAGCCGTGCTCCTTCTTCACCTCGGCGTGCAGGTTGGGCACCTGCTCGATGAGCGACAGCTCATACACCGACTGCGCGTTGTCCGTCACCGGGCCGTACGAGTCCACGGCGATGGTCACGGGCCCCATGCCGAGGAAGCCGAACGCCACGAGGCCGAACGCGAACACGGCCGGGGCGAGCATGAGCGGCTGGCCATCGACCTGCATGCCGAGACCCATGGTGCTCACGCCGAACGCGGCGGCCATGAGCGCGACGATGCTGATGCCGAGCCAGTAGGCGGAGAAGTTGCCCGCCACGAGGCCGGAGAGGATGTTGAGCGAGGCGCCGCCCTCATCGGACGACGTCACGACCTCGCGCACGTGCCGCGAATCCACCGACGTGAAGACCTTCACCAGCTCCGGGATGACGGCGCCGGCCAGCGTGCCGCACGAGATGATGGCCGACAGCTGCCACCAGAGCGACGTGTTGCCGGCGAGGTCGGGGATGATCGCCTTGGAGACGACGAACGTCAGGGCGATCGAGACGATCGAGGTGAGCCACACCAGCGTCGTCAGCGGCGCCTCGAAGTTCATGGTGTCGGCGTTGCCGTAGCGCGCCTTGGCGAAGGCCTCGTTGATGAAGTACGAGCCCGCGCTCGAGACGAGCATCATGATGCGCATCACGAAGATCCAGACGAGCAGCTGCACCTGCACCACCGGGTCGTGCACGGCGAGCAGGATGAACGTGATCAGCGCGACGCCGGTCACGCCGTAGGTCTCGAAGCCGTCGGCGCTCGGGCCCACCGAGTCGCCGGCGTTGTCGCC
>CAYQCP010000088.1:0-11958 GCA_964416005.1 uncultured Gemmatimonas sp.
AGCTTGGCCTTGCTGAGCGGCAGGCTCTTGGCCTTGCTTTTGGCGGCCTTGTCCGCCGCCGCCTTGAGCGCGCCCTATGCGGACTTCCAGTCGTTGAGGATGCCCAGCACGGTGGCGTAGGCCGGCTTGCCGGTCGCCTTGGCCGCATCGACGACCTTGTCGTCCACGACCAGACCAGCGCGCGGCCCGTCCTTGGTCTGATAGGTTGCAAGCTTGTAGCCGGCCATGGTCATCACTCCCCGTTCTAAGTTCTAAAGTGTCGGAACGACAAAACCGCGCTCATGCGCGATTGGCAAGAGTGGGCTATAGTCGCCGAGAAGCCAAGAGCACTGAGCAAGCGCTCTGACACACATTTCTGAATTGGGAGAGTAGTGATGATAAAGCCCCGGCGCGTCGGCCACGCGACGTTCGAGACTACCGACATCGAGAAGCAGATCGCCCACTGGACCGAGGTGGCTGGGCTGGTGATGGCGGAGCGCGAGAAGAAGCTCGTCCGCGTCAACGAGTTCATCACCGTCAGCGAACTCGCCGAGGTCATGAAGACCCCGGCGACGCAGATCGTGTCGTTCGCGTTCAAGCACCTCGGGTTGATGGTCACCATCAACCAGCGCATGGACTTCGACCAGATCGAGCTGATCGCGGGCGAGTTCGGCTTTATCGCCGTGCGTGAGGCGGAGTACGCGGCCGCCCCCACCGAGGCCAAGGTCGAGGACACGCCGGAACAGCTCATGTTCCGTCCGCCCGTCGTCACCATCATGGGCCACGTCGACCACGGCAAGACGTCGCTGCTCGACTACATCCGCAAGGCCAACGTCGTCGCCGGCGAGGCCGGCGGCATCACGCAGCATATCGGCGCGTACAACGTCGGCCTGCCGAACGGCAAGCACATCACCTTCCTCGACACCCCGGGCCACGAGGCGTTCACCGCCATGCGTGCCCGCGGCGCCCAGGTCACCGACATCGTGGTCCTCGTCGTCGCCGCGGACGACTCGGTGATGCCGCAGACCATCGAGGCCATCTCGCACGCCAAGAACGCCGGCGTGCCGATGATCGTCGCCATCAACAAGATCGACCTCCCCTCGGCCAACGCGCTCAAGGTCAAGCAGGAACTGCTCAACCACAGCGTCGTGCTCGAGGAGTTCGGCGGCCAGACGCTGCACACCGAGGTCTCGGCCAAGAAGGGGACGGGCGTCCCCGCGCTGCTGGAGCAGCTGCTCCTGCAGGCGGAAATCCTCGACCTCAAGGCCAACCCGAACCGCAAGGCCACGGGCACCGTGGTCGAGGCGCAGCTCGACGCGGGCAAGGGGCCGGTGGCCACCGTGCTCGTGCAGCGCGGCACGCTGAAGGTCGGCGACGACTTCATCTGCGGCCTCTACTCGGGGCGCGTGCGCGCGCTCCTCGACGAGCGCGGCAAGGCCGTCAAGGAAGCGGGGCCCGCCATCCCGGTGCAGGTGCTCGGCCTCACCGGCGTGCCGATGGCCGGCGATCAGTTCATCGCCGTCGCCGATGCGAGCGAGGCGCGCGAAATCGCGCAGCGCCGCGAACGGCTCGACCGCGAAGCCAAGAGCCGCCGCACCGCCAAGGGTGCCGTGTCGCTCGAGGACTTCATGTCGCAGGCGGGGGCGGGCGAGAAGCGCTCGCTCAAGCTCCTCATCAAGGCCGACCAGGGCGGTCCGGCGGAAGCGCTCGCCGACGCCCTGCAGCAACTCTCCAACGAGGAAGTGCAGGTCGAGGTGGTCCAGCGCAGCGTCGGCGCCATCACCGAGAGCGACATCCTCCTCGCCAAGGCGTCGGGGGCCATCATCATCGGCTTCCACGTCCGCCCGGACAACAAGGCGCGCCAGAGTGCGGAGCGCGAGGGCGTGGACATCAAGCTCTACAAGATCATCTACGAGGCCGTGGCCGACGTGAAGGCCGCCCTCGAAGGCCTGCTGCGCCCCGAGGAGAAGGAAACGGTGCTCGGCGAGGCCGAAGTGCGCGAGGTCTTCAAGGTGTCGAAGGTCGGCGTCATCGCCGGCTGCTCGGTGCGCTCGGGCGTCGTCACGCGGGCGGGCAAGGTGCGCGTCATCCGCAACGGCGTGGAGGTCTACAGCGGCACCATCGGCTCGCTGCGCCGCTTCAAGGACGACGTGAAGGAAGTGAAGGAAGGCTTCGAGTGCGGCATCGGCGTCGAGAACTTCAATGACGTCAAGGTCGGTGACGTGTTCGAGTGCTATCGGATGGACAGCGTGGCGCGCACGCTGCAGCCGGCACACGCCGGCTGAGCGCGCAGGAGAGCTGCTGATGCCGCCGCGTGACACACGCCGCCCGGACCGGGTGGCTGAGGGCATTCGGATGGAGGTGGCGACGTTCCTCGCCGAGGACGTCCGCGACCCGCGCGTGCGGGCGGTGCTCATCACCGTCACTGCGGTCGAGGTGACGCGCGACCTCGGGCACGCCACGGTCTTCGTCTCCATCATGGCGAGCGACGCCGAGCGCGCTGCCGCACTCGAGGGGCTGGCGAGCACCGCCGGCCACCTGCGTGCGCGCGTCGGGCGCGCCCTGCGCCTGCGCGTCGCCCCCGAGATCCTCTTCAAGTTCGATGAGAGCGTGGCGCGCGCGGCGCGTATCGAGACGCTTCTCGCCTCCGTACGCCCGTCGGATCCGCCCGGCGATGGCCCCGCGTCCGACGCCTGACGGCCTGCTGCTGGTGGACAAGCCGGCCGGCGTGACGTCGCACGACGTCGTCAACGCCGCGCGCCGCGCCCTGGGCGAGAAGCGCATTGGCCACGGCGGCACGCTCGATCCCTTTGCCACCGGACTGCTCGTCCTCCTCGTCGGCCGCGCCACGCGGCTGCTGCGCTGGCTGCACGACGAGCCCAAGGTGTACGAGGCCACGGTGCGCTTCGGCGCCGAGACCGACACGGAGGACCTCGAGGGGCAGGTGACGCGCGAGGCGCCGCTGCCGACGCGCGCCGCGCTCGAGGCCGCCGTCCCTCCGCTGGTGGGCGAGATCGACCAGGTGCCGCCCGCGTACTCGGCCAAGCGCGTGGACGGGCGCCGCTCGTACGAGCTGGCCCGCGAGGGACGCGCGGTGGAAATGGCGCCGTCGCGCGTGCGCATCGAGTCCATTGCGCTCTCCGAATTCACCGGCAGCGACGACGCCGTCGCCTCGTGCCGCATGCGCGTTGCGTGCGGCGGCGGCACGTATGTGCGCTCGCTCGCGCGCGACCTCGCGCGCGCCGCCGGCTCGGCCGCGCATCTCGTTGCCCTCCGACGCACACGCGCCGGCGTCTTCACACTGGCGCAGTCCGTGCCGCTCGAACGCCTGCGTGATGGCGACCCCGTGACCCTCGCCCCCGCCATCGATGCCCTCGAGGGCTACCCCTTCCAGCTCCTGTCGGACGAGGAAGTGGGGCAGGTCGTGCGGGGCATCGACGTCGAGGCGAGGGCGGACGGTCCCTACGCCGCATTGGTCAGCGGGAGCAGCCTCGTGTCATTCGCCGAACGCCGTCCGTCGGAGAAGGGCGACCGCTGGCAGCCCCGTGTGGTGATGCGTGATGTCTGAGCACATCGACTGGCACGTCGAGTCGGGGCTCCCCCCGAACGTCGAGGGAACGGTGCTCACCGTCGGCACGTTCGACGGCGTGCACGTCGGCCACCGGCTCGTGCTCGAGCGCCTCGCGGCGCGCTCCGAGGCCACCGGCCTGCCGAGCGTGCTCGTCACGTTCGATCCGCATCCGCTCGAGGTGGTGAATCCGGCCGCGGCGCCGCACCTGCTCACGGTGGGCGACGAGAAGCTCGAGGTGCTCGCCGAGAGCACGCTCGACTATCTGGCCATCCTCCCGTTCACGCCGGCGCTGGCGCAGTACGACGCACCGACCTTCGTGGATGCCGTGCTGCGCGAGCGCTTTGGCATGCGCGAACTGCTCATCGGCTACGACCACGGCTTCGGGCGCGGGCGCTCGGGTGATGCTACGGTGCTGCAGGAGCTGGGCGCCGCGCGTGGCTTTGGCGTGGAGGTCGTCCCCCCGGTGATGGGGCCCGACAGTCGCCCCGTTTCGTCCACGTCCATTCGGCGCGCCATCGCCGGCGGTGACCTGGAGCGGGCCGAGGGCGGGCTGGGACGCCACTATGGCATCTCGGGCGTGGTGACCGAGGGGGCGGGGAGGGGGCGGACGCTCGGCTTCCGCACCATCAACCTCTCGATGCCCCCGGCGCGCAAGCTGCTGCCGCCAGACGGCGTCTATGCTGTGCGCGTGTGCACCCCCGAGGGGACCTTTGGCGGGATGATGAACCTCGGCGGGCGTCCCACCTTCGGCGACGAGACGCGCACGCTGGAGACCCACCTGTTCGACACCGCCCCCGACCTGTACGGCCGCCGGGTGCGCGTGGACCTCATCCGGCGCCTGCGCGAGACCCGCAAATTCAGCGGCGCGCCGGCCCTGGTGGAGCAGTTGGCGCTCGACGAGACGGCGGCCCGGAAGGCCCTGGCCGACGCCTGAGGCAACTCGTTGCCAGTACTATAGATGATTGACTAGACCCTGTCCGCGGACTACTCTACAAGGTTTCGGATAAACCCTCTGCCAGCACCGGGCAATGACCAACCTGAAGTACCGGCTGCTCACCATCGTACTGCTCGTCCTCGCTTCGGCGTGGGCGCTCTATCCGCGTACGGTCGTCGAGCGCGTCAAGCGCGATGGCGTCTTCGTCTTCGATACCATCCAGCGTGTGCCGCTCAAGCGCGGCCTCGACCTGGTGGGCGGCATGCACCTGACGCTCGAGATCGACGAGTCCAAGGGCGCCGTGGCCAACAAGTCGGAAGCGCTCGATCGCGCCCTCACCGTCGTGCGCTCGCGCATTGACGAGTTCGGCGTCGCCGAACCGGTGGTGCAGAAGATCGGCAACGATCGTATCGCCGTGGAACTCCCGGGCATCGACGATCCCGACCGCGCCACCGAGGTCGTGCAGAAGTCGGCCTTCCTCCAGTTCCAGATCACCGACAAGTCGCAGGCGTTCGAGAAGAACGTCGCGCGCCTCGACGGAATCCTGCGCGACAAGGGGATCGTCGCGGCGGCCAAGTCCGACACGGGGAAGGGCGCGGCCAAGGCGGCGGTGCCCAACCTCTTCGCCAGCGGCGACACGGGCAGGAAGGCCGCCGGCGACAGCAGCGCCGCCGACAGCGTGAAGAGCTCGGACGGCCCGTTCGCCTCGAAAGTCGTGAAGGCGCCGGGTGGCGACCCGGGCATGTTCATGGTGGCCGAGTCGGACCGCGACGAGATTGACGCCTACCTGCGGCACCCCGACATCCAGGCGGCGCTCCCGCCCGGCAAGCAGCTCAAGTGGGGGGCCGACACGATCATGGCGGGCAGCGTGGCGTATCGCGGACTCTACGTTCTCGACGCGCGCCCGATCATCACCGGCGAGTACCTTACCGACGCCAAGCCGAACACCGTGCCGGGCGAAGGGACGATCGTCGAGTTCCAGCTGAACAACGAGGGCGGCCGCCGCTTCAAGAGCGAGACCGGCAAGCATGTGCGTGACTACATGGCCATCGTCCTCGACGACAAGGTCATGTCGGCGCCGGTCATCCAGAGCGCCATCGGCACGCGCGGCCAGATCACGATGGGCGGGGCCGGGCTGCAGGCGGCGCAGGACCTGGCGCTCGTGCTGCGCGCCGGTGCGCTCCCGGTGCCGCTCAAGGTGGCCGACCGCCGCACCATCGGCGCTTCGCTCGGTCAGGACTCCATCGAGAAGAGCATCCGCGCCGGCGTCGTCGCCATCGTGGCGGTGGTGCTCATCATGCTGGTCTACTACCGCTTCTCGGGGATGATGGCGGTGGCCGGCCTCGTCCTGTACGTGCTCTACACGCTCGCCGTCCTCGCCGGCTTCGGCGCCACGCTAACGCTGCCGGGCCTCGCCGGCTTCGTGCTCGGCATCGGCATCGCGGTGGACGCCAACGTGCTGATCTTCGAGCGCATCCGTGAGGAGCTCGATCACGGCAAGAGCGTGCGCACCGCCATCGAGGAAGGCTTCAAGCACGCGATGACGGCCATCATCGACACCAACGTGTCCACGGCGCTGACGGCGCTGGTGCTCTACCAGTACGGCACGGGCCCCATCAAGGGCTTTGCGGTGACACTCCTCGCGGGTCTCGCAGCCACGCTCGTGGCCTGCGTCTTCTCGGTCCGCACTTTCTACCTTGTCTGGCTCAACCGCAACCGCGGCGTCGAGTCGCTGAGCATCTGATGCTGCGCATCCTTCACGGCACCAAGATCGACTTTATCAAGTACTGGCGCACTGCCGCCGTCTTGACCGTCGCGTTTATCCTCATCGGCGTGGGCTCCGCCATCTTCAAGGGCGGCTTCCCCCTCTCCATCGAGTTCACCGGCGGCACGCTGATGCAGCTGGAGTTCACGACGGCTCCCGACGTGTCCAAGCTGCGTTCGACGCTCGACGCCGCCGGCATCCGCGGCGCCGAGATCACGACGTTCGGCTCCAGCCGCGACTTCACCATCCGCGCCCAGGAACCCGAGCAGGTGGCGACGCAGGCGGCGGGGGCGGAGAAGGTGGCCACCCAGATCGAGGCGGCGCTCAAGGCCGCCTACGGCGAGGGCGCGTTCAAGGTCGGCCGCGTCGAGTCGGTGGGCCCGCGCGTCGGCGCCGAACTGGCCCGCGGCGCGGTCTACGCCATCCTCATCTCGTTCGCCGTCACGCTGGCCTACCTGGCCTGGCGCTTCGAGTGGCGCTTCGGGCTGTCGGCGGTGCTCGCCACCGCGCACGACATCCTGACGACGATCGCGTTCATCAAGCTGCTCCACCTCGAGATCTCGCTCACGGTCATCGCGGCCATCCTCACCGTGATCGGCTACTCGCTGAACGACACCATCATCATCTTCGACCGCGTGCGCGAGAACCTGCACAAGAATCGCAAGATGCCGTTCTACGACCTGCTCAACCTGTCGGTCAACGAGACGCTGCCGCGCTCGATCCTGACGCACGCCACCACGCTGGCCGCCACCATCTCGCTGCTCGTGCTGGCGGGCGAGGTGATCCGGCCGTTCGCGTGGGTGATGTCGTTTGGCATCTTCACCGGCACGTTCAGCTCGGTGTACATCGCGTCGCCCATCCTGATGTGGGTGGAGAACAAGTATCCACGCGCCAATGAAGCGCGCGGGACGACGCGCCCGAAGCCGTAACCGGCGCGCGACGGAACTGGCAGAACAGAGGGCGTCCCGGCAACGGGGCGCCCTTTGCTGTTGGCGCTGTCGGACGCACCCTGACGCCGCTGTGAGGGAGCAGAGAACGGGGTGGGCGCACGTGCGGTACCCCACCTAGATTCTCTTCCCATGGCGGCGTTCATCGACTCGCACTGTCATCTCGCCGATCCGGCCTTCGACGCGGATCGCGACGAGGCCATCGAACGCGCGCGTGCAGCCGGCGCCGTGGCGCTCGTCTGCATTGGCGAGTCGCCCGACATGGCGGTGCGCGCCCGCGCCGTCGCCCAGCGGCATCCCGGCTTCGTCTTCCACACCGCGGGCGTGCATCCACACGACGCCGCGTCGTTCGATCCGCGGCGCGACATGGACGCGCTGCGCGCCGAGGTGTCGCGGGGCGCCGTTGCCCTCGGCGAGTGCGGGCTCGACTACCACTACGATCATTCGCCGCGCGACCAGCAGCGCCGCGCCTTCGCTGCCCAGCTCGCGCTGGCCGCGGAGTGTCATCTTCCCGTGGTGGTGCACAGCCGCGGGGCGGCCGACGACAGCGCGGCGATGGTGCGCGAAGCCGGCGCCAGTGGCGTGGTGGGCATCATGCATTGCTTCACCGGCCCGCACGCCCTCGCCGAGACGGCCATCGAGGCGGGGTGGTACGTGAGTTTCTCGGGCGTGATCACGTTCAAGAAGTGGGACGACGACGCCCTGCTGCGCCTCCCCGGCGCCGACCGGCTCCTCGTGGAGTCCGACGCTCCCTATCTCGCCCCGGTCCCCTACCGCGGCAAGCGCAACGAACCGTCGTATGTCAGCCAGACCGTGACCAGGCTCGCCGAGGCCCGCGGTCTCAGCGCCGAGCGACTCGGCGCCGTAATCACGGAGAACGCCAAGAGGTGTTTTAGCTTGCCAAGTTGATGTAGTAGCCCTGCCGTCCGCCGTCCGCCGTCTGCCGTCTGCCGTCTGCCGTCAATAACCGCCCTCCTAAACCTCCGCCCGCCACTTCCATGCCGCACGATCCCCATATCGTCGTCCCGACCGACATTGAAATCGCGCAACGCGCGAAGCTCCGTCCCATCCGCGACGTCGCGGCCGACCTCGGACTGAGCGAGGATGACCTCGACCTGTACGGCAAGTACAAGGCGAAGATCAACCTCGAGATCACCCAGCGTCCCGCGAAGGGGCGGCTCGTGCTCGTCACGGCCATCAACCCCACGGCGGCGGGCGAAGGAAAGACCACCACGGCGGTGGGGCTCGCGCAGGCGCTGCGCCGGATCGGCACCAACGCCGTGCTCGCCATCCGCGAGCCGTCGCTCGGCCCCGTGTTCGGTGTGAAGGGCGGCGCCGCCGGCGGCGGCTACTCGCAGGTGCTGCCGATGGACGATATCAACCTGCACTTCACGGGTGATTTCCACGCCATCAGCAGCGCGCACGGCCTGTTGAGCGCGATGCTCGACAACCACCTGCAGCAGGGGAACGCGCTCGGCATCGACCATCGCCGCATCACCTGGCCGCGCACGATCGACATGAACGACCGCGCGCTGCGCAAGTGCATCATCGGCCTCGGCGGCCCCATGGAAGGCGTGCCGCGCGAGGAGAAGTTCGTCATCATCCCGGCGAGTGAGATCATGGCCATCGTGGCGCTTGCCACGAGCCCGGCCGACCTCGAGCGCCGGCTTGGCGACATCATCGTCGGCAGCACCGGCGGCCCGAGCCGTCACCCCGTGCGCGCGCGCGAACTCAAGGCGCCGGGGGCGATGGCGCTGCTCCTCAAGGATGCGATCCGCCCCAACCTCGTGCAGACGCTCGAGGGCGGCCCCGCCTTCGTGCACGCCGGTCCGTTCGGCAACATCGCCCACGGCTGCAACTCCATCCTTGCCACGCGCGCCGCGCTGGCGCTGGGTGACGTGGTGGTCACCGAAGCCGGCTTCGGGTCGGATCTCGGCGCCGAGAAGTTCCTCGACATCAAGTGCCGCTTCGGCGGGCTGAACCCCGAAGTGGCCGTGGTCGTGGCGACCATTCGCGCGCTCAAGATGAACGGCGGCGCGAACAAGAAAGACCTCGCTAAGGAAGACCTCAAGGCGCTCGAGAAGGGGCTCCCGAACCTCGAGCACCACATCGCCAACATGCAGCAGTACGGCCTGCCGGTGGTGGTGGCGATGAACCGCTTCGCGACCGACACGGACGCCGAGCTCGAGATGGTGATGGACTGCGCGCGCCGCGCCAAGGTGCGCGTGGAGATGAACGAGGTCTTCGCCCGCGGCGGAGCTGGCGGCGAGGAGCTGGCGCGCACGGTGCTCGAGGTGCTGGGCGAAGGGAAGTCCAAGTTTGCGCCCATCTACGACGCCGACAAGCCGATCAAGACCAAGATCCACGAGATCATCACCAAGGTCTACGGCGGCGACGGCGCCGACTACTCGTCCAAGGCGGAGAAGGCGATTGAGTACCTCGAAGCGAACGGACTCGGCCGCACGCCGATCTGCATCGCCAAGACGCAGTACTCGCTCACCGACGACGCCACCAAGCTCGGCCGCCCGACCGGCTTCCGGATGACCGTGAATGAGGTCTACCCGGCCGCCGGCGCCGGCTTCGTGGTCGCGCAGTGCGGTGACATCATGACGATGCCGGGCCTGCCGAAGGAGCCGGCCGCCGAGCGCATGTCGGTTGCGGCGGATGGAACGATTGCGGGCCTGTTCTAGGCCCAGAATACGACTGAGTACGGCAGAGAAAGGTAGAGGACGGCAGTCCGGGCGGGCGGTGGTGCGGTGCACTATCGTCCGCCTGTTGGTGAGCGCTACAATCCACATCGCAATCAAGAATCGCAATCCTGCATCGCAATCCTGAGTCCAAATCCCAAATCGTCTTAAGACCATGCCTACCGTCCATCACACCGAACTCGCCCCCGCCGCCATCGGCCCCTACTCCCAGGCCATCAGCGCCGGCGGCTTCCTGTTCTGCGCCGGCCAGACGCCGCTCGACCCCAAGACCATGGCGCTCGTCGAGGGCGACGTGGGCGTACAGACGGCGCAGGTGCTCAAGAACCTCCACGCCGTGCTCCAGAGCGCCGGGTGCACCTGGAAGGACGTGGTGAAGACCACGATCTTCCTGCGCACGATGGGTGACTTTGCGAAGGTCAACGAAGTCTATGCTGCGACGCTCGGCGAGAGCCGCCCGGCGCGTTCCACGGTGGCGGTGGCTGGGCTGCCGAAGGATGCGCAGGTGGAGATCGAGCTGGTCGCCAAGCTGCCGTAATCGCAGTTCGCAGTCCGCAGTCCCGCTCCCCAATCGCAATCCGGATTCCAGATCATGAATCAACGCGACCAGATCTTCCGCTTGACCCAATTCGCCCGCTGCGCTGGTTGAGCGTCGAAGATGGGTCCGGAGGACCTATCCGCAGCGCTCGCGCCGCTTGCGCGACACGTCGATTCACGGCTGCTCGTCGGACCTGACACGTTCGATGATGCCGCGGTCTTTCGGCTGCACGACGACCTCGCGCTCGTGCAGACGGTCGACTTCTTTGCCCCTATCGTGGACGATCCGTACGATTTCGGGCGCATTGCCGCCGCGAATGCGCTGTCGGACGTTTTTGCGATGGGCGGAACGCCCATCACGGCGCTGGCGCTCGCCGCGTTCCCAGAATCCAAGCTCCCGCTGTGGGTGCTCACCGAGATCCTGCGGGGCGGGGAAGATGTGGTGCGCGCGTCCGGTGCGATGGTGGTGGGCGGGCACACGGTGACGGACGACGAGGTCAAGTATGGGCTGGCCGTGACGGGGACGATTCACCCCGACAAGGTCATGTCGAACGCCGGCGCGCGCGCCGGGGACGTGCTGGTGCTCACCAAGCCGCTTGGCACGGGCGTGCTGGCGACGGAGGTGAAGGGCGGGGCGCTCACGGTGGAGCGGACGCACAGTCTCATCGCGAGCATGTCCAGCCTCAACGACGTTGCGTCGCGCGCGGCGGTGGAGTTGGGCGTGCGCTGTGCGACGGACATCTCCGGGTTCGGCCTGCTCGGGCACGCGTCGCACGTCGCCAAGGCGAGCGGCGTGACGCTGCGGTTCGTGGCGGAGCAGATTCCATCGCTCCCCGGCGCGCTCGAGGCGTTGGGGCTTGGCATCACGACCGGTGGTGCGAAGCGCAACGAGCGGTATGTTAAGGAGATCGTGTCCTGTTCGACGTGCGTGTCGAAGGAGATGGGCGCGCTGGTGGTGGACCCCCAGACGTCGGGCGGGTTGTTGCTGGCCATCCCGCCGCAGCAGGTGGACGAGTATCTTGCGCGTGTCAGCGGGGCGGTGCGCATCGGCGAGGTCCTGCCGGACGGCGAGCGCCCGCTGATGCTCGAGTAGCTGTCGCCGCGTTGCGGCGCGCCGTCGGGCACGTCCCTCGGCGCGTCGCGCACCCCTGATGGTCTGAGGGGGCGTATGGGGCCTGGTGGTCCTCCTGGTCTTCAAAACCAGTGCGGCCTGACTTGGTCAGGCTGGGTAGGTTCGACTCCTACACGCTCCCGCCAGGGGGCGGTCGTGCTGCGCGGGCAGTCCCACGATAAGACGGCGGAGCGTGCAGCCGAATGGCGGTCGGAAAGGAGCGCGCTTAACCCTGCATGGCGCGCTGGCGCAAGGACTTGGCGCGCGTCATACTATACGTGACTTAGCGTGATAGACCGCGGGAGAATACGGTGCGGCGCATTTCATACGGCGGCTACTTGCAGTCCAATTCTAGTTAGGCACACCATACTCGCTGACATCATGTCTGATTCCAAAGAACAGGAAAGTC
>CAYQCP010000089.1:0-11676 GCA_964416005.1 uncultured Gemmatimonas sp.
TCATGGGGGCCTCTCGCGTCTTGGGCGCGCTAGATGATGTACACGGCGTCGTCGCCGGTGGCGTTCTTCTGTCGGACAGTCGCTTCCGCCTCGTGCTGCACGACCGAGAACGGCGGCACGGTGTGCGTGAGCCAGACGTTGCCGCCCACGATGCTGTCGTGGCCGACGACGGTGTCGCCGCCGAGGATGACCGCCTGCGCGTAGATGACGACGTTGTCCTCGATGGTCGGGTGCCGTTTCGACTTCGCCAGGCTCTTCTGCACGCTGAGCGCGCCGAGCGTGACGCCCTGGTAGAGCTTCACGTGGTTCCCGATGACGGTCGACTCGCCGATCACGATACCTGTGCCGTGGTCGATGGCAAACGACGACCCGATCGTCGCCCCGGGGTGGATGTCGATGCCGGTCACCTGGTGCGCGTACTCGCTGAGCAGGCGCGGGAAGATCGGCACGCGCTGCACGGAGAGCGCGTGCGCCAGCCGGTGAATGGCGATGGCCAGGAAGCCCGGATAGGCGAGGATCACCTCATCGAGGCTCTCCGCCGCGGGATCGCCGGCGTTGATCGCCTCGGCGTCGAGCAACAGCTGCGTGTGGATGCCCGGCAGCGCCTCGCGGAAGGCGGCGGCGACCGCCGCCGGCGTGACCGTCGTGTCCCGCAGCAGCGGATGGAGCATCTGCTCCAGGTCCTGCACCAGCGCGGCGAGCGCAGTCTCGAGCTCCTGCGCCGTGCGGTACTCCACGCGGCAGAAGTGCGGAAAGAGCACCGCCAGCAGCGCGTCGGTGAACTCCTGCGCACCCTGCTTGAGCTGGACGCCAAAGGTCAGCGAGTCGCGGTGCGCCTTCAGTTCCGCGGCGAAAGCGCGGAACGCGGGGGACGGGTCGTGCGCCATGGGGACGGTCGGTCGGGGGATACAAGAAGTATACGGGGCCCGCCGAGGTGGGGTTCCCGGCGGGGGGGACTTGCGGTTCACATCGGTCATATTATCTTAGTACTAAGATAGTGGCGGCGCCAGTGGGCCGCCCGAACCACCACGCAGGAGCCCCCCATGTCGCTTCGTCCCGTCAACCGCATCATCACCGCCACGCCCACGATGGAAGGGGCCGGCGTCCGGCTGCATCGCGCCTTCGGTTTCGGCGACACCAAGGAGTTCGATCCGTTCCTCCTGTTCGATGACTTCCGCGGCGACACGCCGGCGGACTACGAGGCCGGGTTCCCGTGGCATCCGCACCGCGGCATCGAGACGATCACCTACGTGCTCGCCGGCACCGTCGAGCACGCCGATTCGCTCGGCAACAAGGGGCTGCTCGGCGCCGGCGACGTGCAGTGGATGACGGCGGGCTCGGGGATCATGCACCACGAGATGCCGCAGGGCGATCCGGTGGGCCGCATGCACGGCTTCCAGCTCTGGGCGAACCTGCCGTCGCACCTCAAGATGACGCGTCCGCGCTACCAGGACATCCAGGCCAAGGACATCCCCACCGTGATCGACGACGACGGCACGGCCGTGCGGGTGATCGTCGGCGACTTCTGGGGGAAGACCGGTCCGGTGGAGGGCGTCGCGGCCGATCCCAGCTATGTGGACGTGTCGGTGCCGCCGGGCAGGAAGAAGCGCCTGAAGATCGACACGCGCCGCAACGCATTCGCGTACGTCTTCGCGGGAAGCGGCACGTTCCGTGACGCGTCGGAGCCGTTTGGCGTGCTCACCGAAAAGGCGGACGACAGCATCGTGCGCGAGCGCACCGGCAACCGGTCGCTCGTGGTCTTCGGCAGCGGCGACGAGATCGTCGTGCAGGCCGGCGACGAGGGGATCCGCTTCCTGCTCGTCAGCGGCAAGCCGCTCGAGGAGCCGGTGGCGTGGTACGGCCCCATCGTGATGAACACGAAGGCCGAACTGACACAGGCGATCACCGACCTGCGGAACGGCACGTTCATCAAGGAGGGGGCGTAGCGCGTTCGCGGTGTGAGCGCGCTACCCGCTGAGCAGGGCCTTGATCGCCCGTTCGGCCTCCACTTGCACGCGTGCGTCGTCGCCGGACTCAGCGAGCTCACGCAGCGCCGCCACCGCCCCTGGGTCACCCTGGCTCGCCAATGCCTGACAGGCCATGGATCGGACGTCGTTGTCGGAGTCACGAAGCGCAGCGGTAAGCCGCGCGACGGCGGTCTTGCTTCTCCGCCAGCGCAGGACGTGCGCGGCCTGAAACCGGACGTTTGCATCGGCATCGGCAAGCCGCTCCTCGATGGCCTCGCCCGCGTCCGCTGCGAGACGTTCGATCAGGAAGTAGCCCGCCGTCTCCCTCAGTTCAGGGGAATGGAGGCTGGGTGCTGCCATGATTGCGAGCAGCTCGGCCACGACGGCGCGCATGTCGGCCCGAGCCATGCGTGTCATCCGCGACTCAATGGTCGCGACCTTCTGCGTGGCATCATTCCGAAACCGGCGTAGACCCAACGAGCCGAGCAGCTTGGTGTCCTCCGAGCTGAGCGTCGCTTCGACTGCGGCCGGCCCCGACGCATCGAAGTACGCGAATCCCCGTCCCTCGCCGACCGCGGACGCGAGGAACTCCGGACGCAGTTTTGAGATCATCTCCGCATTGCGCAGGCGTGCGCGCTGCGCATCGAGCTCGGAGAGCAGCCCGGCGACATCGTCCGCCAGCATCATCCCCTCATCGCGGGAGAAGAAGCGACTACGGAAGCTCATCCCACCTCCGCTGTTGCTCCACGGCCCTCGAGTTTCCGCGTGCCCGTGCCGTGGACCGTCGGGCAGGCGTGGCGGATCAGTGGATCAACGGATTCGCCTGCTGAAACAGCTTCTCGTACGGTTTGTGCGCGAACGAATAGCTCCACAGCGCCACATCACCCGTGATCTCGCGCTCAAAGCGGGCCGGCGGACTCGCGATCGCGAACCACACGGGCTTCATCACGACGAAGCCGACGAGACCGCACAGGAAGAAGACGAAGGGCAGGATCTTGTTGATGGCCATGATCGCCAGCACGATGCCCGCAACAACGATGAGGGCCGCGACGACGCCACCAAGAACCTGGCGCCTCACCGCGGCCTTTCTGCACGCATGGTACATCGGCACCTGCACCACTCCCGAGGCGGTCCCATCATCGAAGCGGTCAATGGGAAACGCGGTTTCCGCCGGACCCAAGCAGGCGCAGCAGCATTGCGGCAGGATCATGAGTACACTCCTCTTCGGCCGGTGGCGGTGGCACAGGCATTGAGGGGCGGCTGGCGCGTCACACGCTTGCGGAGCGTCAGCAACTTGACACTACATCACTTCGTCACCGACCGCCAACTCGCGTCGCCGGCGTGATGCCCGCATTTGGCAGTTGTCGTGTCGGACGCCCGATGCACACCAAGACCGAGCGCACGATGCACATCACAGGCACGGAGCGCCCGGCTACGCTAGATTTGCCGTCATGAGGCACGCATGGCGCCTGAAGATCCGCTTGTCCGCGTAATCGAAGGGCCCGGCAGCTGGCACAGTCGAGCCGTCAATGCGCTGTTGCGACTGGTGCTGCGCAGCCCGCTGCAGCACGACGTCGATATCCCCGCCCTGCGCCGGCGCTACGAAGCGCTCGATGCGCGCCACATCCCGGTCGATGACTGGGTCACGCGAGCGCCTGTCGCATGCGATGGCGTGCCGGCGCAGTGGGTGAGCGTCCCGGAGAGCCGCCCCGAACGGGTGGTGCTCTACCTGCACGGCGGGTCATTTGCGTACCGCTTTCCGAACGCCCACACCAGTTTCGCCGCCCGGTTAAGCCAGCGCCTCGAGGCGCGCGCGCTGATGCCTGACTACCGGCTCGCCCCGGAACATCCCTTCCCTGCCGCCCCCGACGATTGCCTGGCGGCGTACCGGTGGCTGCTCGCACGCGGCATCCGCCCGCACGACCTGGTGATCATCGGCGACTCGGCGGGCGGCAACCTGGCCCTGGTCACCGTGCAGCGCGCACGCGACGACGGCCATCCAGCGCCGGCGTGCGCCGTGCTGCTCTCGCCCGGCGTGGACTGCACGCTCGCGAGCCCCAGCATGGTGGACAACGCCGATCGCGACCCGATGCTGCGGCTGAACAACCTGCTGGTGCTGCGCAATCACTACGTGCCCGTCTCGCAGCTCGTCACGCATCCCCACGTGTCGCCGCTCTTCGGCGAGTTCGCCGGACTGCCGCCGCTCCTGCTGCAGGTGGGGAGCACCGAACTCCTACGCGACGAGGCCATCCGCACGGCGCAGAAGGCGCGGGCGGCGGGCGTGGACGTCGAACTCGAGCTGTGGCCCGAGATGCCGCACGTATTCCAGATCGTCTCGTTCCTGCCCGAGTCGGCGCAGGCGCTGGACCACATCGTGCGGTTCGTTCGCGCGCGCACCGGATGGGGGGTCGTGGATCGCCCCACGGTCGGTTCGTCGACTCGCTAGGCCTGCAGCACCGCCGTTACGCGATCGAGCATCGCCGCGCTGAAGATGCCGCCCGCTTCCAGCGCGGCCCGACTCGCCTTCACCGCGTCCGCGACTTCTTCGAACGTCAGCGGGACACGGTGTTCGGCGGTGGATGATCCCTGCGCCGCAACGGCCGTGCGCGCGAGCAGCGCGTCGAGGTCGGACATGACGCGCACATCCGCCATGGCCTGCGCGACGCCCGCCAGCAGCAGGTGCGGATGTGCCGATCCGTCCGGCAGGCGAAATTCGATCGTCTGCGGGCTGGTCGGACGGCCGGATTCGTCGGTTGGCACGATGGGGATGCGCACCAGTGCGCGACGGTTGTACCGGCCCCAGGTCATGGCACTCGGCGCTTCCTTTCCCTGGCTGAGCCGGACGAAGGAGTCCCGGCTGCGATTGCCGAAGGCCATGAGCGCGCCGCCGTGCTTCACCAAACCGCCGATCAACCGCTTGGCCTCGGGCGTCAGCTGCTCGTCGCGGGTCGAGTGCGGCACGTACGCGCCATCGACCGAGGGGGCGAAGTGAAAGTGGAGGCCGCTTCCCGCGTGCCCCTTGCGCGCCATTGGCGCGAAGCTGCAGAGCATGCCCTCCCGCAGGGCGAGGTTGCGGAGCACCCACTGCGTCAGGACGACGGCATCCGCGGCGGCCGGCAGCGGCTGCAGCCAGAGTTCGATCTCGTGCTGCTCCCACGCCCGCGCGTCGGTGGCGTCGGCTTCCACGAAACCGACTTCGGCATGGCCGTACTTCACCGGGACGCCCATCTCGGCGAGGAGCACGAGGGCCTTGCGTCGGAGCGCCTCGCCGAAGACGAACGGGGCGCTGGCATGGTAGCCGCGCTCGTTCGCGCCGTACGCTTCCGCCTCGCCGCGCACATGACCGAGGAAGAACTCGATCTCGCCGAGGGCGTGCAGGTCCAGCCCCGTGTCGCGCAGGAGCCGCTCGTGCGCCGCGCGCACCAGCGTGTCGGGTGATTCCGGCAGGGGCGCGCCGGCGCGGTTGAAGTGGCTGCAGAGCACGGCCAGCGTCGGCTCGGGGGCGAACGGGTCGAGGAAGGCGGTGGCGAGCCGCGGGCGCAGGACGATGTCCGAGGCCCCGACCGGAATACCGAGGTCGCCGAACAGGCTCGAGCCGTCGGCGCGCTCGCCGCCGGCGAGGATGTCGGCGAGGTGCGCCGCATCGCGCGGCACGAAGTCGAGGGTCTTGAGCCAGCCATCTCCGCCAACGTGCATGAGGGAGAGGACGCGAATGCCGCGGTCGCGCACGAAGGCGGTCAGGTCGCCGGCGCTCCAGCGTGCCGGCGGCTTGCCGATGAGGCGATGCAGGGTCTGCGCGGGATCGCGCGGAACTTCAGGAATCAACGACGGGGCGTTTCGATCAACCATGAGATCGCTCTGGTGTGCCATTCTGATGAGTGGATCGTCGCGAGGACGGTGTGGCCCCCGCGGTGCTGCGGCGCACACTGAATTATAGCGGTTGTCGCGCGCCTTTCCTTGACGCAGGCCGAGGCGGCTCCGACATTCACCTCAGTCGCGATCCCCTGCACCCCGTCGCGTTGAACGGCCGGTGCGCCTGCCGCGCACCGCCGAGAAGATCCCGTGGACCCAGCTGACAAGATGCCCATCGCGAAGGCGTCCGATTTCTATCGGATCGTCTTTGAGCAGAGCCGCGAAGCGAGCCTGCTGACGGCGGCCGACGGGCGGATTTTCAGGGCGAACGCCGCGGCGTGCGCGCTGCTTGGCCGCACCGAGGAGGAGATCTGCACAGTGGGACGCCAGGGGCTGGTGGATCCCGCGTCACCAGGTCTCGAGCACCACCTCGAAGTGCGCGCCCGGACGGGGCAGGCGCATGGCGAGCTGACCTTCATTCGCGGTGACGGCACGCGCTTCGTGGCCGAATTCCGCTCAGCGTCCCTCTTCGACCCAGAGAACGAATCCGAGGTCCGGAACATCGTGACGCTCCGGGACCTGACGGAGCACCGGGTCACGGCGCAGGCACTGCAACTGCGCGCCGAGGAGCTGCGCGCCAGTGAGGAGCAGTTTCGCGCGATGGTGGAGCGCTCACCGACCGGCACCGTCATCTTCGAAGCCGGGCGCCTCACCTACGCCAACCCGGCCGCCGCTCGCATCATTGGCGCCGCGTCGATCGAGCCGCTGATCGGCCAGAGCGTCATGGACTACGTCCATCCCGACGATCGGGCAGAGTCGCTCGGACGGATTCGCGATGCGCTGGCCTCGGGGCAGGCGTCCGAGCCCGCCGAGATGGTCTTCCTCGGACTCGACGGACACCCGATTAACGCAGAAAGCGTCATCCTTCCCGTGACCATCGCCGGCCGGGCGTCGATCATGGTGCTCTTCCACGATATCACGGAGCGGAAGCGGGCAACCGCAGCCCTCCGCGACAGCGAGGTCCGGTTTCGCACCGTGGTGGATCTGTCGCCCAGCGGCATCGCCATCCTGGAGGAGGGGCGGCTCAGCTACGCCAACGCGTCGGCGGCACGCATCCTCCGCGCGACTAGCCCGGAGCAGCTTGTCGGACGCGCAACCAGGGACTTCGTGCATCCCGACTACTGGCCGCGGACGCTCGAGCGCCTGAAGGTCGTGCAGGAGACGGGGCAGACGCTGCCGCGGGTCGAGACGGTATACCTCCGCTGCGACGGCAGCGCCGTCGACGTGGAGACGGTGGGCAGCGCGATCACCATCGCCGGCAGGCCCAGCGCGCTGGTCCTGTTCCAGGACATCACGGAGCGCAAGGCGCAGGAAAAGGCGCTGCGCGACAACGAACAGAAGTACCGCACACTGTTCGAGACGGCGGACGACGCCATCATGCTGCTCGCGGACGGCCGTTTCGTGGACTGCAACCCTGCCGCGCTGCGCATGTTCGGGTGCGACAGGAGCCACGTCATCGGCGCCTCGCCGAGCGAGCTGTCTCCGCCCGTGCAGCGCGACGGCACGCGGTCGGATGTTGCAGCCGACAAGATGATCGGCCTCGTCTTCTCCGACGGGCCGCAGTCCTTCGAGTGGGAACACTGCCGGGCTGATGGGACGAAGTTCTCGGTCGAGGTCGCACTCAACCGCCTCGACCTGGGCGGGAAGCCGCAGATCCAGGCGCTGGTTCGTGACGTCACGGCGCGCCGGGCGGCGGAGACGGCGCTGCGGGCCAGCGAGGAGCGCTTCCACGCGGTGTTCAGCGAGGCGCCGCTCGGCATTGCGCTCATCGATTCGCAGACCGGGCACATCCTCGACGTGAACCGGCAGTTCGCGGAGATCGCCGGCCGGTCGCCCGAGGAGCTGACGCGCATCGACTGGATAAACGTCACGCATCCCGACGACGTGGCGGAAGACCTGTACAACATGTCGCTGATGAACGCGGGCAAGATCTCGCGGTTCCACATGCGCAAGCGATACCTCCGCCCCGACGGCTCCTACGTCTGGATCAGCATGACCGTGGCCCCGATTCGTGAACCGGGGCGCCAGCACGAGGCGCACGTCTGCATGATCGAGGACATCGGCGCGCGCATGGCGGCCGAGGAGGAGCTGCGCAAGCTGTCGCGCGCCGTCGAGCAGAGCCAGGCGAGCATCGTGATCACGAACGTGAACGCAGACATTGAGTATGTGAACGAGGCATTCCTGCTCCGCACGGGATACACGCGCCATGAGGTACTCGGCCAGAATCCGCGCATCCTCCAGTCGGGCGAGACGCCGCGGACCACGCACGCGGCGTTGTGGCAGGCGCTGCAGCGCGGCGAGACGTGGACGGGCGAATTCATCAACCGGAAGAAGGACGGCAGCACATTCGTCGAGCAGGCGGTGATCTCGCCGCTGCGCCAGCCGGACGGCACGATCACGCACTATGTGGCGGTGAAGGAGGACATCACCGACCAGAAGCGGCTCACCGCGGAACTGGCGCGGCACCGGGACCACCTCATGGAGCTGGTCGAGGAGCGCACCAAGGCACTGGATGAGGCGCGCGAGCTGGCGGAAACTGCCAACAAGGCCAAGAGCGCCTTCCTCGCCACCATGAGCCATGAGATCCGCACGCCCCTGAACGGCGTGATCGCGATGGCGGAGATGCTGGCGCTCCGTCCGCTGCCAGCGGAGGATCTCGAGTCCACCACGACGATCCTGCGGTCGGCGCACAACCTGATGGCAGTGATCGACGACATCCTCGACTTTTCGAAGATCGAAGCGGGCAAGCTGGAGCTGGAAGTGGCCGACATGCCGCTCTGCCTGGTGGCGGATGACGTCCTCGTCGCCCTGGAGCCCGTCGCGTCGGCGGCGGAGGTGCAGCTGGCGGTCCACGTGGCACCGGAGTTGCCGGCGTATGTCCGGGGAGATGCGACCCGGGTACGACAGATCCTGCTGAACCTCGGCGCCAACGCCATCAAGTTCAGCGGCGGCCGCCCGGGCGTCGCCGGGCAGGTGACGATGTATTTGGATCTTGCGAGTACGTCGCCGCTGCGCGTGGCGCTGCGCGTCACGGACGACGGCATCGGCATGGCGCCCGAGACGCTGGGACGGCTTTTCCAGTCCTTCACGCAGGCGGAAGCGTCGACGACGCGCCGGTTCGGCGGAACTGGACTCGGGCTCGCCATCACGAAGCGGCTCGTGGACCTCATGGGCGGGACCATCGAGGTGATGAGCGAACCCGGGCGGGGATCGACGTTCACGGTCATCCTGCCGTTCGCGACGGTCGAGGGCACGGACCGCGGGGCGCCGGCGCCTCATCGAACCGACGCGGAGCCCGTTGCGGCCGCCGACGTGCGCAGTCGCCCGCTATCACTCGACGAGGCGCGTGCGCAGGGGCGCCTGATCCTCGTTGCCGAGGATGACGCGATGAACCAGAAAGTCATCCTGCAGCAGCTCGGCCTGCTGGGATACGCCGGCCAGATTGCCGCGGACGGCGCCGAGGCGCTGCGGCTGTGGCGCACGGGCGCGTACGCGATGCTGCTGAGCGACCTGCACATGCCGAACATGGACGGCTACGAGCTGTCACTGCACATACGTGCCGACGAGCCGCCCGGCACGCATTTGCCAATTGTCGCGCTCACGGCCAACGCCCTGCGCGGCGAGGCCGAGCGCGCCACGGCCGTCGGCATGGATGGGTACCTGACGAAGCCGGTCCCGCTGGCCACGTTGCGCGACGTGCTTGCGAAGTGGGTCGCCCCGGTGCCGTCGTCGGGGTGAATTGCGGCACGCGATCCGCACGCACAGAGGGGCGACTCCGCGGGAGCCGCCCCTCTGTTGTTTCTCTGTTGTCTCTCTGTTGTCTCTCTGTTGTCTCTCTTTATTGCACCGCGTTGATCATGTCGAAGATCGGCAGGTACATCGCGACCACCATGCCGCCGACGACCACGCCGAGGAACACGATCATGATCGGCTCCATGAGGGCGAGCAGACCCCCGACGGCCGCGTCCACTTCCTCGTCATAGAAGTCGGCGATCTTGCTGAGCATCTCGTCGAGGCCGCCGGTCTGTTCGCCCACGGCGATCATCGAGATCACCATCGGCGGGAAGACGTTGGACTTGGCGAGCGGGGCCGAGATGGTGTCGCCGCCGGCGATCGAGGAGCGCGACTGCATGATCGCGTCCTGGATGACGCGGTTGCCCGACGTCTTGGCGGTGATCTCGAGGCCGTCAAGGATGGACACGCCGGAGCTGATGAGCGTGCCGAGCGTGCGCGTGAAGCGCGACACGGCCGACTTGCGGATCACGTCGCCCAGCACCGGCATCTTCAGCATGAGCTTGTCGAGGGCCAGCTTGCCGTCGGGCGTGGCGTACCACTTCTTGGTGCTGTAGAACGCGAGGTAGGCACCGCCGCCCACTGCCCACCAGTAGCCCGTCAGGAAGTCCGACATCATGATCACGATGCGCGTCGGCAGCGGCAGCGTGAGGCCGACGCTCGCGAACATCCCCTGGAAGACGGGGATCACGAAGATCAGCAGCACCACGATACAAATGCCGGCGACGCTCATGATGACGCCGGGGTAGATCATGGCGCCCTTCACCTTGCGCACGAGGGCGTCGTTCTTCTCCATGAACGTCGCAAGGCGCATGAGGATGGTGTCGAGAATACCGCCCGCCTCGCCCGCAGCCACCATGTTCACGTAGAGATCCGTGAACGCGTTCGGGTGCTTGGCCAGGGCGTCGGCCACCGTGTGGCCTGACTCGACGTCGAACACCACCTGGCGCGTCACCGCCGCCAGCGCCTTGTTCTCCGTCTGCTTGCTGAGGATGTCGAGGGCCTGCACCAGCGGCAGGCCCGAGTTGATCATCGTGGAGAACTGGCGGGTGAAGATCACGACGTCGCGCATCGCGATCGACCCGGTCGTCTTCACCTTCGCCTTGCCCTGCTCCTCGACCTTGACGACGTTCATGCGCTTCTGGCGCAATTGCGTCATCACATCGTCTTTGGACGCGGCCTCGAGGGTCCCGGTCTTCAGGTCCCCCTTGGCGTCGCGTGCGGTGTACTGGAAGGACGGCATCGGCGCTCGTTAGCTGGTGCGGCGTGAAAAGACCCTACTATTGGACGGTCGAACCCTCACCGGCGCAACCCGCCGGCGGACGATCCCGGCTTGCTCCCCGCCGCGTCGCGGGCCCCGGTGTCGCCCTCCACCGGGCTCTTGCCGATGAGGCGCAGGAACTCGTTGGGATCGCTGGAGACGCGCAGGCATTCGTCCTCGGAGACATCACGCGCCATGTACAACTGGTACAGCGCGTCATTCATGGTCTGCATGCCGAACTTCTTGCCTGACTGCATCGACGAGTAGATCTGGTGGATCTTGTCGTCGCGGATCAGCGCGCGAATGGCCGGCGTCACCACCAGGATCTCGGCGGCCATGGCGCGCCCCTTGCCGCTCTTCTTCGGCAGCAGGGTCTGCGTAATGATGCCCTCGAGCACGAAGGCCAGCTGGGCGCGCACCTGCGACTGCTGGTGGCTGGGGAAGACGTCGATGATGCGGTTGATCGCCTCGGCCGCCGAATTCGTGTGCAGTGTGGCGAAGGCCAAGTGGCCGGTCTCGGCGATTGTCAGCGCCGCCTGGATGGTCTCCAGATCGCGCATTTCGCCGATGAGGATGACGTCGGGGTCCTGGCGCAGCGCGTACTTGAGCGAGTTCTGGAACGACTTGGTGTCGGTGCCGACCTCGCGCTGGTTGACAATGCAGTTCTGGTGTCGGTGGATGAACTCGATCGGGTCTTCCACCGTGATGATGTGGCCGTGCCGCTCGCGGTTGATCTTGTCGATC
>CAYQCP010000090.1:0-11616 GCA_964416005.1 uncultured Gemmatimonas sp.
GCGGCGCGCGTCTTGTTCCCCTGCTCACTCTGCAGCACCCACAGGATGTACGCCTTCTCGATGGTGTCGAGCGTCGGGTTCGGCGTGGGACGCTCGGCCACGAGCGGCTCGGCGCGGCGTTCGGCGAGCCGTTCCGGCAGGGCGGTCACGCCGATCACCGGCCCCGTGCACAGGATCACGGCGCGCTCGAGCGCGTTCTCCAGCTCGCGCACGTTGCCGGGCCAGGCGTACTCGCTGAGCATCTCGAGCGCATCCTCGCTGAGGCGCTTCGCCGGTTCGCCGCGCTGCGCCGCGGCCGCCTGCAGGAAGGCCTCGGCCAGCAGGGGAATGTCGTCGCGGCGATCGCGCAGCGGCGGCAAGTGGATGGCGATGACGTTGAGCCGGTAGAACAGGTCGCGCCGGAATGCCCCGCGCTTGATCTCGTCCTCGAGGTCGCGGTTGGTGGCGGCGACGATGCGCACGTCGATCGGCTCCGCGTCGGTGGCGCCCACGGGGATGACTTCGCGCTGCTGCAGCACGCGCAGGAGCTTCACCTGCGTCGCCTGCGTCGTCTCGCCGATCTCGTCGAGGAAGAACGTGCCGCCGGCGGCGGCGGTGAAGAGCCCCGACTTGTCCTTGACCGCTCCCGTGAACGACCCCTTCACGTGACCGAAGAGCTCGCTCTCGAGCAGCCCCTCGGGGAGCGCGCCGCAGTTGATGGACAGGAAGGGTCCGTCCGCCCGCGTCGAGAGGTCGTGCAGGTAGCGGGCCACGACCTCCTTGCCCGTGCCGGATTCGCCGGTGATCAGGACCGTCGATTCGGTGCCGGCCACCGCCTCGGCCATGCGTATGACCTCGAGCCACTTCTTGCTGCCGCCGATGGGCGCGCCCTCGGTGGCCCGGTCGCGGCGGCGAATTTCCTTCTTCAGCGTCGTGTTCTCGACGCGCAGGTGGCGGTGCTCGGCGGCGCGGCGGAGGATGGCCACGAGCTCGTCGTTGCGAAACGGCTTCTGGATGTAGTAGAAGGCACCCTCGTTGACGGCCTGCACCGCGGTTTGCAGCGTCGCCTGCGCGGTCATCAGGATGACCGGGACGTCCTTGTCCTTGCGGCGCGCCGCGGCGAGGATCTCGACGCCCGTCACGTGCGGCATGCGCACGTCGGTCAGCACGATGTCGTGCGAGCCGCGTTCGAGCGCCTCGAGGCCCGCGCGGCCGCCCTGCGCCACCTGCGGCGCAAAGCCCTCGCTGCGCAGCAGGATCTCGAGCGTCTCCAGGATGCCGGTCTCGTCGTCGACGACGAGCACCGTTGGCCGGATGGTATCGGTCACGCGTGGTCTCCGGTCGTGTGGGGGGTGCGCGGGAGGAGCACGGTGAAGCGCGTGCCCGCGCCGTCGGAGTCAACGAGCACGTAGCCGCGGTGGGCCTCGATGGCCCGGTTCGTCACCGCAAGGCCCAGCCCGGTGCCTCCCGCTTTGGTGGTGCTGAACGGCTCGAAGAGCCGCTCGGCAATCTCCGGGTCGATGCCGGGGCCCGAGTCCGCGACAGCGATCTCGAAGGCACCGGAATCGAACGGAACGCCGGACGGCAGGTGGGCGCGCTCGACGGCCCGCGCCGAGACGCGCACGGTGCTGCCCGCAGGGGACGCCTGCAGGGCGTTGAGCACGAGGTTGTAGACGGCGCGGTGCAGCAGGTCTTCGTCGCCGACGAACGGGAGGATCCCGCCGTCCACCTGCACGTCCACGCGGACATTCTCGGCCCGGCTGGGGTGCGCCAACGCCAGGGTCGCGGCGCCACGCGCGATCTGGCCGAGGTCCACCGGTTCCATGCGGGTGACGCGTACGCGCGCGAAGTCGAGGAACTCCGTGAGCACGCGCGACAGGCGGCCCGACTCGCGGACGATGAGGTTGCCGAGCGTGCGCTCGTCGTCGGTGGCGGCCGGCCGGCGTGACATCTGCTCCACCGCGCTCTGGATGGAGGCCAGCGGATTGCGGATCTCGTGCGCCAGCGACGCCGAGAGTTCCGCCACCGCCTCAAGCCGCTGGGCACGGAGATTCAGCTGCTCGAGCCGCTTCTGGTCGCTGATGTCCTGGAAGATCGCCGTCGCCGACCGTGGCACGTGCTGGCCGTCTCCGGCGTCGGACGTCGTGGTGACGCCCACGGGGAAGACCGCCTCGCCGCGGGTGAGGAAGCCCTCGGCGCGGCTGAGGTGGACGCTCTCGCGCAAGGCGTGGTCGAGCGCATTGCCGACCACCGGGGCGACGCGGCGCAGGTCCGCCATGATGGGGCGTCCGACCGCGGTGGACAGCGGGAGTCCGAGCAGCTCGCTGGCGGTCGGGTTGGCGTATTGCAGCGCGCCAAACTCATCCACGGTGAGGATGCCGCTGCGGATGTTGGCCAGGATGTCGGCAGCGCGCAGGCGGGCGCTCGCCAGCTCGGCCTCGAGGCGCTCGGTGCCCTGCCCCCGCTCGCGCAGCCGGGCGGCGATGGCGCTCGTGCCCAGCGCGACGCCGACGAAGACCACCAGCTGCAGCGTCAGCGCGAGCGACAGCGGCCCCTCGCCGACCACGATGACATCGGCGACGTAGAACATGCTGCCGAGTCCCGCGACGAGCAGGGCGCCGCGCCGCGGCAGCATGAGGGCGGCGGCGGCGTTGACGAGGATGTAGAGCGCGGCGAATCCGGAGGCGGCACCCTGCGTGACGTGCACGACCGACGTCACGACGATCAAGTCGAAGATGAACTGGCCGTACATGAAGGCGATGGTCGGCCGCTTTCGCCGCACCTCGGTCCAGATGGCCGAGGGCACGGTGACGATCATCGTGAGCGCGAAAGCGAGCGACGCGACCAGCGTGTTCTCCTGGTCGGTCTGCATCCAGAGGCGGATGGCCGCCAGATAGATGGACGTCGCCACGGAGAAGCGCGCCAGATACAGCCAGCGTACCACTCGACGGGGCTCGAGCAGTCCGAGGGCGCGGTCGTCCGCACTCTGGAAGAAGTTCGCGCGCATCTGTCTCCGGGACGGGACTCTTGCAGGATGCAAGGAGATCAGGATCGGCTATCTTGACGCATAATGCAAGGGTCACCACGTGCCTGCCACTATTAGATTGGTACGGTTGTGGCCTATCTGACCGCCCCCTTCACCGCCTGAAGCGCCCCGTGGCACCTGAAGATCCGTTGCAGGTCAATTCCAATGTCGCGATTCCGCGCGCCGAGCTCAGCGTGCGTGCGTCCCGCGCCGGCGGACCCGGCGGCCAGCACGTCAACACCTCCTCGACGAAGGTCGAAGTGACCTGGAACGTCGCGACGAGCGCCGCGCTCACCGACGCGGCGAAGGGGCGCGTGCTGCTGGCGCTGGCGTCGCGCCTGGACGCCGATGGCACGCTCCGCGTCGTGGCGAGCGACACGCGGAGCCAGCGGCAGAACCGCGAGCTCGCGGAGGAGCGGCTGGCCGCGCTCGTGCGGCGCGCGCTCGTGGTGCCGCGCACCCGCAAGAAGACGCGGCCGACGCGCGCCTCGGTGGAACGCCGCCTGACGGAGAAGAAGCGGTCGGGCGCGAAGAAGCGCGACCGGCGCTTCCGGGGCGACGACTGATGCTACTGCCCAAGCTCGTCACGACGCTACGCGGGTACGATCGCGCACAGTTCACCAAGGACGTGGCCGCCGGCGTCATCGTCGGCATCGTCGCCTTGCCGCTGGCGATCGCCTTCGCCATCGCCAGCGGCGTCGGGCCGCAGGCCGGCCTCTACACGGCCATCATCGCCGGCTTCCTGATCTCGGCGCTCGGCGGCTCGCGGGTGCAGATCGGCGGACCCACCGGCGCCTTCATCGTGATCGTCTATGGCATCGTGCAGCAGCACGGGCTGGGCGGGCTCACGGTGGCCACGATCATGGCGGGCATCATCCTGATCGCGCTCGGCCTCGCCAAGATGGGCGGCGTTATCAAGTACATTCCGCATCCGGTGACGGTCGGTTTCACGAGCGGCATCGCGGTGGTGATCGCCAGCGGACAGCTGCGCGACTTCTTCGGCCTCGCGCTGGCCAAGGTGCCGGCCGAGTTCGTGATGAAGATCGAGGCGCTGGCCGAGCACGCGCACACGGTGGACCTCAGTTCGCTGCTGCTGGCGGTGGCGACGGTGGTGATCGTGCAGACGGCGCACCGGGTCACGACACGCGTGCCGTCACCGTTCGTGGCGCTGGTGCTGACGACGGCGGCGGCGCACCTCATCCCGCTCGACGTCGCCACGATCGGCAGCAGCTTCGGCGCGATTGACGCCTCCTTCCCCGCGCCGCAGTTCCCGTCGGTGACGGTGCACACGATGCTGCAGCTCGTGGGCGCCGCCTTCACCATCGCGGCGCTCGGCGGCATCGAGTCGCTGCTCTCGGCCGTGGTGGCCGACGGCATGATCGGCAGCCGGCACCGCTCCAACATGGAGCTCATCGCGCAGGGCGTGGCCAATGTGGTGACGCCGTTCTTCGGCGGCATCCCGGCCACCGGCGCCATCGCGCGCACCGCGACCAACATCCGCGCCGGCGGGCGCACGCCGGTGGCCGGCATGGTGCACGCCGTCACGCTGCTGCTGATCACGCTGTTCGCGGGGCGCTGGGCGGCGCTGATCCCGATGCCGACGCTGGCCGGCATCCTGATGGTCGTGGCCTACAACATGAGCGAGTGGCGGACGTTCCGCGGGCTGCTCAGCGCGCCGCGCGGCGACGTGGCGGTGCTCCTCACGACCTTCTTCCTGACGGTCTTCGTGGACCTCACGGTGGCGCTGGGCGTGGGGATGGTGCTCGCGTCGTTCCTGTTCATCCGCCAGATGGGCGAGGCGACGACGGTGCGCTCGATGACGGACGACGACGACGACCGGGCGCTGCGCACGCTCGACCTGCCGGCCGGCGTGATGATCTACGAGATCGACGGGCCGTTCTTCTTCGGCGCGGCGGAGAAGTTCCGCGACACGATGGCCGAAATCGAGCGCACGCCCAAGGTGCTGGTGCTCCACGTGGCGCGCGTGAACGTGCTCGACGCCACCGGGCTTGGCGTCATTCGCGACCTCGTGAAGAAGGGCCGGAAGGACCGGACCTCACTGATCCTGAGCGGGGTGCACTCGCAGCCGATGATCGCGCTCGGCAAGAGCGACCTGCTGGACGAGATCGGGGACGACAACCTCGTCCCCGACCTCGACGCGGCGATGCGGCGCGCGCGCGAACTGATTGCGATGCGGAACACCGGCGCCCACGGCATTCCGAAGGCGTGACACGATTGCCGGCCGCCGACGCGATCGGCGTGACGCGGCGGCCTACCGCCGCTTGAACGAGAACCCGACCTGGATGGTGAGCAGGTCGGCGCGCGAGAACCGCGGCGACAGCACCGGATCGTTGTTCTGATCGAACGAGATGTCGTCGTCGGTCAGGTAGCGCGCCTCACCATTGAAGTGATAGCGCAGCCCGAGGTCGATGGCGCCGCCCTTGGAGCCCACGGGGATGTAGACGCCGCCGTAGAGCGTCTTGGCGAACGTGCCGTCGCTGTAGTTGTTGGAGGACGCGAAGGCGTCCCCCGAATACTGGTTCGACCCGGAGACGCTCGACGACGTCACGAACGACGCAAATCCGATGGAGCCGCCAACGTACGGGCTGACTGTCGGGCCGGGCATGCCGGCCTGCAGACCGATGCCGCCGTTGAAGATGTTGTTGGTGGTGTTGACGTTCACCCGGATGAGGCCCAGCGGGCCGCCGCCGAGCGGCACGGTGCGCGTGCGCGACCCGTAGATCTCGAATCCGAGGTCCGCGCGAATGAGGAACGGCGAGTTGCCCAGCTGCCAGCCGGCGAAGCCGTTGAGGCCGAACGCGGCGTCAACGTTGTTGGCGAACTCACCCTGCGGCGCGCCGTAGTGCAGCGCGCCACCGAGCGCGACCGACCGCGGCAGGGACTTCCCCTCCGCTTCGAAACTCTGCGCGGCGAGTGGCGCGGACGTGGCGGCGATCAGCGAAAGGACAACGAGGGATTTCATGACGGTGCTCCAGCGCGACCGAAGATTCCTGGTGGGACGACGGGAACGGGACGCACAGCCTGCGTCCCGTTGTACTACCTACACGCATTACCTCGCGCCGGTTTCACGGCCACGTCGGCGACGGCCAGTCGTCGCCAAACGGGTCGCCCGGCGGTGCGTTGAGCGCCGGCGTGAGCGCAGGCACTTCACCCTTCTCCTGGTAGAGCTTGATCATCATGGCGAGCGAGCGCCAATGCGCGCGGACGTCGTCCGACGACGCGGCCGCGGCGCGAGCGCCGGCCGCCGTGTACAGCGCGCCGACCTCATAGTCGGCGATGGCGCGCACCTCGGGCGACGCCTCCTTGTCGGCGGCAAGCAGCACGAGGCGGTCGGCCACGGCGCGCTGCGTCACGCGCTGAATGGCCGCGAGCTTGCCGCTGGCCGGCACCGCGGCGTCCCACGTCGCCGTCACGAGCGCCCGGATGGCCTCCTGCAACGGGTAGCCATCCGCCGACCGCGCGGCGTACTGCACCATCCGTGCGGCGCGTTCTCGCTGCAGGATGCCATCCACGATCATCTGCGCGAGCGTGCGCGCCGCCCCGAGCTCGTCGAACGCGGGCGCGGTCCGCTGGCCAATGAGTTCAACGTTGCCGCCCGCGTCGAGGCGCGGGGCGAAGAGGGTGAGCACCGTGTCGGGAATCGCCAGCTCCTGCGCCATGAGCGCGCCGGTCAGCTGCAGCATGGCCTCCCGCTGCCGCGTCGCGCTGATGACGCGCGTCGCCTGCTGGCCATCGCCCTTGAGCGCATTCGCGTACTCGAGGCCGCCCAGCGTCTTGGTGACGCCGTTGAGCGCAAAGCGGTGGAAGAAGTACAGCAGGGGGAAACGGTCCTGCAGCAGGGCGAGGGGCTCGCCGTCGCGAATGTTGCGCAGGCCGAAGTTCCGGAGCGCGAGACGGCGCGCCGCCATCTGGTGGATCAGGAACTCGTTCGCCGTCGCCGCGTCATCCCACAGGTTGGTACGCGGATCGGCGGCGCCCTCGGGGCGCGCGTCCCCGTCGCTGAGGTACAGGTAGCCCTTCTTCAGCCCCTCGGCAACGATGGCGCGGAGCGAATCGCGCTCGCTCGACGGCGGGAAGATGCCGTAGCCCCAGCGGATCGCCCAGACGTCGTAGGCGCCAGGACCGCGATCGTACGCGGCGCTGATGTCGATGCGGCCGTTCGTGACGCGGATGCGCGGCGCCGGATAGTCCATCACCGACCCGCGGTCGTACGTGCTCGCGATGTAGTTGTGGCCGAGGCCGAGGGTGTGCCCGACTTCGTGCGCGCTCACCTGGCGGATGCGCGCCAGCACGAAGGCCGTGTCGGCGGCCGCCGCGTCGGCGCCGAGGAAGGCCGCGTAGATGTTGTAGTCGGTGCGGTTGCGGTGCGAGTCCATCCGCGCCATGCCCTTGAGCATCTCGCCGGTGCGCGGATCGGTGAGCGCCCCTCCCACCGACCAGCCGCGCTCGTGGCGGTTGATCCACTGCACCACGTTGTAGCGCACGTCCATCGGGTCCACGCCCTCGGGGAGCAGTTCGACCTTGAAGCCCCCCGTGAGGCCGGCGCGGTCGAATGCCTCGCTCCAGAACGCCACGCCCTCGAGGGTGGCGGTGCGCAGCGGCTCCGGAATGCCCCGATCGACGTAGTAGACGATCGGCTTCTTGATTGGGCTCTTCGGGTCGTTCGGGTTCACGCGCTCCAGCCGGTGCCGCGCCGCCCACGTCCGCTCGAGCTGCCCCTGGATCGGCGCCGCGTAGTCCTTGAACGCGACGCCGAAATAGCCGACGCGCGGATCGGCGACGCGCGGGCGGAATCCGTCGTCGGGGAGGCGCATCAGCGTGAGGTGCTGGCGGAAGTTGAGCGCGCGCGCATCGGGCACGAAGCGCCGCAGGGCGCCGCCGGCGTCGCCGGTGGCGGCCAGCGTGAGGGCGACGTCGATCTCGGTGTTGTCCGGATAGCCCTTGGTGTACGGCTTGAAGATCCGCGACCGGTCGCGCGCGACCGCGTAGCTCCCCTGGCGGCTGCGGGTCAGCGTCCCCGCGATGTCGTTCCAGTCGCGCATCACGAATTCGGTGGCGTCCACGAGCAGGCGGCCGCCCTCCTCGGCGAGGAGCGGGAGGGCCGCCACGGTGCTGCTGGCGAACCCTTCGGCCACCGTGCGCTGGTGGTCGGCGCCGCCGCTCGAGCGATACTGCGTGTTCTCGAACGTGACGAGCACACGCTCGCCCATCTTGTCGAAGCGCGCCACCCGCACGCCACCGCCCGAGCCGCGGTCGAGCCCGAGCGCGTTCGATCCCAGCCCGGTGGCGAGCGTGGTCATCAGCAGCATGCGCGCGGAGTCGCGTGGCAGCTCCAGCCAGACGGCGCCGCTGCGGTCGTTCAGGTAGACGGGCACGAAGCCGTCGCGCCGCTCGAGGCCGGCCGTGCGGGCGGCAATGGTGGTCGCGGACGGCGCCTGCTGCGACGCGAGCGAAACAGGGACGAGCGCCGCGGCGAACAGGGCGGCGACGAGGAGACGGGAGGGCGACATGCGAGGACCGTTGGGCTGAGGACGCGCTCAACCTCGCCCCGCCTGCGCACCGCCGCAAGCGGCACCGTGGACGGTACGCCGCGGCGGCGTGCGGGCGCCGCGGTCCCGTGACCGCAGCATGCCAAACGGGGTCGCCGGCGCGATGCCGGCGACCCCGTCCATGTCCCAATGCGTCGCGTTACGGCTTGACCATCGCCTTCACGGCATCGGGTAACTCGAAGATCTTCGCTTCCACCTTGTCCCACTCGTACCCGGTGAACGTGAGGACGACGTCACCCTGGGGCGTCTTCTGGACCATCTTGGACGGCATCAGCACGCCGCCCTGGTCCTTGTAGTCGGAAAGAACGACCGTGATGTCGATCTTGCCCATTTGCGGATTCTCGATCGACCGGATGATGCCGGCCGCCAGTCCGGTCTCGACATCGAAGAACTGCATGGCCTCACCACCACCTTCGGCGCGGACCATCTTCACCTTGTAGCACTTGCGCCCCTCGAAATCCTCCGCCGAGATCGTCTCGATGGTGGTGTAGCGGCTCGGATCCGGAAAGTCGGCGAAGAAATCGGCCTGCTGCTTGACCGCGGCCGCCTGCTCGCCCGTCATGACCGTCGCACCCTGCATGGGCTGGATGGCCCAGGCCGTCGTGCCATCGTAGCCCTGCGTCATCTCGCCGAACGAGCCAAGGGTGATTTGCTGCAGGAGCAGGGCCGGCTTGGCGCGATACAGATGAATGGGGCCTTCAATGCCCATGGCGGGCATGGAGAAGGTGCCCGTCTGGTGCAGCGACGTATGCTTGTCCAGCGCCTCGCGGCCGCCCATCGCGGCGACGTGCTTTGCCACCAGCGCCTTGCCGTCGGGCAGCGCCTGCGCAGAGACCAAGGCGGGAACCAGGCTGGCGGCGGCCAGCGCGACCAGCGTGCGGCGAATGTTCATTGTGAACCTCGGGATAGACGGAGCCAACCGAAAGTGGCCGGCCGCAGGGAAGAAATCTGGCGTACAGCCGGGGTACCGCGCCATACACCGCCGGCGCGAGAATGTCGCTGCGTACGGACTCCGCGAGGGGGCGGTTTCGGTCGACGGGGGGCTGGCCCGAGAGGAGGGGTTTCTTAATCACAGAGACACAGAGGAGCACGGAGGGCCGCAGAGGACTGCCACTGCAACTTCTTGGAGGAACCACGAGCGCCACGCAGATCTCCGCGTGGCGCTTTGTCTTAACCAGTAGGGTTTGCAGTCCTCTGTGGCCCTCCGTGCTCCTTTGTGTCTCTGTGATAAAAGGCCCCCTCCGCCAGCTGTCTCGGTGTCGCTAGCGCGGCGGCGCCGGCAACCCGGCCTCGATGGTCAGCCGGACGCGCTCGCGCTGCCGCTCACTGCCGCCCACCAGCACCGCAATGAGGTTGTTGTGCACGATGAACATGGGCGGTTCGGCCCACGGGTTCGGCTGGCCTTTCGGGATGGCCGTGAGCGTGTCGATCGAGGCGCTGGTTTTCAGGCGCGCCAGGCTATCGGCGAAGATCCAGGCCAGCAGGTGGGCTTTTCCGACCCGGAGTCCGAGCGGAGCGACCGGGAGCTTCGGGTGCGATGGCAGGGAGTCATCGGCGCGCGGCGCGAGGCCGGCATTCACGAGGCGCTGGGTGAGCTGCACCGCATCCCACCGTCCGGTGGAGGGCGCGCGTGGCGCGGTGCGCACCTGCTGGGCGACGGCCTCGACCTCGCGCCGCGCCTTGGCGGCGCGCACGACGCGGGGATCCTCCCCCATACAGGCGGCGAGCGACAGGATCGCCGCTAGGACCAGCACGCGACTCACGGCACCGGATTGCAGCATATCTTGAAATATGGCACAGATGCACGACGACGACGATGCGGACACCCACGTCCGCCTCGACAAGTGGCTGTGGGCGGCGCGGTTCTTCAAGACCCGCGGCATCGCCGTGGAGGCGATCGCCGGCGGCAAGGTGCTCTACAACGGCGTGCGGCCCAAGCCGTCGCACCTGGTGCGGGTGGGCGACGAGGTGCGCATTCGACTGGGACCGTACGAGCACCTAGTCCAGGTGCGAGAGCTTGCCCTGCGACGCGGCCCGGCCAAGCAGGCGCAGCTGATGTACGAGGAGACGGAGGCGTCGATTGCGGCGCGCCGGAAGCTGGCCGAACAGCTCAAGGCGGCCAGCGCGTTCAACCCGCAGGCCAGCTGGACGGAAAACAAGAAAGACAGGCGGGAGCTGAGACGAATGCGGGGCAAGCAGTAAGAGAGAAACAACAGACAAACAACAGAGAGACAACAGAGAGACAACAGAGAGACAACCGTCGGGGGCCCCGCCCTCGGGATCCCTGTTGGTTACCTGTTGTCTCTCTGTTGTTTTTCCTGCGGGGTCGCTAAGATTCGCGAACCAAATGGGAGCGCACCGCATGTCGAACGAGAACCGTCTTACGCCGTCTTCGCAGGGCTGGGGCGTGGCCGCAGTCATCATCATCCTGGCCATCGTGGCGAACACGCTGGCGTATCGGGTACATAAGGCGACGTACCTCACGCCCGACGCCCCCGCGGCGGCGGCCGCCGAGCACTAAGCGGGCGTCACCCCGAAAGACAGAAGCGGCGGAGGCCATCGGGGCCTCCGCCGCATTGCTTTCGCCGGACGTTACCGGTCAGGTCTTGTGGCGGAACGTAATCCGGCCGCGACTCAAATCGTAGGGCGAGACTTCCACCGAAACGCGGTCCCCCGCCAGCACGCGGATGCGGTGCCGCCGCATCTTCCCTGCCATGGTGGCCAGCACGTCGTGCCCGTTGGTGAGGTGCACGCGGAACGTTGCACTGGGAAGCACTTCGGAGACGGTGCCCTCGAGTTCGATCGCTTCTTCCTTCGCCATAAATCCCGGTAGTCGTTTGGCGGCCACTCTGGTGCGTGCCCCGGCCGCGGGGGAACTATGCAGTATAGCCGAATTCCCTGAGAGGGGACAGTGAGGGCAGACGGGAGACGGGAGACGGGAGACGGGAGACGGGAGACGAGAGACGGCGGACGGCAGACGGCGGACGGCAGAGGGCGGACGGCAGACGGCAGACGGCGGACGGCAGAGGGCAGACGGCAGAG
>CAYQCP010000091.1:0-11303 GCA_964416005.1 uncultured Gemmatimonas sp.
CCTGCCGCTGCACCACCTGCCGGCTCATCGCGTTGTCGTCCACGATCAGCACGCGCCGCCCGCGCAGCCGCGCGCCGTCCGCCGTTTCCGCCGGCGGCGCGGCCCCGCTCGCGTCGCGGCAGCGCAACAGGAACTCGAACGTCGTCCCGACGCCCTCCGTGCTCTCGACCGTGATCTTCCCGCCCATCAGCTCCACGAAGCGCGCCGAGATGGCGAGGCCGAGCCCGGTGCCGCCGTACCGCCGCGCCGTCGTCGCGTCGGCCTGTGCGTACGGCTCGAAGATCCGCTGCAGTCGGTCCGGCGGAATGCCCACCCCCGAATCTCGCACCCGCACGCGCAGGGTCAGCTCGTCGCCGTCTCGGCCGGCCACGTCCACGCTGACGCACACCTCGCCACGGGTGGTGAACTTGATCGCATTCCCCACGAGGTTGATCATGACCTGGCGGACGCGCAGCTTGTCGAACGTCAGCAGGGCCGGGACCGCGGAATCCACGCAGGACAGCAGGTCGAGGCCCTTCTTGGCCGCCGTCGTCCCGAGCAGGGCCACGACGTCCTCGACGGCTTCACGCAGGTCCGCGATCACCGGGTCGAGTTCCACCTTGCCGGACTCAACCTTCGAGAAGTCGAGCACCTCGTTGATCACGCCGAGCATCGCCGCGCCGCTGCTCTGGATGATGTCGAGGTAGCCCTTCTGCTCCGGCGTCAGCCGCGTGGTGCCCAGCAGGTCCGCCGTGCCGAGAACGCCATTCATGGGCGTGCGAATCTCGTGGCTCATCACGGCGAGAAACTCGGACTTCGCGCGCGTCGCCGCCTCGGCGGCCTCCTTTGCGTCTTGGAGCCCGCGTGTCAGCCGCTCCTGCTCGCGCCGCTTGGCGCGCATCACGAGCGCGAGATAGGCGCCGAGCACCAACAGGGCCACCGCCGACGCGATCAGCCAGCGGTTGAGTCGCAGTTCCCGCCGGAGCGCCGCATTCTCCTGCTCGCGCTGCGAATTCTCGTAGCCGATCTGCAGGTTCTTGAGCGCCCGGTACCGCTCCTGCCGCGACACGGCCTCCTGCACGGCAACCGCCCGGCTGCTGAACTGGTAGGCCTTCTCCCACTCGCCGCGCGCGGCGTACGCCTCGGCGACGTACCGCATGACCTCGAAATCGGTGCTGTCCTCGGCGAGCCGCAGCATCCCGTAGCGGAGCGCGTCGTCGGGCCTGCCCAATCGCAGCGAGACGCGGGCTAGGTCGTTGTACACGTGCAGCAGCGTCACGGCCGGCACCGAATCGGACCGGCTGATTTGCAGGTATCGCGCCAGCGCGGCCCGGTACTGCCCGACCCCTTCGTATGACCAGCCGATCGTGCGCAGCGCCGTGAGGGCGTTCGACTCGGCCTTGAGTTCCGTCCAGCGCCGGTACGCCGCCTCGCTGTTCACCCGCGCCGAATCGTACTGCTCCAGGGCGCTGTGGACCTCGCCAAGACGGCTGTACGCGTACGCGATGCCGCTGGCGTTGTTGCGGCGCTGCTGCAGCTGCAGGGCGCGCCGCGCGTACACGAGCGCCTGTTCCCGCTCGCCCTCGCGGAGGAACGACGAGGCGATGTTGTTGAGCGCGTATCCAAGCTCCACGTCGAGGCCCTTCGCCTCGGCCACCGCCAGCGCGTCGAAGAAGTAGCGGGATGCCGTCTTCTCGTCGTTGAGCCACTGGTAGTAGACGCCCAACTGGTTGAGGACCTGGGCTTCGCCATCAGCGAACTCGATGCGACGGGCGAGTTCCAGCGACCGCAGGGCGATGCGGATCGCGTCGCCCGGCTGCGAACGCCGCAGTGCCCACGCATCCGAGTTGAGCGTGCGCACCTGCACCGTGTCCGCGAGGCGACTGAACGCCGCCGAGTCGCGCGCCGGCTCCTGCGCGGCAAGCAGACGCGCGGCCAGCAGCAGCGTAATCGCAGCGGTGACGCGACCCATATCGACGAGGATTGCAGGCGGGGAGTGCCGAAATTGGCGACCAGGGGCCGACCACACGCAAGTCGGAGGATACCCGAGATGCGGAGATTGCCGCCCCGACCATAACTTTCGTGCTCGCCGGAGAGTTCCCACGCCACGATCACCGTCCATTCGACTGCGTCGCTCCTGTTTCGCGGCCGCGCTGCTGATGCTCGGCGGCGGTCCGCGCGCGTACGGGCAGGGCATCCCTGACAGCGCCACCACCGCGCGTGATTCACTGCGGGCGCGCGCCGCGCAGCCGCTCACCGCCGTGATCGTCACGCCGGGTACGTACGGTCTGCTGTCGCCCGTCCGGGGCAGCGCCCAGTCGCTCGGGCGCGAGGCGATCCTCACCCGGCCGCAGCTGGGCGAGGATCTCTTTCGCTCCATCCAGCGCCTGCCCGGGCTCGCCAGCTCCGACCTCGGCGCGGCGTTTCATGTGCGGGGCGCGGAGGTAAACCAGCTGCACGTCTCGCTGGACGGGCTGGAACTGTACGAGCCCTTCCACATGAAGGACTTCGACAATGCGCTCTCCATTCTCGACGTGCGAAGCGTGGAGGGCATCGATCTCGTCACGTCGGGCTTCACGTCGGAATACGGCGGGCGCCTCGGGAGCGTGCTGTCCATCCGCTCGCGAGCGCCGCGCACCGATCGCCTGCGCACGTCGCTCGGCGTGAGCGTCTCCAACCTGCGCGCGCAGGGCGAGGGCGGATTCGCCGACGGTCGCGGTGGATGGAGCCTCGCCGCCCGTCGCGGCTATCTGGACCTGGCGCTTCGGCTCGCCGGGCGCAGCGACTCGCTGTCCCCCACGTACAACGACCTCTTCGCGACGGTGACGTGGGAGGCCGGCGCGCGGCACCGCATCGCCGCGCACGCGCTGCTGGCGGACGATGTCATGGAGTATCGGGTGAAGGACGGCGGCATCGCGAGCCGCTATGCCAGCCGTTACGGCTGGGTCACGTGGGACGCCGACGTCACGCCGGCGCTGACAGCGCGGACCGTCGCCTCGGTCGGGAGGCTGGCCTGGGCGCGCCGCGGCGACGCGCAGATCGTGGCCGGGGGCGCACGGTCGACGGTGGATGACGACCGCTCGGCCGGGTTCGCGGGCGTGCGGCAGGACTGGATGTGGTCCGCAAGTGAACGCGTCATCGTCAAGTTTGGCGCGGAGTGGAAGCCGGCGCGGGCCGAGTACGAGTACGACGGGGTTCGCATGCGCCGCGCCGTCATCGCAGACACGATCGCGCGAATCCCAACGCTGGTTGCATCGGGCCGTTCGGTGCGCGGCAGCCAGCTCGGCGCCTACATCGCGCCGCGACTGCGCCCCGTGCGATGGCTCGTGGCCGAATTCGGGGTGCGCTACGACCACACCACGTGGTCCGACGATGCATCGGTGAGCCCGCGCGCCAACGTCATGCTCACGCTGTCGCCCGCCACGACGCTGCGACTGGCCGCCGGGCGGTATGCGCAGCCCCGACAGGCCTTCGCGTTGCAGGTGCAGGACGGTGTCACGGAGTTTGGGCGTGAGGACGTGTCACAGCACCGGGTCGTCGGACTCGAGCACCGCCTCGGCCGCAGCGCGCTGGCGCGCGTCGAGGCGTATGAGCGGCGCGTGACGCGGCAGGAACCGCGCTTCATCAATTTACGCGGTGACCTCCGCGTCTTCCCCGAGCTCGAGCCGGACCGCATTCTCCTTCCGGCGACCAGCGGCCGGGCGCGCGGACTCGAGTTCAGCCTGCGCGGCCTCGGGCGCGGCGGGGTGGACTGGGCCGCCAGTTATGCGTTCGCGCGCGTCACGGACCGCGTGGGCGCCACCGACGTGGCACGCACCTGGGACCAGCCGCACAGCATCTATCTCGATGCCACGTGGCGCCCGCAGGGCGGCCAGTGGCACTTCAGCCTCGCGAGCCAGGCGCATAGCGGCTGGCCCGAATCGCCGGTGCGCTTCGTCCTCGATACGGTCAAGAACTCGAAGGGCACCAAGAGCAGCACCGTGCTCACCGTCTACGGCCCGGTCACGGCGCTCGGCACGCAGCGCCTGCCGTGGTATCATCGCGTGGATGCGCGGGTGACGCGCGAGGCCACCTTTCGCCGCTGGCACGTGGCGGGGTTCGTGGACGTGTTCAACGTCTTCGACAAGCAGAACCCGTCGGCCATCCGGTACAAGACATCGTCGGCGAACAACCGGGTGACCGTGACGCGCATCCCGGAGCTGCTGCTCGGCTGGCTGCCAAGCGCAGGGATCACCGTCGAATTCTGAGTAGAAGGGGGGCCTTGACGCACCAATATTTTTTGATATAATACCCGCATGGTCACCGCTGCCCGCACCCCCGCCCGCACCGCCACGCCCGGTCTCGCACGCGCCGAGTCGCTGTTTCACGCGCTCTCGGATGCGACGCGGCTCTCGATCCTCGAGATGCTGCGCGATGGCGAGCGCTGCGTCTGCGACTTGCAGGCCGAGTTGGACGCCGCGCAGTCGCGGCTTTCGTTCCACTTGCGCGTGCTCAAGGAGGCCGGCCTTGTGACGGACCGCAAGGACGGTCGGTGGTCGCACTACCGCATCGTTCCCGACGCGCTGCGCGAGGTGCACGACCTCGCCGTCGGCATGCAGCCCCGCAAGGGTGAGCTTCCGGTGCGTCGCGGACCCTCCTGCTGCTTCTGACGTCCTTTTTTTTGACTGTACTCATCAACATTTCTTGATTACTATTCCATTGAGGGACTCATGAACGCCGCAACACGCGAAGACCCGACGAAGGTGCCGTCCACGCTCGACGAGATCCGCGCCACGGTGGCGGCGCGCTACGGCGCCGCCGCGCAGCGCGTGGCCGACGGCGCCCAGACGGCCTCGAGCTGCTGCGGCCCCTCCGATGGCGCGAACGGGTGCTGCAGTTCCACGAGCGAGTCCTGGGATCCGATCACGTCCGACCTCTACGACGCTGGCGAGACGGCCGGGCTTCCGGCCGAGGCGCTGCTCGCGTCTCTCGGCTGCGGCAATCCGACGGCGCTGGCAGAGCTCGCGGAGGGCGAGGTGGTGCTCGACCTCGGGTCGGGCGGCGGCATCGACGTGCTGCTCTCCGCGAAGCGCGTCGGACCCACGGGCAAGGCCTACGGCCTCGACATGACCGATGAGATGCTCGCGCTGGCGCTGGAGAACAAGGCGAAGGCCGGCGCGACCAACGTGGAGTTTCTCAAGGGGCACATCGAGGCCATCCCGCTCCCCGCGAACCCGGTGGACGTGATTATCTCGAACTGCGTGATCAACCTCTCCGGCAACAAGCGCGCCGTGCTGAAGGACGCCTTCCGCGTGCTGCGGCCCGGCGGGCGGTTTGCCGTCAGCGATGTCGTGGTGCGCGAGGGCCTGCCCGATGTCGTGAAGGAGAACCTGGCGCTGTGGACCGGCTGCGTGGCTGGCGCGCTCGAGGAGCAGGAGTTCCTCGACCTGCTGCACGACGTCGGCTTCACCGACGCGAGCATCGAGCCCACCCGCATCTACACGCGCGCCGATGCCGCGGCGCTGATCGCCGGCACGGGCCTCGACCCCGCGCTGGCCGACCAGGTGGAAGGCAAGGTGATGAGCGCGTTCGTGCGCGCCACCAAGCCCGGTGGCGCTGACGGTGCGACGGCCCGCCGCGCCGCGAAGCCGAGGCGCGAGCTCGCAACGCTCGGCACCGCCGCCCAGGCAACGGACGAGACGTGCGGTTGCGGACATGGCCCAAGGGGCTGCTGCTGAACCAGGAGAACGAAGATGCTGACATCACAGACACGGGGCGGCGGCACGCGTGCGCTCATTCGGGGGGCCACCATCGCCGATCTCCCGGCCGTCGAGCGACTGCTGGGTGAGAGCCAGCTGCCGCTCGACGGTGTGCGCGACGCGCTGCCCGGGTTCCTCGTGGCCGAAAGTGGCGGCGTCCTCGTGGGCGTCGCCGGACTGGAGGTATGCTGCGAGCATGCCCTGCTTCGCTCGGTGGCCGTCGTTCCCGCGTGGCGGTCCAAGGGCCTTGGCCGCGAGCTCGTCACGCGCATCATCGCCGACGCCGAGTCGCGCGGCATCAAGGCGCTGTACCTGCTCACCACCACGGCCGAGCGCTACTTCCCGTCATTCGGCTTCGAGCGCATCATGCGCGACGAGGTCCCTGCCGACGTGCAGACGACGCGCGAATTTCAGGGCGCCTGCCCCGCCTCGGCGACAGTGATGCGGCGCGCATCGCTTCGCTCCACGGAGACCGCTCCCTCATGACGCACGCCGCAACGGCAGCCGCCGCGCCCAAACGCCTCGACTTCTTCGAGCGCTATCTCTCGCTCTGGGTGCTCGCCTGCATGGTGGTCGGCGTCGCGTTGGGCCGCCTCGCGCCGGACTTCACCCGTGCCCTGAGCGCACTCGAGTTCGGCACCAGCTCGCACGTCAACATCGTCATCGCGGTGCTCATCTGGCTGATGATCTACCCGATGATGCTCAAGATCGACTTCGGGGGCATCAAGGGCGTCTTTGTTCGCCCGAAGGGCCTGTTCATCACGCTGTTCGTGAACTGGCTGATCAAGCCGTTCAGCATGGCGCTGCTCGGGTATCTCTTCATCACGACGCTGTTCGGCCGCATCCTTGGCTGGATCGATCCCGAGACCGCGCGCAACTACGTGGCCGGCCTGATCATCCTCGCCGCCGCGCCGTGCACCGCGATGGTGTTCGTCTGGAGCTACCTGACCGATGGCGACGGACCGTACACGCTCGCCCAGGTCGCGATCAACGACCTCATCATGGTGTTCGCGTTTGCGCCCATCGTGATGTTCCTCGTCGGCGTCAGCGGCGTGGTGATTCCGGCGCCGGTGCTGTTCACCTCCGTCGTGGTCTTCATTGTCATCCCGCTTTCGGCCGGCTGGATCAGCCGTACGCTGCTGATCGGGGCCAAGGGCGCGTCCTGGTTCGACACGGCCTTCCTGCCGCGATTCCGTCCTGTGACCATCGTCGCCCTGCTCGCCACGCTCGTGCTGATCTTCGCGTTTCAGGCCGAGAACATCGTGACCAACTGGCTGGCGGTGCTGCTGCTGGCGGTGCCCATCCTGATCCAGGTCTACTTCAACTCCAGCCTGACCTACCTGCTCATGCGGGCGTTTCGCGTGAAGCACAACGTGGCCACCCCCGGCGCGCTCATCGGCGCGAGCAACTTCTTCGAACTCGCGGTGGCGGTCGCGATCACGCTGTTCGGACCGACCAGCGCCGCGGCGCTCGCCACCGTGGTCGGCGTGCTCGTCGAGGTGCCGGTGATGCTGTCGGTCTGCAAGATCTGCACCGGGTCGCGCGGTTGGTATGATCGCGGCCTGGCCGCCTCGGGGACGACGTGATGCGCTACGCCCTCATTTCCGACATTCACGCGAACGTGCCGGCACTCGATGCGGTGCTCGCCGACATCGCCGCGCGGCCCGGCGTGCAGGCGACGTACCACCTTGGCGACCTGGTGGGCTACTCCCCGTGGCCCAACGAGACGGTTGCGCGGCTGCGCGCGGCGGGCATCGCGGGCGTGGCCGGCAACTACGACACCACCGTGGCGTCGCATGCCAAGCACTGCGGCTGTCGGTCCGAGGACGCGAAGCAGGAGGAGCTGGCTCATCAGAGCTTCGCGTGGACGCTCGACCACACGTCCGCGGAGACCAGGGCATTTCTCGGTGGATTGCCGTTCCGGCTCGACTTGCGGCCTCTTGGAGGACACGCCAACGGGCCGACCGTCACGCTGCTCCATGGCAACCACGTGCTGAATACGGTCTACGTGACGGCTGACCGGACGGATGACTTTCTGCGGAAGATGGGATCGGCCGTCGGCTCGAAGGCCGGCGACGTGGTCGCATTTGGGCACACGCACAAGCCGTGGCACCGCACCGTCGATGGCGTGCACTTCGTAAACACCGGCAGCGTTGGCCGTCCGAAAGATCTCGACTGGCGCGCCGGATACGTACTGCTGGACATCACCGCCGACGCGGTCAGCGTGACGTTCGTCCGCGTCACATACGATGTGGAGGCGGCAGCGCGTGGCGTGATTGACGCCGGCCTGCCGGAGGAGTTCGCCGCGTTCTTGCGGAGCGGCGGGCGTTGAGAATGCCGGACCAGTACCGCGTTGCATCGACTTCAGGATTCACTGCAAATAGGACCGAGCGATGACTGCCGTTCAAGTGTTCGACCCTGCCATGTGCTGTTCCACCGGGATCTGCGGCCCAACGGTCGACCCGAAACTCGTGCGCTTCGCGGCAGATCTCGACTGGCTGCAGAGCTGGGGAGTTGCGGTGGAGCGATACAACCTGGCCCAGCAGCCTGCCGCGTTCGCCGCGGACGTCGACGTGCGGCGTGAACTGGAGGCGAAGGGAGAGGACGCCCTGCCGCTCGTCAAAGTGGATGGGAAGGTGCGTGGTGTCGGCATCTATCCCACACGGGCCGCGTTGGCCGAGTGGACCGGCATTGAGGCGCCCAGCCCCAGTCTCTTCACCGATCAGGTGGCGGAACTCGTCGCCATCGGCGCCGCCATCGCCTCGAATTGCGAGACGTGCTTCAAGTTCCACTACGACAAGGCGCGCAAGCTCGGCGTGTCGCGCGACGACATGCTGCAGGCCGTCTCCATTGCGCAGGGCGTGACGGAGGCGCCTGCAAAGTCCGTGCTGGACCTCGCCCATCGCATCCTCAAGGCGGAGGGGGCGACCACGACCGCGCCCGCGAAGCCGCGAACGCTCGCGACACTGCCCGTCGCCCCCGACGCGGGCGCCGGGGCCTGCTGCACGCCGACGATGGCGGGAGCCAGCAGCGACAAGCCGTCGGGCTGCTGCTGATCGGAGTGCCCATGACCACCCTGCTCAGTGATCCGACGCGCATCCTGTTCTTCACGGGCAAGGGCGGCGTCGGCAAGACATCGTCCGCCTGCGCCACCGCCGTCGTGCTCGCGGATGCCGGCAAGCCGGTGCTGCTCGTCAGCACCGATCCGGCGTCGAACCTGGATGAGGTGCTCGGCGTCACGCTCTCATCGGTCCCCATCCCCGTTCCCGCGGTTCCCGGCCTCTCGGCGCTGAACATCGACCCCGAGGAGGCGGCCCGCGCCTACCGCGAGCGGGTGGTGGGGCCGTATCGCGGGATTCTCCCAGCGAGCGCCCTCACGAGCATGGAGGAGCAGCTGTCGGGCGCCTGCACGGTCGAGATCGCCGCATTCGATGAGTTCACGAAGCTGCTCGGCGATGCGGCCGTGACGTCCGCGTACGCGCATGTGGTCTTCGACACCGCGCCCACGGGCCACACGCTGCGTCTGCTGGAGTTGCCCGCAGCCTGGTCCAACTTCATCGACGCGAATGTGGGCGGCACCTCGTGCCTCGGCCCGCTGTCTGGCCTGACGGCGCAGAAGGCGCTGTACGCCGCATCGAACGAAGCGCTGCGGGATGGCAGGCGAACGACGCTCGTGCTGGTCGCGCGGCCGGAGCCGGCATCGCTGGCAGAAGCCGAGCGCACCCGCCTCGAGCTCGCGCAGCTGGGCGTGACCAACGTGCGACTCATCCTGAACGGCGTCTTCCGGGCGCGCGACACCACTGATCCGGTGGCGGCTGCCATGGAGGCGCGCGGGCAAGCGGCCACCGCGGCAATGCCGGACGGGCTGCGGAGCGTCACCCGCGTGGATGTCCCACTGCTGTCGTTCGGACTCGTCGGCATCAATGCGTTGCGCCAACTCGGGACGTCGGGTGAGGACACCCTGTCTCCTGCGCCGGCCGAAGCGCCCAGCACCGCATACGAGGGACTCGACGATCTCATCCACGAGTTGGCTGCGCGAGGAAAGGGCGTCGTCATGACGATGGGCAAGGGCGGCGTCGGCAAGACAACGGTCGCCACGCGGATTGCCAGCGCGCTGGCCGGCCGCGGCTTCGCCGTGACGCTGACCACGACCGATCCCGCGGCGCATGTGGAGCAGGCCGTGCGCGCGCTCGACGCCGCAGCGGCCAACCTGCACGTGACACGCATTGACCCTGCCCTCGAGACTCGCCGATACAGCCAAGAGGTCGTCGCCACGGCCGGCGCCGGACTCGACGCCCAGGGGCTGGCGCTGCTCGAGGAGGACCTGAGGAGCCCGTGCACGGAGGAGATTGCGGTCTTCCGTGCCTTTGCCGCCACGGTGGCCCAGGGCGAGGACAGCTTCGTGGTCATCGATACCGCACCGACCGGCCACACGCTGCTGCTGCTCGACGCCACCGAATCGTACCATCGCGAGGTGCTGAAGCGGCCGAGTGGCAGTCCCGAAGCCGTGCAGCGGCTGCTGCCGCGCCTTCGCGACCCGGCGTTCACGCAGGTGCTCCTCGTGACCCTTCCGGAAGCCACGCCGATTCACGAGGCCATGCAACTCGAGCGCGACCTCGCGCGCGCGGAGATCCACCCGTATGCCTGGGTCGTCAATGAGAGCCTGACGCCGCTGACGCTCTCTGATCCCGTGCTTCGCGCGCGCCGTGCGAACGAGGCGGGGCATCTCGACGAACTCGCCCGCCACGGGGCGCGCGTCGTGCTCGAGCCCTGGGCGATGGACTTCGTCACGAACGCCGCGGCGTCGCCCATGCTCGCGGCGACCGCGCCGTAGACGCCACGGGCAACCTCGTCGCGAAAGCACGAAACGCGACGGAAAGACATGCAGTGCGTACGAGATGACGGAGGCCCGGTCCATCAACCGGGCTTCTCGCCGCTGCCGCGCTCCGCCTAGAACAGCCCTTCCACCGACAGATACCGCTCGCCGGTATCGTAGCAGAACGTCAGGACGCGAGCCTTCGGCGAGAGCTCGGGAAGCTTCTTCGCGACGGCCACCAGTGACGCGCCGGACGAGATGCCGACGAAGATCCCCTCCTCGCGCGCGCAGCGTTGGGCGAAGGCGAAGGCCTCGTCCTTGCTGACGGTGATGATCCCGTCGAGGACGTCGCGGTGGAGATTCCTGGGCACGAAGTTGGCCCCGAGCCCCTGCAGTGGATGCGGCCCCGGCTGCCCGCCACTGAGAATTGGTGACGCGGCGGGCTCCACGGCGAAGACCTTCAGCGCCGGCCACTGCGCCTTGAGCACCTCGCCGACACCGGTGATGTGGCCGCCCGTGCCGACGCCGGTGATGAGCGCGTCGAGGCCGTCGGGGAAGTCCGCGAGGATCTCCGCCGCCGTCGTCCGGCGGTGCACCTCGATGTTCGCCTCGTTCTCGAACTGCTGGGGGATCCACGCGCCCGGCGTCGTGGCCGCCAGTTCCTCGGCCCGCTCCACCGCGCCGCGCATTCCCTTCTCGCGCGGCGTGAGGTCGAGCTCGGCGCCGAACGCCGCCATCAACCGGCGCCGCTCGATACTCATGGACTCGGG
>CAYQCP010000092.1:0-10270 GCA_964416005.1 uncultured Gemmatimonas sp.
GAGGACCAGGCGGGCGGTGTCCGAGGCCACCACCCCGGGCCTCGCCCCGAGACCCGGGCCGCCGGCGAGCGTCATGCCGAGGCGGTACGGGAGGCGGTTGGGGCGTCCGCGCAACGTGACGCGCCATGTGAGGTGCACGCCGAGGCCGACGGTGGCCGCGAGCGCGCCGTTTGGCGACGCGACGGTGAGCAGCGCCGCCGCGCCGCGCGTCGGCGGCACAGCGGAACGCCCCTGCGCCTGGCCCGGCGCGACCCGCGGCGCGCCGAGCGCGGCACTGAGAAGCGCCACCACGGTGATGGTCGAACGTGCCGTCATCTGGCTCCTCCTGCGGGGGCAAGGCCTCGCGCGGCCAGCATGGCGCCCACCTGCGGATCGCGGCCGCGGAAGGCGCGATACAGCTCGGCCGCGTCGCCCGTCCCGCCGCGCGCGAGGATCATGTCGCGGTACCGCTGGCCGTTGGCGCGCGTCATCCCGCCGTGCTCCGTGAACCAGGCGAAGGCGTCCTCGTCGAGCACTTCGCTCCACATGTAGGCATAGTACGTGGCCGCGTAGCCGCCGCCCCAGATGTGCGCGAAGTACGGCGTGCGATAGCGCGGCGGCACGAGCGGCGTCGCGACGTTGAAGCGCTTCAGCGCGTCCGCCTCGAAGGCGGCGGCATCCGCCGGCTTCGCGTCCGGGCCCAGCGTGTGCCACGCCAGGTCCAGCAGCATCGCCTGTACCGTCTCGCTCGTGGCGAAGCCCATGTTGAACTTCTGCGACTTCTTGAGCTTTGCCACGAGGTCGGCAGGCATCGCCTTCCCCGTCTGGTAGTGCCGGGCATACTTGCTCATCACGCTCGGATCGAGCGCCCAGTGCTCCATGAGCTGCGACGGCAGTTCGACGAAGTCCGTGGCCACGTTGGTGCCTGTGAGCCGCGGATACTCGACGCGCGAGAGCATCGCGTGCAGGACGTGGCCGAACTCGTGGAACATCGTGGAGGCTTCATCGTACGTGAGGAGGGCTGGCTGGCCGGCAGCCGGCTTGCCGAAGTTCGCCACGTTGTAGATCACGGGGCGCGTCTTGAGCAGCCCCGCGTAGTCGATGAAACTGCCCGACCAGGCGCCGCCGCTCTTGTTGTCCCGCTTGAAGAAGTCGCAGTACCAAAGCGCGATGGGCGTGCCGTCCGCCTCGAAGACCTCGAACACGCGGACATCGGCGTGGTAGACCGGCAGGTCCTTGCGCTCCGTGAAGGTCAGCCCGAAGAGGGCCCGCGAGGCGTGAAAGACGCCGTCGGCCAGCACGCGATCAAGTTCGAAGTAGGGCTTGAGCTGGCTCTCGTCGAGCGCGTACTGCTCCCGGCGCACCTGCTCCGCATAGTACTGCCAGTCCCACGGCGCCAGCGCAAAGCCGCCCTGCTGGCGATCCACGAGCGCCTGCATCGCAGCGGCTTCCTCCGCCACCTTGGCGTTGACCGCCGGCACCATGTCGGTCAGCAGCTTGGTCGCGGCCGCGGGCGTCTTGGCCATCTGGTCATCGAGCACGAACGCCGCGAGGCTGGGAAAGCCGAGCAACCGGGCGCGCTCGGCCCGCACCGCCGCCAGCCGAAGGACGAGCGAGCGCGTGTCGTTGCTGTCGCCGCGCTCGGCGCGCGTCGTGGACGCCCGGAAGAGCCGCTCCCGCACGGCCCGATTGGCCAGCGAGGCCTGATACGGCTGCTGCGTGGTGTTCTGCAGCGGGAGCACCCACTTGCCCTTCAGGCCTCGCGCCGCGGCGGCGTCCGCGGCGGCGCTGATCTCGCCGTCGCCCATCCCGTCGAGCTCCGCCTTGTCGCTGATCACCACGCCACCGGCCTTGGTCGCCGCGAGCAGCCGGATCTGGAAGTCGGTGCTGAGCGCCGACTCCTCTTCGTTCAGGGCGCGCAGCGCCTTCTTGTCGGCCTCGGAGAGGAGCGCCCCGGCCCGCACGAAGTCGCGGTAGTAGCGCTCGACCAGGAACTGCTGCACGGCGTCGAGCCCGAGTCCGCCCCGGCCGTCATGAATCGCCTTGATGCGCGCGAAGAGGGCGGGATCCATGCGGATGGCGTCGGAGTGCGCCGCGAGCTTGGGCGCGAGCTCCGTTTGCAGCTGCTGCAGCGTGTCGCTCGTGTTCGCCTGCGTCAGCGCGGAGAAGGCGGCGTAGGACCGCGTCAGCAACTGGCCCGAACGCTCCAGCGGCACGATGGTGTTGTCAAAAGTCGGCGGCGCCGTGTCGGCGGCGATCGCCGCGACCTCCGCCAGCTGCACCCGCATGCCCTCTTCGATCGCCGGCTGGAAGTGCTCGTTGCGGATCCTGTCGAAGGGCGGCGCCTGGTACGGCAGAGCACTCGGGGCGGCGAACGGATTGTCGGGCGTAAAGGTCATGGTCGACTTCGGGCTGGAGCAGCCGATGAGCGCCAGGCAGAGTACGAGGGCCGGACGGCGGGAAGACATCGCGAGAATCCGTGAGGTGGAAGGAGATGGGTCCCGTCGGGAGGCGGGGTCACGGGAGCAGAGCGGCATCGACGCGGAACGAGGCGACGCGTGGCCCTGTGCGATGCACCGAAGTTGCGGGCGCGCCAGATCGGCGGCAAGATACCGTGGCGCCGAGGCAAGAGCGGCGCGTGCGCGCTCGAGGCAACGGGCCGCCAAACGTCAACGGTGAAGCGGGCGCCGACGTAGTACGCTCGTGCCACTTCACCCCCATGCAGGGACCCCTCACATGCGTTCACGTGCACTCGCGCTTCTCGCCCTCGCCGCGTCGGCGCTTCTGCCGGCCGTCGGCTCGAGCCAGACCCTCGACTCGGCCGCCACGGTCAACATGAAGTGGCGCAACGTCGGGCCGGCGAACTTCATGGGCCGGTTGTCCGACGTCGTCGGCATCCCCGGCCCGAGCAAGACGCTCTTCGTGGCGGCGTCGGCAGGCGGCGTCTGGAAGACGACCAACAATGGTCTCACCTGGCGCCCCGTCTTCGACGACAAGCGCGTGGCCTCGCTGGGGCCAATCGCCATCGCGCCCTCGGACACCCAGCAGGTGTGGCTGGGCACCGGCGAGCCCAACTCGCGCAACAGCATCGAGCCCGGGGCTGGCGTCTACAAGTCAGTGGATGGCGGCATCACCTGGAAGCTGATGGGCCTCGAGAAGACCGGGCACGTCGGGCGCATCGCGGTGGATCCGCGCAATCCCAACGTCGTATGGGTGGCGGCGCTCGGCGCGGCCTGGAGCAGCAATCCCGATCGCGGTCTCTACAAGTCAGCGGATGGGGGCGCCACCTGGCAGCTGGTGAAGTTCATCAGCGACAAGGCGGGCTTCGTGGACGTGGACATCGACCCCAAGAACCCCGACGTGATGTATGCGGCGTCGTACGAGCGCCTGCGTACGCCGTCCTCATTGAAGAGCGGCGGTCCGGGTTCGGCGCTGTGGAAGTCCACCGACGCGGGCAAGACGTGGACCGAGATCGCGGGCAACGGGTTCCCGGCGGGCATCAAGGGACGCATCGAGATCGCCATCGCGCGCAGCAATACCGACGTCGTGTACGCCATGGTTGAGGCGGCGCGCCCATCGAAGGACGGCAAGTTCGCCGCCGAGCGCGTGCCGCCCGAGAACGGGCTGTACCGCTCGGCCGACGGCGGCAGGACCTGGGTGAAGACGAACAACGCCAATGTGCGCCCGTTCTATTACTCGCAGGTGGCTGTCGACCCGAAGAACGCCGACCGCGTCTACTTCTCCTCCACGCAGCTCCAGGTGTCGGATGACGGCGGCAAGACGTCGCGCGTCGCGGCGCAGGGCGTGCACGTGGACGACCACGGCACGTGGATCGACCCCAACGACCCCGAGCGCATCGCCCTCGCCAACGACGGCGGTGTGGCGTTCTCCTTCGACAAGGGCGGCAACTGGCTCCAGGGGCAGAACCTCCCGATCGCGCAGTTCTACGAAGTCAGCTACGACATGTCGGTGCCGTACACGGTGTGCGCCGGCGCGCAGGACAACGGCACCTGGTGCGGCCCGAGCCGCCGCAAGAGCGGCGGCGTGAACAACGCATACTGGTACACCATCAACGGCGGCGACGGCTTCTACACCGACCAGGACCCGACCAATCCCGACATCAAGTTCGGCGAGTCGCAGGGCGGCAACGTGTCGCGCGTCAACGTGCGCACCGGTGAGCGCACGGCGATGCGCAAGCCGTCGTGGCAGGAGCAGTACAAGCGCTGGGAGGACTCCATTGCCATCGTGCGCGGCGACTTCTCCAAGCCGGCCACCAAGGAAGTGACGGCCGCCGTGAACGCGCTCAAGGCGAAGCAGAAGGCCGACTCCATCGACCTGGCGCTGCGCTTCAACTGGAACTCCCCGTTCTTCCTGTCGCCGCACAACCCGAAGACGTTCTACTTCGCCGGCAACCGCGTGCTAAAGAGCACCAGGCAGGGCGACGACCTGTTCCTCATCTCCCCCGACCTGTCGAAGAAGCTGTGGGCAAAGATCGACACGTCCATGAACCTGACCGGCGGCGTCACGCTCGACGCCACGGGCGCCGAGACGTACGGGACGGTCGTGGCGCTGGCGGAATCGTACGTGAGGCCCGGACAGCTTTTCGCGGGCACTGACGACGGCAACGTCTGGAAGTCGGTGGACGACGGCGCCACGTGGGAAGACCTGACGACGGTGCCGGTGGCAGCGCGACGGGGCGCGAAGGCGGTGCCGGCCAGCCGCTTCCCTGGCCTGCCGCACACCGAGATCTACGTCTCGCGCATCGAGCCGTCGCACTTCGACTCGCTGACGTTCTACGTGACGTTCGACAACCACCGCAACGGGGACTTCACGCCGTACCTGTACGCCACGAATGACGGCGGCAAGACGTTCCGCTCGATCGTGAACAACCTGCCCAAGGACATGCCGGGCGACTACCTCCACGTGGTGCGCGAGGACGCCACGAATCCGAACCTCCTGTTCGTCGGGTCGTCGGTGGCGGTGTACGTCTCGCTGGACAAGGGCGCCTCGTGGGCCCGCTTCATGAGCGGCATGCCCACCGTGCCGGTCTACGACCTCAAGATCCACGCGCGTGACCGCGAACTCATCGCCGCGACGCATGGCCGCGGCATCTGGATCGTGGACATCACGCCGCTGCAGCAGATGAACGCCGCGGTGCTGGCGTCGGTGACGCATCTCTTCGCACCGCGCACCGCGTTCCAGTGGGGCGAAGCGCCGACGCTGCTGGCCAGCGGCAACGGCAACGGACAGTTGTTCTTTGCGGTGCCGAGCCCGGCGTATGGCGCCGACCTCTGGTATCGGATTGGCGCCGGGGCCTCCGGTTCCGCACGCGTGATCATCACCGGGGCCGCGGGCGACACGCTCGCCAACCTCTCGGCGGTCGGAACGCCCGGCGTGCACACCGTCACCTGGAACTTCCGTGCCCCGGCACCGCCGGTGGCGGCGGCTCCATTGTCGCCGTCGGAGAAGCGCGACTCGGTGATCAAGGCAACGCGGGCCCCCGTGGTGCTCGATTCACTCGCGAAGGCCGGCTACGACAGCACGGCGCTCGCACGGGTGAAGCAGCTGCTGAATCCGACGCCGGGCGCCGGTCTCGGTGGCCGCGGCGGCGCAGGAGGAGGCGGCGGGCAGGCGGGCCGATCCGGCATCGCGTGCGAACGCCCGCTGACGCAGTGGGAGACCTTCTGCGCCCGCCCGGGTGAGGGCTCGATGGCACGCTCCGGCACGGCGCCGGAGCCCGCCGCGGCCTTCCAGCGCGGTCCGGAAGCCGAAAACGTAGGCAAGGTCTTCGACCTCATCGGTCTGAAGATGCCGGCGGGGGCGGGCCGTGGAGGCTTTGGTGGCTTCGGCGGCGGCAGCGAGGCAGGGCCGGGCTCATACCTCGTGACGCTCAAGGTGGGCGACAAGACGTACAAGCAGCTGCTCAAGATCGAGCGGGTGAGCGGCAGCGGCGCCGCCTCCGGATTCCCCTTCGGTCAGGATGGCGATCGGTAGCACCACGGCGAGCGATTGAGCGCACGGGGGATGGCCAGTCGGCCATCCCCCGTCGCGCACCTTCACTCTCTGGCAGGGCGTTCCACAATGCGCGACCTTCATGCCTGTTGTACGACCGGCAGGCGACTTCCGTTCTTCACCCTGGCCTTCATATGACGCGCCATTTCATCGCATCCCTGCGCACCGCGCTTCTCGTCACGCCATTCACTGTCCTCGCGCAGGGCGCCACCGCCCCAGCGAAACCAGCGGCCGCTCCGGCTGCGAAGCCGGCCGCCGCCGCGCCCGCTCGTCCGGCCGCGCCCGCCCGTCCGGCCGCAGACACGACGCCGCGGTCGCCCTTCACCACCGACGCGTTCGGCGGCCTGCGCGCGCGCAACATCGGCCCGGCCATGACCTCGGGACGCATCGGCGCCCTCGACGTCCATCCCAGCAATCCCGCGATCATCTACGTCGGCGCCTCGTCGGGCAACGTCTGGAAGACGGTCAACGGCGGCGCGACCTGGCAGCCGATCATGGATCGTGAGGGCGCGTACTCGATTGGCTGGATCACCATCGACAAGCGCAATCCCAACATCGTCTGGGTGGGAACCGGCGAGAACAACTCGCAGCGCTCGGTGGCCTACGGCGACGGCGTGTACAAGTCTGAGGACAACGGCCGCTCCTGGAAGAACGTCGGCCTCAGGCAGTCGGAGCACATCGGCAAGATCGTCGTCGATCCGACGAACAGCGACGTCGTCTACGTCGCCGCGCAGGGCCCGCTCTGGAACGCCGGCGGTGACCGCGGCCTCTACAAGTCCACGGACGGCGGAAAGACGTGGGAGCAGGTCCTCAAGATCAGCGAGCACACCGGCGTGTCGGACGTCGAGGTGGATCCGCGCAACCCGAAGGTCGTCATCGCGACCTCGTACCAGCGGCGCCGCCACTTCTTCACGCTGATCAACGGCGGCCCGGAGAGCGCCATCCACCGCAGCACGGACGGCGGCAAGACATGGGCCAAGGTCAACACGGGACTTCCCGGCGAGGAGCTCGGGCGCATCGGCATCGCCATCTCGCCGGTCAATCCCAACATCGTCTACGCCAACGTCGAGGCGGCCAACCGCAAGGGCGGCATCTATCGGTCGAGCGACAACGGCGTGACGTGGGAGAAGCGCTCCGACTTCAACCAGGGCTCGATGTACTACGGCCAGATATGGGCCGACCCGGTGGACGTGGACCGCATCTACATCCCCGACGTCATGACGCAGGTCTCCGACGACGGCGGCCGCACCCTGCGCGCGTTCGGCCAGCGCAGCATGCACGTGGACAACCACATCATGTGGGTGGACCCGAAGAACACCGACCACGTGCTGATGGGCAACGATGGCGGTCTCTACCGCAGCTGGGACCGCGGCGGCACGTGGGCGTTCTACGAAAACCTGCCGATCACGCAGTTCTATGACGTGGACGTGGACTACGACCTGCCCTTCTACAACATTGCCGGCGGCACGCAGGACAACTATTCGCTGCACGGTCCGTCGCGCACGCGGTCGGACCACGGCATCATGAACCAGGACTGGGTCGTCACCCAGGGCGGCGACGGCTTCGTGTCGCGCATCGACCCGGAAGACCCGAACACGATCTACGCCGAGGCGCAGCACGGCTCGATGGTCCGGGTCGACCGCCGCACCGGGCAACGCGTCGGCATCCAGCCCTCCACCGAGCCGGGCGAGGCGCCGGCGCGATGGAACTGGGATACGCCGATCATCATCTCGCCGCACAAGCACACGCGACTCTACACGGCCTCACAGCGGCTCTACCGCACCGAGGACCGCGGCAACACGTGGACGGCAATCTCGCCCGACCTCTCGCGCCAGATCGAGCGCAATCAGCTGCCCCTCATGGGCAAGCTGTGGGGCCCCGACGCCGTGGCCAAGAACCAGTCCACGGCACTGTACGGCAACATCAGCGCCATCGCCGAGTCGCCGAAGACCGAGGGCCTGCTGTACGTCGGCACCGATGACGGCCTCGTGCAGGTGAGCGAGGACGGCGGCAAGAACTGGCGCCGCGTGGACTCGCTGCCCGGCGTGCCGAAGGACGCGTACATCGCGCGCGTGAAGGCGTCGCAGCATGACGCGCGCACCGTGTACGTGGCGGTGGAGAATCACCAGAACGGCGACTACAAGCCATACCTGGTCAAGAGCACCGACGCAGGGCGCACGTGGACGTCCGTGGCCGGGGACCTGCCGGCACGCGGATCCGTGTACGCCTTTGCCGAGGACCACGTCGATCCGAACCTGCTCTTCGCCGGCACCGAGTTTGCCGCGTGGGCGAGCAAGGACGGTGGCAAGCACTGGTTCAGGCTGCCGGGGCTTCCGACCATCGCCGTGCGCGACCTCGCCATCCAGAAGCGCGAGAACGACCTCGTCATCGCCACCTTCGGCCGCGGCTTCTATGTAATGGATGACTACACGCCGCTGCGTCGCGCGACCGCCGCTTCGCTGAAGACAGCCGGCGTCGAGCCGGTGCGGCACACCTGGCTGTACGTGACGACGCAGGCCTACGGCGGCCGCGGCAAGTCGTTCCAGGGCGAGAATTTCTTCACGGCCGACAATCCGCCGTACGGCGCGGTCGTCACCTACTACCTCCCCGAGGCGCTCAGGACGAAGCAGGCGAAGCGCGTCGAAGCCGAGAAGGCCGCCGAACGCGCGGGCAAGCCGATCAGCTACCCGTCGAACGACGCGCTGAAGGCCGAGGCCCGCGAAGAGGCGCCAACAGTGATCGTCACCATCAGCGACTCGACCGGCGCGCCCATTCGCACGCTCACGGGCCCGGTGGGCAAGGGCTTCCAGCGCGTGGCGTGGGACCTGCGCCATGCGGCCATCACGCTCGCGCGTCCGCGCGCGCCCGGTGGCGAAGGCGAGGGTGGCGGCTTCGGTCCGAGCGGCCCGTACGTGGTGCCGGGACGGTACTCCGTCACCGTCGCGCAGCGCGTGGACGGCGTGGTGACGCCCATCGGCACGCGGCAGAGCATCGAGGTGCTCGCCGATCCGGCCGGCACCGTGACGCTCGCCGAGCATGCAGAGCGCGCCAAGTTCATGACGCGCCAGCAGGCAATACAGCGAGAGGTGGGCGGCGCGGTGGAGCTGGCCACGACCACGCAGACGCGCCTGGACGCGATGCTCCGCGCGGCCGACCAGACACCGGCCGTGCCGGCCGCGGTGCAGACCGACGTGCGCGCGGCGATCAAGACGCTTCAGGGCATCATCGAGGCGTTGCGCGGCGATGACGTGTTGCGCGCCCGCAACGAGGCGACCCCACCCTCCATCAGCGAACAGGTCAGCGGCATCCCGGGCGACATGGGACGCTTCCTCGGCGCGCCGACCTCCACGATGATGCGCGACCTGGCCATTGCGGAGGAGCTGTTTGGGCCGCAGCGCGCGGCGCTGAGGACGCTGGTGCAGGAGACGATTCCGAGGATCGAAGCCGCGCTTGAAAAGGCGGGGGCGCCGTATACGCCGGGCCGGTTGCCATAGGCAACCGGCAGACGGCAGACGGCTGACGGCAGACGGCTGACCGCACGCGGTAGACGGTAGAACGAGCGGCGGGTGACCCTGGATGGTCACCCGTCGCCGCAACCAAGGAGCCCCTCATGACTTATCACGCCCTTCACCACAGGCGGTGGCGCATCGCCATCGCTCTCACGGCCGTGGTGGCCGCCGTCTACTTCGGCTTCATCCTGCTCGTCGCGTACGCCAAGCCGCTCATGGGCCAGCTGATCGTGCCAGGGCTGAGCATCGGCATCCTGCTCGGCGCGCTCGTCATCGTGGCGGCCTGGGCCACCACCTGGATCTACGTGCGCTGGGCCAACACGCACTTCGACAACGAGATCACGCGGCTGAAGGCCGAGGGCAGCAAGTGACCGCCGCCTACCTGCTGCAGGCCACGGCCGTTCCGGCCGCGGCCGCCACCGCCGCGCCCGTGGACAGCGCCATCGGAAAGCCGAACGTCGTGGCGATGTCGTTCTTCTTCGCGTTCATCGCCATCACGCTCGGCATCACGTATTGGGCGGCGCGGCGCACGCGCACCGCCGAGCATTTCTATGCCGCGGGCCGCACGGTGAGCGCCGGACAGAACGGCTTCGCGCTGGCCGGCGACTACATGAGCGCCGCGTCATTCCTCGGCATCGCGGGGCTCGTCTCCACATCGGGCTTCGACGGGCTCATCTACTCCACGGGGTGGCTCGTGGGCTGGCCGGTGGTGCTCTTCCTCATCGCCGAGCCGCTGCGCAACCTCGGCAAGTACACCTTCGCCGACGTCG
>CAYQCP010000093.1:0-6273 GCA_964416005.1 uncultured Gemmatimonas sp.
CCGTCCGGCGCCTCGAGCGCGAGGCGCACGATGCCCGCGGCCAGCGCGTCGCCGGTGAGCGTGGCCCACCGGTCGTGCAGGGTGCGCGCGCCGGCGACGGCGACCACCCGCAGCAGCGCATCGGTGACGATGCTCGCCGTCCGCTCCGCCACGCGTCGTTCGTCCCGGTCGCTGCCCGAAATGAACGAGGGCTGCACGATGAGGTACGGCAGTCCACTCTCCTTCAACTCCCGCTCGAACCGGCCGCGCACGGCGAGGTACGGATTGCGGCTCGACTCACGCGCGCCGATGGATGACAGATAGACGAAGCGCGGACGCACACCGGCACTGCGCACGGCGCGCAGCAGCATCGCACTGAGGCCGTAGTCCACCTCGTCGTATCCGGCGGCCACTCCGGTGGCCCGCGCGTCGCGGGCCGCGCGCGAGCGTGTCGTGCCGAGCAGGGCGAAGACCAGGTCGGGACGCACCCGCGCCATCGTGCGCGCCATGTCGTCGGCGTTCCACGGCGTGGCATCCACGCTGGCGCCGGCGGCCGTGAACCGGGCGGTCCATGAACCGAGCGCCGCGGAGTCGGGCCGGACGTGCGCCACGGTCTGCACGCCCTCGCGCGCGAGGCGCTCAGTCACGTGACGCCCGGTGTACCCGGTGGCCCCGGCGATGAAGGCGGTCGTCATGCGGCGCGTCACGCCGGCGGCGGCGCGTCCTCGTCCTTCGGCACCGCAGCCGTTTCTGGCACGGGCTCGCGCCACGTGAGAATGGCGAGGATCACCGCCCCCACCGAGACGCCGGCGTCCGCCACGTTGAACGTCCAGAACCGCGACGACCCGATGCCCACGTCGATGAAGTCGACGACGCCCCGCGCGCTGCGCAGCCGGTCAATCAGGTTGCCCGCCGCCCCGGCGACGATCATCGCGAGCGACGCCGACAGCCACGTGGACGTCGGCGGCAGCCCGCGCCACATCCGCACGATGACGACGATCATCACGACGGCGATGACGGAGAAGATGACGCGCGATGACGGGCCGACGTGCATGTTCATCGCCGCCCCGGTGTTGTACGTCAGCGTCCAGCGCAGGACGTCACCGAAAACTTCCTGCGGCTGGTGCAGCGGCAGGCGCGCCTCGGCGAGGCGCTTGGTGACGATGTCGCCGGCGAGGAGGCCGAGCGCGATGGAGACGAAGAGGCGGTCGCGGACGGAGGAGAACATGCGGGGCGGAAGGGGGACTCGTGGACTGCACCGTGCCTGACGCCTAAGTTACCGCCGCGACGCCCGCGGCGGAAACCCGCCCGGCGCGATCCCCTCCCCGGCCGTGAGCGCGCCCAGACTCCCCATCGACGACGTCCTGCCCGCGGTGCGTGACGCCCTGCGCACCGCCGGTCGTGTCGTGCTGGTGGCGCCGCCCGGCGCCGGCAAGACGACGCGCGTGCCGCTCGCGCTGCGCGAGGAACCGTGGTGCACCGGGCGCATCCTCGTGCTCGAACCACGCCGCCTCGCCGCCCGCGCCGCCGCCCACCACATGGCGCGCCTCCTCGGCGAGGACGTGGGCGGCACCGTTGGGTACCGGGTGCACCTGGAGTCGCGCGTGTCGGCCCGTACGCGCGTAGAGGTGATCACCGAGGGGGTGCTCACGCGCATGCTGCGCGACGACGCGACGCTCGACGGCGTGTCGGCGGTGCTGTTCGACGAGTTCCACGAGCGCAGCCTGCACGCCGACCTCGGTCTTGCGCTCACGCTGCACGCGCGCGCCCTAGTGCGCGACGACCTGCGCGTCGGCGTGATGTCGGCGACCATCGAGGCCGCGCCGGTGGCGGCGCTGCTGGGCGGGGCGCCGGTGGTGGAAAGCGAGGGCCGGCTGCATCCGGTGATCACGCGCCATCGGGCACCGCGCGATCGACAGCGCGTAGAGGAGTTCACGGCGGCGGCCGTGCGCGCCGCGCTCTCCGACGACCAGGGCGACGTGCTCGTCTTCCTTCCCGGGCAGGGCGAGATCGCCCGCACCGCCGCCCTGCTCGACGACGCGGGTCCCGAGGTGGACGTCATTCCGCTCTATGGCGCGATGCCGCTCGACGCGCAGGACCGCGCCATTCGTCCGAGCCCGGACGGCCGACGCAAGGTCGTGCTCGCGACGTCGATCGCCGAGACGAGCCTTACCATCGAGGGCGTGCGCGTGGTCATCGACAGCGGGCTCGCCCGGGTGCCGCGCTTTGACGCGCGCAGCGGGATGACGCGGCTCGCCACCACCCGTGTGTCGCGCGCGTCGGCTGACCAGCGCCGCGGCCGCGCCGGCCGCCTCGGCCCGGGAACGTGCTACCGACTGTGGGCTGAAGGGGACGATGCGCAGTTGCTCGCCCAGCGCACCCCGGAGATTCTCGAGGCCGACCTTGCCTCGCTGGCGCTCGAGCTCGCCGCGGCCGGCATCGAGGACGTGCGCGCACTGCAGTGGCTCGATGCACCCCCCGAGGGGGCGCTGCTCCAGGCGCAGGGGTTGCTCCGCGAGCTCGACGCGCTCGATGCGCACGGCCGCATCACGCCGCACGGACGCCGCGTGGCGGCGCTGGGCGCACACCCGCGGCTCGCGCATCTCGTGGCGCGCGGCCATGAATTGGGGTTGGGCGCACTCGCCTGCGACGTGGCGGCCCTGCTTGGCGAACGCGATCTCTTTGACCGCGTCGCCGCGGAGGGCGACGCCGACCTCGCAGACCGCGTGCGCGCGTTGCGCGACCCGGAGTTCGCGCGCGCGCACCGCGCCGATCGGGCACGTGTACAGCGGGTACGACAGGAAGCCGACGCCCTGCGGCGCGGACTCCCGACGACGCGTGGCGGCGACCGCAGCGATGGACGGCGCGCATCGTCCGGTGACGACGCACGGGACGCCGCCGTCGGTCTGCTCGTGGCGCTGGCGTATCCCGATCGCCTCGCCCGCCAGCGTTTCGGCGAACCTGGTCGCTACCTCCTCCGCAACGGCCGCGGGGCCACGTTTGCCGTGCCGCAGCCACTCGGCGCCGCCGAGTGGCTCGCCATCGCGGAGGTGGATGGCGACCCACGGGAGAGCCGCATCTGGATGGCGGCGGCGATCGACGCCGCCGACGTCATGGCGCACTTCGCGTCACACAGCACGGAGGAACTGGTGCGCCACTGGGACGCGGCGAAGCGGACGCTTCGGTTGACGCAGGTGTCGCGACTCGGCGCGATCCCGCTGCGGGAGCGCCGCGTGGACGCGCCGAGCGCGGACGACGCCGCGACGTCGCTGCTGGAGATCGTGCGAGGTGAGGGACTCGCCGTGCTGAAGTGGGACGAGCGCGCCATTCGCCTGCGCGAGCGCCTCGCCTTCGCCCACCGCTGCGACCCGGAGTTTCCCGACGTCGCCGACGGCGCGCTGCACCAGGCGCTCGATGCCTGGCTTCTCCCCGCCTTGCACGCGATCGGTGCATTGAATGCCCTCGCCAGGCTCGACGTCGCCGACGCATTGCTCGCGCGGCTCTCCTGGAAGCAGCGCGAACGCCTCGAGGCACTCGCGCCGACGCATTGCGTGGTGCCGAGCGGCTCGCGGCTCCCCATCGATTACGCCGACGCCGCAGCGCCGGCGCTGGCGGTGCGGCTGCAGGAGCTCTTTGGTCTGGCCGACACGCCGCGCGTCGGCGAGGGACGCGTTCCGCTCACGTTGCAGCTGCTCTCACCGGCGCATCGCCCCGTGCAGGTGACGCGCGACCTTGCCGGGTTTTGGGCACGCTCCTACTTCGACGTGCGCAAGGACCTGCGCGGGCGGTATCCGAAGCACCACTGGCCGGAGAACCCGCTCGAGGCCGCGCCGACGGCGCGCGCCAAGCGACCGGGGACGTAGCCCGCGAAAGAGCGCACGTGGGCCCTGCAACCTGCCGGCGGCTGTTCCTGCATACCACGGATCTCACGGAAAACGAGGGATGAACACGGACGGTGCGTTGGGGTTTCCCAAACGCCGGATCCGTGTTCATCCGCCAGCTCCCGTGAAATCCGTGGTGTGCAGTGAACCACCCCTCGCGAGATCGCCCGGCGTCACACCAGCCAGCGTCGCGTCGAATCGAGCAGCTGCTGGTACGGCGCGCCGAAGAGCTTGAGCAGGTAGCGCTCCTCGCGCAGCACGACGCCCCAGTGCAGCACGCCCCAGGCCGGCAGGAGCATGGCGAGGTACCAGGCGTTCGCGCGCAGCACGCCGAGGCCCGCCACGAAGACGAGTCCGGCGATGTACATCGGGTTTCGCGACCAGCGGTACGGCCCGCCGAGCACGAGGAACCGCGACGCGCGCCACGGTGCGGCCGGCGTGCGCGCCCGCACGAACTGCTCGTGCGCCCACCAAAGCAGCCCGAAGGCCGCGACCATGATCAGGATGCCGATCCAGCGCGACACACCCAGCGGCCACGCGAACACGAAGCGCAGCGCCTCCGCCGCGGCCATCGCCGCCACGGCGATGAGCGCCGGCGGGGCCACGACGCCGGCGACCTCCTCGGTGCGGGCAAGCACGGCGGCCTGTCCGGCGTGGTAGGCGAGATGCTGCACGACGCCGTCCACCATCGTCACATACGTGTAGCCGCGCTCCCCCACCGGCGCGTGCAGCGCGGCGTCCGGCATCTCCTCCACGCGTCGCGCGAGCCGCTCGACGGCGTCGCCGAGCGCCCTGACATCGGCCTGCCATTGCGCATCGGTGGTCGCGGTCGGCTTCCGAAAGTCCTCTTCGTCGCTCGGCGTGAACGCCGCCTCGTCGATCCGACGCAACGGCACCTCGGCCCAAAGCGTGAGATGAAGCACGAGTTCCCACGGCGTGTGCGAGCCCCGCGCGCGCCGGTGAGCCGCCTGCGGCGCCGTCAGGCGCGACAGCACCTCGTGCACCGAGGGTCCGTGCCACGGGCTGCCGTTCCACGCGCGCCGCAACTCGGCGGCGAGCCGTTCACCGGTGTTCATGGGGCTGCCGCTACTTCTTCGTGACGACTTCTTCCTTCAGGATCTTCTTGGCCATCCAGAAGACGATGAAGGCGACGACCGTGAAGTCGATGCCGGCACCGAGCACCTTGCCCAGCTCGAACTTGACGCCGATGATCTCGGGCGACCACGCGCGCCAGTCGCCGCCGGTTGCCGACGTTGCCGCGCCAACGATGGGCATCAGCAGGCCGCCCACGACCGCCGTGACGAGCTCGTTCAGCTTGCCGCCAATGATGACCGCGATGGCGAGCCCGATCACGCCGTACTGCTTGAGAAACGCGGTGAACTCCTTCAGCATGGTTTGCTCCTGATGGGAAAAGGTTCAGGCGCCGAACTGCGTGAGATGATGCTGCACGTGCTTGTGAATGAGCACGCCCCAATCATGCCCCGAGAGGTCTCCGAAGGCCGGATGCCTCGCCCACGTGCCGTCCGGACCGTTCGCGGCGGCGCGCGCGATGAGCCCCTTCACGGCGGCGACGTCCGCGGCCCACGACTCCGGCGCGCGCGCCAGCATTTCGCGCGCCGTGGGAGCGCCCTTCGGAAAGGGCAGCACATGGATGACCAGATAGCGGACCAGGCGATTGGAGAGGAACGACGGCCGGTCCTTGCACGGTTCCTCCCCCAGCGCCATCCGCACCGCCGAGATGAGGTGCGACAGCATGCGCGGGGCCGTGAACTTGCCCCAGCGCGCGGGGGCCGTGGCATCGAGTCCGTCAATGCGCGCCAGCAGGGCGGCGCGGGCCGCGGGATCGAAGATCGAGTCTGCCACTACACCTCCGTCGGCGCGCCGAGGGCGTTCCATTCGCGCCAGCCGCCCGCCATCGACGCGACGTTGGTGTACCCCATCTGCTGCAGCGCGTCGGCCGCGAGCACAGAACGGTAGCCGCCCCCGCAGTAGAGGATGATCTCCGCATTCTTGTCGGGCACCCGCCCTTCGATGTCGCGCTCGATCACGCCCTTGCCGAGGTACTCGGCGCCTTGGGCATGCCCGGCCGCCCACTCACTCTGTTCGCGTATGTCGATGAGCCGCGCGCCGGCGGCGGCGCGGTCACGCGCTTCCTGTACGGAGACTTCCCTGACGTGCGCGCGCTTGGATTCAATCAGCGCGAGAAACCCGGGAGCGTGGTACACGATTCCCTCGGCAATTTGGATTGCACGGAAGGTGCGTCGCCGGAGGGGGAGCGGAAAGGGGCTAGCAGATCCGCGGCAGCTGGTCCCCGGGGAGCAGGTCCACCACGCGCCTGCCGCCCAGCGCGGTGCGCAGCGCCACGAGGCGCGGGTGCGCCGCCACCACCCGTCCGACTGCACCGGCCCCGGGG
>CAYQCP010000093.1:6283-9918 GCA_964416005.1 uncultured Gemmatimonas sp.
AACGCCACCCATCGCGCCCCCGTGGGCCACGTGTAGCGGCTCGAGACCGGGCCTCTCACAGGCCGCGCGCAGGTGGCCGGGCCCGGGCTGGGCCGCTTCGACGATTCCGACTCCCACGCCGGAGGCGATCGCGATCTCGTTGAGCGCACTCGCCACGCCGCCGCGCGTCGCGTCCCGGAGGACGTGCACGTCCGACCCGAACGGGCGCAGCGCATCGACGAGCGGCACCAGGCAGGCGCTGTCGCTGGTGATGGCGCTCTGGAACGACAGTCCCTCGCGCGCCGCCATGATCGCCATGCCGTGCCGCGCGATGGGCGCGCTCACGAGGATCGCGTCGCCCGCCCGTGCGCATCCCGGCGCCGGACGGAAGGCCGGGTCGATGGCGCCGATCCCGGTGGTGTTGATGTACAGGCCGTCGGCCTTGCCGCGTTCCACGACTTTTGTGTCACCGGCGACGATCGGCACGCCGGTCTCGCGCGCCGCCTGCGCCATGGCGGCGATCACCCGATCGAGGACGCCGATCGGCAACCCCTCCTCGAGCACGAACCCCGCCGTCAGGCAGACGGCGCGCGCGCCCATCATCGCGACGTCGTTCAGGGTGCCGTGCACCGCGAGCGAGCCAATATTGCCGCCCGGAAACTCGAGTGGATGTACGACGAAGGAATCCGTGGAAACGGCCAGTTCCGCGCCGGCCACGCCGACGACCGCCGCATCGCCGAGCTGCGACAGCGCCGCGTTGTCGAAGCGCGGCAGGAAATGGCGCGCCACGAGTTGCGCGCTCAGCTTGCCGCCCGATCCGTGCCCGAGCTGCACGCGGTCGGTGTCCTCGAGCGGCACCGGACACTGGAGCACGACGGGATGGCCGGGTCCGCTCATGGCGCCGCCGCCGGCTCGGCGGCCCTGTGGCGCGCCAGGCTGTAGTACGCCGAGCAGGCCCCTTCGGTGGAGACCATCGGCGCCCCAAGCGGATGCTCGGGTGTGCACCGCGTGCCGAACGACGGGCATTGCGTCGGCTTGAGGCGCCCGGTGAGCACCTCGCCGGCCCTGCACGCCTCCGGCTCCGTCACGGTGAGGTCCGCGACGCCGAACCGGCGTTCCGCATCGTATGCTGAGAACTCCTCGCGCAGCCGCAGCCCGCTCATCGGAATCTCGCCGATGCCGCGCCACTTGCGGTCCGTCATCTCGAAGACCTGCTGCACCCGATGACGCGCCGCAGGCGTTCCCTGCCGGTGCACCGACCGCGCGTACTGATTCTCCACCTCGTGCCGGCCGTCCTCGAGCTGGCTCACGGCCATCGCGATGCCCTCGAGGATGTCCACCGGCTCGAAGCCCGTGACGATGATCGGCACTCGATACGCGGCGGCGATGGGCAGGTATTCCTCCCAACCCATGACCGCGCACACGTGGCCGGCGGCGAGGAAGCCCTGCACGCGGTTGCCTGGCGCCTCGAGGATGGCCGTGATCGCGGGCGGCACCGTGACATGCGACACGAGGACGCTGAAGTTCCGCACGTTGAGGTCGCGGGCCCGCCAGACCGCCATGGCGTTGGCGGGCGCGGTCGTCTCAAAGCCCACCGCGAAGAAGACCACCTCCCGGTCCGGATGCCGCTGCGCGAGGGCGAGCGCATCGAGCGGCGAGTAGACCACGCGCACGTCACCACCCCGCGCGCGCACCTGCTGCAGGTCGCTGAGGCTGCCGGGCACCCTCAGCATGTCGCCGAAGGAGGTGAAGATGACGTCCGGCCGCGACGCAATCGCCAGTGCCTTGTCGATCTGCTCCAGCGGCGTGACGCAGACTGGGCAACCGGGGCCGTGGATCATCTCGACGACCCCGTCGAGCAGCTCGTCGAGCCCCTGCCGCACGATGGTGTGCGTCTGGCCGCCGCAGACTTCCATCAGGGTCCAGCGGCGCGTCGCACGTGCCGTGATGCGGGCGATCAGCGACCGGGCAATCTCCGCGTCGCGGTACTCCGCGAGGTACCTCACGGACCGTTCCCGGCGCCCGGCGGCGGTGCCGGGCTGGCGACCATCGCGTCGAGCTCGTCGAGCCGGTTCAACTCCCGGAGCGCGTCCAGGGTGCGGTGCGCTTCGGCTTCGTCGAGCGTCGCGATGGCGAAGCCGACGTGCACGATGACGTAATCGCCCACCGCGACCTCGTCGGCCACGTACTGCAGGCAGACGTCGCGACGCACTCCGCCGAAGTCGACGTCGCCCATGGTGAGGCCGGCGTCGTCACGGATGGAGGTGATACGGCCGGGAATGGCGAGGCACATGTCACTCGCCCCGCGACAGCTTCCACGCCGCCACCGCGGCCTGGCCATAGCTGATGGCGCCATCGTTTGGTCCGAGCTGCTCCGCCGTCAGCACGTGCAGGTGCGATTCCACGAGGCGCCGCGCGATGCGCGTGAGCAGGCGCGCGTTCTGGAACGAACCGCCGGCCAGCACCACCGTGCCGAGTCCGACACTGCCGGCGACGAGGCGCGCCACATCCACCGACGCCTCCACGATGCTCTCGTGGAAGCGCGCGGCGAGCAGCCCGACGTCCACGCCGTGCCGGCGCCCCTCACCCAGCGCGGTGAGCAGCGGCACCGGATCGAGCTGCAGGCGGCCGTCCTCCTCGTAGATCGGGAACGGCAGCGGCGCCGCGTGCAGGTCGCCCGCCAGCGCCTCGAGCTCCATCGCCGCCTGGCCCTCGAACGACGAATGACGACGCACGCCGAGCACCGCGGCCGCCGCGTCGAACAGCCGGCCCATGGACGACGCGCGCGGCGCGTTCACGCCCTGGGTCACCTGCAGCTGCACCCCCGTGCGCATCGAGAGCGGCACCCCGTAGTAGGCGAGCGCGAAGGCGGGAGACTGCCAGCCGGCAAGCCCCTCATAGCCCACCGCCACCCGCCACGGTTCGCGCGCCGCGAGGTCGCCGCCGGGGAGCGCCACGTAGCGCAACTGCGCCGCGCGACGATAGCCCGACAGGTCGCACACGAGCACCTCCGCGCCCCAGACGTTGCCGTCATCGCCGTAGCCGGTGCCGTCGAACGCGAGCCCCACCACCGGCGTCGTGACGCCATGCTCGGCGGCCACGGCGGCGATGTGCGCGTGATGGTGCTGCACGGCAATGACGCGGGCGAGCCCCAGCTCGTCGGCGATGCGCGTGGAGAGGTACCCCGGATGCAGGTCGCGCACGGCGACCGTCGGCTCCACGCGGAAGAGGGCGCGGTAGCGATCGTAGGCCTGCCGCCAGTGCGCCAGCGCCTCGAGCCCTTCGAGGTCGCCGATGTGCGGGCTCATGAACGCCTGCCCCTCGCGCGCCAGCGTGAACGTGTTCTTGAGATGCGGCCCCACTGCGATCAGCGGCTCCGGCGACGCCACCGGAAGCGCGACGGGCACCGGTGCGTAGCCGCGCGCGCGCCGCAGCAGGATGTCGTGCGGGCCGGCGACACGCACCACGGAGTCATCGCATCGCGACAGGATGTCGCGGTCGTGCAGCAGGAACGCGTCCACCAGCGGCCGGAGCCGCGTGCGCCCCTCGTCGAGCCCGATGGCGATCGGCTCCTCGCCGAGGTTGCCGCTCGTCATCACGAGCGGACGGTCGGCGGACTTGATCAGCAGGTGGTGCAACGGCGTGTACGCGAGCAT
>CAYQCP010000094.1:0-9769 GCA_964416005.1 uncultured Gemmatimonas sp.
CGCGGCGTTCGCCTCCAGCAGGGCCAGGTTGGCGGCCAGTGACGCACCCCCGGTCTCTCGTTCGACCGCGGCGAGCAGGAAGGGGGTGACTTGCGCGCCAGCAACGCCAGCTGATCGCGCCTCGGCGAGCGACCGCCGGACGGCGTCCTCCACCAGCCGATCGTCGAGCGCGCTGCCCGCCGGGGGCGGCTGCACCACCAGCATGGCCCCGGGCAGTCCAAGGGCTCGATGCGCCCGGAACGCATGCGCGATCTCGGCGGGATCATCGGTGGAGGCCGTCACCCGCAGCCCGGTGTGGCGCGAGAAGAAGCCGGGGAACTCGTCGGTGCCGAAGCCGATCGCGGCCACCCCGTAGCTCTCGAGCCGCTCGACGGTCGCCGGAAGGTTGAGAATCGATTTCACCCCTGCGCAGACGGTCACGACAGATGAGCGCGAGAGCTCGAGCAGGTCCGCCGATTCGTCGAAGGGCGGTTCCCGATGCACGCCGCCAATCCCGCCCGTGGCGAAGATGTCGATGCCCGCGGCAGTGCAGAGCGTGAGCGAGGCCGCGACCGTCGTCGCCCCGTCGAGGGCCTGCGCACAGGCCCAGCCAAGGTCGCGCGCCGAGACCTTGGAGACGCCGTCGCGCCGGAGGAAGCGTTCGAGGTCGTCGCCCTCGAGGCCGACCGTCGGGACGCCGCGCACCACCGCGAGCACCGCCGGGGCCGCGTGGTGCGCAGCGACCGCGTCGCACATGCGACGGTGGGCGTCGCGGTTGGCCGGCACCGGCAAGCCCTGGGCCAGCACCGAGCTCTCGAGCGCGACGACCGCGCGATCACGACGCAGGGCCTGAAGGCCGGGTGACCAACGGACGAACGGGGAGGTGTCGTGCACGACGAGAGCTTAGCAGAGAGACAACAGAGATACAACAGAGATACAACAGAGAGACAACGGAGGTACTGGCGTTACCGCGTGTTGCGATCCAACGCCACCGATATCGGCCCGCAGAGCACGAAGGGTCGACAAGATCGCCGACCACTCTGCTGCCGTTCCGTTCTCTCCCCGTTGCCCCTCTGTTGTTTCTCTGCCGTTATTGCTTCCACGCCCGAACCACCGCCTCACCGATCCTGGCAATAACGGCGTTCCCTTCGCTCTCGCCCCAGTAGCGCCGGTCCACGTTCTCCTTGGTCAGCACACAGGTGACGAGCCGCGCCGGCAGGTAGAAGACGCCGCAGTCGGTGCGCGACTGGTCCACGTCGCCCGTCTTGTGCGACAGCCGCACGTCGTAGGTGAAGCGCGCCAGCTTGGTGTCGTCGCGGTTGTTGCGCAGGATGCGCAGCATGGCCGAGTCGGCGGCCGGGCTCACCGCCTTGCCCTGCGCCATCAGCGCGAAGAGCTGGGCCATTTCGTTGGGCGTCGTGACGCCGAGTCCATACTTGGCCGAGCTGTCGGGGGCCACGCTCGCGATGCGGGTCATGGACCCCGAGTGCACCTTGGTGTGCGGCAGCCCCAGCGCCTCCATCTTCTGCCAGACGCGGCGGATCTTGATCCGGTCGAGGATGAGGTTGGTCGCCGTGTTGTCGCTGAGCGTGCTCATCAGCCACGCCGCGTCCCACAGCCGCAGGGTCAGCGGCGCGCGCATGAACTGCAGCTCGCCGGCGCCCCCCACCTTGTCGATGTCGGTCAGCACGACCGGGTCATCCAGCGAGAGCTGCTTCTTCTCCGCCAGGTCGAAGAGCGCCACGAGCACCGGCACCTTGATGAGCGACGCCGTGCTGAATGTCTCGTCGCCGCGGCGCGCGAGGTGCTCGCCGGTCTCGAGGTTCGTGATGCTGTAGCCCACCACGCCGCGGTGGGCGTCGGCGATCGAGTCGAGCGTGCGCCGAAGCGCGGCGGTGTCAGCGCGGACATCGAGGCGCGGCGCGGGGGCAGCCGGCGCAGGCGTCGTCTGTGCGCGCACCGGCGCGCACGCCGCCAGCAGCGCGGCGACGACCAGGGGTGCCGCGCGCGCACGCGCCGCGTGCTCAGGCATCGTCGAACTCGTCGGCCTTCTTCGTGCCGACGTGCGTCCGTTCGCGCTCCTCTGGGTCGATGATGGCCAGCAGCTTGATGGACTCGCCGGCCCAGCAATCGAAGGTCTTGCCCGTGCCTTTCATGATCCGGATCTCGTGCCCGTCCTCGAACTTGAGGACGAGCTTCGGATACTCGGAGTTCACGTACTGCTTGCGAAGCTTGCGTGGGGGAGTAGGCATGCGGCGAAGCTACGAACGCCGAATGGCGGACGCAACGGGGCCGCGGACTGCCACTAGGTCACCGTGGACTGCACGCCCTCGAACGCGCGCCAGGCGTCGGTGCGCAGGATGTCGTCGATCTCGCCGACGACGCGCTCCACCTCGGCATCGCTCGTGTAGAAGTGCGGGGCCACGCGAATGCCGGCCCCCGGCCGATAGTCGATCACCACCTCGCGGGCCAGCAGCGCGCGCGCCACCTCCGCCGCGTGCGGCACGTCGAACGCGACCGTGCCGCCGCGCGCCGTCACGGCGCGCGGCGCGGCGACGGCATATCCACGGGCGTCCGCCAGCGCGACAAGCTGCGCGGTCTGGCGCATCGACTTGGCACGCACCGCCTCGATGCCCGCGCGCCGCAGCAATCGCGGCCCCTCGATGTTGGCGTACAACGCCGGCACCACCGGGGTGCCCCCAAGCCAGCGCCATGCGCCTGCGGCATACGTCATCTGCTCCGCGAAGGCGAAGGGACGCTCATGCGCCTGCCACCCGGTGAGTGCGGGGGCGTACGCGGTGTTCATTTCGGGTGACGCCCACAGGAACGAGCCGCCCGGCCCGCCGCACAGCCACTTGAGCACGCCCGCGCTGTAGAAGTCGCAGCCGATGGCGCGGACGTCCACCGGCATCACCCCTGCCGCGTGATAGCCGTCGAGCGAGACGAGCGCGCCGACGGCGTGCGCGTGCGCACAGAGGCGCCGCACGTCGAGGATCGAGGCCGACCGGAAGAGCACGTGCGAGACGGCGACCAGGCGCGTGCGCTCCGTGATGGCGGCGCACAGTCGGTCTGCATCAATGGTGATCCCATCGTCGCTCGGCACAACCGTCACCCGCGCGCCGAACCGCGGGGCCATCGCCTCGATGGCGTAGCGCACCGACGGGAAGTCGAGGGCCGTCATGACGATTTCGTCTCGCGACGTCGGATAACCGAGCGCCGAGAGCACCCCCACCTGCGCGAGGGTGACGGTCGGAACCATCGCGACTTCGCCGGGGTACGCGCCTATCAGCGGCGCCACTTCATTGCCCACGGCCACCGGCATCTCCCACCACCCGTCGGCCCAGGCGCGCACCCCGCGCGCCTCCCAGGCATCCACGTACTCGGCGAGCCGGTCGGGAACGGTGCGCGGCATCGCCCCCAGCGAATTGCTCACCAGGTAGCAGCAGCGCTCGAGGATCGGAAACTCGGCGCGAAACGCGAGCAGCGGATCGGTCACCGCTACTTGCGCCGGAGGAAGAACAGGCCCGTCGCGATGACCAGCACCATACCCACCGCGCGCCATTCTTCCAGGGTGATGCTGGTCAGCATCCACGCAATGATGAGGCACGTGAGGATGTGCACCGTCGGGCCGAGCGGCAGGTTGATCGGCGTCGTCCCCTCGTTCTGGATCCCCCGGCGGCGCAGTTCCCAGGCCGCCACCGCGCACATCGCATAGAGCAGGAGCGCCGACAGGTTGGCGAGCACGGCCAGCGCCTCGAACTCGTTGGCGACGGCAAGCGCGCAGCAGACCGCCGACTGGAGGACGATCGCGATCCACGGCGTATGGAACGACGGATGGACCGATGCCAGCTGCCGCGGCAGGAAGCCGTCGCGCGCGAAGGCAAAGAGGGCGCGCGGCGTCGCCAGCGTCATCCCCGACATGTATCCGAACGTCGAGATCGCCGCGCCGATGAGCAGGAGCAGGCGTCCGGGCGATCCCATGAGGCGCTCGGCGACGGCGGCAAGCGGCGCGGTCTTGGCGGCAGCCAGCGCCTCGACCCCGAGCACGCCCTGCGCCACCAGCTGGATGGAGATGTACAGGAGCGTCACGCCGATCATCGCGATGGCGATGGCGCGCGGCACGGTGCGCGACGGATCCTTCATTTCTCCTGACGGGACCAGCGCGCTCTCGATGCCCATGAAGGCGAAGAAGAGGATGGTGGCCGTGCGGGCGAAGGTGGCGGCGGCGGGCGCGCTCTCAGCCACGAGGTTCGCCGGGGAGACGGCGAGGGCGCCGACAGCCACGAGTACGAGGAGTGGCAGGAGCTTGGCGACGCTCACCACCGTGATCAGCTGCGTCCCCTGCTTGACGCCGCGCACGTTGACGCCGGCGAGCAGGGTGAACGTCGCGGCAAGGACGAGCGCGCGCGGCAGGGGGGCGCCCAGCGACGGGACGAGCGCACCGATGAAACCCGCATACGCGCTGGAGACGGAGGCAAGCGCCGTCGTGCACAGCAGCCAGAGGAGCACGCCGCTCATGAAGCCCGCGTACGGGCCGAACACCATCTCGACGTACGCGTAGGGGCCGCCCGTCATCGAGACGCGGCTCCCCGCCTCGGCGAAGGTGAGCACGACGAGCCCGATGGCAAGCGCACAGATGACGTACACCCACGGCGCGGCGGCGCCCATGAGTTCGGTGACGACGCCGGGGAGGCGGAAGATGCCGCCGCCGACCGTGGTGTTGAAGATCGCGGCGGACAGGCCCAGCACGCCGATGGCGCGCGTGAGGCCGCGATCGGCGTCAAGGGTTGCAGAGCGGGGAGCGGGACTCATCGGCGCGGGGCTGGGGTGACAAACGAACCCAACGTGGTGTATCGTCGGTATAAGGTACCCGGACGTGAATACCCCCGCACCCCGAACCTGGGAGACCACCATGCGCACCTGCTCGCTCATTCTCCTTGCTGGCCTCATCGCGGTTTCCGTGCCGTCCTCGGCGGCAGCGCAGGGCCCATCTGCCATGCGCGCTTCCGCGACGCCCGCAGCGGCCGTCGCGGGCGCGCCCATTGCCTCGCAGGCCTCGGTCGGTGTTCAGCGGCTCCAACCGGCGCCGACGCCCGTCGGCAAGCCCGCACCGTTCCGTGGGGACACCCGGCAGAACCGCGCCCTGATGATCGTCGGCGGCGCCGGCATGCTGACCGGCATGGTGATCGGCGGCGACTCCGGCACGCTAATCAGCGTCGGGGGCGGCGTGGTCTTCCTGTGGGGTCTCTACCAGTACCTGCAGTAACCGGCGAGGCCACTCCCCTGCCCGCCATCGCACGGTGACGCCGCCCCGCGCGGGCATCCCGCCGCGCGTCGCGCTCGTCCTCGGCGGCGGCGGGCTCAAGGGGTTCGCCCACATCGGCGCCCTGCGCGCGCTCCAGGAGCGCGGCGTGCGCCCCACGCTCATCGCCGGCACCAGCATCGGCGCTCTCATCGCCGCGGCCTATGTGCGTGGACTGACCATCGAGCAGATGGAGGCGCGGGCCCTCTCGCTGCGCAAGCCCGACCTCTTCCGCGTGGACCACCTCGGGATGGTGGTCAGGCGCATGCTGTCACCGTCGTTGTATCTCGAGCAGCCACTGCAGAACATCGTGGACAGCCTCGCCCCGGAAGGGACCTTTCGCGACCTGTCCATTCCCCTGCTCGTCAACACCGTGGACCTCGAGCGCGGCACGCAGGTGACGTGGGGACTCCCCGGACTTCAGGACGTGCGGGTTACGGACGCCGTCTACGCGTCCTGTGCACTGCCCGGCTTCTTCCCGCCGCGCGTCATCGAGGGACGCACCTGCGTTGACGGCGGTGTGATGGAGAACACCCCGGCCATGATGGTGGCGCGCCACGTGGACGCGGTGATCGCAGTGGACGTCGGGAGCACCAGCCTCACCGCCGCGCGCCGCGTGCGCGAGAAGGGGTTCGCCACCATCTTCATGCGCTCCGCACAGCTGATGATGCGATCGCTGCAGCAGATGCAGCTCACCGCCTGGCGCGGCCCGCCGCTGTTGCTCGTCCGCCCGGCGGTCTGGCAGTTCAACTGGTTCAGCTTCGCGCACACCCGCGCGATGATCGACGCCGGCTACGCGGCGGCGTGCGAGGCGCTCGACGGCGTCGGGGACACCCTGTACTCCGCGGGCGGCGTGTACCCGCGACGCCAGATCGAGCTGACGGTGGACCGCGAGCGCTGCACGGGATGCGGCATCTGCGCGACGCTGGCCCCCGACTACATGCGGATGGACGCCGACGGGAAGGCGACGCCCCTACGCGGCCCGCATCAGTGGTCGCGGGCGGACGGGGCATTCGTCCCCGAGTGCCCGGTGCAGGCGATCACGGTCGAGGCGATTGACGGCGACGGCCGCCGGCACCGGACCATGGAGCACAAGGTCGTCGGCGACTGACGCCTGAATTCCACTCCCCTCGCCTCAAGCGTGAGCGCCCGTCTATAATTGATGCAGCCTGGGCACCGCGTCGATTCCGGCGTCCAGTGGCTTCGGCCATCACCCCGCCCCACACCTGCTTCAGCGGGCGACAAGACCACACGGCCATGGCAACGTCCAACAGCTTCGGAAGTCGCGCGACGCTTACCGTCGACGGCACGTCGTACACCTACTACCGGCTCGATGCCGTTGCCGGCCTTCCCGGCAGCACGGCCCGCACGCTCCCCTTTTCGCTCAAGGTCCTCCTCGAGAACCTGCTGCGCAATGAAGACGGCGCCTTCGTCAAGAAGGGTGACGTCGAGGCGCTCGCGACGTGGAACGTGAAGGCGACCATCGACAAGGAGATCGCGTTCCGCACCAGCCGGGTGCTGCTGCAGGACTTCACCGGCGTGCCCTGCGTGGTGGATCTCGCCGCCATGCGCGATGCCCTCGCGACACTCGGCGGCGATGCCAAGAAGATCAACCCGCTGCAGCCGGTGGATCTCGTCATCGACCACTCGGTCCAGATTGACGAATACGGCACCGACGCCGCGTTCATGATCAACGTCAACCTCGAATACGAGCGCAACTTCGAGCGGTACCAGTTCCTGCGCTGGGGCCAGACCGCGCTGAAGAACTTCCGGGCGGTGCCGCCCGGCACCGGCATCTGCCACCAGGTGAACCTGGAGTATCTGGGGCAGGTGGTCTTCGTGGGGAAGCAGACGGGAGACGGGGGACGGGAGACGGGAGAACTTGTCGCCTACTGCGACTCGCTGGTCGGCACCGACTCGCACACCACGATGATCAACGGCCTCGGCGTGCTGGGCTGGGGGGTGGGCGGCATCGAGGCCGAGGCGGCGATGCTGGGCCAGCCCGTGTCGATGCTCATTCCAGAGGTGATCGGCTTCAAGCTGACCGGCAAGCTGCCGGCCGGCGCGACGGCCACCGATCTCGTGCTGACGTGCACCGAGATGCTCCGGAAGAAGAAGGTCGTCGGCAAGTTCGTCGAGTATTTCGGCGACGGTCTCGCCGGCCTCTCGCTCGCCGACCGCGCGACGATCGCCAACATGTCGCCCGAATACGGCGCCACGATGGGCTTCTTCCCGGTGGACGAGGAGACGCTCAAGTACCTCCGCCTCTCCGGGCGCGACGAGCATCACGTGAAGCTGGTCGAGGCCTACTGCAAGGCGCAGGGACTGTTCCGCGAAGCGGGCATGCCGGATCCCGTCTACACCGACACGCTCGAGCTCGACCTGTCCACCGTGGTGCCGTCGCTCGCCGGCCCGAAGCGTCCGCAGGATCGCATTCCGCTGACGCAGATGAAGTCGGCGTACGCCGCGGCCTACAAGGCGGAGCGCGAGCGCGTGGCCGCCGCGCGGGGCAACGCCGCGGCAGCGGCGATGATCTCCGAGGGCGGCCCGGTGGCGACCGTCGCGTGCGAGCATCGCGGCGCGACGTTCGACCTCACCGACGGCGCGGTGGTGATCGCCGCGATCACGAGCTGCACCAACACGTCGAACCCGAGCGTCATGCTCGCCGCCGGCCTCGTGGCGCAGAAGGCCGTGGCGAAGGGCCTGACCAGCAAGCCGTGGGTCAAGACCTCGCTGGCGCCGGGCTCCAAGGTCGCCAAGGACTATTTCGACAAGGCCGGCGTGCAGCCGGCACTCAACGCGCTCGGCTTCCAGATCGCCGGGTACGGATGCACGACGTGCATCGGCAACTCCGGACCGCTCCCCGAGGCGATCAGCAAGGGGATCGACGACGGCAAGCTCACGGTGGCCGCGGTGCTCAGCGGCAATCGCAACTTCGAAGGGCGGGTGAATCCGCAGACGCGCTTCAACTACCTCGCGTCACCGCCGCTCGTCGTCGCCTACGCGCTGGCGGGGCGCGTCGACATCGACTTCGAGAGCGAGCCGATCGGCACGGGCAAGGACGGCAAGCCGGTCTTCCTGCGTGAAATCTGGCCGACGCCCAAGGAAGTCGAGGATGTCGTCCTCTCGAGCGTGAAGCGCGAGTACTTCGTCAAGCAGTACGCCGACGTCTTCGGCGGCGACGACCAGTGGAAGGCGATCCCGGTGCCGACGGGCGATCGCTATGCGTGGGACGACAAGTCCACCTACGTGAAGCACCCGCCGTACTTCGAGGGGATGACGATGACGCCGCCGGGGGTGAAGCCCATCAGCGGCGCGCGCGTGCTCGGCATGTTCGCCGACTCCATCACCACCGACCACATCTCCCCGGCCGGGTCCATCGCCGAGAAGTCACCGGCCGGCGTCTGGCTCAAGTCGCTGGGCGTCGCGAAGAAGGACTTCAACTCGTACGGCGCGCGGCGCGGCAACCACGAGGTGATGATGCGCGGCACCTTCGCGAACATCCGCCTCAAGAACGAGCTCACCCCCGGCATGGAAGGGTGGTGGACGCGCACCGCGCCGGACGCCGAGCCCACGAGCTTCTTCGAGGCGAGCGAGGCGTACCGGAAGTCGGGCACGCCACTCGTCATCATTGCCGGCAAGGAGTATGGCACCGGTTCGTCGCGCGACTGGGCCGCAAAGGGCACGATGCTCCTCGGTGTGCGCGCGGTGATCGCCGAGTCGTTCGAGCGCATCCACCGGTCCAACCTCGTGGGGATGGGCCTGCTGCCGTGCGAGTTCACGAACGGCGAGACGCGCCAGTCACTGGGCCTCACCGGCTTCGAGACCATCTCTATCGAGGGGATGACCGACGAGATGACCCCGCGGGCGAACCTGACGGTCAAGGCCGTGGGCGCCGACGGCGCGACGAAGACCTTCCAGGTGCGCAGCCGCATCGACACACCGGAAGAGATGAACTACTACAAGCACGGGGGAATTTTGCAGTACGTGCTGAGGAACCTGGCGAAATAGAGAAACAACAGAGAGACAACAGAGAAACAACAGACAAACAACAGAGGGGCCGCATTCATCGCGACCCCTCTGTTGTCTCTCTGTTGTCTCTCTGTTGTTTCTCTGTTGTTTGTCTATCTAACCCTAACGCTGTACCCCTCGGGCACCCACACACCGGCCAATCGCGCGAGGCGTAGGCGCACGTCATACAGCGCGGCCATGTCCCGGCCGCCGCTGCGCCACGAAGCCTCCACCACGAACTCCGTCACGAACGCCGGTCCTTCCGCGTCCGGCGCCGACGCCATGCGATCGAAGCCGGCCGCAAAATCGTCGCCGTCGCGCACGACGCGCTCGAGGGTGCGTCGCGCATCGGCGTCGCCGCCGCCCGCGTCGGCCAGACGCTCGAGATCGCGGGCGCGACGCTGATTCATCATCGTGACGAGCGCACGGGCGGCGGCGCGAGCGTCGGCCAAGGCGGGCAGCGGCTCGGCGGGAGCG
>CAYQCP010000095.1:0-9705 GCA_964416005.1 uncultured Gemmatimonas sp.
GACGGCAGACGGAGGACGGCAGACGGAGGACGGCAGACGGAGGACGGCAGACGGAAGACGGAAGACGGAAGACGGCAGACGGCCGGTGTGCTTAGGTGCGTGCCCTATCGTCCATCTCCGTCTCCCGTCTCCCCGTCTCCCGTCTCCCGTCTGCCTTCAAACGGCTCCATATGCACCAGCACCCCCCGCACCCTCGGCTGCGCCTCGCGGATCATGCTCTTCACGAGCCCGCCCAGCGCGTGCGAGTCGGCGAGCGTCATGGCGGGGTCGGCCTGCACGTGGATCTCCACGTGAAAGGAGATGCCGGAGCGCCGCACGAGGAGCTTCTCGATCGCGGCGACGCCGGGAACGCTCTCGGCCACGCGGCGCACGGGCGTGGTGATGTCCTCGCCGGGGTGCCGGTCCATCAGGTCGCGCAATGACGTGCGCAGCATCGCGATGCCGTTGTAGCAGATCACCACGGAGGCCACCAGCGCCGCCCAGTCGTCAGCGGCTTCCCAGCCCGGCCCCTTCCACACCGCGATGCTGATGCCGATGAAGGCCGCCGCGCTGGTGAGTGCGTCTGACATGTGGTGCCAGGCGTCGGCTTTCACCGCCGTGCTGCCGACTTCGTTGCCGACGGCGCCGACCTTGCGCGCGAGCACACCCTTCACCAACACAACCGACACGAGGACGATCAGCGTCCACGGGGCGGGGCTGTGGTGCGGCGTGATGATCTCCCGGATCGCCTCGACCGCGATGCCCACCGCCGCGCCCAGCAGCATCAGGGCCACGGTGAAGCTAGCCACCGTCTCGGCCTTGCCGTAGCCGAACGGATAGTCGTCGTCCGGATCGCGGCTCGCGATGCGCAGTCCGCCCCAGACGATGAGCGAGGAGAAGATGTCGGCGGATGACTCCACCGCGTCGGCGATGAGGGCGTACGAATGCCCGAAGACACCCGCCAGCAACTTGACGAGCGCCAGGATGGCGTTCGTGACCATGCCGAGCTGTGCTGATCGGACGCCGCGGTCGAAGTCATTCCGCATGCTCAAACTTACCCCCGGCACCTGCGCAGAGCGACGGTGCGACGCCGGTTGCGGGAGCCGCGTGGGGACGTGGCGCGGAAACATCCCGGCGCCCCCGGACGTACGGTGTGCAGACACGGCCCACGCCGGGAGGATGTATGAGTTTCTTGGACAAACTGCAAGTGGAGCTGAACCGGGCGGGACGCGCTGCACAGGACGCCATTGATGAAGGGCGTTTGCGCATCGAGATCTTCCGCGTGCGCCAGCTCGCGGACAAGGCGGCTCAGGCCCTTGGCTATGCCGTCTACCGCGCCAAGGTGAAGGGCGAGGAGCTCGACGCCGCGGCGTGGGACCGCCTGTCGGCGACGCTCAAGGAGCACGAGGCCGAGGCGGCCCGACTCGACGCCGAGCTGACGAAGGTGCGGGAGAACGAACCAGCCGCCGAGGCATCCCCGGCTGGCGATACCGCGGCGGCTGCACCGGCGGCTGGAGATCAGGCGCCGCCGAGCGGACCGGATAGCGCGGCGGGCAATCCGCTGTAGTTCCCTCGTTCAGGGCGGCCCTTTCTAGGGGCGTCCTTTGACGGGCGCGTAGCGGCGGGTCAGTTCATCCTGCCGCGACGCGCCCGTCTGCACGGTGCCTCGAATCAGCACCGTCTCCGCCTTCGTCGCAAACTCGAACGGATCGCCATCCCAGATCACGATGTTCGCATCGCGGCCGGGGCGCAGCGAGCCGATCCGGTCCGCCACGCCGAACGCCTCAGCGGGCGCGAGCGTGACGGCGCGCAGCGCGTCGTCCCACGACATGCCGTACGCAACCGCGTTGCCGGCCTCGTAGCGGATGTTCTGCACGTTGAAGTTCTGTGCGTCGTCGCTCCCGTTGCTGATGAGCACCACGGGGATGCCCGCCGCGCGCAGCAGCGCCGCGTTCTCCTGCCGCGCCCCGAGGACGTCAAAGCTCCCCGGGATGTTGCTCATCGCCCCCACCATCACCGGCACCTTGGCCGCCGCAATGTCCGCCGCCACCTGCCACCCTTCGGCGGCGCCGAGGAGGATCAGCTTGAGCGGCAGCTTGTCGCGTCGCTTGAGGTCGAGTACCGCGCGGATGTCGGCCGCGCGATCCACTTCCACCACGAGCGGAAGGGTCGTGTCCACGACCGCCTGCAGCGCCTCGAGGTCGGCGCGTGGTGCGGCGAAGCTGCGCGTGGCGTTGCGCTCGAAGGCGGCGCGGTTCGCCCCGTAGGCCTTGGCATCCTGCAGCACCTCGCGCAGGCGTCCCAGCAGTTCGCCGCGCGAGGCCGCGTCCGCGGCGCCCGGGCTGAACGACGCGGACATCGCCACCGCCTGCCCGCCGCGCGCGCGCTGCACGAGCATGTCGTCGAGGCGATCGCCACCGAGGGTGAGCAGCGCCGACTGTCCGCCGATCATGCCGCCGCTCGGCGCAATCATGACCGTCGTGACGCCGCCCTGCCGCGCCGGCGTGATGAACGTGGAGGCGGGGTTGAATCCCTCCCACGCGCGGAAGGAGGCGGCCACGCCGCGCGTCCCCTTGGCGCGCGTGTCGTTGTAGCCGCTGCTGAACTGCGGTCCGCCGCCTTCGGCGAGGCCGAGCTGCGTGTTGGCGTTGATGAGCCCCGGCGTGACGACCTTGCCGGTGGCGTCAATGACGCGTGCCCCCGCGGGCACGGCGATGTTGGCGCCGACGTCGACGATCTTGCCGTCGCGAATGAGCACGGTGCCGCGCTCGATGCGCGCACCGCTCACCGGATGGACCGTGCCACCGGTGATGGCGATGACCTGCCCCTGCGCCGCGGCGGGCAGGGCGACGAGGGCCGCGAGCGCGGCCATGTGCATGCGGGCGCGCATTAGCGGGTCCTCCCATCGTTGGCCGGCACATAGCCGAGTTCAAAGTCGGTGCGCCAGCGCTGGGAGGCGTCACTGCGATCGTAGTAGACGGCGCCGTCAATCCACACCATGTCGGTGCGGGTGTACACGGAGAGCGGGTTGCCCGACCAGAGCACGAGATCGGCGTTCTTGCCGGGCTCCAGCGTGCCGATGCGGTCGTCGAGCCCGAGCGTCCACGCCGGGTTGCGCGTGATCCACGTGATGGCGTCCTCGTCCGTCAGCGGAATGCCCGCCGCACGCCCGGCCGCGAGTGCCTTGGCCGCGCCCTGGTTGAGGCGCTGGGAGCCGAGCGCGTCGTCCGAGTGCAGCACGGCGCGCGCGCCGGCGGCGTGCACGATGGCGATATTCGCCTTGATCGCGTCGAGCGACTCCATCTTGAAGCCGCCCCAATCCGACCAGAGCGAGCCCGAGATGCCTTCCTTCGCCAGCTGGTCGGCGATCTTGTACGCCTCGACGCCGTGATGGAAGGAGCGGATCTTGTAGCCGAACTCGTGCGCGATGTCGATCATCTGCATCATCTCGTCGGCCTGATAGCAGTGGTTCTGCACCAGGATGTTGCCGCGCAGCACCTCGGCCAGCGTCTCGAGACCAAGGTCGCGCGTTGGCGGGTCACCCTTGGGGTTGGCGTTCCACGCGTCCCACCGGCGCCGATACGCCTCGGCCTGGATCCACGCCGCCCGGTAGCCCGCCACGTTGGCCATGCGCGTCGCGGGACCGCGGTTGGCGTACACGCGCTTGGGGTTCTCGCCGCAGGCCATCTTCAGCCCGTACTTGGCGCCGGGGAACTTCATCCCTTGCACGGACGTGGACGGGACGACCTTGAGGATCGCGGAGCGTCCGCCGATGAGGTTGGCCGAGCCGGGGAGCACCTGCACCGTGGTGACGCCGCCCGCCAGGTCGCGCGGGAACTGCGGGTCCTGCGGCCAGACGGAGTGCTCCGCCCAGACGTGCGCGGTGACGGGGGCGGTGGCCTCATTCCCATCGGAGTGGGCCGGCCCGCCGGGAGCCGGGTAGACGCCCAGGTGGGTGTGTGTGTCGATGAGGCCGGGTGTGACATACCGGCCACCGCCGTCGATGACGACGGCATCTGGCGTCGCGGGCACCGTGGCACCCACCGCCACAATCTTGCCGTCGCGCAGCAGGATGGCGCCGCCGCGAATGAGCGGACCCGCCCCCGTAAAGATGTTCACGTTGCGGATCACCGTCGGCTGGGTCGCCCGCGGCCGATAGGTGCTGGGGAACGGGTCGGCGTTAGGGGTCGAGATGGCGCCGGCGCCGGGCGGCGGTGTCTTGCGCGCGGTGTCGGCGGCTGCGCTCGCGGCAGCCTGCGCGTTCGTCGTGCAGGGCGCGACGGCGAGGGCCAGCGCCAGCAGGCGGGCCAGGGGGGCGGACTTCATGTCGGGTGAGCTCCGGTCGAGTCGACCGGCAAACCTAGCGGGAACGCGCCGAATGCACGAGTCCCCGTCAGAGCCCGAGCACCTGCCGGGTCAGGGCCACGTCGTCGGTGCAGAGCGCGTCCACGCCGCAGCTCGCAAGCCGTTCGATGGCGACGGGATTGTTGGCTGTCCACGCGATGACCCGCCCGCCAGCGGCGTGCACGGCCCGGACCAAGGGCTCGTCCACGTACTCGGCGAGCTGCCACAGGTCGCGGGCGTCCACGCTGGCCGGAGCAGCGGTGGGATCCACGTGGCGGCTTACCTCGAGCACGCCGCGCGGGATTTCCGGCGCGTAGGCGGCGGACTCCGCGACCATGCGATGATCGAAGGCATGCACGGCGCACGGGCCGCCGTAGCGCCGGAGCACCTTGAGCGCGGGTTCAGCCGTGCCGGCGCCTTTCAGTTCGCAATACAGCGTGGCGCGGGCGCGAAGGAGCTGCGCGACGTCCTCGAGGGAGGGCGCCGCCCCTCCGTCGGCGAGGCGAAACGACGCCGCTTCGGCACTCGTCAGTGCCGCAATGGGGCGACCGGCGAGGGCGGGATCGGCGGGTTCGCCCCGCAGCACGGCGTCGTGGTGCACCAGCACCGTGCCGTCTGCCGTACAATGCACGTCGAGCTCCACGCCGTCCGCCCCGAGATCGAGCGCGCGCTGGAAGGCCGGGAGCGTATTTTCGAGGTGCTCGCGGGAGGCGCCGCGGTGGGCAATTAACTCAATCACGGTGCTGGGTGCAGGGAGCAGGGTGTGGTGCGGGGGAGGGGGGCAGGGTGTGGTGCGGGGGGTGGAGAGGGGTACCGGCCGCACCGGATGCTGGGCTCCCCGCGCGATTTCGTCAAGCGGCCATTAACACCGGCGGGGGGATGGCGTCCAAGAGGGTGAGCGCATGAGTGCATCGAACCGCGAAGGTGACGCCCAGGTGGATGTTGCGCTGATCGCCCGATGGCAACGGGGTGATCAGCGGGCGGCGACTGAGATCGTGGAACGGCATGCCGAGGCGCTCGCCCGGTTCGCCTCCACGCAGGGTGTGCGGGATGGGGTGGACGAGCTGGTGCAGGACACGTTCGTGCGGGCGTTCAACTCGATCGGCAGTTTCCGGGCCGACAGCTCCCTGCGGACGTGGCTGTTCACGATCCTGAAACGGCTGGTGCTCGATCGGCAGCGTGCCGAGCGGCGCAGCCGGAACCAGGTGGAGCTCGACGAAGGACACGCGGTGCAGGAGTTCAACGCCCTCGATGGCATGGTGGCGGACGAAGCGTTGCTCCGCGTGCGGCAGGCGGTAGACCGGTTGTCCCCGCTGCAGCGCGAGGTATTCACGCTGCGTGTCACGGAGGGGATGCCCTATTCGGAGATCGCGAAGGTGGTGGACAGCACCGAAGGTGCCTGTCGGGTGCACTACCACAACGCCATGCGAGCGATCAAGGAGTACCTGAGCGATGACTGATTGTCCCAATGGACTGATGCGCGATCTGCTTCCGGAGTACGCCCAGGGCGTCCTGGGAGCCGAGGATGCGGCGCGAGTGGCGGAGCATCTCGCCGGCTGCGACGCGTGTCGCGCCGAGCTGGCGCTGCTCGCTCGTGTGCAGGGCGCCATGGCGCTGGGCGTGCCGCGCATGGACGTGGCGGCGATCGCCGCCGCGCTGCCCACGGCGCAGTCCCAGGCGCCGGCGGTGGTGCGCGTGATGCCGCGTCGCTGGGTGAGCCGTCATGTGTGGCAGTACGCCGCGGCGGCGGGGCTCGTGCTCGTCGTGGGCGGCGGCATCGTGTGGCGTCGTGGGCCGGCGGCCGACGCGGTGCGCGTGGCCGACTCGTCGCACGTGGCGGCGGCCGGCCCGGAGTCCACGCCGTCGCCGGCGATGGCGCGTTCGGAGGATGGCATCACGTTCGGCGGTGGCTTGTCGGACCTTTCGGTGAATGACCTGCAGGCTCTCTTGGGGCAGATGGATTCGGTCAGGACCCTGCCCAGCACGGATCCCGAGTCGATGACACCCGTCATCATGAATGAAGGAGGCAAGACCCTATGAAGCACATCGTTCGCGTTGGACTCGCGCTGGGCCTCGTGGCCGGAACGGCGGTGGCCCAGAATCCCCCGGTGGCGCAGCCGAAGGCGGCGCAGCCTCAGCCGCAGGCCGGCGTGCGGGCGGTGCGTGTGCCGCAGGACCGGGCGCAGCTCGAGCAGCAGATCCGCAACCGGATCGCCACGCAACTGAAGAACCAGCTGAAGCTGTCGGATGACCAGTTCACGAAACTGCAGGCCACGAACCAGCGCTTCGAGGAGAAGCGCCGGTTGCTGGTGGAGCAGGAGCGCGACGCCCGCATGAGCATGCGCGACCTGATCCTTGCCGGCGACACGACGAACCAGGCCAAGGTGTCGGGCGCGCTCGACAAGATGATGCAGATCCAGCGGCAGCGCTTCGAGCTGGTGGAGCAGGAGCAGAAGGAACTGGCCGGCTACCTGACGCCGATGCAGCGTGCGCGCTACCTCGGCATGCAGGAACAGATGCGGCGTCGCATGGATGAGTTCCGCGCCCAGGCGGGACGGCGCGGCGCGGCGGGTCCAGGCGCCGGAGCCGGCATGGGGATGGGACCGGGCATGGGACAGGGGATGGGGCAGGGCATGGGTCCCGGCGCGGGTTCGGGGCTTCGCCCGGGTGCCGGTCAGCGTCCGGCGATCCGCCAGGGCGTGCGGCCGCCGGGTGCAGCGCCGGTGGTGCCGCCGTTCGACGAGTTCATTCCGTAGCAGCAGGGAAACCCTGGGCGCAACCGCCGCCGCGAGCTCGACGCTTGCGGCGGCGGTGCCGCGTCTGATCCGTGCTAGACGGGGGGTGCGTCCGGTGCGCGACTGATCGGCGTCCGGAGCATGGTCTGGACGGTCTCGCGCAGCACCTCGCGCGCAATGGGCTTGCCGAGGAAGGTCACCACGGCGGCCGGTGGTCCCTGCCAGTCAATGACGCTCTGCACGTACCCCGACATGTAGATCACCCGCAGCTCGGGGCTGATCTTCGCGATCTGGTCAATCATGCGCATCCCCGTCATCACCGGCATGATGACGTCGGTGAGGATGACGTCGGGACGATCCGCGACGGACGCGCCCGTGAAGCGCTCGATAGCCTGGGTGGCGTCGCCGGTGTCCCAGAGCGCATATCCCTCCTCTTCCAGCATGGCCTTCAGCAAGCTGCGCATCCACGCGTCGTCATCGATGATCCAGACGCGTGGAGGCGACGCGCGACCGGCGTCGGCTCCACGGACCAACGGCGCGGCGGCCGCCGCGACGGCCTCGCTGGCGGCGTGCGCCGCGTGCTCGTACGGGGCGGCGACGCACACCATGTCGCGGCCGCCGTGCTTGGCGCGATAGAGCGCGCGGTCGGCCTCTCCCACCAGGATCTCGTAGGACCCCATTCCCTTCTGGTAATGGGCGACCCCGGCGCTGGCGGTCAGTCGACCCCACGGCAATGGAGAGTCGCGCAGCTCACCCAGCACGCGCTGGGCGAAGACGAGGGCGAGGTCCGGCGCCGTATCGCGCAGCAGCGCGACGAACTCCTCCCCGCCGTAGCGGCCGGACAGGTTTTCGCGCCTGGTGTTCGCTGCGAGGAGCTTGGCGAACGCCTTGAGGGCCTGATCCCCTGCGAAGTGGCCGTGCTTGTCGTTCACCTGCTTGAAGTGGTCGAGATCGAAGAGGACGACGCTGAGGTTGCGGCCGCGCTCCGCCGCCGCGAATTCGCGCTCCAAGGCATCTTCGAGGTGCCGCCGGTTCGGCAATCCTGTCAGTCGGTCCACCAGGGCCAGCGCCTCTGCGTCCCGTCGTTCGCGGAGGAGCAGCTCGGCGAGGGCGGCGATTCCAATCGACACGCCGAGATACGTGGCGACGATGGCCCCGAGCAGCGTCCAATTAGGCTCGGCAATCTCGAACAGGACCACGCTGAGCTGGGTGGCGGTGATGACCGCCATGCCGCCGGCCAGCGCGACGGCAACGCCGCGGAGTCCCCGATAGTACGACAGGAGAAACGCCGGAATGAGCGCCGTGAGCCAGATCAGCATCCCGGCGCCGTTGCTCGTCCAGTCCGGCATCCAGGCGACGGTCGCCACGGGAACGGCGAGCGCGGCCAGCGACAGGGCGAGCGCCCGCGGTGGCACGGGAGACTGCCGGCGCGGACTACGCATTCGTCGCCGGCCCGCGGTGGTCAGTGATGCGAGCGCGCAAGGAACCCCCGTGGTAAGCGTCCGCTTCGCTACGGTGCCGGAAGGTCCAACGGGCATGCACGAAACCTAGCACGCCGGGGCGGGCGCGGCGCGGGGGCGGGTGGCCCAGGCCGGTGCGGGCCTGAGCCACGGTCACCCGGGCGAACTGCTACACCAGCGCGTCGATGATCGCGTTCAACGTGGGGCTGGGACGCATCGCTTTCGTCGTCTTCTCCACATCCGGGTGGTAGTACCCACCCATGTCCACCGGCTTGCCCTGCGCGGCGAGCAGTTCCTGGTTGATGGTCGCTTCATTCGCCGCCAGTTGCTTGGCGACTGCTGCGAAACGCCTCTGCAGCTCGGCGTCCTTGGACTGCGCCGCCAACGCCTCGGCCCAGTAGAGCGCCAGGTAGAAGTGGCTGCCGCGATTGTCGATCTCGCCCACGCGGCGCGCCGGCGACTTGTTGTTGTCGAGGAACTTGCCGATGGCCGTATCCAGCGTCTCGGCGAGGAGCGCGGCACGCGCGTTGCCGAACGTGGCGCCAACGTGTTCGAGCGAGGCCGCCAGCGCGGAGAACTCGCCGAGGGAATCCCAGCGCAGGTAGCCTTCCTTCTGGAACTGCTGCACGTGCTTGGGCGCCGAGCCGCCGGCGCCGGTCTCGAACAGGCCGCCGCCTGCGAGCAGCGGCACGACGGAGAGCATCTTCGCCGAGGTGCCGATCTCGAGGATCGGGAACAGGTCGGTCAGGTAGTCGCGCAGCGCGTTGCCCGTCACCGAAATCGTGTCGAGTCCCTTCCGGATGCGCTCCAGCGAGTACTTCATCGCATCCACGGGAGACAGGATGCGCACCTCGAGACTCGTCGTGTCGTGGTCCTTGAGGTACGTCTCGACCTTCGCGATGACCTGCGCGTCGTGCTTGCGCTTCGCGTCGAGCCAGAAGACCGCGGGCGCGCCGGTTGCCCGGGCGCGACGGACGGCGAGCTTGACCCAGTCGCGAATGGCGATGTCCTTGGTCTGGCAGGAGCGGAAGATGTCGCCCGCCTCGACTTGCTGCGACAGCACCGTCGCGCCCGTGGCCTCGTCGACCACGCGGATCATGCCGTCCGCCGCGGCGATGAACGTCTTGTCGTGCGAGCCGTACTCCTCGGCCTTCTGGGCCATCAGGCCGACATTCGGCACGCTTCCC
>CAYQCP010000096.1:0-9702 GCA_964416005.1 uncultured Gemmatimonas sp.
GCGCGCACCGCCGCGCCGGGGGCGCCGAGGAGCGCCAGCGCGAACAGCGCGGCGCGCGCGGCGGTCCGGAACGCGCGCGCGCGTCGGCGGTCAGCGGACAGCGGCCGGCTCATGCGGGCGCCTGGCCGGGTTCATCGTCATCCTCTTCCTCGACCATCTGCGCCCTCAGCTTCTCGAGCTCGAGCGGGTGCTCGTCGAGCATCTCGCGCTCGGTGAGCGTCCCCTTCCAGAAGGCGAGGTTGATGGGGTAGATGTCGGGGTTGAAGATCACGAAGTAGAAATGCCAGACGATGATGGCCAGCGTCGCCAGCCACGCCTCGTAGTAGTGCACCGTGCGCGCGATGTCCCAGCCGAGCTTCGTCAGCACGTTCATGAACGTGTTGTCGAACCAGAGGATCACGCCCGTCGCGCCCATCAGGATCGTGCCCCACACCAGCGCCCAGTACTCGCTCTTCTCGATGTAGCTGAACCGCCCGAACTTCGGCCGCACCGTGGACCAGTTCAGGTTGTAGCGGACCATGGCGATGACGTCGCGCAGGTCCTGCGGCACCGGGAGCAGGTCCTTGAGGAGCTGCCGCCCGCGCGGGACGAAGGCGAGATAGTAGATGTGATACAGGCTGGCGAGCACCATCACGACGCCGGCGATGCGGTGGACGAGGCTCCGCAGGTCGAAGACGCCGGGGAAGTTCCGGTGCAGCGGCGCCACCCACCACGCTTCGGGGAACTTGAGCGCGAAGCCGGTGATGACGAGCGTGATGAAGCTGACGACAAGCGTGGCGTGCTGGAGCCGCTCGTTGAGCGACATGCGCAGGTAGAGCGTGTGGCCGCCGTGCTCCGCCTCAATGAGCCCGCGGCGCACCATCAGCTGGTGCCGCGACTTCTTGATGAAATCGAGCAGGTTGTGCACCAGCATGCCGCCGATGATCGACACGATCATCAGGATGTACGCCATCGCCACCCAGTAGAGGATCGGCTCCTCCTCTTCCGTGAGCGTGATGTGCACGGACCCCTCGGCGAACTTCTCGCTCGCCCCCGCGTGGCACTTGCCGCAGGTCACGGCAAGCTTCGACTTGTGGATCGACGACGCCGTGTCCGACGACGGCCGGATGTCATGCGCGCTGTGGCAGCTGGCGCAGTTGGCCACGTTGAGCGCGCCGCCGCGCCCGGCCAGGCCGTGGTAGCTGTCGGTGAAGGTCTTGAAGCGGTCGCTGCGCAGGCCGTACTTGGCCGAGAGCTGCACCGACTCATGGCACGGCTGGCAGACCTGCGCCGAGAGGTTGAGCGGCGCGACGCGTGAGTCGGGATTGGCCCTGCCCAGGATGTTGTGCTCGCCGTGGCACGACGTGCAGGTCGGTGAATCGTCGTTGCCCCTGGCCACCTCCACGCCGTGCACGCTCGCGTTGTAGTGGCTCGCGATCGTGGTGTGGCACGACCCGCAAGTCTTGGAGACGTTGAGCCGGTTCACGAACGACGTCGCGTCGGAGCCGCGCTTCATGTCGTGGCTGCCGTGGCAGCTCACGCAGTTGGCGGCACCGGCCTTGCCGGCGCTGAGGGCCTGGCCGTGCACGCTCGCCTCGTAGCCCTTGATGAAGCCGGCCGTCGGCGACGTCCGTGCCTTCACGTCCTCGTTGTCGAGGTGGCAGGCGAGGCAGAGCTTGTTCTGGTTCTGTTTCACCGTCAGCGAGTCGGCGGAGCCGGCGACAAGCGCCGCACTGCGATGGCAGGCGAGACAGTTCGGGGCGCCCTTCACGCTGCCGGCAAGCGCCTTGCCGTGCGCCGAGGCCGGGAAGTGCTCGGCGGCCTTCGTGTGGCACGAGCCGCAGTCGCTGGTCAGCCGCGCCGACGAGAACTTCGCGCCCGGCGTCTTGGGCGACTGGACGTCGTGCGTGCCGTGACACGACTGGCACTGCACCTTCGGCTGCCGCTGCTGCGCGACGGCGCGATTGATGTCGGGATGGAAGGGGTGCTTGAGGACGGCCTTGCCGTGGCAGCGCGCGCAGTTGACCGGCGTCATCTCGGCCTTGTGCGGCAGCTCCTCGGGATTGAAGCCTACGTGGCACGAAACGCACGCGAGCTTCGCGTGCGTCGACCCGTTCAGGATGTGCTCTCGCACGAACAGCGAAATCTGCTTCTTGCCCGGACCTTCCTTGGTCAGGGTCGAGTCACTGTGACAAGCAAGGCAGTCCTCGCGCGTCTGCGCGAGGGCTGCCTTGGCGCCCAGCTGAGTGAAGGTTCCGAGCACGAGGAACAGGACAAACAGGCGCCGGATCATATCTGACTCTTCTCTCAGCTGAGCGGGGTGGGCGAACGCTTACGCGGCCGGCTTCTTGTGCGCGATGCTCGTCCACGCCTCGTCGAAGTTGAACGGCTTCGCGGTCGGGCTCTTCTCGTTGTGGCAGCCCTTGCAGGACGCCTCGATGGCGGCCTTGTCGGCCCACACCACGAGTCCGCCCTTGACGGCGTTGTCGCGCACCTTCATCACGCCCATCGCCTTGTAGTTGGAGCCGGCGCCGTGGCAGCTCTCGCACTGCACGCCCTGCTTGATGTCCGCGCCGCCGGGTTCACCCTTGATGGTGTGGCACGCGAGGCACTCGGGCGACTCGGCGGCCGGCTTGGCCAGCCCCTTCGCCTTCGCGATCTCGTTCGCCTTCTCGCTCGTCAGCGTGGTATACGCGCCGGCGTGCTTCGACTTCTCCCAGATGGCGAGCTGCAGTCCCTGCTTGTCCGACTTGTGGCACATCGTGCATGCCTTGACGCCGACGTACGCGTTCTGCGCGCCGGCGACGCTCGGCACCACAACGGCCGCGGCGACGAGCGCCAAAAGACCAAGTGTGCGCTTCATGTAGGGCTCCCCTTGTCTGTCGTGCGTGTGAACGATGAACTCCGCGATGTCCTGCGTCCCTTTATACACCCCGCGGATGCAACGAAATCTCAACAGGTGCACCGCGCTGTGAAATCCAGAGATTGCGGTCTTATCGTACGGAAAAACCCTACAGTTGTGAAGGGGAGATCCCCAGTCGCAGAGGGGGGAGGTTTCTGCCTGTGCAACGGGCACTACGTAGGCAATATTGCCGATCACCTAGTCGGTGATTGCGCGACCCCAGCCGAGAGTGGTGCTCATGCGTTCCAAGCTGCCTCCGTCGTTTACCAACCCGCTCACGCTCCTCGGCGTGACGATCGCGACGCTCTGCTTCATCATCATCGGCTTCCTCGCGATCAACGAGATGCTCGCCAAGGACCCCAGCCCGTACGTGGGCGTCCTTGCGTTCATCATCGTGCCGTCGGTGCTGCTGTTCGGCGTGGCGATCGCGATCTTCGGCATCCTGCGCGAGAACCGGCTCATCCGGATCGGGAAGCACACCGAGCGCCACTTCCCGACCATCGACCTGGCCAACCCGCGGCATCAGGCAGGCATCGTCGTCGTCTCGGTGCTTGGCTTCACGCTGGTCCTCGCGACGGGCGTCGGCAGCTTCAAGGCGTACCACGCCATGGAGACGGACAAGTTCTGCGGCACGAGTTGCCACACGCCCATGGAACCCGAGTACACGGCGTACCAGAACGGACCGCATGCGCGCGTCGGGTGCGTGAAGTGCCACATCGGCTCCGGCGCGGGCTGGTTCGTGAAGTCGAAGCTCTCGGGGAGCTACCAGCTCTACTCGGTGGCCTTCAACAAATTCCCGCGGCCGATCGAGACGCCGATTCACAACCTGCGCCCAGCGCAGGAGACGTGCGAGCAGTGCCACTGGCCGAGCCAGTTCTTCAGCGAGAAGCTGATGCGCCAGACCTACTACTCGTCGGTGGGACAGGAGAACGTGAAGTCCACGATCGACCTGCTGATCAAGGTGGGCGGCGGCAACAAGGAAGCAGGGCCGACGTCTGGCATCCACTGGCACATGAACATCCGCAACAAGGTGACGTACACCGCCACCGACACGCGCCGCCAGGTGATTCCGTGGATCAAGAGCGAGGGACCGGATGGCGAGGTGCGCATCTTCCGCAGCACCGAACTGCCCTTCACCGCCGAGGACTCGGCGAAGGGTGAGACGCGGCGCATGGACTGCGTGGACTGCCACAACCGTCCGGCCCACCAGTACCGCAATCCGCAGCGCATGGTGAACCACCTCATGATGCTGGGCTGGATCGACCCGGCGCTGCCGAGCGCCAAGGACCTCGCGGTGCATGCGCTCGAGGAGAAGTACTCGACGGCGGCGATCGCCAAGGACAGCATCCGGCTGACGATCACCGAGTACTACGAGACCAACTTCCCGGCCATCGCCAAGGCAAAGCAGGCGCAGATCGAGCGCATGGTGAGCGAGGTGCAGGGGCTGTTCGCCAAGAACTACTTCCCGTCGATGAAGGCGGACTGGAAGAACTTCCCCGACAACATCGGCCACATGTACTTCCTCGGCTGCTTCCGTTGCCACGACGGCAAGCACGTGGACCAGAAGGGCAAGGTCCTGACCAACGACTGCAACACGTGCCACACGATCGTCGGGCAGCAGGTCGCGGGCAAGCCAGCGCAGGTGTCGCTGGCCGGGCTCCCGTACATGCACCCGGTGGACGTCGGGACGGACTGGAAGACCGGCCCCTGTGCCGACTGTCACAACACGCCGCCAGAGGCGAAGGCGGCGGAGAAGCCGAAGGTCGTTGGCGCACGCACGCCGTCCACGCATGGCGCAGGTGCCGCTGCGCCGCTGGACCGCCGCACACCGTAGCAGGCGACGACGCGCCGTCAGGCGCGCCGCCGTGACTCATCCGCGCGACCGGCCGCCCTCCCCGGTCGCGATGCATCGGGGCGCTCGCGCCCCGCTGGCCGCTCGCTCACCCTGAGAGCGCTGGAGGCGTGATGTCCGCAAGTCGTGCGCAGGTGTCGGACCCGGCGGTTTCCGAGGCGCTGCGGGCCCTCGAGCGCCGGCTCGCCCGGTTGGAGGCGCGGCTTGACCTCGCGCCGCTCGACGACACGGACGACGCGAGCCCCACGGGAGCGGACGCCGCGCCCGCGATGCCGGTCGACGCACGCGACGCGGAGCACGCCGACGAGCCAGCCGGCGAGCAGGACCTCGAGTTCATGGTCGGGCAGAACTGGCTGGCCAGCGTCGGTGTGCTGGTGCTCACCTGCGGCGTCGGCTTTGCGCTGCTCCTCCCGCTGGCCGGCCTGCCGCCCTTCGTCCCGTCGCTCGCCGGCGGCGTGGTGGCCCTGGCGCTGCTGGCGCTCGCGTTCCGGTGGCACGCGACGTTCACCCTCGTCGCCGGCTACTTCCGCGGCGCGGGCATGGCGCTGCTCTACTTCTCGGTGCTCCGCCTGTTCTTCTTTGGTGTCGAGCACGTGCTGTCGGTGACGAGCGTGGCTGGACAGCTGCTCCTGTTCGCCATCGTCGCCGCCAACGTCGCGATCGCGCTCTACCGCCGGGCCGCCTGGCTTACGGCGCTGGCGCTCCTCACGGGCTTCATCAGCGTCGTGGCCGTCGGCACACCGGGCGTCGTGTTCGTCGGCGTGACCGTGCTGCTCGCCGTCGGCGCGTGGGCCTCCGTGACGCGGGACTGGCCCTGGCTGCAGCTCTTCTTCATCCCGGCCGGCTATCTCGCGCACCTGCTCTGGTTGATCAACCGCCCCTGGCAGGGTCGCTCCGTCGCCCTGGCCTCGGGCCCGGCGGTCGGTCTCTACGTCATCCTCGCCTTCCTGCTCATCAACGCCCTGGCCTCGCTGCTGCGGCGCGACCGCGACGAGGAGGGTCTCTCCACCATCGTCGCCGTCCTGCTCAACTGCGGCATGGGATACCTGCTGTTCGTGCTCGCCACGATGGGCGGCGCGCCGGCGCATTTCGGCCCCGCGCACCTGGCGGCCGCCGTCGTCTTCCTCGGCCTCGCCCTTGCGTTCTGGAAGCGCGTGCGCAGCCAGGTCACGACGTTCTTCTACGCGATGACGGCCTATCTGGCGCTCAGCGTCGCGCTCGCGAAGCTCGTCCCGGTGCCGGCGCTCTTCGTCTGGCTCTCCGCCGAGAGTCTGCTCGTCGTCGCGACGGCGCTCTGGTTCCGCTCCAAGCTCATCGTCATCGGCAACTTCTTCGTGTACCTCGGCATCGTGATCGCGTACATGGCCGTGGCGGTGTCGGCGGAGAGCGGCATCAGTCTCGGCCTCGGCGTCGTGGCGCTGCTCACGGCCCGCATCCTGCGCTGGCAGCAGGAGCGGCTCGACCTGCGCACCGAGCTGATGCGCAACGCCTACCTCGCGAGCGCCTTCGTGATCTTCCCGTGGGCCATGTACCACCTGGTCGCGCGTGCCTGGGTGCCCGTGTCGTGGGTGCTCCTGGCGGTGACGTACTACGTCATGAACCTGGTCGTCCGCAGCCCCAAGTACCGGTGGATGGGCCACCTCACGCTGCTCCTGACGGCGTTCTACATGATCGTCATCGGCATCTTCCAGCTGGCGCCGGCGTACCGGATTGCCTCGTTCCTGCTGCTCGGCACGGTGCTGCTCGTCGTGTCGCTGATCTTCACTATGGTACGCGCGAGGCGCCGGGAACGGCTGGAGGAGCAGCCGTAACCCCTTTTTTCCCGGCGCACCCATTTACATTTCGCGAGGGTGCGCTGTCCCCAAACTGACCATTTCAGGAGTGCATTGCATGCGTGGCGCTCTTCCCCTGCTGCTCGCGACGATCGTCGCCGGCTGCGGATATTCCTCAAAGACCGCGGATTCCGACAAGGTTCCGCTCAACGAGTCGCCGGCGGCGTCGGCCGACGCGAACGCCCCCGCGCCCGCTGGCGCGCTGGCAGGCCCGGTGCTCCAGAAGCTCGATGCCCCGCCCTACACGTACCTGCTCGTGAAGACGACGCAGGGCGAGGCGTGGGCGGCCGTGCCGCAGGCCGCGGTGGCGGTGGGCGCCAATGTGCGCGTCTACAACCCGATGCTGATGACGAAGTTCGAGTCGAAGGCGCTGAAGCGCACGTTCGACGAAGTCTACTTCGGCACGCTCACGCCGGATGGCGCCGACGCCGCGAATGCGGGCGGCCCGGCGCTCGCCGACGGGACGAACCCGCACGCGGGCGTGACCGCGCCGGCGGCGGAACCGGTGAAGGTGGGCAAGGTGGAGAAGGCCGCCGGCGCCGACGCTTACACGATCGCCGAGGCGTGGGCCAAGAAGGATGCGCTGTCCGGCAAGGTCATCGCCATCCGCGGCGTGGTGGTGAAGTACAACGCGCAGGTGATGGGCAAGAACTGGGTGCACCTGCAGGACGGCAGCGGCGACGCCGCCAAGAACACCAACGACATCACCGTCGTGACGATGGACGAGACGGCCAAGGGCCAGACCATCACGATCCGCGGCACCGTGAAGACCAGCAAGGACTACGGCGCCGGCTACAAGTACGCGATCATCATCGAGGACGCGAAGATCGTGAAGTAGTCGCTGGCTCGGCCGATGCACGAAGCGGGCGCCTTTCGGGGCGCCCGCATTTCTTCTGGGGCGGCGAGAAGCGAACTGCCTTGCCGCGGATTACGCGGATGATAAGAGGATGAACGCGGATCTTGCTTGGGGGTTACCCAAGGCCGTATCCGCGTTCATCCGCCGATTCCGCGTAATCCGCGGCAAGGCAGTAAGGGCACCTCCCGCGATCCATCATCGTCCAGCCGGAGCGGAGGATGCGTTGGCCACCAACGCTACGGTGCGAGCCGCTCGATTACCCAGGCGCCGTCCACGCGCGAGTACTGGAAGCGGTCGTGCATGCGGCTCGCGCGCCCCTGCCAGAATTCGAAGAGGTCGGGGAGCACGCGATAGCCGCCCCAGAACGACGGGAGCGGGATCTTCCCGTCGGCGAACTTGCGCTTCATCTCCTCCCACTTCGCCTCGAGCAGTCCGCGCGACGAGAGCACCGTGCTCTGCGGCGACGCCCAGGCGGCGAGTTGGCTTCCCACCGGGCGCGTCACGAAGTAGGCGGCGGCTTCGGCGACCGACACGCGCTCCACCCGGCCCGTGATCAGGATCTGCCGCTCGAGGGCCACCCACGGGAAGAGCAGCGCCGCGTGCGGGTTCTCGGCAAGGTGCCGGGCCTTGCGGCTCTCGAGGTTCGTGAAGAAGACGAAGCCGCGCTCGTCGTACTGCTTGAGCAGGACCGTGCGCGCCACCGGCCGGCCATCGCTTCCCGCCGTGGCCAGCGTCATCGCGTTCGGCTCGTGGATCCCCGACGCGAGGGCCTGATCGAACCAGGCGCGGAACTGTTCCACGGGGTCGTCGTTCAGCTCTTCGCGGGAGATACCTACGGTCGAGTACTCGGCGCGCAGGTCGGCGAGGTTCACGGTGCGGTCGGTCATGGTGCCTCCAACGTAATCAGCGCGGGCGTTCGGCGCCGCCGTCGCCCGACGTCAGGCGGGCGATGCCGAGCGCAGCGCCTTGACGAACGCCGCCAGTTTTACCGCGTCGAGGCGACCGCCGGTGCGCACGCCCGAGCAGAGGTCCACTCCCGACGGCCGGACGGTGCGCACCGCCTCGGCCACATTCTCGGCGCGCAGCCCGCCGGCGAGGAAGACCGGACACGGGGCCACCGCGCGCACGAGCGCCGCGCTGACCTCCCAGTCGTGCGTGCGGCCGGTGCCGCCCAGTTCCCGCACCGCGCCACCCGGGTTGCCGGAGTCGAGCAGCAGGGCGTCGGCGAGCGGGGCCAGCGCCCGCGCCTGCGCGATGGCGTCGGCGCCGCGCACGTGGATGACCGGCACGAGCGCGATGCCGTCGGCCATGTGCCGCAGGTCGCGCAGCACGTGTGCGGACGGTGTATCCACGATCTGCACGGTGTCGGTGCCGGCCTCACGCACGTGCGCCGCGATGGCGGAGGCGGTCGTGCGACTGGTGAGCAGGAAGCGGCGCGCGCGCCCGGACATGGCGCGCGCGATCACCGTGATGTCAGCGTCGGGAATCGGGCCCGGTCCGCTGGGCATCGCCGACACGAGCCCGATCGCGTCGGCGCCGTGCGCGAGTGCCATCTCGGCTTCGGCGACGGAAGCGATGCAGCAGACCTTGAGCTGTACGCCGTTCAACGCCACGTCGAATGGCCCATCGGCGCCCGGCGAGTCGAACGCATCCTCACTCCGCACGTTCAAGTGCCAGCGTGGAATCGCGCAGGCGCTCGCCGACGTAGCAGTGCATGCCGACGGCGGTCAGTCCGGCGGCGCGAAAGGCCTGGCGATACCACGTCGGCGTGCGCTGGTGCCAGTGCCGCTTGTCTCCCTCGAGTTCGTCCGCATTCGTGAATGCCTCGAGGTACGCCACGCCGTCGAGCATCGCAGCGACGGCGCGGAGGCCCGGCCCCATTTCCTCGGTGCGGACGTACTGCAGCACATCACAGCAGACGATGAGGTCGAAGCGCTCCGTGATCCCGATCTGGCCGAGCGTGCCGAAGGCGCCGGCGCGAATGCCCCGCGTGCGCCCGAAGCGCTCCACCACGTACTCGCTGGAGTCCACGCCCACGTAGCCGGCCTTGGGGCGTTCATCAAGAAAGTGCGAACGCCACGCCGCCTCGCCGCAGCCGACGTCGAGGATGGAGCGCACCGGGCGCTCGAGCAGCGCCTCGGCAACGCCGAGGACGAGCCGCACCTTGCGGCGCACGCCGGCCGGCGTGTTGACGCGATGCCGCGGATCGCGGTACCACCGGTCGAAGTACGCCTGGTCGTAGCGCTTGCTCATGCGCCGCCCGCCGGCGCGAGGCGCGCCG
>CAYQCP010000097.1:0-9225 GCA_964416005.1 uncultured Gemmatimonas sp.
GCATGAGCGCCAGCCCCGTGTCCGGATCGCAGAGCACCATCAGCACCGGCACGTGCGTGCGATGGCGCAGCTCGCTCGCAACGGAACCGCGGATCAGGTCATTGAGCCCGCGGTGTCCGTGCGTGGCCATGGCGATCAGGTCGGCCGCCTCGCGCACGGCGGCGGCGGCGATCTCGTCCGCCGGGTTGCCGCAGGCGAGCACCGCCTCGCACGGCAGGCCGTCGGCGATCATCTCCTCGCAGACGGTGTCGAGGTAGGCGCGGTCGCGCCGCATCTCCTCGCTCTCGCGCAGGTCGAGCTGGGCGAGGTTGCGCGCGGCGAAACCGTCGGCCACGTGGATGAGGACGATGGACGCGCCGGTGTGGCGGGCAAACTGGCGCACATGGTCGATGATGACCCGGTCGGTGCGCGTGTTCTCGAGTGGAACGAGGATGCGTGAGTACATCAGGAGATCCACCCCGCGATGGTCTGCACCAGCAGCCATCCGTTGAGAGTCGCTATGAAGCCGGCCACCGTGTAGGCCAGCACCTTGAGCCAGCGCGGATTCGCGAACTCGCCCATCTTGCGCTTGTCCGACGTAAAGATGACGAGCGGGAAGACCGCAAACGACAGCTGCAGCGACAGGATGACCTGGCTGAAGATAAGCAGTTTTGCGGTGCCGCTCTCCCCGTACAGGACGCTCACGATGACCGCCGGCACGATGGCGACCGCGCGCGTGATGGACCGCCGCACCCAGGGCCGCAGCCGCAGGTCGAGGAAGCCCTCCATGACGATCTGTCCGGCGAGCGTGCCGGTGAGCGTCGAGTTCTGGCCGCTGGCGAGCAGGGCGAGTGCAAAGACGGTGGACGCGCCAGCCACGCCCAGCAGCGGCGTGAGCAGCTTGTAGGCATCCTGGATCTCGGCCACCTCCGTGTTGCCTGTCGTGTGGAAGGTGGCGGCGGCGACGATGAGGATGGCGCCATTGATGAACAGCGCCGTCGTCAGCGCGATGGTCGAGTCGATGAACGCGAAGCGCACCGCCTCGCGCTTGCCCTGCGCCGTCTCCTCGTACCGCCGCGTCTGCACCACCGACGAGTGCAGGTACAGGTTGTGCGGCATCACCGTGGCGCCGAGGATGCCGATGGCGATGTAGAGCATCTGCGGGTTGGTGACGATCTCTTTGGTCGGGATGAAGCCGCGCGCCACCGCGCCGAGGTCGGGGCGCGAGATGATCATCTCGAACAGGAAGCAGGCGCCGATCGTGGCGATGAGCACGATGACGAGCGCCTCGAGCAGGCGGAAGCCGCGCCGCTGCAGCATCAGCAGGATGAGGACGTCCACCGCGGTGATGATGATGCCCCACGTCAGCGGGATGCCGAAGAGCAGGTGCAGCGCGATGGCCGACCCGATGACCTCGGCGAGGTCGCAGGCGGCGATGGCGATCTCGCAGAGGACCCAGAGCGCGATGGAGACCGGGCGCGAGTAATGGTCGCGGCAGGCCTGCGCGAGATCGCGCCCGGTGACGATGCCCAGCTTGCTGGAGAGTCCCTGGAGCAGGACGGCCATCAGGTTCGACAGGAGGATGACGCTGAGGAGGGTGTAGCCGAACATCGACCCGCCGGCGATGTCAGTGGCCCAGTTGCCGGGGTCCATGTAGCCGACCGCAACGAGATAACCGGGGCCGGCGAAGGCGAGAAGTTTGCGGAACCAGGTCGCGCCGTCCACGGGGATCGTGCGGTACGACTCCGAAAGCGAGGGAGCCGTGCGCGCGCGCCGGAATCCGCCGTGTGCGTCGGTGGCGGCGGCGTCCACGGCGGGCGCGGCGACGGGTGCGGGAGCAGCGGGACCGGGAGCGGGAGTTGGCGGAATCGTCATCAGAAGTAGGTGGTCAGCGACACGAGCACGGCGGCGCGCTCCGTGGCGTTATTGAATTGGTCCCGATCGCGGCCGCGCACCAGGTCGAACTTGATGGCGCTGTCCCGCGTCGGCCGGAACGTGAGCCCCGCCGTGACTCGGGTGACGGCGTCGCCCCGCACATGGCGGTCGCGGTCAATGGCGTCGAAGCGGGCCTTGGCCGCAAACGACGACTGCGGCATCGTGCGCACGCGGCCGCGCCAGAACTCGCGCACGACTTCCACGTACGCCCCGGCCTGCCGCGACGCGTAGATGCCATGCAGGCCGTCCGGCAACTCGACGGACGCCGTCGCGGCCTCGCCCTGCAGCACGACGCCGCGCCACTCCGCCTCGATGTCGAACACGGCGATGGTCAGCGTGCGGCGGCTGTCAAACGCCACGCCCTCGCTGGCGTGCGTGTTCCATTGGCCGCGGTGTGCCGACAAGCCAAACTCGGTGCCCAGCCGTGGGCTCCACGCGACGCGTCCGACGAACGCGGGCGACGCGTTGTTGTCCTCGAAGTTCCCCCGTCCCGCGGGGATCCGCGTGCCCGCCTCCGACCCCGTCACGACGCTGTCGCTGAAACCGTTGGTGGCGTAGAACTCCCACGTCAGGCGCGACGCGCCGCCCGTGCGCAGGCGGCCGAATGCACCGATGCCCGGCTCCGAGAGCGCCACGCCGATGATCTCCGTGGAGACGAGGGGGCGGTCGGTGAATTCGTTGAGCGGGCTGTCGTGCGCAAGGTTGAACCGTCCGAGCGGCGAGAGGATCATCCCGCCGCGGAGCGACAACGCGGGATGCAGGCGGAGGTCCATGGCGGCGAACTCGAGCTTGACCTCGCGCCCGCCCTCCTCGAACTCGAGCTCGGCGGCGAAGCGCACGAAGTCGCTCACCCGCGCGTTGGCGAACAGGTTGAACCGCTTGGCCTCGAAGCCGCCTTCCGCGTGCGCGCCGTCGGCCCGTTCATGACGCCAGTGCGCCTCGGCGTACCCGCCGAAGACGGCGCGCCCCGCCAGGCGATGCTGGAACGGCTTGTCGTACACGCCGCCACGCACGAACGGACGGTCCGTCGTGTCGGCCTGCTGGGCGCCAGCATGACTGGCGAACGCCAACGCGACGAACGTGATGAGCAGGGGGCGGTTCACGCACTCCTCCGCAGGTCGATGAGGAGCCTGCCGTCGGCGACGGCCGTGTGATAGCGCGGGAGCGGGCGCTCCGCCGGCCCGCGCAGCACGAGGCCGTCGCGTCCGAACGCGGAGCCATGGCAGGGACAGACGAGGCGCGTGGCTTCGGCGTCGAGCGTGCACCCGCGATGGGTGCACTGCGACGACAGCGCCGCGAAGCCGCCGCCGCCGAGCGCAAGCACGAAGATGGGATCGCTCTCCGCCTCGGGAAGCACGCTCAGCACGCCGCCCTCGCGCGCCAGATCCGGAAAGTCGGCCAGCGCCAGCGACACCCGCCCCTGCGGCGCTGGCACGGTGTGCACCACGAGCGATGCGCAGCCACCCAGCGCAAGGGCGGCCGCGGCGGCGGAGCATCGGGCCACGAACTCACGGCGCGCGATCATCGCGACTCCACGAAGTCGAGGAGGGCGCGGCGCGACGCCGGGTTGAGCGCGGTAAACGCGGCACGGGCGCGCTGGCCCTCGCCGCCGTGCAGGAGGATGGCGGCCTCCACGCTGCGCGCGCGGCCGTCGTGCATCAGGAAGGCATCGCCGTCGAGGAACCGCCGCATGAGGCGCAGCCCCCACAGCGGCGGCGTGCGCCACTCGCGCCCGCTGGCCTGCCCGTCGGGGCGCTGGTCGGCAAGCTCCTCGCCCATGTCGTACAGCAGGAAGTCGGAGTACGCCTCCACCGTGCGGCCGGCGAGCGCGCCAAGAGAGGACGGGCCCGTCGTGAACGACGGCGTGTGGCACGCGGCGCAGCCCACCGATGTGAAGAGCGCGGCGCCGGTGCGACGCGCGGGCGTGTCCGCCCCCGGCGCCGGCGGCGCGAGCGCCCGCGTGTAATGCACGACCGCGTGCACGGTGGCCGCGGGGATTTCCGGGTCAGCCGCCAGGTCGTCGCTCACCGGCGCACGCGAGTTGACGTTCTCCGCGGGCCGAAACTCGGACGTGATCCCCATGTCCTGGTGGTACGCCTCGACCACCTGTTCCAGCAGGGTGGCGGTCTGCGCCTTCCGTCCGAACCGGCCGAGCGCCGTGCGCGCGGCGCCTGCCGTGCCACCGGGCACGTAGTCGTGCAGGCTCACCCAGTTGGGGCGGCCCGAGACGCCGTCGCCGTTGGCGTCGTCCGGGTCGGCGTTGGCGAGGATGCTCGCCTCTGGAATCGCCTCGATGAGCCCCATGCCGAACACCGGGGGCGGCAGCCGCCGCGAGAGCGGCACGCCGTCCGGAACGGTCTCAGCGATGGCCCCGGCGATTGCCCGGTCCTGGATCTGGGGGCCGCCGAGGTGGGCGAGGAAGCCGTTGTCGGGCGTGCCGAGGCGAACAAGCGAGTTCTCGATGCGCCCACGGCCGTCCGCGGAGTGGCACGAGAAGCAAGACGCGTTGTTGAAGACCGGGCCGAGTCCGGTGGACGGCGCGAAGCGGCGACTGAACTCGGCGTCTCCCGTGAGGAAGACGCGCAGCTCGCCCGCGGAGAGCTCGGCGAACGGGGCGTCGAACACCTCGCCGTCGGCGGGGGGCTCGGTGGCGAGCTCGGCGCAGGCGGCGAGGGTCCCGGCGATGAGGATGAGCGCGGGCACGAGGTGTCGAAGCGGGGGGCACATAGAGTGCGTCAACGGGTCAATGTTAGTACGTACTAACTTATATCTTCCTCCATTCTAACACAATGGGGAGCCCGGGAGGGGGGCGGCGCCCCGGCCGGCCAGCGGATGCGGCCATTCGTGCGTACCTTCTCTTGCCGCCTGAAGGGCGGTGGCGCCTCACATCCGTCCCCCTGAGGCCCGGCCCCTACACGAGGTCATTCATGCGACGCACCCTGCTCGTCTTCGCCCTTGCCGCCGCGCCGCTCCTCGCCGGCGGGCAGGACACCACCGCCGCGAAGGCGGCGGCACCCGCTGCCAAGCCGGCGGTCCCGCACCCGCTGACGCTCACCGACCTCCTGACGTGGAAGTCCATTCGCACGCCGCAGGTCTCGAATGACGGCAAGTGGATCGCGTACGTGCTCGCGCCCAATGAGGGCGACGCCGACGTGGTGTTCCGCGCGACGGCGGCCGGGAGCAAGGAAATGAAGTTCGCCATCGGCGAGCCGCCCGCCGGCTTTGGCGGCCCGTTCGGATTCGTCGGCACGTCGAGCATCGCGATCTCTGGCAATGGCAAATGGGGGGCGTTCACCGTCTATCCCAAGTCAGCCGACGCCAAGCGCGCCCGCCGCACGCGCGCGACGCTGAACAACAAGCTCTCGGTGGTGGAACTCGCCACCGGCACCACGCGTGAATTCGATCGCGTGCGCACGTTCCGCTTCGTCGGCGACAAGTCGGATTGGATCGCCGTGCACCACGCCGCGCCCAGCGCCGGTCCGGCCGGGGCGGGCGCCGCGGCGCCCGCGGGCGGCGGCACCGTACTGCAGCTCGTCAACCTCGCCGGGGGCACGCCGGTCACCATCGCCGGCGTCAGCGAGTTCGCCTTCGACGAATCGGGACGCTGGATCGCCTACACGCTGGACGCGCGCGACCTGATCGGCAACTCGCTGCAGCTGCGCGAGCTCGCCACGGGAACGACGCGCTCACTCGACGCCGCGAACGCCAGCTATCGCCGGCTCGCCTGGATCGACTCGGGTGACGCGCTCTCGGTGCTGCGCTCCACCGTGGACACCGCCACCAGCGACACCGCGTTCACCGTGCTCGGCTTCAAGGGCCTCGCCTCGGCGTCACCCGTCTCCATCGCGGTGAACGCCAAGTCGGCCGGCATTGACGGCGGGCTCGTCGTGAGCGGCGACCGCACCCCGGCGTGGGGAGAGACCCAGAACGTGCTGTACTTCGGCCTGCGCGAGCCGCGCCCGCCGCGCCCGCGCGAACCGGCGGGATCGTTCACACCGCCCAGCCCCGGAGGCACGGCGCCGGGGGCCGGCAACACGGGACAGGTGGCGGCCGCGCCGCAGACCGATGAGGACACCCCGTCGCTCATCCTGTGGCACTGGAAGGACCCGCGCCTGCAGGCGCAGCAGCAGGTGCAGGAGGCGCAGGACAAGAGCTTCAACTACCTCTCGGCGTACATCGTGTCGGCCGGCAAGGTGGTGCGCCTGGCCGACGCCAAGATGCGTAACGTCTCCACGTCCGCTCGCGACCGCTGGGCGGTGGGCACCGACATCACGCCGTACGAACGGCAGGCGAGCGTGGACGGCAAGGCCTTCCGCGACGTCTACGCGATTGAGATTGCCACGGGGACGCGCAAGACCATCGCCACCAAGCTGCGCGGTGGCTTCGGCGCCGTCAGCTGGTCGCCCGACGGCGAGCGCGCGGTCTACTACGACGACGGTGACTACAAGCTCTACGAGTTCGCCACCGGCACGACGCGCACGCTCACGACGGGCGTGAATGCGACGTTCTGGGATGATGAAGACGACCACAACACCATCAAGCCGCCCGCTGCCCAGCCCTTCGGCTGGGCCAAGGACGGCAGCGCCGTGCTGGTGCGCGACAACTGGGACGTGTGGAAGCTGCCGGTCACCAAGGGCACGGCCGTCAACATCACGGGCAATGGCCGGAAGGACGGCATTCGCTACCAGGCGCGCGTGGGCGCGCCGTACCGCGAGCGCGGGATCGACCTGACCAAGCCGCTGTTCCTCGAGACGTATGGCGAGCGGACCAAGAAGGAAGGGCTCGCGCGCGTGGATGCCATGAAGGGCGGCGCCACGGTCGTGTCGTGGGAAGACAACAAGGTGGATTACCGCAAGGCGCGCGACGCCGACGCCTGGTTCTACACGCGGCAGACGGTCGTGAAGTTCCCGGACTGGTACGCGGCCGACGCGGGCCTCACCAACGAACGGCGCCTCACCGACGCCAATCCGCAGCAGAAGGACGTGATGTGGTCGAGCGGCTCGCGGCTCGTCAACTACGTCTGCGAGCACGGCGACACGCTGCAGGGCGCCCTGTTCCTGCCGGCGAACTACGAGGCCGGCAAGAAGTACCCGACGCTGACGTACATCTATGAGAAGCTGTCGCAGGGGCTGCACGCCTATCCGCAGCCCAATGCCACGCGCTACGCCAACCCATCGGTCTACACGTCGCGCGGCTACGCGTTCTTCCAGCCCGACATCACGTACAAGCTCGACGATCCGGGCCGTTCGGCGGTGGCGTGCGTGGTGCCGGCCGTGAAGGCGGCCATCGCCACCGGCATCGTGGACCCCGACAAGGTGGGCCTGCAGGGCCACAGCTGGGGCGGCTACCAGACGACCTTCATCACGACGCAGACCGACATCTTCAAGACGGCCATCGCCGGCGCGCCGCTCACCGACATGGTGTCGATGTTCAGCTCGGTCTACTGGAACTCGGGTTCGGCCAACCAGCCGATCTTCATCTCGAGCCAGGGGCGGTTCAAGGACAGCTACGCGCGCAACCCCGACCCGTACATCCGCAACTCGCCAAACCGGTTCGCGCAGAACCTGAAGATCCCGTTCATGATCCTCCACAACGACCGCGACGGCGCCGTGGACTTCAATCAGGGGATCACGTACTACAACACCCTGCGCGAGCTGGGCAAGGATGTGGTGCTCCTCGAGTACGTCGGCGAGAATCACGGCCTCAACCGCCCCGCGAACCAGAAGGACTACGCCGTGCGCATGCAGGAGTGGTTCGACACCTTCCTGCGCGACCAGCCGGCGCCCGATTGGCTCAAGAACGGCGTGCCGAGACTGCAGATGGAACAGCACCTGAAGGATCGAAAGCCGCTCGTTGATCCGACGGCGAAGAGGGCGGAAGAGCGGAAGGTGACGCCGTAAGGGGGAACGAGTGCGGGGTGCGGGGGTTTAGGGCGGAGGAACGAGTGGAGGAACGAGGGAGGGGGAACGAGGCCCACGGCCCGTCCCCCCTTTCTCATCACCCCACTCGTTCCCCCGCCCTAAACCTCCGCACTCCGCACGCGTCCCTTGACGAGAAACCACACCCCCCACCCCACACACCACCCAAGCAGTGCCCCCAGCGTCACATCACTGAAGAAGTGCGCGTGGGCGAGCATCCGCGTGGCGCCGCAGCCGGCGGCGAGCGTGTACCAGACCCACTTGGCGCGCGGGAAGAGGCGCGCCAGCGCCGTGGCCGCCGCGAACGCCACCATCGTGTGGCTGCTCGGCCAGGCGAGCCCGCTCGTGCTGAGCGGGTTCTCGCTCCAGAGGCGGAAACTGTAGTCGCCGGCGAGCACATTGGGGCGCTCGCGGCGCAGCAGGAGCTTCATGATCTCGGCGGCCAGTCCGCCAGCGAACGGCGTGACGAACAGGTACCAGGCGCGCGCCTTCGCACGCTGGGCATCCTCGGGACGCTCCTGCAGCCACATCGCGAGCGCGGCGATGCTCCACGTCGGGGCGAAGCCCATCACGCGCAGCAGCCGCGCCCAGTCGAGGTCGTAGATGTCCTTGTGATGCCAATTGTCGTAGAACCACCGGTCGGCCAGCATCGGCAGCGCGCCGAACACGAGCACGCAGCCGATGAGCCACATCGTGCGCTGCGCCGTGCCGCCGCCCCAGTTCGGGTTGGTCTCGCTCATCGCCAGTGCCCCTCGAAGGTGCGCAGGATGTGCTCGGTCATTCCCCAGATCACATGCTCGCCGACGCCGATGGCCGAGCGCTTCATGTTGATGCCGGGAAAGTGAATGGTGATTTCCTGCCGGCGCTCCGGATTGAAGACCTCGCACAGCGGCGTCCAGAACGCCTCGGCCACTTCCTCGCTCAGCACGAACTCGGGCCGATCGGCCACGGCAAAGACGTACGGACGGACGACGATCGGCGGCAGCAGCGGCGAGCGGGGACGCAGTTCATCAAGCTCGCCAAGCAGCACCCCGTTGGTGGCGAGGTCCACGCCGATCTCCTCGTACGTCTCGCGGATCGCGGTGAGCAGCAGCGTCGGCTCGTCGGCGTTGCGCCGCCCGCCCGGCAGTGCGATCTGCCCGCTCCACGGGTCGCTCTCGCGTGTGGCACGCTTGATGAACAGCGCCTCGAGCCCGTCGTCCCGCGGATGCAGGACGAGCGCCACCGCCGCCTCGTGGAACGGCTCATCGCGCGGCGCGGGTGTGGGCGTCGCGGCGGTAAGCGCGCGATGGATGCGCGTCAGTTCGGGAGGGAGGGTGGAGTGCACTGGGGCAGACGGGAGACGGGAGACGGGAGACGGGAGACGGGCGACGGCAGACGGCAGACGGCAGAC
>CAYQCP010000098.1:0-9194 GCA_964416005.1 uncultured Gemmatimonas sp.
TTCCAGCCACCTTCGCTATCTGCCAGGCGGTTGTCGCGGCCGGCGGGCGCATCGGTGTCGGGAGCCACGGGCAGTTCCAGGGACTCGGCATGCACTGGGAGATCTGGCTGCTGCAGAGCGGCGGACTGTCCACGCACGACGCGCTTCGGTCGGCGACGATCGTCGGCGCCGAGGCGATTGGCCTCGGGCAGGACATCGGCTCGCTGGAGTCCGGCAAGCTGGCGGACCTGCTGGTGCTCGACAAGGACCCGCTCGCGAACATTCGCAACACCAACACGCTGCGCCAGGTGATGGTGAATGGCCGCCTCTACGATGCCAACACGCTCAACGAGGTGTACCCGCGCGAGCGCAAGCTCCCGGCGCAGCCGTGGGCGTACAAGGTGCCGTCGCCGACGGCTGGCATGCGGTAACTGACACCGCGAAGTTGGAAGGGCGCGAAGGGGCGCGAAGACAAACATTGAAATGAACGGCGCCCGCCACGCGAGACTGCGTGGCGGGCGCCGTTGATTGAATGCGCTTCTTCGCGCCCCTTCGCGCCCTTCGTGCTTCGCGGTATCAGTTACCCCTTGAAGTCCGCCGGCACGAGCAGCTGCTCGATCCCCTCGTACACCGCGATGAGGTGCCGCACGTTGGACACGAAGTCGATGCGGCTCACGTCGATCTCCAGCACCGGGCCGTCGTACCAGCCGGACGCGCGGAGCTTGGGCACGAACTCGTCGTAGCGCGGGTTGAGCGCGCGCACGAGGCGCACCAGTCCCTCGGGGAGGTCGTCGCCAGTGCCGCCTTCCTCGTCGCGCTGCCGGTCGCTGATGTTGCGCAGCAGGTTCACCACCGGGCTCTTGAGGATCACCAGCAGTCCCGGGCGCACGAGCGGGCGGAACTCCTCCTCCAGCCGCTGGTCGATCACCTGCAGCGCCTCGGCGGTGAGGTACGGCTCGTCCATGTCGCGGTGCAGCACCTCGCAGAACGCATAGCGGTCGGCGAGCGGTGAGCCGTCGATGCAGGTGGACGCCTGCATGTGCGGCATCGCCTGCAGCTGCATCTTGCGCAGGTCGAGGTAGGCGTGCTGGATGTCGAGCGCCGCCTGGTGCAGGTGACGGCGCGCCGACAACAGCTCGGGACTGTTGGGCCACGTCTCCTTCTGCGCGACGATGAAATCGTTGATGGCGCCGTAATACCGGCCCAGCGTGCGCTTGGCCGAGTGCTTCGCCGTGGCGAGCAGCGGGTAGAGGGAGGCGTTGTTGGCGACGTGGTCCTCGAACCCCTCGTCCGGCAGCTCGAAGAGCGCGTTCATTCCCGTGCTGTAGGCGAGCAGCTTCACCAGCGAGCTCTTCCCCGCCCCGATGTTCCCGACGCAGGCGATGAGCGTCTGGTTCCGCGAGAGGTAGGTGAGCAGGCGGCGCTCGACATTGGTCAGCCGGCTGGCGATCTCGTGCCGGCGGATGCCCATGTCCTCCTCGACCTGCACGATGCGTCCGGCGGTGGTCACGGTTCGAGCGTCCTCGCCGCGATCATGCGGCGCACCTTCTCGCGAATGGTGCCGGCGGCGACGTGCACGTAGTCGGGGTGTTCGTGCATGTCGATCTCGGCGGGGAGGATGACGATGTCGGCGTCGGGCGGCACGATGGCGAGCTCCATGTACTTGCGGAGCGTGCTGCGCCAGGTGGCGGAGAGCTGCTCGTACCGGGCGTGGATCTCCTCGAGGTACTGCTGCGTGATGCCGGCGGCGTACTCATCGCCCGCCGCGGCGCGCGTGAAGCGGCGCTCCTCGAGGGCGGCCGGCTCGGTGCGCAGGTAGACGGTGAGGTCGGGGAGGCGGATACGCTCGTGGATCATCGTCTGGTGGAGCAGCGTGTGGTACAGGCGGGCGTGGGCGGGCGGCATCTCGCCGGCCGCGATCATCCGCTTCACAAAGACCTCCGGACCGTCGAGGAACGGCCGGTCCTCGAGGATCAGCACGCCCTGCTTCTGCTCGCGCGTCATCAGGTGGCGGATTTCCCGCTGCTGCAGCACGCGCATGTGCAGGAAGGCGGTCTCCGTGGGGAAGATGTTCGCCACGCGGTCCTGGTAGAACAGCGCCAGGCATTCGTCGGTGAGCGAGCCCTTCTCAACGCGCTCGCTGAAGGCGTAGGTGTCGCCGTGTCCGATGAGCTGCTGCAGGTCGCGCCGGTACGGCGGCGCGGCGAGGGCGTTCATGAGCGTCGTCTTCCCGGAGAAGAGGTTGCCCATGATCCCAATATGAAAATTCATGGCGCCAGCGCTCCGCCGCCCACATCGGGGTTGCAGTGTGTGCCCGTGCCCCTCATGACTTCGCCGCCTCTTTAGCCCAAGAGTCCCTGAGCGTCACCGTCCGGTTGAAGACGAGCGCGCCCGGCCGCGAGTCCTCGTCGGAGATGAAGTAGCCGGTGCGCTCGAACTGGTACCGCGTCCCCACCGGATCGGCGGCGACGCTCGGCTCGACCTTGGCGCCCGTGAGCACGACCAGCGAGTTCGGGTTGAGCACCGACGTGAAGTCCTGCCCCTCGGGGAGTCCGTCCGGGTCGGGGACGGTGAACAGCGTGTCGTAGAGGCGCAGCTCGCAATCCACCGCGTGCGCGGCGGAGACCCAGTGGATGGTCCCCTGCACCTTGCGGCCATCGGGGGCGTTGCCGCCGCGCGTGGCCGGGTCGTAGGTGCAGCGCAGCTCCACCACGTTGCCGGCGGCGTCCTTTATCACGTCGGTGCAGGTGATGAAGTAGCCGTAGCGCAGCCGCACCTCGCGCCCCGGCGCGAGGCGGAAGAACTTCTTCGGCGGATCTTCCATGAAGTCGTCGCGCTCGATGTAGAGCTCGCGCGAGAACGGGATCTTGCGCGACCCCTCGAGCGGGACGTCGTGCGGGTAGTACGAGGCGTCGAGCTCGTCCACCTGCCCTTCCGGATAGTTCGTGATGACGACCTTCAGCGGCCGCGTGACGCAAAGCACGCGCGGGACGCGCATGTTGAGGTCGTTGCGCACGGCGTGCTCGTAGGCGGCCATCTCGGTGCGGGCCGGCTTGCGGGCGATGCCGACGCTGTCGCAGAAGGCACGGATGGCCTCGGGGGTGACGCCGCGGCGGCGGATGCCCGAGAGCGTGTGCAGGCGCGGGTCGTCCCACCCCGACACGTGCCCGTCATTGACGAGGCGCAGGAGCTTCCGCTTGCTGACGACCGTGTAGTCGAGCACGAGGCGCGCGAACTCGGTCTGCTCGGGCGGCTTCTCGAAGCCCGCCTCGCTGACCAGCCAGTCGTAGATCTCCTTGTTGTCCTTGAATTCGAGCGTGCACAGCGAGTGCGTGATGTTCTCGATGGCGTCGCTCAGGCCGTGCGCGAAGTCGTACAGCGGGTAGATGCACCAGGCGTCGCCGCGCCGGTAATGCGTGGCGTGGGCGATCCGCATGAGGATGGGATCGCGCATGATCATGTTGTGGTGCGCGAGGTCGATCCTGGCCCGCAGCACGTGCGCGCCGTCGGGGAACTCGCCCGCCTTCATCCGCGCGAGCAGGTCGAGATTCTCGGCCACCGATCGGTCGCGGTACTTGCTGGGCGTGCCGGGCGTGGTGACCGTGCCGCGGTGCTCGCGGACCTCGTCCTCGGTCTCGCTGTCCACGTACGCCTTGCCCTTCTCCACCAGCCTGACGGCGATGTCGTACAGCTGCTCGAAATAGTCGGAGGCGTAGTACTCGGCGTCCCATTCGAAGCCCAGCCAGCGGATGTCCTTCTTGATGGCCTCGACGTACTTGATGTCTTCGGTGAACGGGTTGGTGTCGTCAAAGCGCAGGTGGACGCGCCCGCCGAACTCCTTGGCGAGGCCGAAATTCAGGCAGATGGACTTGGCGTGCCCGATATGCGGGAAGCCGTTCGGTTCCGGCGGGAAGCGCGTGCAGATGGGGCGCCCGAACCTGTTGGACGCCTGGTCGGCCGCGACCATGTCGCGGATGAAGTCGCGCTTGGGGGTTTCCGAGGACACAGGAGAGCGGGTGTATGGGGCGAGCTGGGGAACCCCGGAAAGTTAGCGCGTGACCGTCACGCCCGCCGACCCCGGCACCGTCGGGTCATCGTCTCCGGGCCCCTTCGGCCCGCCCGTTCGCATCTTCGCACTCAGCGCATCTATATCAAGGGCGACGAAGGCGGTGGCGTTGAGGTGCACGTCCGGCGCGGGGGCGTATCCGGCATCCGGACCGCGCCCCGGCCAGTAGCGACCGATCATCGCGTCGAGGACGCGGCGCTTCTGCTCGTCATCGGGCTGCGTACGGGCGGCGTGGCAGAAGGCGACGACCGAGCGGTAGTTGACCGAGTGGTTGAGCGCGGTTTTCGAGTAGACCAGGCCGTCCACGAGCGTGACCGTGACGCAGACCGGCGCGCCCGAGGCCGCGGCCTGCATCAGGCGGCTGTTGTGGGCGCCGTGGAGGTACAGGGCGCTCGGGGTGGCCGGGTCGTAGTGGTAGGTCATCGGGATGACCACCGGGCCCTGCTCGTCGGCAATGCCCACGTGGGCGACGATGCCGGCCGCGAGGATGGCCGGCGCCTCGTCGGGGACGCCGCGTTCGCGGTGCTGGTGGAGGGTGGCGCGGGTGGTGGCGTCGGGCATCGGACTCGGGAGAGGACGCGAGGAAGATACTCAGCGAAGGGGCGCGGCGAACAGCGGCGCGCGCCCCGCTTCCCCGTCACCCTCCCCTCACACCGCTCCGACGACGCTCGGGTGCAGGAACGGCGCCAGCACGTCGCCCAGATCGGGCTTCCCCACCTCCTGCAGTTCATAGCGCACCCGCACGGTCGGTTTGTGGATCGTGATGAGTCGCGTCAGGTCGATGGGAGTTCCGATGATCACCGTGTCGCATGGCACGGCGTTGATGGTCGTTTCGAGATCCTGCACCTGCTGCTCGCCGTACCCCATGGCGGGCAGCAGCGTGCCGATGTTCGGGTACCGCCGGAACGTCTCGGCGATCGTTCCCACCGTCCACGGGCGCGGATCCACGATCTCCGACGCGCGAAACCGATCGGCCGCCAGCACGCCCGCGCCAAAACGCATCTCGCCGTGCGTCAGGGTCGGCCCGTCCTCCACCACGAGGACGCGCTTGCCCGTGATCTGGTCCGGGCGGTCCACGAGGATCGGCGAGGCGGCCTCGATGATCGTGGCGCGGGCGTTGCGCCGGCGGATGTTCTGCCGCAGCGTGGCAATCGCGCTCGCCTCGGCGGCATCCACCTTGTTGATGATGACGACGTCGGCCAGCCGCAGGTTGGTCTCGCTGGGATGGTACGAGAGTTCGTGCCCCACGCGCAGCGGGTCGGCGACCACGATGTGCAGGTCGGGCTTGATGAACGGCGTGTCGTTGTTGCCGCCGTCCCAGAGGACGATGTCGGCTTCGTCCTGCGCCTGTGTGAGGATGTCGCCGAAGTCCACGCCCGCGTAGACGATCGTCCCGTTCTCGATGTGCGGCTCGTACTCCTCGATCTCCTCGATGGTGCACTCGTGCGCGCGGAGATCGGCGAGCGTCGCGAACCGCTGCACCCGCTGCTTCTCGAGGTTCCCGTACGGCATCGGGTGCCGAATTGCGGCGACCGTGTGGCCGGCGCTTCGCAGGAGGGTGGCAATGCGGCGCGTCGTCTGGCTCTTCCCCGCCCCGGTGCGCACCGCGCAGACCGAGATGACGGGCTTGGAACTCTTCAGCATGGTCTGGGCTGCGCCCAGCATCTTGAAGCTGGCCCCCGCCGTGGTGACGAGCGACCCGCGCTCCATCACATGGGCATACGTCACGTCGCTGTAGGCGAAGACGACCTCGTCCACCCGCTGGCCCTGAATGATCGACGACAGGTCGTCCTCAGGGAGGATCGGAATGCCTTGCGGGTAGAGCGGGCCGGCCAACGACGCGGGATACCGGCGGCCGTCGATGTTGGGGATTTGCGTCGCGGTGAACGCGACGACGTCGTAGCGGGGATCGGCGCGGTAGACGACGTTGAAGTTGTGGAAGTCGCGTCCCGCGGCACCCATGATGATCGTGCGGATGCGTTGCATGTGCACTCTGGTGGAAACTCGCGAGTGCGCCGGGGAGGGCCGTCTGGATCAACATGGCGCCGCAACAGGCCGAGTGCAAAATCCGCTGCGTACGAGGATGACTGGTGTATGCGACGCCGACTGCATCAATATGTAGTGTCCGCGTTCCGCGCCCATCGTTCCTCGTTATCGCCCCCCAAATGCGCGCATCCATATTCATCGGCGTCAGCCTGGACGGTTACATCGCCCGGCCGGACGGCGCCCTCGACTGGCTCGACCACGCCGGCAACGTCGACCACGGCTACGAGGCGTTCATGGCCACCGTCGACGCGGTGGTCATGGGCCGACACACGTATGAAACCGTGCTCGGCTTCGGCTCGTGGCCGTTCGGCTCCAAGCCCGTCTTCGTGCTCAGCTCGTCCTCACTCACGCCGGCACCCGCCGGCGCCGTGGTGCAGCATCTGGCAGGCGAGCCGCACGCCGTGGTGGTGGATCTCGCGCGGCGCGGTGTGCAGCACGCGTACATTGACGGAGGCGTGACCATCCAGCGCTTTCTCCGGGCCGGCCTGGTCCAGCGGCTCGTGATCAGTCGTTTGCCGGTCCTGATCGGGCAAGGCATCCCGCTGTTCGGCCCCGTGGACCGCGACATTCTCCTGCGCCACGTCCGCACGGAGACGTACGCCACGGGCTTGGTGCAGACGGAGTACGAGGCGCTGCCCGTCCCAGCAGAACCGTAGCGCCGGTGCGGCGGCCAGCATACAATCACCAGCATGTCGACACGCCGATACGGGGACGACGAAGTACGCGAGATCTTCAGCCTCGCGACGAGGGACGGCCTGGGCGAGGGGACCGTGCCCGCAGACTCTGGCGGCCTGACGCTCGATGAGCTCCGGCAGATCGCGCACGAGGCGGGCATCGACCCGGCGCGCGTTGCGCAGGCCGCGGCGAGCCTCGATGCCCGCGGGAAGCCGGCGCCCGTCCGGCGCATGCTCGGACTGCCGATTGGCGTGTCACGGGTGGTGGGCCTGCCGCGCGCCCCGACCGACCGGGAGTGGGAGCAGCTGATTGCCGAGTTCAGGACGACGTTTGAAGCGACCGGCCGCGCGACGAGTTCCGGCGGACTTCGCGATTGGTCCAACGGCAACCTGCACATCTGCGTCGAACCGACCGCACGCCGGGAGCAGCTCCGACTCTCCACGCTGAAGGACGATGCCGTCGGACTCAACGTGGTTGCGCTGGCGACGGGCACGATGTCTGTGCTCATGAGCGCGGGGGTCGCGGCGGCAGGCAAACCGGAAAAGGCGCTGCTGTTTCTGATCCTCTTCGGCGGAATCTCGCTCACCGCACTCCTCGCCAACGTGCTTCGGCTGCCGCGCTGGGCGCGTGAACGCGAGCGGCAGATGGAAGCGATTGCCGAGCACGCTGTGAAGATGCTCTCCACTCCGCAGGCTGGTCGCTGACGGCGGTTATTGTCGGAGTCGGCAGCACCCCGTGGTGCACGCCGTGCACGCTGCCCCTCCCTTCTTGAACCGGTCCCCCACATGCGCCCCCTTCGTTACTCGATCAACGTCACCGTGGACGGGTGCTGCGATCACCGCGCCGTCATTCCGGACGTGACCCTGCATCAGCACGCCGCAGCGGGCATCGGGCGATCCGATGCCATCCTCCTCGGGCGTGTGACGTACGAGATGATGGAAGCCGGCTGGCGGTGGCCGGACGGCGTGCGCCCTGAGGCGATGCCCGAGTGGACGGAGCCCTTCGCCCGAACCATGTGCGAGGCGAAGAAGTACGTCGTGTCGAACACGCTGGAGCGGGTGGACTGGAACGCCGAGCTTCTGCGCGGCGACCTCGGAGAGTCCGTGCGACGGCTCAAGCAGGAGCCCGGGAAGGGCCTGGCGCTGGGCGGCGTGACGCTCCCGCTGGCGTTGGCGGAGCTGGGGTTGATCGACGAGTACGAGTTCATTGTGCACCCGAGGGTGGCGGGCCACGGGCCGACGTTGTTCGCGGGGCTATCGAAGCCCGTCGATTTGCGTCTCGTGGACGAGATCAGGCTCGGGTCCGGGGCGGTGGCGATGCGGTACGTGCCAACGTCCACCCGCGCGTGACCGCACGGCAGCTCACCGGCACCACCGACGGTGGCGATCGCGACGGGCGCGCGCTCTATTTGGGCGGACGCGGCATCAGGTTGGGCGGACGCCGCAGCAAGCAGTCGTCGGACCTCTCCCCCGCACACGAGCCAGGCCATGAGTCCCATCATCCATTCGCAGGCAGCCGACATTCCGCACAACATGACCTCGACGAGCTTCGACATCCCGGGCTGCCGGATCGTGGCGAACTTCGGCGTCGTGCGCGGCGTGGTGGTGCGGTCCCGATCGGTGGTCGGGACCATCGGCGCCAGCCTGCAGACGCTGATCGGCGGGAACATCTCGATCTTCACGGAACTCGCTGAACGCACACGCCGGCAGGCGTTCGAGACCATGCTGGCCCAGGCGGCCCTTGCCGGCGCCAACGCGGTGATCGGCATTCGCTATGACGCGAATGAGCTGATGAAGGGTGTGACGGAAGTCCTCTGCTACGGCACGGCGGTCGAGGTGTACCCGCTCGATCGCTGAGCCACCCGGCGCTGCGCAGCCCCCTCGTGAGGAGGAAACACCAATGAACATCTTCCTGTGGGTCCTGCAGGTTCTCACCGCCTGCCTGTACGCCGCCTCGGGCGTGATGAAGGCCTTCATGTTCGACAAGGTCAGCGTCGGGGTTGCCTCCTTCGGCGCGCTGCCGCGAGAGGCCTGGACGGCCCTCGGCATCCTCGAACTCATCTGCACGGTCGGCCTCATCGTCCCCGCAGCCTTCCACTGGAAGCCGTCGCTCACCGTGGTGGCGGCGTCGGTGCTGGCGGTCGAGAGCCTCGTCTTCATCTGGGTGCACATCCAGTACCGCGAGGTCCCGCCGATGATCATGAGTGGCATTCTCGGCCTCATCATGGCGTTCATTGCGTACGGGCGGATGGTTCTGAAGCCGATTCGCTGAGCGCAGGTGCACGGTGCGCCGCGCGCTCGCGACATCGCCGTGGACCGTACCCGCAACCACCCGTCGGACGGAGCGTCCCATGCGCACCGCTAGCCTTCGACAACTGATGGCGGGCGCGCTGGCGTTGACGGTGGCGCTCGCTGGCTGCGGGCGCTTG
>CAYQCP010000099.1:0-9087 GCA_964416005.1 uncultured Gemmatimonas sp.
CGGCGGAGGCGGGGGCGGCGGCGCGACGACGACGCACGGCGACGCCCCGGCGCCGCCGAAGAAGCGGCTCAGGCCGGCGCGGAGGCCCAGCGTCTGCGTGCGGTCACCCGTGGGGATCTGGTCCGACGGGTCCTTGAAGTCCATCACCGCGCTCGTGCGCCACGCCCAGTTGTCACCGACGCACCAGCGCACGCCGACCTGCGCGTTGCCGCCGGAGTCATACTGGTTCTTGGTGGTGTCGGTCTTGTACTGCGAGCCGGTCCAGCCGCCGCCGAGGAAGACGGAGCGGCGCGCCCCCCACGGGATGTGGTAGAGCAGGTCGAAGCGGTGATTCCATGCCGTCAGGTCGCCGACGCGCGTGCTGTTCGTCGCGCCGAAGTCCCCCTCGTACTGGAAGGCGATGCGCTTGACGAGCGGGATGCTGATCATTCCGCCAAGTCCGAACGCCGGGTCGAGCTTGGTGACGTCCGCGAACTTGGTGTACTGTCCGTACACGCCGATCTCCACCGGCGTGAACGCCTCCTGCGCCGACAGCGGCAGGGCCGCGGCGAGTGAGAGCGTCAGGGCGAACTTACGATATTGCATGAGTGGGGTCTCCCGCGTTCGGGTCCGGGTGGGGGCGTACGCCAATCCGCCAGGGAACGGCACGCTTGGCGACGCGGATACTGTGCCAAGGCCTTGCGCACCACGGCGGTTCCAGAATGCGTGGTGCTACGGCGCCTAATATAGCATCTTTCGCGCGGAAGTTCGCGCCCGAGGCCCCCAATTCATCCAGACACTCTGCCCCTCTGGACTCCCGCGGAAGGCGCGCGACAGCGCGCCGCGATGGGGCGCTTCTTTAAGTCGGTAGCGGCGCGAGATCCATCGGCTCCCGCCGCCGATGCGCCGTGGCCTGAATGGCATGCGTGGTCGGTGCGCGAGCGCGAGGCATTCTGGAGCGAGCTGTGGCGCTGGGCTGGCGTCATCGCGGAGCCGCTCCCCGGCGGAGGCGAATGGGATGCCGCGCTTATCGGCCGCGACCGGATGGCACCGCCCGACCCGGTACTCGGACCGCACTGGTTCGAGGGAGCACGCCTCAACTTTGCGGAGAACCTGCTGCGTCGGCGTGATGACGGCGTGGCGCTCATCGCCTGCGACGAGCGCGGGATCGCGCGACGGCTGACGCACCGCGAATTGGCCGATGCGGTCGCCGCCGTCGCCGCCGCTCTGGCCGGCGCGGGGCTCGTCGCTGGCGATCGGGTGGCCGGCTTCCTGCCGAACATACCGGAGGCCGTCATCGCGATGCTTGCCGCGGCGTCGCTGGGCTGCGTCTGGACGTCCTGCTCGCCAGACTTCGGTGTCAACGGAGTGCTCGATCGCTTCGGACAGGTGGCGCCGCGCGTGCTCTTCTGCGCCGACGGCTACCGCTATGCGGGGAAGGAGATTGACTGCCTCGCGCGCGTGCGGGAGATCGTGGATGCCATCCCGTCGGTGGAGCGCGTGGTCGTCGTGTCGTGCTTGCGGGAGGCACCGGAACTCCACGGCATCCGGGCCAGCGTAGGCTGGGCCGACTTCGCAGCGCCGGGGCAGGGGGCGCCGCTCAAGTTCACGCGGCTGCCATTCAGCCACCCGCTGTACGTGATGTACTCCTCGGGCACGACCGGGCTTCCGAAGTGCATGGTGCACGGTGCCGGTGGCACGCTCCTGCAGCACCTCAAGGAGCACCTGCTGCACCTCGACCTGCAGCCCGACGAGCGGCTGTTCTACTTCACGACCTGCGGCTGGATGATGTGGAACTGGCTCGTGTCAGCGCTCGCCGCCGGCGCGACCATCGTGCTGTATGATGGTGCGCCGATGCCGCCCGGCCGCGAGGGACTGCTCTGGCAGATGGCCGCCGACGAACGCATCGCGGTCTTTGGCACCAGCGCGCGATACCTCGCGATGTCGGAGAAGTCGGCCCTCGCTCCGGCGCGCACCCACGACCTTTCCGCGTTGCGCGCAATCCTCAGCACCGGTAGCCCGCTGGCGGCGCATGCGTACGACTACGTGGCGCGCGACGTAAAGCCAGGCGTGATGCTCGCGAGCATCTCGGGGGGCACCGACCTCATCTCCTGTTTCGCGCTCGGCAATCCGCTGCTGCCTGTGCATCGCGGTGAACTGCAGTCGTTCGGGCTCGGCATGGCGGTGGAAGTCTGGAATGCCGAAGGACGCCGCGTGGTGGGCGAGCCCGGCGAGCTGGTCTGCACCGCGCCGTTTCCGTCCATGCCGGTGGCATTCTGGGCCGATCCGGCGGGTGTGAAGTACCGCGACGCCTACTTCACCCACTTCCCGGGCGTCTGGCGCCACGGGGACTGGGCGGAGGAGACGCCGCGGGGAGGCCTCGTGATCTACGGGCGCAGCGATGCCACGCTGAATCCGGGCGGCGTGCGAATCGGCACGGCGGAGATCTACCGCCAGGTGGAGCAGGTGCACGACGTGCTCGAGAGCGTGGTGATCGGGCAGGAGGTGCCCGACGGCGCCGGCGGCACCGACGTGCGCATCGTGCTCTTCGTGCGCCTGCGGCCGGACGCCGAGTTCGGCGACGCGATGGCCGAGCACATCCGCCACGCCATTCGTGCGAACGCCAGCCCGCACCACGTGCCCCGGGTCATCGTGCCGGTGGCGGACATTCCGCGCACGCTGAGCGGCAAGATCAGCGAGATCGCCGTGCGCGACGCGGTGCACGGACGCCAGGTGACGAACACCGACGCGCTGGCGAATCCCGAGTCGCTCGCGCTCTTCCGGGATTTGCCGGAACTGCGCGTGTGATCGTTTGCTCGTTTCTTCATCACAGAGACACGGAGGAGCACGGAGGGACACGGAGGACTGCACCTACTTGGGGTAACAGCATCACTCCACGGTGCGTGAAGCGTGGCGTTCGCAGTTCCTCCAGGAAGTTGCCGTTGCAGTTCTCCGTGGCCCTCCGTGCTCCTCTGTGTCTCTGTGTTGAATAACCGCAGTTAACGCACAAACCACGGGAGTAGCCCCGCGCTACGACGCCAGTCGCCGCACGAGCGTGAGGATGGTGTACACGGCCACCGGCTCATCCAGCTGGTTGCGCACCTCGACGTCCCACGCCACCACGCCCAGCGGGATGCCGTCGGCGGGCGTCTCCTTGGCGGTCTTCTGCTTGCACGTCAGCCGCGCGTGGATGGCGTCCCCGGGGTAGACGGGCTTCACGAAGCGCAGTCCCTCGAGTCCGTAGTTGGCGAGCACCGGCCCCGGCGCGGGGTCCACGAACAGCCCGGCGGACGCGCTCAGCACGAAGTAGCCGTGCGCCACCTTGCGCTCGAACACGCCCTGGCGCGCCATTTCGTCGCTCTGGTGCGCGTAGAAGCGGTCGCCCGAGAGGTTGGAGAAACGGTCCACGTCCCCGTCGGTAATGGTGCGCGACGGCGTGTGGTATGACTCGCCGATTGTCAGCTCCTCGAAATGCTTGCGGAACGGATGCACGGCGTCGCCTGTGGTTGCCGCGCCGGGCATGTACTCGCGCACCACGTGCGAGAGCGTCGTCGGCGATCCTTGCAGCGCCGTGCGCTGCATGAAGTGGAGGACGCCGCGCGCGCCGCCCATTTCCTCGCCGCCGCCGGCGCGACCGGGGCCGCCATGCACGAGGTGCGGCAGCGGCGAGCCGTGACCGGTGCTCTCCTTGGCCATGTGCCGGTTGGCCAGCAGCAGGCGCCCGTGGTGCGCGGCGGTACCGAGCGCCACGGCACGCGCCACCGCATCGTCGGCGGTGAACACGGATCCGACGAGCGAACCGCGCCCGCGCTTGGCGAGGGCAATCGCCTCGTCCACGCTCGCGTACGGCATGAGCGTGTTCACGGGGCCGAACGCTTCCACATCGTGCGGGGCCGTGCGCCCGAACGGATCCCGCGACGCGAAGAGCAGGATCGGATAGAACGCGCCGCGCGTCGCATCGGCACCGGTCACGTCCGGCAGTCCAATCTCGCCGTACACGAGCTCGGCGTCGCGTCCGATGGCATCCACGGCGCGCTGCACCTCGCCCACCTGTGTCTGGCTGGCGAGCGGTCCCATGCGCACGCCCTCCACCGCCGGGTCGCCGATGACGACGCCGCCGAGCCGCGCCGCGAGCGCGGCGCCGACTTCCTCCACGAGGTTGGCCGGGACGAGCGTACGCCGGATCGCCGTGCACTTCTGCCCCGCCTTGGCCGTCATCTCGTTGGTCACTTCGCGGATGAACAGCGCGAACTCCTCGGTGCCCGGCGTCGCGTCGGGCCCGAGCATCGAGAAGTTCAGCGAATCGGCCTCGGCGTTGAAGCGCACGTTCTGCTGCACGATCGCCGGCCGCTGGCGCAGCAGGAGCGCCGTGCTGGCGCTTCCGGTGAACGCCACCGCGCATTGCTCATCGAGGTGGTCGAGCAGGTCGCCGGCGCTGCCGCAGATGAGCTGCACGCTTCCCGCCGGCAGGATACCGCTCTCGATGATCCCCGCGAAGACGGCCTCGGTGAGGAAGCTCGTCACCGTCGCCGGCTTCACGATGGCCGGCACGCCGGCGAGCAGCGTCGGCGCCAGCTTCTCGAGCATCCCCCAGACGGGGAAGTTGAAGGCGTTGATGTGCACGGCTACGCCCTCGAGCGGGACGCAGATGTGCCGCCCCACAAACGTGCCGCCCTTCGACAACGCCTCGGTGGGCCCCTCCACGTGGAAGGACTCGTCGGGGAACTCACGGCGGCCGCGCGATGCATACGCGAACAGCGTGCCAATGCCGCCTTCGATGTCCACCCAGCCGTCGCGCCGCGTCGCGCCGGTGGCGGCGGAGACAGCGTAGAAGCCCTCGACGCGCGCCATCAGGTACTGTGCGAGCGCCTTCAGCATGCGCGCGCGCTGGTGGAAGGTCATGGCGCGCAGGGCGGGCCCGCCCACGGTGCGCGCATACTGCACCATGCCGCCAAAATCGAGGCCGCCGCTGCCCGCCTCGGCGATGACGGCGCCCGTCACCGCGTGATGCAGCGGCGTGCCGGCGCCGGCGCCGCGCACCCATTCGCCGGCGGCGTAGTTGAACAGCGCGCGCGGCGCGCGGCCGCTGGGGTCGAGTGGGGTGGGGAACGGCTGGGTCGTGCTCATCCGGTGGGTCTCCCTGTCGGCGCACGAGGGCGCCGCGTTCAGCAACGGCGCCGGTGCGCGCCAAGACACGCGCCCGCGCGCACGCAAAGTCAGGTGCGACGCGTCAGTCGCGCCGCGTTTCGTGCCACGTCTGGTAGGTTGCCGCCTGTGCCGCGCGGTCGGCCGGCACCTCGCTCACCGGCCCGCACGGCTCGCCCGCCGTTCCCAACCGCCCCGGCCCGGTCTGGTAGAGCGCCGTGCCCGCGCTCTTCCAGGCGAGCATCTCGTCGGTCACCTGCTTCACGATCTTCGCCGGGTTGCCGACCACCAGTGAGCGCGGCGGTACCTGCATCTCGGCCGGTACGAAGCACAACGCGCCGATGATGCTCTCGTCGCCGATCGCGGCGCGATCCATGACCACGGCGTTCATGCCGACGAGCACATTGCGCCCGATGTGCGCGCCGTGCACCACGGCGCCATGGCCGATGTGCGCCGCGTCCTCGAGGCGCACCACGACGCCCGGGAACATGTGGATCACGCACCCTTCCTGCACGTTGCAGCCGTCGGCGATCTCGATGCCGCCCCAGTCGCCGCGGATCACGGCGCTCGGCCCCACGTACACGTCGCGCCCGATGACCACGTTGCCGACCACGGTGGCGTTGGGATGCACGAAGGCGCTTTCATGCACCACCGGAACGAAACCTTCAAATGCATAGATATTTGCCATGGCTACACGCGCTCGAGCACCGCGGCCATCCCCTGGCCGACGCCGACGCACATCGTCACCAGCGCGTAGCGTCCGCCGGTGCGCTGCAGTTGCCGCGCGGCGGTGATGGCGAGCCGCGCCCCCGACATGCCGAGCGGATGACCGAGGGCGATGGCGCCGCCGTTGGGATTTACGCGCGCATCGTCGTCCGCGACGCCGAGGGCGCGCAGCGAGGCGAGCACCTGAGCGGCGAACGCCTCGTTGAGTTCGATCACGTCCATCTGCGAGATGGTAAGCCCGGCCTTCGCGAGCGCGGCCTGCGACGACGGTACGGGGCCGATGCCCATGGTGCGGGGCTCCACGCCGGCGGCGGCCGTGGCGACGATGCGGGCGAGCGGCGTGAGGCCGTGCCGGCGTGCACCGGCTTCCGAGCACACGAAGGTCGCGGCGGCGCCGTCATTGAGGCCCGACGAATTGCCCGCCGTCACGGAGCCCTTCCCGTCGGTGCGGAATGCCGGCTTGAGCCGGGCCAGTCCCTCCGCGGTGGAGTCGTCGCGGATGAACTCGTCGTGCACCACCTGCCGCGGCTCGCCCTTCTTCTGCGGAATGTCCACCGCGACGATTTCCTCGGCGAGCCGACCGGCGTCGCGCGCCGCCTTCGCCCGCTGCTGCGACCGCAGCGCGAACGCGTCCTGGTCGGCACGGCTGATCGCATGCGCCTCGGCGACGTTCTCCGCGGTCTGCCCCATCGAGTCGATGCCGTAGCGCTCCTTCAACAGGGGATTCACGAAGCGCCACCCGAGCGACGTGTCGTACAGCTCCATGTCGCGGGCAAAGGGCTTGCTCGCCTTCGACAGGACGTACGGCGCGCGCGTCATGCTTTCCACGCCGCCGGCGACGTAGAGGTCCCCATCGCCGACCGCTACGCCGCGGGCGGCGCTCGCGATGGCGCTGAGCCCGGATGCGCAGAGGCGGTTCACCGTCTCGCCCGGAACGCTCACCGGCAGGCCGGCGAGCAGCGACGCCATGCGGGCGACGTTGCGATTGTCCTCGCCGGCCTGGTTGGCGCAGCCGAGGATCACGTCGGTGATGTCGTCGGGATCGAGTGCGGCGTGCCGCCGCAGCAGCTCGCGGAGGGCGTGCGCGGCGAGGTCGTCGGTGCGCACCTCGCTCAGGGCGCCGCCCAGGGTGCCGATTGGCGTGCGAAGCCCGCCGGCGATGAAGGCATGGGTCATGACCGGAAGCTCCTCTTGTCGCGCGCCGCCTGACGCAGCAGGGGCGACGGACGATACCGCTCCTCGCCGTACTCGGCGTGGAGGCGCTCGAGCGTGGCGAGCACGGCACCGGCCCCCAGTTCGTCGCACCACGCCAGCAGACCCTTGGGGTAGTTCACGCCGGAGACCATCGCCGCGTCGATGTCGGCGGCGCTCGCGACGCCGAGGCGCAGCGCGTCCACCGCTTCGTTGATGAGCATCGCGCGAATGCGGTCCACGATCACGGCGCCGGCGGTTTCGTCGCGCGTCGGTTCCGGGGCGGCGGCATCGTCGCGGTAGTCGTAGTAGCCGCGTCGGCTCTTGCGCCCGAGGAAGCCCGCCGCCACCAGCGCCTGCTGCGTGAGCGACGGGCGGTAGCGCGGCTCGAAGAAGAACCCTTCGTAGATCGAGCGTGTGACGGCGAAGTTGACGTCGTTTCCGATGAAGTCCATCAGTTCGAACGGTCCCATGCGGAAGCCGCCGATGGTGCGCATCGCCCAGTCGATGGTGGCATAGTCGGCAGCGCCTTCCTCGGCGATGCGGAGCGCCTCGCCGTAGAAGGGTCGGGCCACGCGGTTCACGATGAAGCCGGGCGTGTCGGAACAGGCGACGGCCGTCTTCTTCCACGCGCGCATCAGCGCGAGGCAGGCGTCCCGGACGTCAGGATGCGTTCCTGCCCACGGCACGACCTCGACGAGGGGCATCAGCGGCGGCGGATTGAAGAAGTGCAAGCCGATGACGCGCGACGCCGCCGGGCAGCGCGCGGCGATCGCGGCGACGGAGAGCGAAGACGTGTTCGTGGCGAGCACGGCGTCGTCGGCGACCGTCGCCGCAAGGCGAAGGAACAGGTCGCGCTTGGCTGGCAGGTCCTCGATGATTGCCTCGATGACGAGTCCGCAACGCGCGAAGGCGCCCACGTCCACCAGCGCCGTGCGCGCCTCAATCGTGGCACGCCCCGCGGCCGGCGACTCCACGGCCGAGATCCGGCCCAGGATGGCGTCGCGCGCCGTCGCGTCGAGCTTGCCCTTCGTCACGAGGCCGGCGAGCGCGCCGGCGATCGTCGCGAGAGCTTCGGACGCGGCGCCCACGCGCGCGTCGGCGAGCACCACGGGATGGCCCGCGGCCGCGGCCACCTGCGCGATGCCGCGTCCCATCGCCCCGGCGCCGACCACGCCAATCGTCGTTGCTGCGTCGAGCATGCGGCTACTTGCCCGAGAAGCGCGGCGCGCGCTTCTCCAGAAATGCCCGCACGCCCTCGGCGTAATCGGCCGTGCGCCCCGCCTCGCGCTGCAAGCTCTCCTCGTATGCGAGTTGCGCATCGAGGTCGACGCCGAGCGAATGGTTGAAGGCGCGCTTGATGAGTCCGAGGGCGCGCGTTGGCTGCGTCGCGAGGTGGGCGGCGGTGGTGAATGCCGTCTCGACGAGCGCCTCCGGCGCCACGACCTGATACACGAGGCCAAGGTCCTTCGCCTGCTCGGCGGACATCTTCTCCGCGAGCATCGTCATGACGGTGGCGCGATGGAGTCCCACGAGGCGGGGCAGGATGAACGTGCCGCCGCTGTCGGGAATGACGCCGATCTTGGCGAACGACTGCACGAACGAGGCGGTGCCGGCCGCGAAGATGATGTCGCAGGAAAACGCGAGGTTCGCCCCGGCGCCGGCGGCGACGCCGTTGACCGCGCAGATGACCGGCTTCTCCAGATGGCGAATGGCGCTGACGACTGGATTCCACGTCTCGCGCACGAAATCGCCGAGGTCCGGAATGGCGCCCTCGGCCGGCATCGCCTCCGCGAGGTCCTGCCCCGCGCAGAAGCCGCGTCCGGCGCCGGTCAGCAGCACGGCGCGCACGGTGTCATCCGCCGCGGCCGCCTGCAGGGCATCCAGCACCGCGCGCGCAAGCTCGCGCGTGAAGCTGTTCAGCACCTCGGGCCGATTCAGGGTCAGGCGGAGGACGCCGGATTCGTGGGCAACAACTAGGGGGGGCATGGGGGCAGACGGGAGACGGGAGACGGGAGACGGGAGACGGAAGACGGCAGACGGCAG
>CAYQCP010000100.1:0-9076 GCA_964416005.1 uncultured Gemmatimonas sp.
AAGAACGGATCACCAGCGGATCCGTTGGAACCTCGTCCCCGGCAAGGCCGTCTGATTCCCGCTTTACGAGAAAAGCCCTGTATTGCCCAAGGTCGGAAAGATAACTCTTGGTCGTCTTTTACGAAAGATTTCTCTCCACCTCCATGCGCCGGCTAAACTCTGCGATGGCCAGCTCCAGTTGCTTCATTCCCCGCCTCACGAAAAAATAACAGCCACGAAAGGATATCCTTGCTGAACCTTTCGTGGCAGACCGGTCAAAAGCCCCCGCATTCACATCTTGTATTTGCCAAAATCCTCGGGTGATAGATTCTCAAGGAATTCGGAAAGTTTTTCCTTTTTCAGCTTATCGAGATCGGACATCTTCGATCCGAAATCGACATTACGCGACTTTTCAATCACCTTGTCATCCACGAAGATCGGTGCGCCGGCGCGCAGGGCAATGACGACTGCCTGGCCTGCCACAACGACAAGGGCCTCACCAAGAAGCGCGACGGCAAGACCGTCTCGCTCTTCGTGGACGAAGCGCGGTACGGCAAGGCGGTGCACGCCAAGGTGCTCTGCACCGACTGCCACGCCGACCTGAAGGGGAAGGAGCTCCCGCACGACGAGGCGCTGAAGCCGGCGCAGTGCCGGAGCTGCCACCAGGTGGAGCAGGTCCAGCACGACCAGTCGCTGCACGGCAAGGCCATCGCCCGCGGCGACCCGCTGGCGCCCAAGTGCAGCAATTGCCACGGCACGCACGAGATCCTCGGGGCGAAGGACCCGCGCTCCCCGGTGCAGCCGTCGCGCGTCCCGTACCTGTGCGGCAAGTGCCACTCGGAAGGCGGGCGCGTCCAGAAGGAACGCGTCATCCACCAGTCGAACATCATCAACAACTACACGGAGTCGATCCACGGCGACGCCCTGATGAACAAGGGGCTCACCGTGGCGGCGACGTGCGTGTCGTGCCACACGGCGCACTCGATCCTCAAACACACGGATCCCAAGTCGTCCATTGCGCGCGGCAACATCGCCAGGACATGCGCCAGCTGCCACGCCGCCATTGAGGGCGTGCACCGCAAGGTCATCGAGGGCAGGCTCTGGGAGCGAGAGCAACATATCCTGCCCGCCTGCGTGGACTGCCACGAGCCGCACAAGGCGCGGCGCGTCTTCTACGACCAGGGGATGGCCGACCGCGACTGCCTGCGCTGCCACGAGAGGGCGGACATCAAGGCGTCCAAGGACGGCCGCTCGCTGCGCGTCAATCCCGACTCGCTCGCCGGCTCGATCCACGTCAAGATCCGCTGCAGCCAGTGCCACACCGGTGTGTCGCCGTCGCGGATGCGCCCGTGCGAGACGATCACCGAGAAGGTGAACTGCTCGTCGTGCCACGCGGAGGTCGGTGAACAGTACCGGGTGAGCACGCACGGCCAGCTTGAGGCCCGGCAGGACCCCAACGGGCCGACGTGCAAGCAGTGCCACGGCACGCATGGCGTGCTTGGCAAGGCGAACCCGGCGTCCCCGATCTTCCCGACCCACATCCCGACGCTGTGCGCGCAGTGCCACCGCACGGGCGAGAAGGCGGCCAAGGCCTACACCGGCACGCAGCTGAAGATCGTCGAGAACTACACGGAGAGCATCCACGGGAAGGGGCTGCTGGAGAGCGGACTGGTGGTCACCGCCACCTGCACGAGCTGCCACACGGCGCACAGCGTGCTGCCGCACGACAGCACCCAGTCGAGCATCCATCGCGCCAACCAGGCGCAGACCTGCGGGCGCTGCCACGAGGGCATCGCCAAGCAGTTCGCGCGCAGCGTGCACTCGCCGCTCGTCACGAAGGGCGACCAGAAGCTCCCCGTTTGCGAGGACTGCCATTCGTCGCACACCATCAGCCGCACCGACGCCGAGGGCTTCAAGCTCCGCATCATGCAGCAGTGCGGCAGCTGCCACGAGAAGATCACGGAGACGTACTTCGAGACGTACCACGGCAAGGTGTCACGGCTCGGCTACACGAAGACGGCGCAGTGCTACGACTGCCACGGCTCGCACGACATCCTGCGGGTGGACGACGTGCGGTCGCGCCTCAGCCGCGACAACGTCGTGGCCACCTGCGCCAAGTGCCACGCCGGCGCCACGCGCAAGTTCGCGGGCTACCTGACGCACGCCACGCACCACGACCTCGACAAGTATCCCATCCTGTTCTGGGTCTTCTGGGCGATGACCGCGCTGCTGGTGGTGACGTTCACCGTCGGCGGGGCGCACACGCTGATGTGGCTGCCGCGCGCGCTCAAGATGCGCAAGGAGTTCGGCCGGCATCCGCCCGCCGTGGAGGGCGAGCGCGAGTACCAGCGCTTCACGCCGCTCAACCGCGCGCTGCACGTCTTCATGATCCTCAGCTTCATCAGCCTCGCGCTGACGGGGATGACGCTGAAGTTCTCGTACACGACGTGGGCGTCGGCGGTGTCGCACATGCTCGGCGGCTTCGAGACCACGGGCTACTTCCACCGCTACGCGGCCGTCATCATGTTCGGCGTGTTCGTCACGCACCTCGTGGACCTCGTCCGGCGCAAGCGCCGCGACGGCATCACGTGGAAGGACCTGGTGCTCGGCCCGGGCTCGATGATGTTCAACAAGCGCGACCTGCGCGAGCTCATCGGCTCGGTGAAGTGGTTCCTCGGCAAGGGCGAGCGCCCGACGTACGGCCGCTGGACCTACTGGGAGAAGTTCGACTACTTCGCCGTCTTCTGGGGCATCTTCGTCATCGGGTCCACCGGCCTGATGCTCTGGTTCCCGGTCTTCTTCTCGAACTTCTTCCCCGGCTGGGTCATCAACGTCGCCACCATCGTGCACAGCGATGAGGCGCTGCTCGCCACGGGCTTCATCTTCACCATCCACTTCTTCAACACGCACCTGCGCCCGGAGAAGTTCCCGATGGATGTCGTCGTGTTCACGGGGCGCATGACGGTGGACGAGCTGAAGCACGACAAGCCGGACGAGTACGCGGAACTGGTGGAGAAGGGGACGCTCGAGGAACACCTCGTGCCGGCGTACCAGCCGATCGTCATCCGCACCATACGCGCGTTTGCATGGACGGCGCTGGCGATGGGAACGGTGATAGTACTGCTGATCATTTACGCGATGATCTTCTCGTACGCGTAGAGAGACAACAGAGAGACAACAGAGAGACAACAGAGAGACAACAGAGAGACAACAGACAGACAACAGAAAGACAACAGAGGTGGCCACGTGAGAACGTGACCACCTCTGTTGTTTCTCTGTTGTTTCTCTGTTGTCTCTCTGTTGTTTGTCTGTTGTTTCTCTTTCAGTCCGGCTTTCGGTCGTCCGGCGGCACGAAGTGCATCAGGAAGATGCGCTCCTGATTCGTGATGCTCCCGATTCCCTCGGCGCTAATCTTGTCCAGAATGCGGTTCACCTCGTCGCGGTTGACCTCGTGCACCTTGCTCGGGTCGACCTTCTTCCAGGCGCCGAGGTCGCCGATGATGCCGGCCACCGCGCCCCCCTCCGCCTTGCGCCTGAACTTCGCGGCGGCCGAGCCCCAGCGGATCGTGCGCAGGTACAGGTAGGCGCCCACGTAGCCGCCGAGGTGCGCGAAGTCGGCCGTGCCGCCGCGTGAGCCGCCGAAGCCGCTCCAGAGGGCCAGCACCGTGGTGATCACCACCAGCCAGCGGGCCTCGAGCGGGAGGATGCCCCAGATGTAGATCTGCTCGCGCGGCCAGAAGTGCGCGAAGGCGAGCATGACGCCGAAGACGCCGGCTGAGGCGCCGATGACGCCGGCGTAGGGCGCGAAGATGAAGGACAGCAGCGCCCCGCTGATGCCGGCCACGAAGTAGAGCGTGATGAAGCGGCGCGACCCGAGCCGTTCCTCGATGCGCGGGCCGAAGAAGTACAGGCCCAGCATGTTGAAGAGCAGGTGCGTGAAGCCGCCGTGCAGGAACATGTACGTGACGATCGTCCACGGATGCGTAAAGACCAGCATCGGCACGAAGACGAGCGGCTCCACCAACCCCGGCGCAGTGAGCTGCACGAAGAAGGCGGCGACGTTGGCGATCAGGAGGCGCTGCACCCACGGGGTCAGGGGTCCCATGCTCCATACGATAAACCTCAGGTGGGCTTCGGGTGCAGGGGGCAGGGAACAGGGTGAGGTGCAGAGTACGGCGAACAGGGCGAGTGCGGGGTGCGGAGGAACGGCAACCCAACGCCGCACCACCTTGACCGCACAGGCCTTTCATTCTATTATCCGGATATACGGATGAAAGCTCCCACTGCCCCCGTGGTCTTCGACCGCCTTGCCGCCCTCTCCGACGCCGCCCGTGCGCGCCTGCTCGCCTGCCTCGAGCGGCACGAGCTGACGGTCGGGGAGCTGCAGGACGTCCTGCAGCTGCCGCAGTCCACCGTGAGCCGGCACCTCAAGGCGCTCAGCGACGCGGGATGGGTGTCTTCGCGCGAATCGGGGCCGAGCAACCGCTACCGGATGGCAGGGCGCGAGCTCGACGCTGCGGCGCGGCGCCTCTGGCAGGCGGTGCGCGACGACGTGGTGCTTCAGCCGGCCGCCCAGCGCGACCTCGCTCGCCTGCACGAGGTGCTCGCCGGTCGGCATGAAAAGTCGCAGGAGTTCTTCGCCTCCGTGGCGGGGCAGTGGGACCGCCTGCGCAGCGAGCTGTTCGGCGCGCGTCCGGAGCTCTTCGCCCTGCTCGGCCTGCTCGATCCGGCGAGCACGGTCGCCGACCTCGGCTGCGGCACCGGCCAGCTGGCCGAGGCCGTCGCGCCGTTCGTGCACCGCATCATCGCCGTGGATGAATCCGCCGCCATGCTGCGCGCGGCGCGCACCCGCCTGCACGGCGTGTCCAACGCCGAGGTGCGGCAGGGCACGCTGGAAGCACTGCCGGTGGACGCGAAGTCCGTGGATCTCGCCGTGATGTCGCTGGTCCTGCCGTATGTGGCCGCGCCCGTGCGCGCGCTCGCCGAGGCGCGCCGCGTGCTGCGTCCGGGCGGCCGCGTGCTTATCGTGGATATGCTCCCCCACGAACACGAGGAGTACCGCCAGACCATGGGGCATCTCTGGCTGGGCTTCGACGCCGCCCAGCTCGCGCAGTGGGCCTGCGACGCCGGCTTCGCCGACGCCCGCGTGCACCCCCTGCCGGCCCTCCCCGGCGCCAAGGGTCCCACGCTCTTCTCGGCGGTGCTCACCGCCGAGGTTCGAAAGAAGAGAAGCCGAGGGTAGCCCGAACATCGCGCATCACCGCGCGCTGTCTCGCCTCAGCCGCTGCACCCCGCACCACACCCTGTTCCCCGCACCCCGCACCACACCCTGTTCCCCGCACCCCGCACCACAAACACTCTCCCCTTCGCCAATGTCCACCACTGTTCATCCCTTCTCAGCCTCCGTCGCCACCGGCCGTCCGCCGTTCAAGGTCAAGGACATCGCGCTCGCCGAGTGGGGCCGCCAGGAGATCCGGCTCGCCGAGTACGAGATGCCCGGCCTGATGTCGCTGCGCGCCGAGTACGGCGCGAGCAAGCCGCTCACCGGCGCCAAGATCATGGGCTCGCTGCACATGACCGTGCAGACGGCCGTGCTCATCGAGACGCTCGCCGAACTCGGCGCCGATGTGCGCTGGGTCTCGTGCAACATCTTCTCGACGCAGGACCATGCGGCGGCCGCGGTGGCCGTGGGCCGGGACGGCACGGCGGAGCAGCCGCGCGGCGTGCCGGTCTTCGCCTGGAAGGGCGAGACGCTCGACGAGTACTGGTGGTGCACCGAGCAGGCGCTCATGTGGCCCGACGGCACGGGTCCGAACCTGCTGCTGGATGACGGCGGCGACGCGACGCTGCTCGTGCACAAGGGTGTCGAGTTCGAGGCTGCCAAGAAGGTGCCGGCGTACAACCCGCTCACCGACAGCGAGGAGTACGGCGTGATCCTGAACCTCCTGGCCGCCGAACTGAAGAAGGACGGCCAGCGCTGGACAAAGGTCGCCAAGGACCTGAAGGGCGTCTCCGAGGAGACGACGACGGGCGTGCACCGCCTGTACGAGATGATGAAGGCCGGGACGCTCCTGTTCCCGGCGGTCAACGTCAACGACTCGGTGACGAAGAGCAAGTTCGACAACCTGTACGGCTGCCGGCACTCGCTGACCGACGGCATCCTGCGCGCGAGCGACGTGATGCTGGCGGGCAAGGTGGCGGTGGTGCTGGGCTACGGCGACGTCGGCAAGGGATGCGCGCAGGCGCTGCGCGGCCAGGGCGCGCGCGTCGTGATCACCGAGATCGACCCCATCTGCGCGCTGCAGGCGGCGATGGAGGGCTACCAGGTGGCCACGCTCGAGGACGTCGTGAAGACGGCCGACATCTTCGTGACCTCGACGGGCAACCTCAACATCATCACGGTCGAGCACATGGCGCAGATGAAGGACAAGGCGATCGTCGGCAACATCGGCCACTTCGACAACGAGATCGACATGGCCGGGCTGAAGACGTATCCGGGCATCGTGCGCAACAACATCAAGCCGCAGTTCGACGAGTGGATCTTCCCCGACGGCCACTCGGTGCTGATCCTCGCCGAAGGGCGCCTGCTCAACCTCGGCTGCGCCACGGGGCACCCGAGCTTCGTGATGAGCTGCTCATTCACCAACCAGGTGGTGGCGCAGATCGACCTGCACCTCGCCGCGCAGGGCAAGCCGACGCTCTCCGGGACGAAGTACGACAAGAAGCAGGTCTACACGCTCCCGAAGAAGCTCGACGAGAAGGTGGCGCGGCTGCACCTCGACAAACTGGGCGTGCGCTTAACTACCCTCAGCGAACGTCAGGCAGCGTACATCGGGGTTCCGGTCGAAGGACCCTATAAGCCTGATCATTACAGGTACTAGAGAAACAACAGAGAGAAAACAGAGAGACAACAGAGAAACAACAGAGGGGGCGCGAGCAATCGCGCCCCCTCTGAATTTGGAGTGGCGCGCGGTCTCTTACCGCTCACGACTGGGGCATCCATATTCGTCAGGCGGGACCCTCTGTTGTCTCTCTGTTGTTTCTCTGTTGTCTCTCTGTTGTCTCTCTGTAACTACTATGTCTTCTCGTCGCGACTTCCTGCTCTCATCTTCCGCGGTCTCACTGGCCGCGTGCCTGCCTGTCCTCCGCCGCACCGGACCGAAGGTGGACGTCGTCATCCGCGGCGGCACGGTCTTCGACGGGTCCCTGAACGCGGCGGGCATGGAGGCCGACGTTGCGCTGGACGGCGGGCGCGTCGTGGCCATCGGCCGACGACTTGCGGAGCAGGGCAAACTGGAAGTGCCGGCGAAGGGACTGGCCGTCTCGCCGGGATTCATCGACGTGCACTCGCACGGCGACAACACGCTGTTCGCCGATCCGAATGCCGAGTCGATGATCCGGCAGGGCGTCACGACGGTGGTCGTGGGGCAGGACGGGTCGTCGCGTGGGCCGCGCACGCTCGCCGATGAAGACAGTGACCGCGAGTCGCTGCGCGCCTTCTTCGACTCGGTGGACCAGCTGCCGCCGGCCATCAACGTGGCGTCGATGGTGGGGCTCGGGACGGTGCGCGGGGCGGTGGTGGGGAACGAGAACCGGCCAGCGACGCCGGCCGAGCTGGAACGGATGGTCGCGCTCGTCGAGCAGTCGCTGGTGGACGGGGCCTGCGGCGCGTCGAGCGGACTGGAGTACACGCCGGGCGCCTTTGCGTCTCTCGACGAGCTGATCGCCGTCTGCAAGCCGCTGGCGCGCCGCCGCCTGCCGTACAGCACGCACATGCGCAACGAGGACGACACGCTGGTCGAGTCCGTGGACGAGTCCATCGACGTGGCGCGCGGCGCCGGGTGCCCGCTGCAGATCGCACACCTCAAGACGCAAGGGCCGCGCAATTGGCCGAAGCTCAACACGGTCTTCGCGCGCATTGCCTCCGCGCGCGCGGCGGGGGTCGACGCGGCCTTCGATCGCTATCCGTACCTCGCGTACCAGACCGGGCTGTCCAACCTCTTCCCGGTCTGGGCGCGCGATGGGAAGCCGGAGGATTTCCTGCGGCGCATCGACGAGGCGGCGACCGCGGCCCGCATCCGCGCGTATGCGGAGGAGAAGGCGGCGCTGATCGGCGGGTGGCACAACGTGCAGATCGCCAGCGTGAGCGCGCCGGCGGACAAGACGGCCGAGGGCATGCGCCTCGACGACGTGGCCGCGGCGCGCGGCCTGCCGCCGTACGAGACGGCGGTGGCGCTGCTGAAGGCGAACGGCGGGAGCGTCGGCATGGTCGGTTTCGCGATGAGCGAGGAGAATCTCGAGCGCATCCTGGCGCATCCGCAGGCAATGGTCTGCTCGGACGGCGGGTCGTTCGCCGCCAGCGGGCCGGCGCGCCGGGGCCATCCGCACCCGCGCGGCGTGGGGACGTTTGCCCGCGTGCTCGCGCGGTACGTGCGTGAGCGCAAGGCACTCACGCTGGGTGCGGCCATCCACAAGATGAGCGGGCTCGCCGCGCAGCGGCTGCGGCTCACGGGGCGCGGGATGCTGCGCGCGGGCGGCGCCGGCGACGTCGTGGTCTTCAACCCGGCGACGGTGGCCGACCGCGCAACGTTCGCCGATCCGTTCCAGTACGCGGTGGGCATCACCGCCGTCTTCGTCAACGGATCGATGGCGTTCCTCGACGGCGAACGCGGGGCGCGGACGGGGCGGGCGATACGGGTGAGCTGACCCCCCTCTCCCGGTACAGGGGGCAGGGAACAGGGCGAGGTGCAGGGTGCGGGGCGGCATCGCTGGCGAAGCGGATGGGAGTGCTATATTCTGATATAGGAATACATACGACATCATCCCCCATGCAGAGGTGTTCATGTTCAAGGTGAATGAAGGCACCATCGATCGGGTCCTGCGCGTCGCGCTCGGCGTGACGCTCGTCGCGCTCGCGCTGACCAAGGGGTGGACGTGGGCGTGGATCGGCGTCGTGCCGATCCTCACCGGCGCCACCGGCATCTGCCCGCTGTATTCGATCCTCGGGATCAATACCCGCGGCGCGAAGAAGGCGTAGGCGACCGGCCCACGACGAAGCGGCCGCCCGACGGGCGGCCGCCCCCTCGTGGGCCGAGGG
>CAYQCP010000101.1:0-8938 GCA_964416005.1 uncultured Gemmatimonas sp.
CCTTCCCCAGCTTCCTTGGGGCAGCCGGTGTTGAGCGACGTCGAAAAGAGGGATCCCATGCGCCAGAAGCGGTCGCCGCTCACGAAAGCCGTCCGAAGAACCCCGCACGCCACGAGGACCCCGCCGGCGCCCCCTTGGGCGCGCGGGTGGTGGAGGCGCGCCGCATCGGGTACCGGCCGGCGGTGGTCCGCGGCATCACCGTGCCGGCCAACGGCGCCGTGGCGGTCGACATCAAGATGCGCGAAGTGGCGCTGACGCTGCAGGCGATCGTCACCACCGGCCTCGTCGATCCGACATCAGGCACGCGCGTGCCGTTCACCGTCGGCAAGGTGGAGAACACCGCGCTCGCGGTGCCGGCCAACAATGCGCTCGAGTCCATCCAGGGCAAGATCGCCGGCGTCACCGTGGTGCCGATGGGCCAGCCGGGCAGCGGCACGAACATCATCCTCCGGTCGCCCACCAGCATCAACAAGGGGAACGCGCCGCTCGTGGTGGTGGACGGCGTCATCCAGTCGCAGGCGTTCACCGGCTCAAGCTCCGACCTCGACGCATCCGACATCGAGAGCATCGAGGTCGTGAAGGGCGCCTCGGCGGCGTCGCTGTACGGGTCGCGCGCGGCCTCCGGCGTGATCCAGATCCGCACCAAGCGCGGCACCGGCGGCGGCGAGGCCGCCACGCGCTACGCCCTGCGCTCCGAGGTGGGCTTCAACAGCCTCGGCGGCAAGATGGGCTGGGCGAAGTACCACTACTACCAGACGGATGCCAGCGGCCAGTACGTCAACGCTTCAGGGCAGGTTGTGCAGCGCGCCCAGCGTGTGGCGCGCCCCGTCTGGCAGCGTTTCCAGGACGTGGAGTACTACGACAAGATCTACGATCCCGTCGAGCTCTTCTTCGACCCGGGGCAGACCTTCCGGAATGCGATCAGCATCGCGCAGAACAGCGCGCGCACCAACTGGTTCCTGTCGCTCGGCAGCGCCAAGGACGACGGCGTCGTGCTGAACAAGGGGACATTCGACGAGAAGTACCTGCGGTTCAACCTCGATCACACGCCGATGGACGTGCTGAAGATCTCGTTCAGCGCCTATCACGCGCGCACGAACCGCCAGGAACTGTACGGCGACACCTTCTTCGATCTGATCAACCAGGCGCCGGACGCAAACCTGCTGGTGCCGGATCCCGACGGCACGCCGTACCTGTACCAGCCGGATCCCGAAGGACGCGAGGAGAACCCGCTGTACGTGCTCGCCACCGAGGACCGGCGGCGCAATCGCGCCCGCACCCAGGGCAGCCTCTCGGCGCGGTACACGCCGTTCGACTGGCTGACGTTCGACGCGGCCGTCAGCTATGACCGCTCCGACCGGCGGCTCGACTTCTTCCTCGACCAGGGCAAGAAGACGGAAGGGTACGCGACGGGCGGCATCGGCTACTACGAGCAGTTCGCCGGCACCACGAATACGATCAACTCCGAGGCGAGCGCGAACCTGATGCGCAAGTTCGGCGACCTGACGATGAGGTCGACGGCGCGCGTCCTGCTCGAGAGCGAAGTCAACGAAACGACCAACGCCAACGGCCAGGACTTCGCGGTCCCGGGCGTCAAGAGCCTCAACAACACGAAGACGCGCTTCGTCGAGTCCGCCGTGGAGACGGTGAAGGCCAGCGGCTACTTCATCACGCTGGGCGGTGACTACCGCGGCAAGTACATCGGCGATGGGCTCATCCGGCGCGACGGCAGCTCGCTGTTCGGCGCCGCCGAACGGTGGAACAGCTACTACCGCGTCAGCGGTGCCTGGCGCGTGAGCGAGGAGGTCTGGTGGCCGTGGAAGGAGGCGCTCAACGAGTTCAAGCTGCGTGCCTCACGCGGCACGGCCGGCGGACGCCCCAACTTCTCCGACCAGTACGAGACGTACACCTTCACGTCGGCGGGCGGCGTCACCAAGCAGAACCTCGGCAACATCAACCTGCGCCCGGAGAACTCCACCGAGACCGAGGTTGGCATTGACGCCATCGTGAAGGAACGCTTCGGCGTGCAGCTGTCGTACGCCAAGACCATCACGACCGACCAGCTGATCCAGATCCCGCTGGCCGGCTTCTACGGGTACGGCCAGCAGTGGCAGAATGCCGGCACGGTGGAAGGCAACTCGATCGAGGCCTCGATCGAGGCGCAGCTGATCAAGAAGCCGACTTTCTCGTGGAAAGCCAGCCTCGTCGTTGATCGGTCGCGCAACGAGATCACCGAGTTCGATCGCACCTGCTTCGTCACGCAGACGATCGGCTATCGGTGCAAGGGCGCCAGTTTGCACGACATGTACGGATTCCAGTTCCTGAAGGACCCGAAGTACCTGCCCGCCGACGTGCAGGCGAGCGCCAACCAGTTTGTGAAGAATGACGAAGGGCTGCTGGTCTGGGTCGGCCTCGATGCCAGCGGCAACCCGAAGAAGTACACGGAGGGTGAGGTCGCCACCGGCGGATGGGGCTCGTCCACCACCATCGGCACGTCGTCCTTCGCGTGGGGCATGCCGATCCTGCGTCGCGATGCGACGGGCAGCGCCGCCGTGCTCAAGATGGGCAACGGCCTCCCCGACTTTAAGTGGGGCATCGCCAGCACCATGAACTGGCGGAACTTCGAGCTGGTCACGCTCATCGACGCCTCGGTGGGCGGGGACGCGTACAACCAGACGAACCAGCGCATGTACCAGTGGGCGAAGAGCAAGGACGTGGACCAGACCGGCAAGAAGCAGGAGCTCAAGAAGCCGATCGAGTACTACATTGCGCTCTACTCCGCCGCTGACCCCACGGACTACTTCGTGGAGGACGCGGGCTTTGTGAAGCTGCGCGAAATGGCGTTCCGGTACCGGCTCGGCGGCAAGGCGCTGGGCTACCTGCAGCCGTTTGGGGCGCGCGGCGTGACGCTGTCGCTCATCGGCCGCAACCTCTACACGATCACGAATTACAAGGGCTACGACCCGGAAGTCGGCACCAACGCGCTGACCCGGATCGACAGCTTCGACTATCCGCGCTTCCGGACCATCACCGGCAGCATCGAAATCACCTTCTGAGGCGAGGACAAGCAAATGCAAACGACTCAGAATCGCTTCCGGGTGCTGGCGCTGGTGCCGCTGCTTGCGCTCTCGCTGACATCGTGCCAGGAGCTCGCGGTCACGAACCCGAACCTCCCGGACGCGCTGCGCGCCACGCAGCAACCCACCGCCTCCGAGACGTTCGTCGCCTCGGCGTTCCGCACATGGTGGCCAGTCGCCGGCCACGACGACTATCCGTCGTGGGCCTTCTCCACCATGGCGATGGAGATCACCTCGGGCTTCGCCGATTTCGGCCAGCTCGAACTGTCGGCGATTCCACGCACGCCGTGGAACAACAGCCCGGTCAATGCGCGCAACAACGTGACGGAAGGACCGTGGTACGGCCTCTACCGGACCATCTCCTCGGTCAACGACGCGCTCTTCGCCATCGATCGTGGCGTCATCGTCGTCGATTCGACGCGCACGATCCGCACCAAGGCCGTCGGCAAGTTCATGCAGGGCATCTCATACGGGTATCTCGGGCTGTACTTCGACAAGGCCTTTGTCGTGGACGAGAAGGTGGACCTCGATACACTCAAGAACCCGCAGTTCAAGACGTACAAGGAGGTGACGGCCGCTGGCATCGCGCAGATCGACACCGCCATTGCCGTCGCCGCGAAGGCCAACTTCACGCTCCCGCTCGACGGCTGGCTCTACACGGCGATGACGCGCGACCAGTTCGTCCAGCTCGCCAACTCGTTTGCGGCGCGCCTGCTGGTGTACTCTGCGCGCACGCGCGCCGAGCGCGCCGCGGTCGACTGGAACAAGGTCATCGCGCGGGTGGACGCCGGCATCAAGACCGACTTCGCCCCCACGGCCCAGTCGCTCATCCTGTGGGATGACTGGAAGCGCCTAGTGGCCCGCCTCCGCACCACGGGGCGTCCGAGCGACTTCGGGCGGCCCGCGTATGACCTCATTGGCCCGGCCGACTCGACCAATGGTTACCTGAACTGGGTGAACACGCCGCTGACGTCGCGCGTCGGCTTCCAGATGAACACGAAGGACCGGCGCATTCAGGGCGCCACCGGCCCGGCGTCGCCCGGCATCTACATGGGCTACAACCGGAACGACATCTTCACCGCATCGCGCGGCACGTGGCGCTGGTCGCACTATTACTACCTGCGCAACGGCACCGGCACGACGTGGGAAGCCGGCCCGCAGGTGGCGATGACCGTCGCCGAGATGGACCTGCTCAAGGCCGAGGCGCTCATCCGGCTTGGTCGCGCGGCAGAAGCCGTGCCGCTGATCAACAAGACGCGCGTCGCCAACGGCCAGCTTCCGCCGGTGACCGTTGACGGACCGCCGGACACTCCGGGGTGCGTGCCGCGCAAGCTGAACGGTGCGTGCGGCAGCCTGTGGGACGCGCTGCGGCATGAGAAGAAGGTCGAGGGCGTCGGTGTGTCCGGCGTCATCGGCTTCCTCGATGCGCGCGGTTGGCAGGCGCTCCCAGAGAACACGCTCATCCACCTGCCGGTCCCGGGTCGCGAACTCGGCGTCCTGAAGCAGCCGCTGTACACCTTTGGTGGTGGTGGCGAAGGCAGCGCCCCAGCTCCGTCGCCGGAGACATGCCCGGTCGCACTGGCACGCTGCCCGTAGCGGCGCCAGGTCGGGTCTCGTTGGAAGAGCGGCCCGTGCGAGGTTTGTCTCGCACGGGCCGTTCGAATTTTCTTCGCGCTGGCGTCCGCGGGTCCGGTCGGCAAATTCCCCAAGGCACCATCGCCTCTCCTCCTTCGACTCTTCAGGCCATGATGATCGCCCGCCGCCTCATCGTTCCCGCGCTCTGCGCGGTCAGCACCATCGCGTCCGCCCAGGGGGACGCCGGCTGGATGCGCTACCCCGCCCTTTCGCCGGACGGCGCGACCATCGCCTTCACGTATCGAGGCGACCTGTATCGCGTCCCCGCGTCGGGCGGCACGGCTACCCAGCTGACGCAGCACCCGGCGCATGACTTCATGCCCGTGTGGAGCCGCGACGGCACGCGCATCGCCTTTGCGAGCGACCGGCACGGCAACTTCGACCTGTACGTGATCGCAGCGGCTGGTGGGGCAGCGCAGCGCCTCACGTTCCACTCAGCGGCCGAGTACCCGTACAGCTTCACGCCCGACGACAAGTCGGTCGTGTTCGGCGCCGCCCGCATGGACGCGGCCGCCAACCGGCAGTACCCGGCGGCCTCGATGCCGGAACTCTGGACCGTGCCCGCCACCGGCGGCCGCCCCGTGCAGGCGCTCACCACACCCGCCGACGATGCACGCTACAGTCGTGACGGGCAGTTCCTGCTCTATACCGACAACAAGGGACGCGAGAATATCTGGCGGAAGCACCACGTCTCATCGGTGGCGCGCGACATCTGGGTCTACGACGCGAAGTCCGGCACCCATCGCCAGCTCACGTCATTCGCCGGCGAGGACCGCCAGCCCGTGCTCGCCGACGGCGACAAGGCGTTCTACTACCTCAGCGAGGAGAGCGGCACGTTCAACGTGCACAAGCTCCCGCTCACAGGCGGGAAGTCGCAGCAGCTCACCTCGTTCAAGGGGCTGCCCGTCCGCTTCCTCAGCATCGCGAACAACGGCACGCTGGGGTTCGGCCACGATGGCCAGCTGTACACGCTCCAGCCCGGCGGCCAGCCACGGCGCGTCGCGGTGACCATTGCCGCCGACGCCAAGGCCAACGGCGACCTCGTGCTCCCGGTAACCGGCGGCGCGCGTGAACTGGCGGTGGCACCGAGCGGCAAGGAAGTCGCGTTCGTGTTTCGCGGCGACGTCTTCGTGGCCAGCATCGAAGGGGGCGTCACCAAGCGCATTACCAATACCCCCGCTACGGAAACCGGCGTCCGGTTCTCGCCGGACGGCAAGGCGCTTGTCTACGCCTCGGAGCGGGACGGCCGCTGGGCCATTTACGAGGCGCGGCGCACGCGCGACGCCGAACCGCACTTCTATGCCTCGACCGTGGTGCGTGAATCGCCGCTCATTGCCAACGAGCACCAGAACTACCAGCCGCTGTACTCGCCCGACGGCAAGGAGCTCGCGTTCATCGAGGACCGCAACACGCTGCGCGTGCTTACGCTTGCGTCGAAGCAGATGCGCACGCTGCTCGACGAGCGCTCGATCTTCGCCAACACGCCGAACCACCGCTTCTCCTGGAGTCCGGACGGCAAGTGGATGCTCTTTGATCTCTCCGTTCCCGGCATCGCACCGTCCGAGGTGGGCCTTATCGCCACGGACGGCAAGGGGAGCGTGATCAACCTCACGCAGAGCGGCTTCAACGATGGCAACGCCAAGTGGATCCTTGGCGGCAAGGCGATGCTCTGGTTCAGCAATCGCGACGGACTCAAGGCCGTCGCCCAGTCGGGGGGCGCGCAGCAGGACGCCTACGCGATGTTCTTCACCAAGGATGCGTGGGACCGGTTCCGCCTCACCAAGGAAGAGTACGCCTTGGTGAAGGAACTGGAGGACAAGGCGCCGAAACCGAAGCCCGACACCGCCAAGGCCAAGGGGGACAGCGCGAAGGCCAAGACTGACAGCGCCGCAAAGCCGGACGCGGTGAAGTTCGAGTTCGACGGCATCGACACGCGCAAGGCGCGCCTCACCATCCACTCGTCGTCGCTCGGCGACGCGCTGGTGAGCAAGGACGGTGAGACGCTGTACTACCTCGCGCGATTCGAGCGGGGGATGAATCTGTGGTCCACCAACTTGCGCACGCGGGAGACCAAGCAGGTGCTGGCGCTGAATGCGAACGGCGGGAGCATGACGTGGGACAACGAGCAGAAGAGCATTCTGCTGCTCGCCGACGGCGCGATCGCGAAGATCGACCCGGTCGCCGCCAAGCGCGACGCCGTGCCGATCAGCGGAGAACTGGCGCTGAACGTCGCCGCCGAGCGCGAGGCGATGTTCGACCACGTCTGGCGCAAGGTGCGCGACACCTTCTACTCCCGCGGCTACCATGGCGTCGACTGGATGGCCATCCGGCCGGTCTACGCCAAGTACCTGCCGCACATCGGCACGCAGCACGAGTTCGCCGAGATGCTCGCCGAGTTGCTGGGCGAGCTGAACATCAGCCACAGCGGCGCCACCTTCTCCTCGTCGGCGCCAACGGACGATGCCACCGCGTCACTTGGCGTCTTCCTCGACCAGTCGTACGCCGGCGGCGGCGTTCGGATCGAGGAGATCATCAAGGACGGGCCGCTCGACAAGGCCGGGATGACCGTGAAGGCGGGCATGATCATCGAGACCATCGACGGCCAGGCCATCACGCCGGCAAGCGACATCGCGGAGTTGCTGAACCGAAAGGCGGGCCGGCCCGTCCTCCTTGGCCTCCTCGATGGCGCCGTGAAGTCGGAGGTGGTGGCCAAGCCCATCGCGCCCGCCGAGGAGAACCGCCTGCTGTACGCCCGCTGGGTGCGCCGCAACGCCGCCGAGGTCGATCGCCTCAGCAACGGTCAACTGGGCTACGTGCACATCCCGGGCATGAACGACGGCGCCATGCGCACGACCGTCGAGGACGTCATGGGCAAGTACGTGACGCGCAAGGGCGTTGTCGTGGACACGCGCTTCAATGGCGGCGGCGACCTCGTGGCCGACCTCGCGATGTTCCTGAGCGGCAAGAAGTTCTTCGAGTACACCACCGACACCCGCAGCACCGGGTACGAACCGAATTTCCGATGGAGCAAGCCGAGCGTGTCGCTGGCGAACGAGGCCAACTACAGCGACGGACATTGCTATGCCTACGCGTACAAGGACCAGAAGCTCGGACCGCTCGTCGGCATGCCCGTGCCCGGCACTTGCACCTTCGCCGGATGGGAGTCGCTGACGGACGGGATCCGGTGGGGCGTGCCCGGCGTTGGAGTGAAGGACGCCAATACGGGGCGGTACCTTGAGAACTTGCAGACGGAGCCCGACATCCGGGTGATGAACGAGTACCACGTGGTCAGCCGCGGCAAGGACCAGCAGCTCGAGGCGGCCGTGACGGCGCTGCTGGCGCTCATCCGGTGAGGAAGACCCGGCGACGTCGCACGCCGGAGGCGCGCCGGCTGCTGTCGCAGCCGGCGCGCGCCGCGGCGCGCGCCGTCGCCCGCCAACGGCTGGAACGGGCGATGGAGAAGGCGGCGCCGCTCGCGGTGCCCGGCACCAGCGACCCGGCCTCCACCATCGCCAACGAGGAGGTGCACGACTTCCGGGTCGCCATTCGCCGGCTTCGCAGCTGGCTCCGCGCCGTCAGCGACCTGGTGGACGACGACCTGTCGCGCCGCGACCGCGCGGCCTTGCGCCGCATCGCGCGGCGCGCCGGCGCGGCGCGAGACGCACAGGTTGAATGGCAGTGGCTCACGGCACCGGAGGAGCCATTCAGCGCGCCGGCAGCGCGTGCGGCGCAGTGGCTCGCCGGGCAGCGGCGCACCGTCTACGCCGCGGAGCGCGAGCGGCTTCAGGAGCGGGTGGGCGAGCAGTGGCCCGCCCTTGCGACCGCGCTCGCCGACGCGCTCGCGAGCGGACGCGACGCCGGCGGCCCTCCTGAGACGCTGGGCGCGCACCTCGCCTCGGTGCTGGCGCATCATCTCGCGTCCGCGCATGCGGCGCTCGAGCGCATCGAACATCGCACGCAGGTGGCAGTCATTCATCGCGCACGCATCAAGGTGAAGCGCCTCCGCTACCTCGTGGAGGCCGTGGACGCGCAGACACCGGCCGGCGAGCGCGCACTGCGATTGCTGCGGATGCTGCAGGACACGCTGGGCGAGCTCCACGACGCCCACGTCATCACGCTGCAGCTCGAGCCGCTGCTGGTGCCGCGCCGGGGGAGACGCAATGCCGCCGGGCGCCCTGCCCTGCGCGACCTCCGGGCGCTGCGCGCGGCAGTGCGGCGCCGGGAAC
>CAYQCP010000102.1:0-8905 GCA_964416005.1 uncultured Gemmatimonas sp.
TGACCTCCACGATGTCAACGTGGCGCTCTAACCAACTGAGCTAACCGCCCGAAACAGGAGGCGACACCGGAAGGCGCACAAGACCCATTCCCGCAATTGCGCTGTCCTTCCTACGTACCCCGAAGCGGAACCGCTGGTCCCTCCGCCCGTTCTGTTGTCTCCCTGTTGTCTCTCTGTTGTTTCTCTGTTGTTTCTCTGTTGCTTCTCTGTTGTCTCTCTTTAGAGCGGGAAACGGGACTCGAACCCGCGACCCCAACCTTGGCAAGGTTGTGCTCTACCAACTGAGCTATTCCCGCGCATGTCCCGGATGGGAACCGGAACCGGATGATTCGGCCGAAACCGAACCCCAGTGGAGGCGAGCGGGATCGAACCGCTGACCTCTTGAATGCCATTCAAGCGCTCTCCCAACTGAGCTACGCCCCCGGGTCCTGAACGGGCGCAACGGCACGCCGATGCGTTCCATCAGGAACCAGAAAAGCTATCCAGGAGTATTAGCCGGGTCAAGCGGTCTCTCTAGCGGAAATCCCGTTTTGCGCTATTTTTAGAGGCCTTGCATCAGCACTCAGCATTGGCTGCGCCGCATGCGCAAGTCCATATGGCGAGCGCGCCGAGTTTGCACCGGGCCAGACCCAGTTCGGGGTCCCCCGCCTTACCGATTCACGCTCGAGCCCCCTGGCTCGTCGAGGCATAGTCCATGGCCACCGAAGTCAAGCGCCGCCGTCGTCGCGCGGTCCCTGCGGGGATCGCGCCCAGCGAGCCCGAGCGCGACATCCTCGACCAGTACCTGTACGAGGTCAGCACCTATCCCCTCCTCAAGGGCAACGAGGAGATCGAGGTCGCGCGCAAGATCCGCGCCGGCGATCCCGATGCCCTCCAGGAACTGGTCAAGCGCAACCTGCGCTTCGTCATCTCCGTCGCCAAGAAATATCAGAACCGCGGCCTGCCGCTGATCGACCTCATCGGCGAAGGAAACGTCGGCCTCCTCACCGCCGCGCGGAAGTTCGATCCCGACCAGGGCGTCAAGTTCATCTCGTACGCCGTGTGGTGGATTCGGCAGGCCATCCTGTCGTCGCTCGCTCGCCAGGGGCGCACGGTGCGCGTGCCGCTCAACCGGACGGCCGACCTGTCGCGCATCATCAAGGCGTCGGAGATCCTGCGCCAGAAGATGCGCCGCGAACCCACCCCCGAGGAACTCTCGAAGGTGACGGGCCTCTCCGTGGACGTTGTCTCGTCGCTCGCCGCCCTCAACAGTGGCGACGTGCGCCTCGACGCCCCCATGGACCCGGACGGCGACCGCTCGCTCATCGAGCGCTTCGTCGCCGACGAGATGCCCGACACCGAGGAGGAAGCGATGAACCGCTTCCTCACCGACGAGATCGAACAGGCGCTCGGCACGCTTCCGCCGCGCGACGCCAAGGTGCTGCGCCTCTACTTCGGACTCGAGGGCGGGCGCGAGCACACCCTCGAGGAGATCGGCTCCATGCTCGGCGTGACGAGAGAGCGGGTCAGACAACTGCGAGATCGGGCGCTTAAGAGGCTGCGTGAGGGCGATGTAGGCCGTGCGCTGCAGTCGTTCAGCGCTTAAGAGAGAAACAACAGACAGACAACAGAGAGACAACAGAGAGACAACAGAGAAACAACAGAGAAACAACAGAGGCCGGGGAGCATTGCTCCACGGCCTTCTTTGCTGCCACCGTCTCCCACGCCGCTATCGCCAATCGAAATCCCCAATCGTGATCATGAATCGCAATCCTAGGTCCAAGTCGAGAATCCGCCGTTCGTCGTCCATCCACCTACACCCTATCCTCCAATCTCAGCCTGCCCGCTCAGGAATTCGCCGACACGAAACCCCCACCCTCGCCGCAACCGGCGTCGCGCCGCATATTCCCCCGCACCCCACCCCTTTCTCGTCTTTTTTGTGATCTCCCTCGACAACGTCCACAAGGCGTTTGGCCCCAAGAAAGTGCTGCAGGGCTTCTCGCTCGAGGTGCCGGAGGGAGACACCGTCGCCATCATCGGCTATTCGGGGACGGGCAAATCCGTTGCCATCAAGCACATCGTCGGCCTGCTTGAGCCGGACCAGGGGACCGTCTTCGTGGACGGACTCGAGGTGCCGACGCTGAGCCGGCCGGAGCTGTACCGGCTGCGCGCGAAGATCGGCTACGTCTTCCAGTTCGCGGCGCTCTTCGACTCGCTCTCCGTTGGCGACAACGTCGCGATGGGCCTCCGCAAGCAGGGGACGATCAGCGACGCCGAGATCGAGGCGCGGGTCCACGAGACGCTGGCGCTCGTGGACCTGCCGGACGCCGCCGACATCATGCCCATCGAGCTGTCCGGCGGCATGCGCAAGCGCGTCGGCATCGCGCGCGCCATCGCGCTCCGCCCCAAGTACCTGCTCTACGACGAGCCGACGACGGGGCTCGATCCCGTCACCAGCGCCGTGATCAACGAACTCATGCTCCGCATGCAGCGCACGCTGGGCGTCACCTCCATCGTCATCACGCACGACATGCACTCGGCGTACACGGTGGCCACGCGCATCGCCATGCTGTACGAGGGCAAGGTGCGGCAGTGCGGCACGGTGGCCGAGATCCGCCAGACGAGCGACCCCGTGGTGCGCGGCTTCATCGAGGGGCGCGCCGATCTCGACCTTGGGCACGCCGTATGACGGCGCGCACGCGGGAGCCGCGCGGGCGCGAGCCGCGCGAGGAAGTCTCCGCCGGCGGCATCGTCTTCCGCCGCTCGGCGGACGGCGTGCGCTTCCTGCTCATTCGCGACAGCTACAAGAACTGGGGATTCCCGAAGGGACACCTCGAGGCCGACGAGTCGCCGGACGCCGCGGCCGTCCGCGAAGTGCGCGAGGAGACGGGGCTCACGACCCTCACGCTCACGGCGCCGGTGGAGATCATCGACTGGAACTTCCGGTTCCGTGGGCGGCTCGTGCACAAGGTCTGCCACTTCTACCTCATCGAGGCGGCGGACGGCCACGCGCGTCCGCTGCGGCGCGAGGGGATCACGGCCTGCAAGTGGCTGACCTTCGACGAGGCCACGTCGCTGGTCTCGTACGAGAACGCGCGGTCGGTGCTGGCGCGCGCGCGGGCGCTGCTCGAACCGAACGGCGCGCCGTGACCGCCGTCGCGACCGAGTTCCTGCCCACGGTGCTCGCGCTCACCACGCGCGACAAGGGGCGCGAGCTGCTGCGCCGCGCCTTCACGCGCCGCCGCGCGCGATTGCTCCTCGTCCGGACGGCCGAGGCGGCGGGCGCCACGCTGCGCACCACGCTCGTCGACGCCGTGGTCGTGGACCTCGGCGCCGGCGGGGACGACGCCTGGGCGGTGGCGTCGCTCGCGCGCCAGCTGCCGAGCATCCCGTTCTTCGCGCTCGTTGCGCCGCGCCTCGCCGACGCCGCCGTGCTCGGCCGCAGCGCCGCGCTCGAGGTGACCGACCTGCTCATCGAGGGCGTGGACGACCCGGCGCTCCGCGAGCTGGTCGTCCCCCACGCCTTCACGGCGCGATTCGCCGCCGCGCTTCGCGTCGCCCATGCGGTGCTGGGACTCGACGCCCCGCTGCAGCAGCGCGCGTGGGAGTACGTCGTGTCGGCCGGCGGGCGGCCCGTGCGCACCGACGCCGTCGCGCGGTCGCTCGGCGTCACGCGCGAGCACCTGAGCCGTTCGTTCGCGGCATCGGGCGCGCCCAATCTCAAGCGGGTGATTGACCTCGTGCGCCTGATCGCGGCAGCCGAACTGGCCAAGAACCCGGGCTACGACCTTGCCGATGTGGCCACCGTGCTCGGCTTCGCCTCACCCTCGCACTTGGCCAACACGGCGCATCGAGTGGCGGGTATACGCGCGGCCTCGCTTGCGCGTTTACGCACTCGCGATCTGCTCGCCAGATTCAGTCAAGGCCGGTCGCGCAGCCGGGACTAGAACCGTAAGGGTTTACCCTACGCCAAACGCGTGACAACCCTGATAACGTATGCGCAGCGTCGCGGAACATTTTCACAACCTATTATAGGCCGTGACGCGGCGGTGACTTCGTCGGTAGTTCAAGTACGACGACTCCGCACCGCTTCGCGGGTTCGTTGTTCGTTGTACGCATGTTGCGTCCTTTTTCCCGCCCCTCTTTTTGGAGGATACAGAATGAACATCCGATTGGCCCGCGCATGGCTCGCGGGCGTGGTCGGTCTGGCCTCGCTCGTTGGCGTCACCGCCGTCGCGCAAGCCCAGGCTCCCACCATCATCAAGGGACGTGTCGTCTCTGAGGCCGGCCAGCCCCTGGCCGGAACCAGCGTCTTCATCGACGCGATCAAGGCCGGCGCGCAGACGGGGGAGGACGGCAGCTACACGATCACTGTTGCCGGCCGGAACCGTGGTCCCGCGGTGCTGGTTGCCCGCCGCATTGGGTATCGGCGCGCCCAGAGCAACGTCAACCTGGGCGGCACCACGCTCACCGTGGACTTCACGCTCGCCGCGCAGGCGGTGCAGCTCACCGGCATGATGGTGACGGCGCTCAGCGTGCAGCGTGAGAAGTCCACCATCGGCACGTCGCAGCAGGCGCTGGACAACACCAGCCTCACGACGACGCGCGAGACGAACCTGATCAACGCGATGTCGGGCAAGGCCTCGGGCCTCTCCATCCAGGGCAGCGGCTCGATCGGTGGATCGACGCGCATCATCATTCGCGGCGCCGGCTCGATCACCGGCGACAACCAGCCGCTGTTCGTCGTCGACGGCATTCCGGTCTCGAACCGGGGCTTCTCGACGGTCGGCAACTACAGCGGCCGTGACTACGGCAGCGCCATCTCCGACCTGAACCCCGACGACATCGCCAGCATCACGGTGCTCAAGGGTCCGAACGCGGCGGCGTTGTACGGCTCGCGCGCGTCGAACGGCGCGGTGGTGATTACCACCAAGTCCGGCCGCAGCGCGGCCGAGGGCGTGCAGGTGCAGCTCCGCACCTACGCCACCGCCGACGTGTTCTCGGTGATGCCGAAGTTCCAGAACCTGTACGGGCAGGGCTTCGGTGGCGAGTTCGAATTCGTCGACGGCGCCGGCAGCGGCACCAACGACTACGCGGACGAGTCGTGGGGGCCCCGGTTCAGAGGGCAGCCCATCAACCAGTTCACCGGCCCCAACATGCCGTGGGTCGCGCACCCGAACAACGTGCGGGACTTCTTCACGACGGGTCACACGGTGTCGAACAGCGTCACCGTCACGGCCAACGGCTCCCGCTCGGCGGCGCGCCTGTCGCTGACCAAGGACAACGTCGCTGGCATCGTGCCGAACTCGAAGCTGGCCAAGCTGGCCGCGTCGCTGTCGGCGAGTGCGGCGGTCAACGACAAGCTCAACGTGTCGGGCTCGCTGCAGGTCGTGCAGAACCAGGGCATCAACCGCCCCGAAGTCGGCTACGCCGAAGGCAACCCGTTCATGGGCTTCACCTGGTTCGGCCGTCAGGTCGACATCGAGGCCCTGCGCAACAAGTGGTACCAGGAAGACGGCAGCCTCTACAACTGGAACTACAACTACCATAACAACCCGTTCTGGCAGCAGTACGAGAACGGCAACATGGACACGCGCGACCGCATCATCGGCCAGGCGACGGTCAACTATCAGGTGACCGACTGGCTGAAGGGCATGGTGCGCATGGGCCAGGACTTCTACCGCTACACGGCGGAAGAGAAGTACGCGCCCGGGCAGATGGATCACGCGGACCCGGCGGGCTCGGGCGGCTTCACGGGCGACAACACGCGCGCATCGGAATCGAACGTCGAAGGCCTGCTCACGGCCACCAAGACGTTCGGCCGCCTCGACGTCACGACCAACGTCGGCGGCAACATCCGCCGCAACAACAGCTATCGTAACACCTGGAACACGAACAACCTCGTGGTGAAGGGCATCTACAACCTGTCGAACTCGGCCATCACGCCGACGATCGGCAACTCCGAGGCCCACTCGGGCGTGAACTCGGTGTACGGGTCGGCCGTGCTCACGTGGAATCGTGTGGCCACCGTCGAAGTGACGGGGCGCAACGACTACTCGTCGACGCTGCCCAAGGAGAACAGCTCGTACTTCTACCCCTCGGTCAACGGCTCGCTGGTCCTCTCGGACCTGTTCCCGTCGATCACGAAGGGTGGCTGGGTGACCTACGCCAAGATCCGTGGCGGCTATGCGCAGGTGGGCGCCGATGCCGGCGCGTACCAGCTGCAGACCACGTTCCAGGGGCAGTCGGCCAAGTTCGGCGGGCGCACGCTGTTCACGCTGCCGAATGCCTCGGCCAACGCGAACCTGAAGCCGGAAAAGACGATCGGCACGGAGGGCGGCATCGAAATCGCCTTCTTCGACGACCGGCTGACGGTGGATGCGTCGGTCTACAACAAGAAGACGATGGACCAGATCTTCGCCCTCGCGATGGCTCCGGCCATCGGCTACAGCTCGGCCTTCATCAACGCGGGCCAGATGAGCAACAAGGGTGTCGAGGCGCTGGTGACGCTCAGGACGCTGGACCTGAAGAACGGCTTCTCGTGGCGCACGACGTTCAACTACACGAAGAACCGGAACCAGGTGGATGAGCTGGCCCCGGGCCTCACGACTATCGTGCTCGCGTCCCAGTGGAACGCGCGCATCGAGGCGCACGTGGGCGAACCGTACGGTTCCATCTACGGGCGTGCCTGGGCCCGCGACTCGGCCACCGGCAAGATCATGACGTCGGGCGGCCTGCCGGTGCGCAACACCGCCTACACCAAGCTGGGCAACGTCAACCCCGACTGGACGGGCGGCCTGAACAACGAGTTCCGCTACAAGAACTACACGTTCAGCTTCCTGCTCGACATCCGTCAGGGCGGCCAGAACTTCTCGTCGGGCAACTGGTTCGGCAACTACGCCGGCGTGCTGGAATCGTCGCTGCGCGGCCGCGAGGAAGACTGGGACAAGCCGGGCATCGTGGTGGACGGCATCGACAAGGCCTCGGGCCAGCCGAACACGGCGAAGGTCACGTCGGAAGATTACTTCCACAACTTCTTCGCGTCGGTTGAACCCGGCATCTACAACACCGGCTTCGTGAAGCTCCGCGACATGCGCTTCGGCTGGGACGTCCCGGCCAAGTACCTGACGGGGCTCAAGCTGTCGGCGCTCAACGTGGCCCTCATCGGCCGCAACCTGTACACCTGGACCGACTTCCCGAACTACGATCCGGAAAACTCGACGGGATCGGGCAACGGTGGACAGGGCTTCGACTTTGGTGCACTGCCGACGACGCGGTCGTTCGGTATCAACGTTACGATCACTCCGTGACCGTCAACCGGGAGATTGAATGATGAAAACCACTCGGCTCTCGGTCGCGCTGCTTGCCGCCGTCGCAGTTGTGACGACGGCCTGCGAGACCGACCTTACCGGGCTGAACGTCAACCCGAACAGCCCGTCGCTCGACACACCGCCCCCTCCGGGGACCATCTTCACGCGCGCGGTGGTGAGCACGGTACAGCAGGTCGGCGGTGCCGGCTATCAGCTGTCCATGCTGTCGCTCCTGACGCAGCAGACCGCGCAGACGCAGTATCCCGACGAGGACCGCTACATCTACCGCGCCGGGACGATCGACGGGTTCTTCAATGGCCCGTATACGGCTGACCTGATGGACTACCAGGCGGTGTACCTGGTGGGCCAGACCAGCAAGGATCCCAGTGTCTGGGGTCCGGCCAAGGTCATGCAGACGTTGGGGTTCCAGAACCTGACGGACGTCTACGGCGACATTCCCTACAGCGAAGCGCTGCAGGGCACCGCCGGCACGACGCTGAAGCCGAAGTATGATGCCCAGAAGGACATCTACTACGGCATGCTGAAGACGCTGACCGACGCCACGACCGCGATGTCCTCGGGTTCGGGCCTCGGCAGCGGCGATCCGATCTACGCCGGTGACGTGGCGAAGTGGAGGAAGTTCTCCAACGCGCTGCGCCTGCGCCTCGCGATGCGGCTGCAGAAGGCCGACCTCGCCAAGGCCAACGCCGAGATTACGGCGGCGATGGCCGCGCCGGGCGGCCTGATGACGTCGAACGCCGACAACGCGGCACTGGCTTGGCCGGGCGACGGCACGTTTGACAACCCGTGGGCCGCGAACTTCTCCGGCCGCGACGACTATCGCATGGGCAAGCCGCTCATTGACGTGATGGTCGCCAACGCCGATCCGCGCCTGCCGATTTTCGCTCAGCCGAATCAGGAGGCGGGCATCTACGCCGGCCAGCCGGCTGGCTTGGACGCAACGGCCGCGGGTAGCTATGGCGTGAAGGCCTCGCGCATCGGAGCGATCTTCTACCCGGGCAAGACGGTCTACGGCACCTACGGCACGACGGCGGGCAAGACGACGCCTTCGTACCTGATGACGTTCGCCGAGCAGAACTTCATCCTCGCTGAGGCGGCCAACCGTGGGATGGGTGGCCTGAGCGCAGCGGCGGCGAAGGGGTACTACGACGCCGGCGTCACCGCTTCGATCACGCAGTGGGGCGGCACCGCGGCGCAGGCTGCGGCGTACCTCGCGTCGGCGAACGTGGCCTACAAGGGCGGCGCCGAGGGTCTCACCCAGATCCTGATGCAGAAGTGGGTCGCCTCGTTCACGCAGGGTGGCGAGGCGTGGAGCGACTGGCGTCGCACGGGCATTCCGGCGGGGCTGGTGCCGGGGCCGAAGGCGAGCCTGAGCTACATCCCGCGCCGCATGCAGTACGCGACGACGGAGCAGGCGGTGAACAAGGAGTCGCTGGACGCGGCCATCGCCCGCCAGGGTGCGGATGCGATGAACACCCGCGTGTGGTGGGATAAGTAGGTCTGACGGCTAGGTAGCGTCACGGGCGGGGCATCCGAAAGGGTGCCCCGCTTTGCAGACGGGAGACGGGAGACGGGAGACGGGAGACGGAAGCGGT
>CAYQCP010000103.1:0-8510 GCA_964416005.1 uncultured Gemmatimonas sp.
CCTCCCGCCCAATTGTGGGGCCGGACTGGCGAAGCTCTCTTGCGGCGCGGGGCATCGCGGGGGACCCCTCTCGCGCAATTGTCGGGCCTGACGGGCGCGCTGCGCGCGCCTTTGTCGTGCCCTCCTATATGCGCGGGAAGGGTCCCCCGCGCTGCGACGCCGACCATTTGTGTGGGGGCGGTGCGGCGCGCAGCTGCGCCGCGCGCCTGCGCGACGACTGGGCGGCGACTGGGCGGCGACTGGGCGGCGACCGCGTGGCATGCGCGTGGCATGCGCGTGGCATGCGCGTGGCATGCGCCACGGTCACTCGCGCCGCACACGCGCGCAATGTGCGGGTACCCGATCGCGCGAATACTGGAGGGCACAATAGAGGCGCGCGAAGCGCGCCAGTCAGGCCCGAGAATTGAGCGAGACCGGGTACCCGCACATTGCGCGCTCCAGAATGGCGCGGCCCGAGAATTGAGCGAGACCGGGTACCCGCAGTTTGCGCGCCCCAGATCGGCGCGCCAGGCACAGACCTACGGCTTGTAGTCCGCCATGATCGAGCGCAGCACCGTCGCGATATCAGCGGAGTCGTAGCCGCGACGCGCCAGGTAGCCGTAGAGCCGCTTCCGCACCGCGTCCGGCTCCTGCCCGCGCAGCACCGCCAGCTTCTTGCGCGCCGCCGCCTCCAGCAGCGCGCGCTCGTCCACCGACTCCTCCTCGAGCACGTCGGCGATCGCCGCGTTGGCCATCTTGCTGTCCACGCCGCGGCGCGAAAGCTCCTGCGCGAGCCGGCGCTTGGACATGCCCTTGCCGAGCGCACGCGAACGGGCAAAGGCACGGGCGAACTGGCTGTCGTCGATGGCGCCGATCTCGGTGAGCCGCTGCACGGCGTCGGTGACGTCGCCGCGATCAAAGCCGCGCTGCAGGAGCCAGCGCTCGAGCTCGTGGGCGCTGCGGGCGCGGCGGCCGAGTGCGGCGGCGGCGCGATCGAAGGCCTCGAGCTTGCGCGCGGCGAGGAGCAGTCGGTCGCCGGCGGCCTCGTCGATCACCTTCCCCACGGCGAGGCCGGCATCGTGCAGGTAGGCGGCGTTCACGATGGCGACGCTCTTGCCATCCACCAACACTGCGTAGCGCCCCGGCTTGCGAGGGTTCTCGCGCAGCCCGGTGATCGTGCCGGTAATGGCAGAGGCCTGGTGGCCGCCTTCGGTATCGGCGTCCGCCGGTCCACCCACCGTGACCATTTTCGACTTGCTCCAGCTGAACATCAACGCACTCCGTGGTATGCCATCAGGAGTGAGTGAAAAATGCCACTCTGCGACTCACTCCGCATCAACCGTTTCCCTCACCCCTCGTCCCCCAAACCTCCACTCCTCTCCCAACGAGCTCCCCTGCTCCCTGCCCCCTTGAGAGGGGGAAAGAGCACCGGGGGGCCACCCAGGTGCAGATCGGGGATTCCGGGCCCCGGCCGTACACCAAGATCGACCCCCCGGCGCAACCCACGGGGCGAGACTGCTGCCCCTATTCCTCCGCGGCCTCCTCGCCGTTCGGCTGCAGACCGATTCCGAGCACCTCCTTCACCTTCGCCTCGACTTCGAGCATCACGGCCTGGTTGTCGCGCAGGAACATCTTGGCGTTTTCACGCCCCTGCCCGATGCGCTGGTTGTTGTAGCTGTACCAGGCGCCGGACTTCTCGATGATCCCCGACTCGGCACCGATATCTACCAGCAGCGAGACGTGGGAGATCCCTTCGGCGTACATGATGTCGAACTCCGCCTGCTTGAACGGCGGGGCGACCTTGTTCTTCACGACCTTCACCCGAACGTGCGAGCCGATGACGTCTTCCTTCTCCTTCACCGGACCGACGCGGCGGATGTCGAGCCGCAGCGAGGCGTAGAACTTGAGCGCCTTGCCGCCCGTCGTCGTTTCGGGGTTGCCGAACATCACGCCGATCTTCTCGCGCAGCTGGTTGATGAAGACCACCGACGTCTTGGAACGGGCGATGGCACCGGTGAGCTTGCGAAGCGCCTGGCTCATGAGCCGCGCCTGCAGGCCGACGTGCGAATCGCCCATCTCGCCCTCGATTTCCGCCTTCGGCACGAGGGCGGCGACCGAGTCGACGACGACGATGTCCACCGCGCCGGAGCGCACGAGGATCTCGCAGATCTCCAGCGCCTGTTCGCCCGTGTCGGGCTGCGAGATGAGGAGCTTGTCGACGTCGACGCCGAGCTTCTTCGCGTACTCGGTATCGAGCGCATGCTCGGCGTCGATGAAGGCCGCGGTGCCGCCCGTCTTCTGCGCATTGGCGATGACGTGCAGGCAGAGCGTGGTCTTGCCCGACGACTCCGGCCCGTAGATCTCGGTGACGCGTCCGCGTGGAATGCCGCCCACGCCGATCGCCGCATCGAGGTTGATGGCGCCGGTCGGAATCGACTCCACGCGCACCGCCGCACGGTCGGCGCCCATCTTCATGATGGCGCCCTTGCCGTACGACTTCTCGATCTGCGCGATGGCAAGACCGAGTGCCTTCTTCTTTTCGTCTTGCTGCGCGGCGGAAACGGCCATGAACTCCTCGAGCGAACTGGGGCCAGCGGCCCGTGGAAGGAATTTACCCCGGTGAAGCGGTGGGGCTATCCCCGAACAGAAAGCGAAAATCGTGTCCCGAAGAAAATACGAACAGAACGCACTTTCACAAGGGGGTACGTGGAGCCACCACGCCGTAACGTGTTTCCAAACAACGACTTATCAACAGACACCGCAAACCCTTGTGAACTATCGCTTTATGCGGCAGTTGGCACCTGCATAGCAGATCCGTGATCTCGCTGAATTGCCTTAGTGTTACGAATTGTTACACTGTAAACGCGGACTCGACGTGCCGAACCCAGGCCGTACGGTCGCGCAACAGCACGCCGATCACGTCAAAGCGATACTCGGACTTCGCTGCATCGTGTCGCGCCATCCACTCGCGTGCGCTGCGCACGAGGGAACGCTGCTTCTGCGCGTGCACGGCCTCGACGGGATCACCGAATTCAAGTGCGGCGCGCGTTTTCACCTCGACGAAGGCCACAATACCATCGCGCGCCGCGATGACGTCGATGTCGCGGTGCCCGCTGCGCCAGCGGCGCGCGAGGACAGTGTAGCCTTGGCGTTCGAGCCAGCGGGCGGCGACGCGTTCGCCGAGTTCGCCGAAGTCATTCGTGGCTTTTGTCATGGGGCGAGTGTAATGGCGGCGCGCTTGGGGTGTGTCACCATTCGCGCGCGGTCGGCATCGTTCTCACGCGGCTAGGGGGCGCGGCATGCCCGCACCACCGTCCTCGCAGGCGCTCGGACGGGCGAGGGGCGCGGCAGGCCCGCACCTCCGTCCGCGCAGGCTCTCGGACCCTACGAGCGCGCTGCGCGCGCCGTCTATGGGTCCTGCGGCCGCCTGCGCGGACGGTGGTGTGGGCCTGCCGCGGTGAGGGAGGAGAACAGCGGGCGCGACGATGGGTTCGTGCGCACGACGCGCGCGGCTCTGGGGGTGTGCACAGGCGAATACTAGAGGGTCATAAACGACGCGCGCGTTCGAAGACCCGAGAATTTCGCCGAAGCACACCGCCGGAGCTGCGCGCGGCCCAGCGGGGCGCATCCCAGCGGCGCGCGCAAGCGGCGCGCGAATGCTACGGGTCGACGACGCGCACCGGCGTCAGGCGATCGACACGCGCGTTGTCGCCGAGGCGGCCATTGGCGCCCGTCCCCCAGCAATGCAGTCCGGCGCCGTTGATATCGACACAGGTGTGCGCCACGCCGGCGGTCACCTTGTTGATGGTTCCCGTGGGCAGCGTGATGGCCGTCGGCACCGAGCGCGCGGTGCGCGTTCCATCGCCCAGCTGGCCACCGGCATTGTCGCCCCAACAGGTGAAGTCGGTGTCGGTCTTGGCACAGACGTGCGCGGCGCCGACGTCCCACCAGCCGGAGGCGCCATTGATCGAAGCACCCGAGTACTGCGGTTGCGGCAGGGGATTCACCGTGGCGTTGATGACGCACGGCGCCCCGCCGCACGCCTGGCGCGTGTAGCCCGCGGCAAGCCCCAGCTGGCCCGAGGCGTCAGTGCCCCAACAGGAGATCTTGCCGTAGATCAGATCAGGGGTAATGCGCGGGAAGCCGCAAAGGAATCCGATGCCGCCGTTCAGGACTTCGTCCACCAGGATGGCCGTCCCCACCGGCGAGGTGGTGGCGATGTAGGACCCCGCCGTGGTGTTCATGCCGTACTCGCCCGCGCTGTTGAGGCCGATGCAGCGGCGCAGGCCGCTGATGACGTAGCACGACGTGCCACCAAAAGCGGCCACACCAGTGATGCCGCCGGTGATCGGCATCGAGGGGAGCGCGGCGGGGGTGCTCGAGAACGGCGTGAGCAGCGGATCGCGTCCGATCTGCCCGTGCTGGTTGCGGCCCCAGCAGTCAATCTGCGGCGGCGTGCTGAATCCGCCAAAGAAGATCTGCGGCACGCCGGAGCAGACGTGCTCGGGTCCCGCGCTCAGGTGTCGCGCGGCCACGCTGCCGACGCGGACGGCCTCGCGTGAGCAGTCCACGCCGGCGCAGGTGCCGGTGGTCACGGCCCCCAGCTGGCCGAACTCGTTGCTCCCCCAGCAGTAGACCGCGCCGCCCGCGACAGCGCAGGTGAAGTCGTCGCCGGCGACGAGCGCCGAGATGCCGACGGTATCGGACGGCATGCGCACGGGGACGGGCGAGTCCGTCACCGACGCGGGCAGTCCGAGCTGTCCCCTGCTGTTGTCACCCCAGCAATAGACCTCGTAGTTGCTGCTGCCGTAGTCATTGTACGACACGCCGCACGTGTGGGCACGACCCGCGGCGAGGCTCTGCCACTGGCGCGGCGCCACCTGGAAAACCGTAAGGGTATCGGCCAGTGTGCCGCTGGTCACCTCCACCTTGAAGAGCATGCGGCCGCTGGCGCCCCAGTACGGCAGGGTCACCTTGACCGAGTCATTGCTGGCCGCGCCCACGGGACTGAGGCCGTAGGAGAACGCAGGGGTGATGATGTTCCACGTGAATGTCTGCCCGGGCACGGTCGTCCCCACGGCGTCCACGACACGCGCCCTGAGGATGGGCTCTGCCGTCCACGGCGCAGGAATGAGCGCGGTGTCTGGCGAGGCGATCACGGCGAACGGGGCCCCGGGCGGCGGGCCGCCGGACGGGAGCGCGACGGTGATCGCCGCCGTCCCCGCGACCCCACCGATGGTCGCCGTGATCGTGGCGGTGCCGTTTCCGACCGGGCGCACCCAGCCGTCGGCGCCCACCGTGGCCACGGCCAAGTCGGTGGTGCTCCACGCAACCGGGAGGCCGGCGATGACGGTCCCGCCTGAATCGGCGGCCGCCGCACCGAGCAGCACGGAGTCCGTGGCCGCAGAGAGCGTGGCCGTCGACGGCGTGACGCGCACCTGCGCCGGGACTTGCGTGACCGTCACCGCGACCTGCGCCGAGACGGTGCCCCCGGACACGGTGCCTCGCGACGCCGGGACCGAGGCGGTGATCGTCGCGGTGCCGCGCGCAACGGCGGTCACCGCACCCGACGCGTTCACCGCAGCGACGTCCTCGTCCGACGACCTCCACGCCGGCGCGATGCCGGCGACCACGCTGCCGCGCGCATCCTCGACGCGCGGCACGATGGTGACGGTGCGCCCGAGCGCGCCGAAGTTCAGGGACGAGGGTGTGAGGACCACGCGCGCCACCTTCTGGCGCACCGTGACGGTCACCGCGCCGCGGCGTCCGAACGCCGCGGCGCTCACCTGCGCGGTCCCGTTGGCGCGTGCGACGACCGCGCCAGACGAGGTGACGGTGGCGACGGCGGAGTCGCTGGTGAGCCACGTGAAGTCCACATCTGGGACGACCGCGCCCGCCGGGTCGCGCGCCACGGCGGCCAGCACCAGCGTGTCGTTGATCGCCGCGAGCTCTGCGCTCGCCGGCGAGACGTCAATGCGCGCCACGTCGGGATCGACCGTGATCTCCCGGCTCAGCGTGTCACCGCGTCCCCATGGGTCCGCCACGATGTGCGTGATGGTATAGCGCCCGCGCGCCGGCCAGGAGGTCTCGAGCGTGGCACCGGTCGCGCTACGGCCGTCGCCCAGCGTCCAGCGACGCACGATGACGGAGTCGCCGTCGGGATCGGCCGCGGTGGACGTGAGCGTGACTGGGCGGCCGATCACTGGGCGCTCTGGACTCCAGTCGAACGCCGCGACGGGCGCGTGGTTGGGCCGGTCACTGAGGAGCAGCGCGTACGACAGCGAATCGCCCGCCTTGACGCAGCAGAGTCGCACGACGGCGAGCAGCCGTCCGGACTTCGGCATGCGGAGGTTGCCGTCCACTTCCGTAACGACCGGATCGCCGGAGACGGCGTCGAAGAGGCGCAGCACTTTGCCGACGGCGAGCGGCGACGCGTCGAGCCAGGCGCGATAGCCGGAATCGGGGAAGCCGCGCAGGGCGTAGAAGTCAACGTCCTCCGCCGTATCGCCGGGCGTGCGACAGGTGACGGCGCGGAGGGTACCCACGCTGACCGCGGTGGCCGACGCGGGAGTGTCATTCTCCTCGAACACATCATCGGGCGCGCAGCGCACGCCGCCCAGCGCGGTGACCGCGGGTTCGGGGGCCACGGGGAGATCGAGGCAGGCGACCAGCGTCGCGAGCGTCGCGGCGGCGAGGAGAATGCGGTGCGTCGTTCGCGCGGTCACCGGAAGCTCCTGGAGAGGCCGAGTGATGCGAGCGCCTCGCGATACGACACGCTCCCCGAGAATTGCGCGACGCGGGCGCGCGCCACGAGCGTGCCGGCGCGGCCGAGCCCGACGCGCACGTCGCCGTTCAGCTGCAACTGGTCGCCAACGAGCGATTGCCCGCCGGTGACGGCGAGCGATCCACTGGCGCTGCCCTTTCGCGGACGCCACGACAGCGTGGCCGACGCGGTCTTGAGGCGCTCGATCTCGGCCGTGTCACCGGCCGCCACGAGCGACGGCGTGACGGACAGGTTGAGTCCGTCGCGCATGATCCACTCCCACGTGACGCCGGCGTTGATGGAGTGCGAACCAAATGGGGCGAGGATGCCCGCCCGCGCCTCGTTGTCCTGCCACGCTACGGACAGGGCGACCGCGTGCGCGGTGCCCAGCGCCACGCGCGGCGCCACGGAGAGCGAGCGCGCGACGTTCACGAGTCCGAAGGTGTCCACGGCGGCGCGGCGTTCGAGTCGGTTGAGCAGGGCGGCAACCGACACGGACCACGGGCCGTCGTTGACATTGAGCACGAGGTTGCCCGTGCCGCGCCATGTCTCGCCCGCGCCCGCGGCCACCACCCCGTCCGTGCGCACGCCGCCGGAGAAGGCGCCGGTGACGCGTCCCGCGAACGCGGCGAACGTCGTGGCGCCCTCCAGCTGCCGCCAGTCGGTGGGGAGCGTGGGAACGCCGAGCGACACGTAGCCCGGGCCGATCTGTTCCGCGCGCACGCGCCACGTGCCCCACGGCGCCGGCGCGGCGAGTTCGGCGTGCCAGGCGACGTCGCCGTGCGTCCCCTCGCGCACCGTGAAGAGCTGGTCGAGCGGCTTCCCCGCCCCGCCGAGATTGTCGCTGAACGAGTAGCCCAGCGAATCGCGGCGCGTATCAATGGTGTGAAGCGCGGCGCTGACGCCCGCTTCCACCCGCCAGCCGCGCGGGAGGCTATAGCGCAGGGCAACGGCGCCGAGCAGGTTGGCCTGCGGTGCGGGCGCCGTGGTATCGCCTGCGGCGGGCTTGCGGTCGGAGGCCCAGAGCGCGGAGAACTCAATCGCGCGATCGTTGGAACCGAACGACATGGAAGCAGCGGCGAGCGCGCGATGCAGGGGCGCGATGGCGGGCGCGGCGAGCCGTGGATCCACGGTGCCGAATCCGAGCGGGTCCACGAAGGCCGCATCATCGGCGCGGCCGCCGTGGAGGCGCAGTCCCAGGCGACCGCGCTGCACGCGCACACCGCCGCCGCGCACCACCGTCCCCTCGAGAACTGTAGCACCGAGCGACGGCGCGTGATCGCCGAGCCACAACTCACCCCACGCGAGGCGCGGGTTGATGGCGTAGCGGTTGAGCGAGCGAGCGGCGAGCTGCGTCTCGGAGTCCCAGGTGAGATTGGTGCCGATCTGGATGCCCCAGATATCAAGCGTGGGTGAAAGGGCGACCCGCCCGGTGGCCCCGGGACGGCGCGCCTCGCGGCCGGAGACGGCGTAGGCTTCGACCGACGCGTCGGCGTTGCCGCTGAAGGTCTGCGCATCGCCGCGCCGCGGCAGAAGGACCGTGGCGACGAGCGCGGCACCTGCCACGGCGGCGAGTGAGGCGGCGCGCGGGGACATGCGCACGGCGAGTGCGGTGCCGCTGCGCCAGGCGGCTGCGAGGCGGCGCGTCATCGGGCGGTGGCCTCGGCTTGCGCGGACATCGTCCCGGCGCGGCGCGCGGCGTCGAGCGCGACGACGCGGTACCACTGGCCGGCGCGGCCGGCGGGATCGGTGAACGCCGGCGTCGCGG
>CAYQCP010000104.1:0-8314 GCA_964416005.1 uncultured Gemmatimonas sp.
CGATCATCTCCTCGAGCAGGACCCGCAGGTTGACGCCCTGCTGTTGCGGCGCCGCGCCGGGCGCGGTGGGGGGTGCACCAGTCATTGATGTTTCCGGGTCATGGAGGTTCTGCGCCGCGCACCGCGCGTCAGGCGCTGGTCTCGCGGAGCACTTGTTCAAGCGGCACGACGCCCTTCAGCACCTTGAGCCATCCGTCCATGCGGAGGGTGAGCATGCCGTCCTCGATGCCGCCCTCCCTGATCTCGGCGGCGCCGACGTTCTGGAGAATGAGGCGCCGCAGGCGGGGCGTCATGAACATCACTTCATACAGGCCCTGGCGTCCCTTCATGCCATTGCCGCCGCACTGGTCGCACCCCCTGCCGCGCCAGCAGGGCACGGAGGCGATCTTCGTGTCGAGAGTCAGGTCCTTGACGAACGGCGCCGCATCCTTGGAGGCGTTCCGCACGGCGTCGCGCAGCGCCTCCTCGGTGAAGCGGAGGTCACGGTAGGTGGTGTCGCGGGTGATCTTGGCCGTGATCATCTCCTCGTCGCTCATGATGTAGTGCTCCTTGCAGTTGCCGCAGACGCGGCGCACAAGGCGCTGGGCGAGCACGAGGTTGAGCGTCGAGCTGACGTTAAACGGCTCGAGGCCCATGTCCAGCAGCCGGGTCACGGTCTCCGGCGCCGAATTGGTGTGCAGCGTCGACAGCACGAGGTGGCCGGTGAGCGCCGCCTTGATGGCGATGCCGCCCGTTTCGAGGTCGCGGATCTCGCCCACCATGATGATGTTCGGGTCCTGCCGCAGGAACGCCTTCAGTGCCGCGGCAAAGGTCATCCCGATCTCGTTGCGCACGAGCACCTGGTTGATGCCGAAGATGTTGTACTCCACCGGGTCTTCGGCCGTCATGATGTTCGTGTCGATGCTGTTCACCTTCGACAGCGCCGAATACAGCGTGGTCGTCTTGCCCGAGCCCGTGGGGCCCGTCACGAGCACCATGCCATACGGGTTGCTCACCGCTTCCATGAGCTCGCGCTCGGCGCGCGGCTCGATGCCGAACTTCTCGAGGTCGAGCGTCAGGTTGCCCTTGTCGAGGATGCGGAGCACCACCTTCTCGCCGAAGATCGTCGGCAGCGTCGACACGCGATAGTCGATGACCTTCTTGCCCATCTTCAGCTTGATGCGCCCGTCCTGCGGCACGCGGCGCTCGGCGATGTTGAGCGCCGACATGATCTTGAAGCGGGAGATCAGCGCCGCCTGCATCTTCTTGGGCGGCTTCATGATCTCCTGCAGCGCGCCGTCGATGCGGTAGCGCACCCGCAGCTCGTGCTCGAAGCACTCGAAGTGAATGTCCGACGCGCCGCGGTTCACGGCGTCGGTGAGGATGGCGTTGAGGAGCTTCACGACCGGCGCGTCGTCCACCAGCTGCGCCTGTCCGGCGGCGGCTTCGTCTTCGGCCGTGTCCACGACCTCGACATCGGCTTCGGCATCCAGCCCCTCGATCTCGTCGAGGAGGGCGCCCATCTGGATGTCGGTGGACTCGTAGTTCTTCTCGATCGCGTTCTTGAGCGTGAACTCGCCGGCGATGACCGGGAAGATGTCGTAGCGCGTGATGAACTTGAGGTCGTCCACGACCCCCATGTTCGTGGGATCGGCCATCGCCACCGTGAGCGTGCGGCCGTCGCGCTTGAGCGGCAGGACGAGGTGCTTCACCGCCACGTCGGCGGGGACGAGCTTCACGATCTTGGGGTCGACCTCGAACTTCGACAGGTCCACGGCGGGCATCTTGAACTGCCGCGCCAGCACCTTGGTGATTTCGATTTCGGGAACGAAGCCGAGCTTGATGAGGTTGTAGCCCACCCGCGTCCCGTTCTGCTTCTGCTCGGAAAGCGCCTTCTCCAATTGCTCCTTGGTGATGAGCCCCTCGCGGAGGAGGAGGTCACCGAGGCGTTCGGAACCGGTGGAGGCGGGATTGGCCATGTAACGGCAGACGGGAGACGGAAGACGGCAGAGGGCAGACCATCGCGGATGGACCGTGCCCTCGGGGGAAGCAATGCCTCTAATGAGTGAAGGTCGTCCGCGGGCGAAGGGGTGTCAAGGCGCCACGGGGCGCCGGCGGGCCTTGTCCTTTCGGGTCGGGGCATCCGCTTGGGCGACCCCGGAAAAGGTCACGCGGTCGCGCAGGGCCTTGGCCATGGCCGCGCCGACACCCTTGACGCGCTGCAGTCCGTCGAGCGATCCAAAGGCCCCGAACGAGTCGCGATTGGCCACGATGCGGGCGGCGAGCGCGGGGCCGATGCGCGGGAGGGATTCGATGGCGGCGGCGGGGGCGAGATCCAGGTCGATGAGGCTGACGGTAGACGGTGGACGGTAGACGGTCGATGGCGGCGCAGCAATCGGTGCGACGGACTCCGGTCTCGCCTTCCTGGCGGCCTTCTCGGCGTTGCGTTTGCGGAGGGCGGCGCGCCCGGCCTCGCGGCTGGGGGAGTGCGCGACCGCGGAGTCCACGCGGGCAATTTGCGCCGCGAGGTCGCTCGGCGAGCCCGGCACGAGCCGCTCGCCGCCGCGCGCCGCGCGCCAGGCGTTGACGCCCACGCCGAGTGCGGCAACGGCGGCGAAGAAGAGCAGCGCCTGGCGTTCGGCGGGCGTGGGCATGCCACAATCTTCCCGCGCAGGCCCCATCTCGGCGTCACCATTGCATGGCGGGATGGGTCAGACTATTGCCGATGACTTCCTTGTCGCAGGGCAAGGGGGGACGGGGTTCTTCATCACAGAGACACGGAGGAGCACGGAGGGCCACAGAGTACGGCAACTTCTTGGGTAAAGACAGCGCGCCACACAAACATATGCGTGGCGCTCGCAGTTCTCCCAGGAAGTTGCAGTTGCAGTCCTCTGTGGCCCTCCGTGCTCCTCCGTGTCTCTGTGATGAAGAAGCCCCGTCCCTCCTCCTACCGAAGCAGCGCCAGCGCGACATCCCCGACGATCTTCAGCGACGCCGCCGAGAGCTTGTCCATCGTGTCCTGCAGCGTGTGGTGATACGAGTTGCCGGGCCCGTAGTCGAGGTCAATGACGTTGATGACCTTGAGTCCCACGTCGAGGAGTGGGATGTGATCGTCGGTGATCGCCTGCCCCTCCCGCGCCAGGAAGACGTTGCCGCGTCCCATCTCCGCCGCCTTCGACCAGACCCGCTGCACCACTTCCGGCGCGCGCTGCACCGAGTTGATCTCCTGGGGAATCTTCAGGTCCGCGTCGCCGATCATGTCGAACAGGACCCCAAAGAGGGGCCGGTATCCAGGCTCCGGGAGGTGGGCCGCGAAGTAGGTGGAGCCGAGCAGGACATCCACGAGCGGCGGCCCGAACTCACCGTAGTCCTCGCCGTCCACGAACAGCAGGTCCACGCCCAGCGCCGAGGGCTGCTTCTGCAGGGCGTCGGCGAGCGCCACGAACAAGCCCACGCCCGACGCCCCATCATTGGCGCCGTCGATGGCCTTGACTTGGTCAGCGGGATCCAACTCCGCGTCGGCGGTGGGACGCGTGTCCCAGTGCGTCAGATACAGCACGCGATCGGTCGCCTGCGGATTGAAGCGCGCGAGGATGTTGCGCAGCGGGAGCGTGCGCCCTGCCTTCGTGGTGTGGTTCCACTTCTGCTCCGTCACGATGGCGCCGCGCTGGATCATCTGCGCGACGATCCAGTTCCCCGCCTTGCGATGCGCTTCGGAGCCGGGCACGCGCGGGCCGAACGCCACCTGCGCTGCCGCATATCGCAGGGCCGCCTCGCCGTCGAACTCGGTGGTCACCACTGGCGGTGTCGGCGGCGCGTCGGGTTTCTGTGTGCACGCGCTGAGCAGCAGGTTCAGGCCAACGAGCACGGCGTAGCGTGTGCGGGGCTGTCCGCCACGCGTGGTGCGCCGCGTCGGAGGCGGCGTCGGGATGGTGTCCGTCGTCCACGATCTACCATCTACCATCCACCGTCTACCCTCTGTCATTTAATCTCCCCCGCAAAGAACGACACCTGCAGCACCGCCGTGAAGACGATCTGCGAGAAGCGCCGGTTCAGGTTGTTGTCGAACGTGACGATGCGCGCGCCGGTCAGCGAGAACGTGAGGTTCTCGGCCACGTCCGCGTCCGCGTTGACATTAATCGTCTGCCGGCCATTGTCGGCGAGGCGGCTCCGCTTGGCGGTGGCGCTCTGGTTCTGCACCCACGACTGGGCTGAACTCGCCTGGTAGCTCACCCGCGTGCGGAGCTCGTTCTTGAGCTTCCAGCGTTCGGGCATCTTGATCCCGCGCGACACGTCGGCGTTGAGGTCGCGCGACCGTGACTCGGCGATGCTCCCCGGGAGCGAGTCGAGGCGGTGCGTGCTCCCGAGCCCGAACGACGTCATGAGCCCCGTGCCGACGTTCCACGTGACGCTGCCATTGATCGGATAGCTCGTGACGCGGCTCACGCGCACGTCGGCGGGCACGCCCTCGAGTTCACTCGGCACGACGCTCGACTGCCGCGTGTTGAGGTAACGCAGGCTGCCGCCGATGCTGGTGATCACGCGGCTGGCGAAGCGCGGCCGCAGCGTCAGGCGCAGCGTCAGGTCGGGGAGGGTCAGCTGCTCGCCGTCGATGACGGCCTGCGTGTTGTCGAACCGGCGCGTCCAGTTGCGCGAGTTCACGCGCTGCATGCGCGTGGTGACCGCGAGGCCCAGCGGCAGGCGCAGGCCCGTACTGATGGTGACCTGCGCGTTGGTCCCCGCGCTGGTGGCGTTGAGTCCGTTCTGCGCGCGGAAGTGGTCGATGCCGCCCCAGCCGAGCTGGTAGCCAAGCCCCGGCGTGAACGGCGCGCCGTCGAACGCCGAGACGAGCGACCGGCTGGCCTGGATGTCGATGGGCTGCAGCACCTGGATGAGCACCGGCGTCACCAGCGAGTCGCGCAGGTAGGCGCGCAGCGCGGCGGGCAGGTCGATGTTGGCGCCGAGCGCGAGGGTCTGCGTGTTGTTGACGCGGCGCGGCAGGTGGTAGCCGCCCGTGCTGTCGGCGTCGCGGACGAGCGTTCGCGAGTTCGGATCGCGCTGCATCGTGTACGCGCTGGTGAAGTCGAGGCGCGGACGCATCCAGAAGGCCACCGTCGGCGTGAAGCCGAAGGCGGCGTTCATCTGGCGCTCCCGCTCGAGGCCGACGTCGAGGCCGAGCAGGCGGCTGCGCTCGCTGGTGGCGACGATCGCGGTGGGCGAGGAGTCGCCGTACTGCCGCAGGTCGCGCAGCGACGTGAAGTCCCAGCGGGCGTTCATCGACTCGAACGGCCGCAACTCGATGCCGGCGACGTTGCGCCAGACGTGCGTGAGGCCCGTAACGATGCGCCCGGTGTCGGAGAGCGTCTCCGCCGGCTTGAGGTAGGCCGTCCGGTGATCCGTGGCGCGCGCGATGGCGCTGCTGAAGCGCACACTCGACGGATTGAGGCGCACCTGCGCGTTGCGCACCGCCTGCAGCCACTCGGTGTTCTGCAGCCAGGTGGGGAGGGCCCCGAGCGCGCCATCCATCCACTGGGGCAGCGGCCGCACCCGTCCCTGCGACGCCATGTTGTAGTCGACGCCGGCGTTGAAGTTGGTGCTCTTCCCGCTCTGGTACTCGCTGCGGCCGTTGGAGGATCCGTAGTTCGCGGTGGCCCCGAGGTTGTTGACGATCGCCGCCAGCCACCCTTCGCGCAGCGGCGTCGTCCGTCGCAGCGCGACGCCAACGCTGGTCGCCTCGCTGCGCGGCGTGCGGAGGCCACGAATGCCGTCGCCGCGCAGGTCGGAGCGCGACACGAACAGCGGGTTGTTGGCGCCGCTCGAGTGATTCACGGTCACCGGAATGGCATATCCCAGTCGCGCCGGGAGCAGCTTGTCGAGCCGCACCGACGTGCCAATGTCGAACTGGTTGTCCGATACGTACGACGGCGTCTCGTTGAGCTGGCGGAAGTTCGCGTCACGGTGACTGAAGCCGGCGCGGAAGGTCCCCACGTCGCCCGCCGTGACGCTTAGTCCCACCTGCGCCGCGTAACCCGGGGTGTTGTCCACCTGCGTCAGTCGCATGTCGTCCACCCAGAGCTCGAGCGTGTCGCCGGGCAGGACCGCGGAGGCGCCGATGCCACCCGAGTCGATGCGCACCATGCCGACGGCGAGGTCCTGCACGGCGGCGAGATTGGGCGCGCTGATGTTCGGGTCGACCGTGTACACCATGTAGCCGTCTGAGCAGGCGGCATACCGGCGGATGCTCACGCCGGCGGGGAGCCCGCTGCGGGCAATGAGCACCGAGTCGGCCCCGTGGCAGGCCAGCGAGTCGGGACTGTTCTGCAGGAAGGCGTTCTGGAGCTGCGCGCGGAGCGCGAAGAACTTCTCGAAGTTCACGCGCACCTCGGGAAGCCAGGCGGCGACCCCGCTGCCGGCGCCCACCGGCGTCCGATAGAGATAGAAGTTGTCCGCGTCACGGCCCAGCCGGACGAAGAAGTTCATCTCGCCGTCCTGCCCCCAGCCATTGCCGCGTCCGCGCGCCCAGACCCGCAGCTCGCGGTACTGCATGAAGTTCCGGCTGCCCTCGGCGAACCGCTGGTACGTCTCGGCGCGCTGGAACGGGGCGAGGTTCTGCGCCGTGAGGCGCATCGAGCGCTCGTTGATCTGGACGCGCTGGTTTTCGAGCCCGGTGACGATCTGGTCGGGCGCGTCGGTCACCCCGGGCGGCGAATCGTAGATCAGGCCGCTCGTGGAGTCGCGGTCCATCGTGCCGATGGTGGAGGCCTGCACGCCGCCCGCGCCGGTGCGCTCGCCGGCGATGCCGGTGAGCGTGCGATCGGCGCGCTTGAGCCACGACGCCCCGGTGAGCCGGAACAGTGCCAGCGGGATCTGCGTGAAGGCATTGTCGCGCTCCCCTGCTCCGCTGACCATCGTGAGGCGCAGCGCACGCACGCGCCGGATGCTCGGGCCGCCCCCGATGGTGTCGAACGGGGCATTGAACGGCAGCCGGACGAACACCCAGCAGAGCGTGTTGCTCTCCACCGCACCGCCGGAGGTGTCGGCCTGCGTCACCTCGCACTTGCCCACCCGCGTATACGCCTTCGGGTCGGAGAGGTCGACGACGTACCGCAGGAGCCGCTCGCTCTCGCGCTGCGACGACACGAAGTTGAGCGTGTTGTCGAGGTCGATGTCGTGCTCGTCGAGCCGCCCGTTGCGCACCGTGCAGTTGGTCTTGGCGTCGCCGAGCCGGTTCAGCTTGACGTCGCCCTTCTGGCACATGGCGTAGTCGCGCAACACGCCGGACGAGTCCGGCGACGTGAACTGGAGCGCCGGCACCACGTCCCCCGGCAAGCCATTGTCGTCGCGCTCCTGGTTGAAGGCGCGCGAGAACGCGTCTCGCTCCGAGTGCAGCGAGTCGAGGCCGACGATGGTGCGCCCCGTGTACAGCGTGTCGGAGGCCGCGCCGCTGCGCGACACCACGAGACGCGTCGGCGACACGGCGACGGCATTCTCGGAGACATCGCCGAAATCGAGCACCAGCGTGGGATTTCGCGTGCGGTGGGCCGCGGTGGTGTCGATGAGCGTCCAGAACTGGATGTTCTCGATGCGCGACAGGTCGGTGCCGGACGCATTGAGGACCGTGCGAATGGAGCGCCAGCGCCGGCCGAGCGGGGCGTTGTTCACCTGCCACTGGTACGTCTTGGTGGCGTCGTTGTACGCGCCGCCCACGCTCAGCGGGTACAGGGTCAGCCAGAGCATCTGCTCCGGCTGCTGCAGTCCGCTGCCGATGATGTTCACCAGCGGGTCGATCTGCGGCAGCGTGAAGGTGATGGTTTGTCCCGCGGCGCTGAGGCCGTTGTTCTGCCAGGCGAGCGTCGCGGCGCGCGTGAGGTCGAGCGCGGGCGCGCCGCCGATCCTCGCCGGCAAGAAGCGGCCGAGCGCGGGCTGGCTGCTGTTCAGCCAGGCAGGGTCGGAGAGGTTCACGTGGGTGCCGCCCTCGCCCTCGAAGCTCTCGAGGTACGCCTGTCCGGCGCTGTTGGCCTGCGGCCGGCTCGTCGCCACCTCGGCGTCGAGGTGCACGCGCGACGGCGACGTGGTCTGCACGAACGGGAGCCGCTGGAGGGCGCGCGTCAGCGGCGCGGCCTCGAAGTCGAAATTGCCGCTCACGCCGGCGATGAAGGAGGACTGCGGTTCGTAGCCGAGGGGCGGGCGCGTGAACGTGGTGCGCTGGTTCTGCGCGATCGCCATCACGTTGATCTCGCCCACATCGAGCGGGAACTGCGACGCGAAACCGATGATGCTCTTGTGCGCGGCGGCGAAGAGCGGGTCCTCCTCGTAGCGCACCGACACCTTCCGC
>CAYQCP010000105.1:0-8137 GCA_964416005.1 uncultured Gemmatimonas sp.
CGACCGAACTCGCCCGACACGCCCTTGATGAGATAGTCGATCATTTCCTTCGACGAATACGTCATCTCGGCCGTGATGTTGTCGATCTTCGTCTGGAAGTAGTTGAACGCCCACACCGCCGGGATGGCCACGAGCAGGCCGAACGCCGTCGTGATCAGGGCCTCGGAAATGCCGGCCGCGATCGAGCTGATGCCACCGCCGCCGCCGGCGGCCATGCCCTGGAACGCGTTCACCACGCCCATCGTCGTGCCGAGCAGGCCGACGAACGGCGCCGTGGCGCCCGTCGTGGCGAGCATCGCCAGGCCGCGCTTCATGAGCACGATCTGCATGAGCATTTCACGCTCGACCGCGCGTTCGGCCGAGTTGATGTCCGACACCGTCACCGAGCCGTCCTGAATGAGCGGCTTGATCTCGGCGAGCGCGCCGCCGAGCACCTTGGCGACGTGCGACTTCTTGTAGCTCTCGGCCAGGTTGATGGCCTCGTTCAGGTTGTCCTCCTCGAGGAACTGGGAGAACTCAGGCGCGAACTTGCGCGTCTGGGCCTGCGCGCTGCGCAGGTACCACCACTTCTGGACCATGATGGACAGCGACCACACCGACATGATCATGAGGGTGTAGACGATACCCTTGGCGAAATAGCCCATGGAGTGCCAGAGTTCGATCATTGACATAAAGAATGGCTCCCGCGGTTCAGTGGTGGTGACGAACTACTTTTGGATGGCGAAGACGAATGGCTGCTGGACGAGCTGCTTGACCTTCTTGCCGCCCACTTCGGCCGGGAGGAACCGCATGCCCGGCAGAGCGTTCTTGACGGCGAGGGCGAAGAGCTCGTGCGAGGTCTTGAGGACCTTGAACGACGACGGCTCCGCACGCCCTGTGGTGTCGACCGTGAACTGGGCGAGCACCTCGCCCTCCACGCCTGCCGACTTGAGGATTTCCGGATAGCGGGGCGCCGACGATCCGGGCGCCTGCACGACCGGCTTCTCCACCTGGAACTCGAAATACGTCTGCGTCACGTCCGTGGGGACGATGCCGCCCTTCACGCCGTTGGCCACGCCGCCCTGCACGCCCTTGCCCGAGAAGTCCGCCTCGTTCGTCACCGAACGCGACAGGTCGATCTCAGGAATGACGTCCGGGATGTTGATCGGCGCCGTCAGCACCTGGAAGCCCTTCACGACGGGCGCAACCGCCACGTCCTTGGGCAGTTCCTTGGGCTGCTCCTTCGGCTTCTCCTTCTTCACTTCGACGAAGTCGACCTTCTGCTCCTTCGCCTCGCGCAGCTTTTGGCCGGCGTTGGCGGTCGCGACGACCGCGCCCCAGATCAGCAGGACGTGAAGCACGCCGCTGACGAAGCTGCCGCCAAAGAACTTCTCTTTCTGCGCCTTCGACTCAAGCAGGTTGTTGAACACTACGCACCCCGTGTGTGGCTGCGGTGAAACGGTTACGGCGGTTCGTGCAAGTGATTCTACGGCACGTGGATGAAGGGAGTAACCGCAGTAACATTAAGATTCGCTTAACGCGAAGTTAGGACTTCCTTTCGGGCTCCGGGGACCCGTCGCCGCCCTCCGGAACCGCCGGATCCGGGGTGTGCAACGGGATCGACACCGTGAAGGTGGACCCCCGCCCCAGCCGCGACGCCACCGTGATCGACCCGCCGTGGGCATGTGCGATGTACTGGCTGATCGCCAGCCCCAGCCCCACCCCGCCACGCTCGGACGTACGCGAGCGGGCGCGGTCGGCACGCCAGAACCGGTCGAAGACGTACGGCAGGTCCGCGCCGGCGATCCCGAAGCCGGTGTCCCGGACCGCAAATTCCACCACGTCCCCGCGGCGCACGAGCGAGAGGTCCACGCGGCCGCCGCGCGACGTGTATTTCACGGCATTCGTGACGAGGTTCAGGAAGAGCTGCCGAAGCCGCAGCGCATCGCCGAGGACCGTGGCCTCCTCGAGCGGCGTGACGCTGACCTTCAGGCCCGCCTCCTCGCCGAGGATCTGCGCCGTCTCGGCGACGTCGAGCACGAGCGGGACGAGCGCCACCGGCTCACGGTGCAGGTCAAAGCGCCCTTCGTCGGCCCGGGCGAGCGTCAGCAGCGACTCCACGAGGTCGGCCATGCGCGCCGTCTCCTGCAGCGCCTCTTCGAGGGCGACCAGCCCCTCGGTGGATCGCGGCCCGGCCGACATCGCGCGCTCGATGTCGGCGCGCAGCACGGTGAGCGGCGTCTTCAGTTCATGGCTGGCGTCGGCCGTGAAGCGGCGCAGGCCGGCGAAGGACTGCTCGAGGCGGGCGATCATCGCGTTGAGCGTCGCCGACAGCCGCGCCAGTTCATCGTCTCCCTCGGCGTGCGGGAGCCGCCGGTGCAGTGAGCGTCCGTCGGTGAGCGCCGACACCTCGCCGATGATCTCGTCCACGGGGCGCAGCGCCCGCCCCGTGATCATGTGGGCGACAATGACGGAGAGCAGCACGACGAGCGGCGCGATCAGCACGAAGACCCCGAATTGCTCGCTCCCGATGAAGTCCACGGACGCGACGGAGGCGCCCGCCACCACCCGCCGCACCGGCCCGGCCTCGCCGTTCTCGAAGCGCGCCACCAGCAGGAGCTTGTCCGTGCTCAGCCGCACCGTGGCCACCTGGCGATCCGGGGCGAGCCGCATGACTGCGTCGAGCAGCACGTCGACGTCTTCCACCGTCAGGCGCCGCACGGCCTCAGACGCGTAGAGCGCGCGCGACGAGTCGGCGACGACGAGGTACCCCGGGATCGCATCGAGCCGGGCGCGCAGCGGAGGCCGCAGCTCCGGTTCCTGCTGCTCCCCCGTGGTGTCCACCACCACCGGGCTGATCTGCGTGCCGGCCTGCACCAGCACGAGGTGCGCGATGTTGGTGTACGTCCCGACGACCTGCTGGAGATCCTGCAGCGCCGCGGCACGCCGCGCCGTCCAGAGCGCCACGGCGAAGGCCAGCATCGTCCCGAAGAGCGCGAGCGCGTACGCCGCGGTGACCCGGGAGCGGATGGTCGCCACGACGCCCGCCTAGTCCTTGACCACGTAGCCGACGCCGCGGACGGTGGCGATGAGCTTCTTCTGGGCCGAGGCGTCCACCTTCTTGCGCAGGTGGTTGATCACCACGTCCACGATGTTGGTGCCCGGATCGAAGTGGTAGCCCCAGGCGTACTCGGTGATCAGCGTGCGGCTCATCACGCGACCGGAATGCCGCATGAGGTACTCGAGGACGAGGAATTCCTTGGGCGTCAGGTCAATGAGCCGGCCGTCGCGACGCACCTCGCGCGTATCGAGGTCGAGCGTCAGGTCGCCCACCGTGAGCACCGGCGTGGCGATGGCGCGCGGCCGGCGCGCGAGCGCCTCCACCCGCGCCAGCAGCTCCTCGAACGCGAACGGCTTGGTGACGTAGTCATCCGCCCCGGCGCGGAGCGTCGTGACCTTGGCGTCCACGGCATCCTGCGCGGTGAGCACGAGAACGGGCCGCTCGAATCCCCAGGCGCGCAGGTCGCGCAGGATGTCGAGGCCCTGCTTGCCCGGCAACCGCATGTCGAGGACCACGACGTCGTATGGCTGCGTGCGCGCCAGCCGCTCGCCCTCGATGCCGTCGGCCACGAGGTCCACGCTCCAGCGCTGCTGCTCCAGCCCGCGCTTCACGAACTGACCGACGGTCTTGTCGTCCTCGATGACCAGGACTTTCATCGGGTGCGCCCCCCCGGACGCTGAAACCCATAGACGCGGATCTTGCGGTACAGCGTCTTCACCGAAATGCCGAGGGCATCGGCGGCGCGCCCCTGATGCCACCCGGTGCGCTCCAGCACCGCCGCAATGTGCCGCCGCTCCACCTCGGCCAGCGTCAGCGGCGCGGCGGACGGCGTCACGTCACCCGGCTCGGCGCGGTGCGGCGACATCACCATTCGAGCGTGGGCAGCAGCACGCGGAAGGTGCTCCCCTTCCCGACGACGCTGTCCACCTCGATGCGCCCGCGATGGTCCTGCACGATGCCGTAGCAGATCGCGAGCCCCAGCCCGGTGCCGCGCCCGGGCGCCTTCGTCGTGTAGAACGGCTCGAAGATCTTGGACAGCTCCGGCCGCGCGATGCCATGCCCGGTGTCGCTCACCTCGACGATGGCCCCGTCGGTGGGCGTCGGGCCCGTGCGCGTCCGCACGGTGATGGTCCCCTGCCCGTCGTTGGCATCCGTGGCGTTGATCATCAGCGCCATCAACACCTGCACCAGCTGCTCGGCGTTGCCGAGCGGCACCACCGGGAGCGCCGGGTCGAGCTCCTTGACCAGCGTCAGCTTCTTGAATCCGCCGTGGTGCTTCATGAGGAAGAGCGTCTTCTCCACCACGTCGTTGAGGTCCACGCGCGACTTGGCCAGCTGCTTGGGCCGGCTGAAGTCGAGCAGCTGGTCCACGATCTGCTTGCAGCGGACCACCTCGTTCTCGATGATCTCGATGTAGTCGAAGAGATCCTTGTTGACGTCGGCGCCCTTCTTCTGGAGATCCTCGAGCCGGTAGCCGAGGCCGTCGCCGCAGGCGGCGATGGTGGCCAGCGGGTTGTTGATCTCGTGCATCACGCCCGCGGCGAGCGTGCCGATGGCCGCCAGCTTCTCGGCCTGCGCGTACCGGTGCTGCCCCTCGCGCCACTCGGTGACGTCCTCGCCGATGGTGATGACGTGCGTCACCGCCGAGTCGCCCAGTCGCATCGGGATCTTGGTGATGCGATAGGTGCGCGCCGAGCCGCTGGCCGACGACTCCATCTGGTATTCCTGGATGCGCCCGGTCGCGAAGACCTCGTCGAACTCGCGGCGCAGCATCTCCACCGGCTGGCGGGACAGGATGTCGAAGATCACCCGGCCCAGCGCCTCGTCACGCGACACGCCCTGCATGCCCGTCTCGCGCTTGCGGTTCCACGCCTGCACGCGGTACTCCCGGTCGATCACGTACAGTCCAAGCGGGAGCGAGTCGATGATCTTCTCGGTGAAGCGGCGCTCGCGATCGATCTCAGCCGTGCGCGCCGCCACCTCCACCTCGAGCTGTCGCGACCGCTCCGCGTGCGCCAGCTCCGGCGCCAGGAGGTTGGCCACGGCGCTCAGCAGCATCGCCTCCTCACTCTGCGTGGCGCGCCCAAGGCGCACCACGAGGGCGCCGACGCGGCGGTCAGCACCCGTGACCGCGACAGCGCGCACGCCCTCCACTTCGGCGCCGGACGCGAGGGCCGCGGCCACCGCCGCTTCGGCGGCCTGCGCCTCCCCGGCGGCCCACGTTCGCACCAGCCCGTCCGCCGTGTGCAGCCAGAGCGAGCACTCGCGCGCGTCGAGCGACTGGCGCAGCGCGTCCAGCGCGACGGCAATGCTCGTCTCGAGCGGCCGCGCGGCGTTGAATTCGGCAATGACGGCGGCCAGGGCGTCGAGCGCCCGGGAGGTCGATACCGGAGTGGTGGACAGGTCGGTCACGAGGTTCGGAAAAGGGCTGGATCGCGAAGCTACCCCGCCGCGCGGGACGAGACAAGATGACCGATCACACGCCGGACGAGGGCGCGTGCCGGCGTGGCAGGCGCGGCGTTCACCCTGACAGACCGGTTTGCCGACCTGGCAAGGTCGGCCCGGCACGCACGTTGCGCAGCAGTCTGGCAGACGCGGCGCACGAGGGCGCCGCCCAGTGATCCTTCAACCCATCAACTGATGCGACTGGTAATAGGAGGCCCCATGGTCCGCACCACCAAGTTTGCCGCGCCCGTCTTCGGGCTCCGCCGTGAGATCGACAAGCTGTTCGAGGACACCTTCGGGAACGTCGGGGCGCCGCTGCTCTCCAGCAACGGCTGGCTGCCCGCCGTGGACGTCAAGGAGACGAACGACGCGCTGCTCTTCGACCTCGAGATGCCCGGCGTCACGGAGGACCGGCTGGAGATCACCTGCGAGGGCGGCGTGCTCGCCATCGCCGGCGAGAAGTCGGCCGTCAAGAAGGAGGGTGACGAGGGCAAGTGGCACATCGTCGAGCGAACCTTCGGCTCGTTCCGCCGCTCGTTCCAGCTGCCGGCCAACGTGCAGGAGGACAAGATCGAGGCCACGCTGACCAACGGCGTGCTGCACGTGCGGGTGCCGAAGATGGAACTGCCGAAGCCGAAGAAGATCGAAGTGAAGGCAAGTACAAAGTAGAGAGACAACAGAGAGACTACAGAGAAACAACAGAGAGACAACAGAGGTCACTGCTGTCCGCGCGTCGAAACCGTCTCAGAGACCGTACTGTTTTCTCTCTGTTGTCTCTCTGTTGTCTCTCTGTTGTTTCTCTTACTTGAACCCTCCAAACGCCAATCCCCTGAGAAACGCTTTCTGCGCCACGAGAAAGACGATCAGCACCGGCACGAGCGCCGCGACGGCCGCCGCCATCTGCCACGGCCAGTTGGCGTAGTACATCCCGTGGAACGAGGCGACGCCGGCCTCGACCACGCGCAGGCTGGGTGAGCGCGCGATGATGAGCGGCCAGAGCAGCGCCTTCCACGCGTCAATGAAGGCGAACAACGCCACGGTCGCGAGCGCCGGACGCGCCAGCGGCAGCGCCACCCGCGTGAAGACCTGCCATTCGGATGCGCCGTCGAGCCGCGCCGCGTCTTCCATGTCACGCGGCAGGGAGAGGAAGTACTGCCGCATGAGGAAGATCCCCCAGGCGGCGACGAGCTCGACGGACACGAGTCCGGCGACGGTGTCCACGAGCCCCATCGCGTCCACGATCAGGAATCGGGGCACGAGCAGCGCGATGCCGGGGATCATCAGCGTCGCGAGGTAGACGGCGAAGAGCGGCGTGCGCCCGGCGAAGCGATGGCGCGCGAAGGCGTAGCCGGCCATGGCTGCCGTGATCACCTGCCCCGCCACCGTGGCCGCCGCCAGAATGAACGAGTTGCGGAAATAGAGCGTGAAGGGCAGCGCGGTCAGCGCCTCGGGGAAGTTCGCGAAGCGCGGCGCGGCGGGCAGCAGCGGCGGCGGCGCCTGATACACCTCGAACTCGTCCATCAGCGCCGTGGAGAGCATCCACAGGAACGGCGCCACCATCAGCAGCGCCAGCACGAGCGCCGCCGCGTAGCCGAGCACCCTGCGCGCCCGCCGGTCAGGCATCGACCGGTTCTCCCTTCACCGTGCGCCATTGGAGGGCGGTCAGCGCCAGCAGCAGCAGGCAGAGCACCACGCTCATCGCCGCCGCCACGTCGAACCGGCGGAATTCCCACGCCGTCTGGTAGATGCGATAGACCAGCACATCCGTGGCGTGCGCCGGTCCGCCCTCGGTCATCACGTACACGAGCGTGAAGCCGTGGAAGGACCAGATGATCCCTGTCAGCAGCAAGTACGTGGACACGGGACGAAGCATCGGCCAGACGACGAGGCGGAACCGCTGCCAGGCGTCGGCGCCATCGAGCCGCGCCGCCTCGAGGAGCGACGCCGGTATGGCCTGCAGTCCCGCGAGGTAGACCACCATCATGTAGCCGAGCTGTCCCCACGCGCTCACCAGCATCAGCGCCGGGAGCGCCGTGGCGGGATTGCCCAGCCAGTCCACGCGTGGCAGGTGCACGGCAGCCAGCGCCGCGTTGAGCAGGCCGAAGTCGCGGTGCAGCAGCCACTGCCAGACCAGCGCGACGGCCACGGTGGACGCGACGTACGGCAGGAAGACGACGACCCGCAGCACCTTGATGCCCCGCAACGGCTGGTCGAGCAGCAGCGCCGCGGCGAGCGCCGCAACCATCGTCACCGGCACGTAGAGCGCATAGATGAGTCCATTGCGCAGGGCGCGCCAGAAGAGCGGATCGGCGCCGAGCTCGCGGAAGTGCGCGAGGCCCACGAAGGGGCGGTCGCTCGCCAGCAGGTCCCAGGCGTGCACCGAGATCCAGAACAGGAAGGCCACGGGGGCGATGGTGAAGACCGCGAGGTGCACGAGGCTGGGTGCGATGAACCCCCACGCGCCGAGCGTCTCACGCACGCGAACGGGCCGTCCCGCCGCGTCGGCATGCCAACGCACCGCGCCGATGGCGAGCGCCGCGCACGCGGCGAGCAGCACCAGCGCCAGCGTGGCCAGCGCCAGCGACGGTTCGCGCAGGGCAAGCCGGTCGAGCGCCGCCGCACCGCCGCCAGCGGGCGCGAGCGCCTCGGCGG
>CAYQCP010000106.1:0-8096 GCA_964416005.1 uncultured Gemmatimonas sp.
CCGGGACGGGAGACGCATGGTCTCGAGTGGCTGATTCACGGACGACTCAAGCTAGAACCGGCGGGTCAGGCGAATGGACCAGGCGCGGCCATCCTGGGGAATGGCACGCTGCAGGTGCTCCTCGGCGCCGGGTGTTTCGTACGCGGCATTGAAGGCGTTCGTCACCCGCAGGCCAAGCTGGGCGCCGCGCAGCCCGGCGGGTGACCACGTGACGTTTGCATCGGTGCGCACGTACGCGGGGGTCGAGGGACCGCTGAGCGTTTGCCGACCCGATTCGTAGCGGGTGAGGCCGGTCAGCTGCAGGCTGCGCCGGTGCCGCATGGTGATCGAGAGCGTTGCGATCTGCGCCGGCGAGTTCGTCAGCCGCTCGCCGAGCGGTCGCTGATCGGCGCGCTGGAACGCCCACGACGCGTGGCCCGACACCGGACCGTCGGGTCGATAATCGAACTCGAGTTCCACCCCCGAACCATCCGCCTTCGTGAGATTCTCGTACCTCACGCTGCCACCGGGGAGGAGGTCCTGGTCGATGAGCCGGTGCATGCGATAGCTGTACAGCGAACCGCTCGCCATGAGCGGCGCACCGAAGCGGTGCTCGAGGGTCAGTTCGAGCGTGCGGATTCGCTCGGGCTTCAGCGCCGGGTTGCTCACGTAGTAGGCGGTCGAGAGGTCCGTCTCGGAGGCGCTCGGCGCGCGGAACGCCTCGCCATACAGCGCCTTGATCGTTGTGGCGCCGGTTGGCATGACGATGACCGCCACGCGAGGCGACAGGGCGTCCTGGCGCCTGGAATTCCCGTCCCACCGCAGCCCCCCAACAAGCGTCAGCACCGGGGACACCTGGAACTCGTCCTGGGAGAAGACGGCGGTCGTGCTCGTCGGCTTGTTGTCGTGGGTGTCCTCCACGCCAGGCGTATGCTCGTGGTATTCGGCGAGCGTCACGTGCCTGGCCTCGGCGCCGATCGTCAGCCGATGCCGCGAGGTCAGGTCCCATACGGCGATGCCCTCGCCGCCGACATCGGCGCTGCCGCCGCCGTCGGTGTAGGCCGGCCCGGTATCGGCCGGGAAGACGCCGCGGTAGCGGTAGCGGTCGGCGAAGAGGCGGCCGGTCAGGCGCAGGCGGCCGCTGACCTCGCGCATCGCCGTCACGTCGCCCCAGAAGTTCTCATCCATGGTCATCGTGCGTGGGTCGTTGAACGCCGACCCGTACGCCCCGGTCGGGATTCCCTTCGAGCGCGAGTAGAATCCCACGCGCAGGTCCACATCGCGGACCTTCAGCGAGGCAAGCCCGCTCGATGACCTTTCCCAGTCCAGGTCGCGCGCCACTCCCGCGTTTGTCTCGGGCGTGTCGTACTCGGGATAATAGCGGTCCGCGCCGTCGAGCCAGCTGACGAGGCCCGAAAGCGTGAGGGAACTCGACTTGCCCAGCGTGCGTCCGGCCGCGATGGTGCCGTCGCGCAGTCCCTCCGAGCCCATGCGGGCGCCGACGATCAGGCCGTCCAGCGTGGCGACCGTGCGCGTGACGATGTTGATGACGGCGAACATCGCGTTGGTGCCGTAGAGAGCGGAACCGGGACCGCGCACAATCTCGATGCGCTCGATCGCGTCCAGGTTGAGCGGGAGGTCGCTGCCGACGGCGACACCGCCCCAGACCTGCTCATTCATCGAGTGGCCGTCCACCAGCAACAGGATGCGGTTGTTGTAGTCCGACGGTCGACTGAAGCCGCGCGTGCCGAGATACGGGTAATTCCGATCGTTGCTCACGTAGAAGCCGCGAACGTTCTCGAAGACATCCTGCAGGGTCCGGAAGCCGAAACGCGCGAGGTCTTCCGAGGAGAGAATCGTCACCGACGCCGGAGCCGCCGCACTCCGCTGCGCGTACTTGGATGCGGCGCTGATGGTGGTGCTGAGCAGCGAATCGAGCGAAATGGGCTGCGGCTGCCCGGGCTGCTGCGCGCGCGCCGAGTCGCTGCCGCAGAGCAACAGCCCACTGCCAGCGGCGATCGCCACCATCCACGCACGAGCACGGGTGGGCACGTTGGCCTCCTCTTCTCGGGGTAACAGCGCCGCCGCAGCTGCGGTGTTCAGAGACCCTCGGCCGACATCGCGTTCGGCCGAGGGCTTCCGCGCGCATGCGTTCGATAGGGGACGCGGGCACCGTGCGTCCCCTCCATCGTATCGTCAGTATGCAGCGGTGGACTGGCGCAAACAAGGCGTACTGCGTGACGTCACGTGATGGATGGGCGACGGTCCTGCTGCCGCCCGGCGCGCGGGACGTGCCTGCAGCGCCGCGCTGCGCGGCGCTCTCGAGAGCCGTCTCGACCCCGTGCTGCCCGGCGGCGCGGGCCATGTTGCCGGCGCTCACCCGAGCTTCGCCGTGACGGCTTCCAGCTGTTTCTCAAGCTGCCGCATCCGCACGATGAGGTCCGGCAGCTGCTGCAGCCCGATCCACTGCCGCTTGGCCTGCCTGTCGGGGACGGCGGGATAGCCGAGCACCGTCTGTCCGTCGGCAAGATCGCGCGTGACTCCGGACTTGCCGCCGACGGTGACCTGATGCCCAATCTTGAGATGACCGGTCACGCCGGACTGGGACGCGATCACGCAGTAGTTGCCGAACTGCGTGCTTCCGGCAAAGCCGCACTGGCCCATGATGAGGCAATGCTCGCCGAACACCACGTTGTGCGCGATGTGCACGAGGTTGTCGATCTTGGTCCCGCTGCCGATCACGGTGGAGCCGAGCGCCGCGCGGTCGATGGCGCAGTTGGCGCCGATCTCCACGTCGTCGCCAATGGTCACGTTGCCGACCTGGAGCACCTTGCGGTGGCGGCCCTGGTCGAAGACGTAGCCATAGCCGTCCGACCCGATGACGGTGCCGCCGTGGATGGAGACGCGGTCGCCGACGCGGGTGCGCTCGTAGAGCACGACGTGCGGGTGGAGCCGCACATCGTCGCCGAGCTGGCAGTCGCGCCCGATGTGGTTGCCGCCGAGCAGGGCGGTGCGGGCGCCGATCGTCACGCCCTCGCCGATGACGCAGGCGGGACCGATGTGCGCCGTGGCATCGACGCGGGCGGTTGGCGCGACCACCGCGCTGGGGTGCACGCCGGCAGGGTACTCCTCCGGCGGGAAGAACAGTGGGAGCACCCGGGCCGCCGCCAGCCGCGCGTTCTTGACGCGGATAAGGACCTTGCGGTTCGAGGTGAAGGCGCCCGAGACCAGGAGGGCCAAGGCGGCGCTGGCGTCCGCCGCGGCGAAGTGGGCGTCCTTCTCGGCGAAGGTCAGGTCGCCAGGGCTGGCCCGGTCGGCGGAACTGAAGCCGCTGAGCGCGACGGTGCCGTCGCCGATGACCTCGCCATCGAGCAGTGCCGCGAGATGGGCCGCTGTGTAGTTCATGAGAGTCTTCTGGAAGGGTGTTTCGCCAACGCGGGTGCCTGCCGCGCGCGCAGCGCCCCGCCGCCGGAGCATACCATGGCGCGGGTGCGCCGATCTCGCAACGATCGTCCCGCGCGTTCGTTCCGGGTTCGCTCGCGCGCGCCGCACCGGCGGAGTCTGTGTCGCTCAATTTTCGGGCCTGACTGGCGCGCTGCGCGCGCCTCTATGTCCCTCAAGTATTCGCGAACAGACCACGCCGGCGCGGCGCGCGGCTGGCTTTGGGAGCGAAGCGCGCGGCAGGCGCCGCGGCGCGCGTGGTGCGATCGGGGGGTGCGGCGCGCGTGGTTCGGTCCTGCCGCGTCGCAGAAGCTGGGCGCGCAGGGCCGGGGGTGTGGTCCGGCGAATATCGGAGGGCTTCATCGACGGGGCGCGAAGCGCCCCCGTTCAGGCCCGACAATTTCGCCGGGCCAGACCCTCGGCCCGGCGCGCGCGCACCGAACTCCCCATTTCAGGCCCGACAATTTCGCCGGACCATACCCCCGGCTCTGCGCGCGCGCCGAGCTCCCTCGTTCCCGCGCGAGATTGCACTAGATTTCCCCACCTGACGGTCGCCGTCTGCCATCCGCCATCCGCCCCAACATGACACTCGACGAGTTCAAGTCCGCCGCTGAAGCGCTCCGCGCCGACGGCCCCGCCCAGGTGGCGGCTGCCGCCACGCTCGATGCGTGGACCGAGGCGCGCAACCACCTGGTGGGACGCACGAGCGGGCGCCTGTCCGAACTGATGACGGCGCTCGGCACGCTCCCCAAGGAGGATCGCCGCGAGGCGGGCCAGCTGGCCAACACGGTCAAGCAGGAACTCGAGGCGCTCCTCGACGCGCGCCACGCCGAACTCGCGCGTGCGCAGCAGCAGGGCCCCGCCATTGACCGCACCATGCCGGGACGCACCACCTGGCAGGGGACGGTGCACCCGGTGTCGCTCGTCATCGACGAGGTCGTCGAGATCTTCCGCGAACTGGGCTTCACCATCGCCCTCGGCCCCGAGGCGGAGCACGCCTGGTACAACTTCGGCGCGCTCAACTTCCCGGCCGACCACCCGGCGATGGACCTGCACGACACGCTCTACCTCGACGACATGGTGCTGCGCACGCACACCTCGCCGGTGCAGGTGCGCACGCTGCAGCAGTATCCGCCGCCGATCCGCATTCTCGCGCCGGGCAACGTCTATCGCGCTGACCCGTTCGATGCGTCGCACGCGCCGATGTTCTCGCAGATCGAAGGGCTGGTCGTGGACGAGGGCATCACCTTCGCCGACCTGAAGGCGACGCTCACCCGTTTTGCCAACCGCTTCTTCGGCGAGACGAAGACCCGCTTCCGCCCGTCGTACTTTCCGTTCACGGAACCGTCGGCGGAGATGGACGTGCGTTGCGGGGTGTGCAGGGGGGCAGGGTGCGCGGTCTGCAAGGAGAGCGGCTGGGTGGAGATCCTCGGCTCGGGCATGGTGCATCCCGCCGTGCTCGAGAACGCCGGCCTCGACAGCGAGCGGTACACGGGGTGGGCGTTCGGCATGGGGCCGGCGCGCACTGCGCTGGCCCGACATGGCATTCCCGACATCCGCATCCTGTATGACTCGGATGTCCGCTTCCTGGAGCAGTTCGCCCGATGAACCTCTCGCATGAATGGCTGAAGGCCTTCGTTCCGCACACGCTCTCGGCGGAGCAGGTGCGCGACCTGCTCACGGCGCATGTTGCGACCGTCGAGGGGTTCGAGCGCCTGCGCGCCGACCTCGCGCCGTTCGTGGTGGCGCGCGTCATCGAGACGGAGAAGGTCCCCGACACGAAGCTGTCGTTCAACAAGGTGGACGACGGATCGGGGACGCTGCTCGAGGTGGTCTGCGGCGCGCCGAACGTGGCGGCGGGCGCGGTCTACCCGTTCGCGCGCACCGGCACGCTGATGCCGGCGGGCTTCAAGATCGAGAAGAAGAAGATCCGCGGCTTCACCTCCAACGGCATGCTCTGCTCGGCGGCCGAACTCGGGCTGGGCGAAGACCACGCGGGCATCCTGGAACTCACCACCGACGCCGCGCCGGGAACGCCGCTGCTCGACGTGCTGCCGCTCGGCGACGTGCGGCTGGTGCTCGACGTGCTGCCGAACCGGCCGGACCTGCTGTCGCACCTTGGCGTGGCCCGAGAACTCAGCGCGCTGACCGGTGTGCCGATGCAGGGAACTGACGGCCCGCACGCCGCGCCGACGGTGGCCGTGGTGCGCGATGCCAAGACGGCGTCGAGCGGCGGGGCGACGGTGCGGCTCGAGGACGCGGAGGGCTGCCCGCAGTACCTCGGCGCGGTCGTCCGCGGCGTCACCGTGGCGCCGAGCCCGGCCTGGTTGCGCGAGCGCGTGGAAGCGGCGGGTGTGCGCTCCATCAACAACGTGGTGGACGTGACCAACGCCATTCTCCACGGGCTTGGCCACCCGATGCATGCCTTCGACCTGGCGACGCTCGCCGAGCAGACGGTCGTGATCCGCCGCGCGCGTGCGGGCGAGAGGATGAAGACGCTCGACGGCGTGGAGCGCGCGCTCACGCCTGAGATGACGATGATCGCCGACGCAGCGCGCAGCGTCGCGGTGGCGGGGGTGATGGGCGGGCAGGAATCCGAAGTGACGGCCACGACGACCGACCTGTTCCTCGAGGTGGCGTACTTCGACCCGAAGCGCACGCGCAGGACGCGTCGCGCGCTCGGGCTTTCCACGGACGCGAGCTACCGGTTCGAGCGCGGCATCGACCCCAACGGACTGGTGGACGCCATGCGCGCGGCGATCGGGATGATCGTCGCCGTCGCCGGCGGACAGCTCGACGGCAGCATCATGGCGGTCGGGGCGGGGCCGGCGCCGCGCGCCGCAGTGGGACTGCGGCCGGCGCGCGTGCAGGCGGTGCTCGGCGCGCCGATCACCGAGGCGGAGGTCACGCGGTACCTGTCGAGCGTGGGATTCCGTGTGGTGCGGCTTGGCGAGGGGGAGGGTGTTGAAAAGGGATGGAGAGGCGAGGACGTGGTCTTCTCCGTCACGCCGCCGTCGTGGCGCCACGATGTGACGCGCGAGGTGGACCTCATCGAGGAAGTCGCGCGCCTGCACGGTTACGACAAACTGCCGGACACGATTGAAGCGTACCGTCCGACGACGGTGCCGGATCATCCGCTGTACATCACCGGTCGTCGCGTGCGCGATGCACTGGTGGCGGCGGGGCTTGCCGAGGTGCGGCCGATGCCGTTCGTGAAGGGCGACGACGCGACGCACTGGCGGGTGACGAATCCGCTGGCCGAGGACGAGCCGCACCTGCGGGTGTCGGTGCTGGAGTCCTTGGTACGGCGTGCGGAGTACAACCTGACGCGCATGCACGGCGACATCCGGCTGTTTGAGGTGGGATCCGTTTTTGGGGGCAGGGGGCAGGGAACAGGGCGAGGTGCGGAGGGACGGGGGATTGCGGAAGAAGTTCGCGTCGGCATCCTCCTCATGGGCGCCCGACAGCCGCATCACTTCGCCGACGCTTCCTCACCGGTGATTGATGCGTGGGATGCGAAGGGACTTGCTGAGCGAGTGGCGCGCGCAGCGTTCCCCGGCGCGGCCATCGCCATCGAGCCGGCGGTAGATCCCGCACTCTGGACGATCACGGTGGATGCGCGTGCCGCGGGTACGGTGTCGCGTGTCGCGCTCGACGCGCCGATCTGGGCGTCTGCCGCGTTCGGCATCGAGCTGACCCTGGGCGCAATGCCGGTGGCTTACGTGGCGAAGCCGGGCGAGTCGGTGCACGCCGGTGTGCGTCCGGCGATCGCGCCGCCGGCGCCGGCGGTGCGCTACACGCCGCTGCCCACCACCCCGGCCGCCACGTTCGACCTGGCGCTGCTGGTCCCCGACGCCTTGAGCGCCGCCGAGGTGGAGCGCGTGCTGCGCACGAGCGGCGGTGACATGCTGGAGTCGCTGGCGCTGTTCGACGAGTTCCGCGGCGCGGGCGTGCCCGAGGGCATGCGCTCGCTCGCGTGGCGATTGACCTTCCGGCATCCGGAACGCACTCTACGCGACAAGGAGATCGACGGGCGCCGGTCGCAACTGCTCAAGTCCCTGGAGAACCAGCTCGGTGTCAAACCCCGCACGGCCTGATCTCGCGGCCTTCGAAGAGCTTCAGTTCCTCATCTATCAGGTCGGCGAGGAACTGAGCGGCTTCCGCAAGCGCGCCTTGCAGGCGGAGCAGCGCCTCAAGGCCATCGCCACCGGCGTCCCGGGCGGTTCGCCGCTCGTCGCCGAGGAGCGCGTGGCGCAGTTGGAAGCCGAGAACGCCCGGCTCCGCGAGCGACTGGCCGAGGCCGAGGCGCAGACGGTCAAGATGCTCGACCAAGTGCGCTTCCTGCGGCAGCAGCACGTGCTGGAGGGCGAATCATGAGCAGCATCAAGCACAGCACCCGCGTGACGATCTGCGGGGAGGACTACACCATCCGGTCCGATTCGCCCCCCGAGCACACCCGCCGGGTGGCGGCGTACGTGGACGCGAAGATCCGGGAAGTGCTGGAAAGCGCCTCGGTGGTGGAATCGCACAAGGCGGCCATCCTGGCGGCGCTCCAGATAACGGATGAGCTGTTCTCGGCGCGGAACGGGGAGGAGGAGGTTGCGGCCTCCATGAGGACGCTGTCGGGGGAGTTGAGACGGTGGCTGCCGCCTACCAAGCGAGGGACGTAGGGACGG
>CAYQCP010000107.1:0-8062 GCA_964416005.1 uncultured Gemmatimonas sp.
TGCCATCTGTCCCAATGATCCGTCTGACAGGCCTCGCCAAGCACTACGGCTCGTTCGTCGCGGTTGACGGGCTCGACCTGCACGTACCGCAGGGTGAGCTGTTCGGCTTCCTCGGCCCCAATGGGGCCGGCAAGACGACGACGCTGCGCATGATCGCCGGCATCCTGAAGCCGACGGCGGGACGTGTGGAGATCGGCGGCGTGGATCTCGCGGTGGACCCTATCGCGGCCAAGGCGAAGCTCGGCTTCATTCCGGACCGGCCCTTCATCTACGAGAAGCTCACGGGCGGCGAGTTCCTGCGCTTCGTCGCCGGCCTGTACGACCAGCATGGGCCGCACGTGGAGCACCGCGCGCGCGAACTGCTCGCGCTGTTCGACCTCGAGGAGTGGCGCGACGAGCTGGTGGAGAGCTACAGCCACGGCATGCGGCAGAAGCTGATCATCGCGAGCGCGTTCGTGCACCGCCCCGAGGTGATCGTGGTGGACGAGCCGCACGTCGGCCTCGACCCCAAGGCGATCAAGATCCTGCGCGACCTGTTCCGCGAGTACGCGGCGCGCGGCCACACGATCATGATGAGCACGCACACGCTGGCGACGGCCGAGTCGCTGTGCGACCGCATTGGCATCATCGTGAACGGCCGCATGCACGCGCTCGGCACGATGGAGGAGCTGCGCACGTCGGCGACCTACGGCGGCAGCGGGCTGGAGGAGGTCTTCCTGCGGCTCACGGGCGAGAATGCGGCACGGAATCTCATGGATGTGCTTGATGCGTAGAGGGACAGACGGGAGACGGGTGACGGGAGACGGGAGATGACGCAGTATCCCCCGCACTCGCCGGACGCACCGCAGGTGCCGTTCACGACGGTGGCCAAGCCGGACGCGCCGCTGCTGTGGATCCTGATGCCCAAGGTGCTCACGGCGCGCGCCCGCGCGCTGGCCGGCGAGCGCGGCCGGGGGGCGCGCTACACGATCCTCGCCGTGGTCGGGCTGCTGTTCTGGGGCTTCATCTTCGGCCTGCTCTATCGCCTGCTGAACTACTTCAAGGGCGTGCCCGAGATCGGCGAGCTGCTCGCCGGCAAGCTGCTCGGCCTGATGCTGGTGAGCTTCTTCTCGCTGCTGCTGCTGTCGAACATCATCACGGCGCTCTCGTCGTTCTTCCTCGCCAAGGACCTCGACCTGCTGGTCTCGGCGCCCGTGGACTGGCTGCGGGTGTATGCGGCCAAGCTCTCGGAGACGACGATCTTCTCGAGCTGGATGGTCGTGCTGATGGCGATCCCGATGTTCACCGCGTACGGCATTGCGTACGACGGCGGGTGGGGCTTCGGCCTGTTCATCGTCTTCACGATCGTGCCGTTCCTGGTCATTCCCTCGGTGCTGGGGAGCGCCACGACGCTGCTGCTCGTCAACATCTTCCCGGCGCGGCGCACGCGCGACATCCTGAGCGTCATCGCCGTGCTCACGGCGGGCGGCATCGTCCTGCTCTTCCGCCTCGTGCGCCCGGAGAAGCTGGCCCGCCCCGAGGGCTTCCGGTCGCTCGTCGACTTCATCGCGGTGCTGCGCGGCCCGACGTCGCCACTGCTCCCCAGCGAATGGTTCCAGAAGTCGGTGATGGGCTATCTCGCCGACCGGCCCGACTGGCTCTCGATGTACATGCTCTGGTCCACGGCCGCGGCGCTGGTCGTGCTCGGCGCGCTGCTGCACCGCGCGCTGTACGCCGCGGGCTTCAGCAAGGCGCAGGAGAGCGCCGAGCGCTGGGCGCACGCCGGCCTGCTGCAGCGGTTCGCGATGCGGGTGCTGGCGCCCGCCGGCACGCTGAAGCGCGAGCTGGTGATGAAGGAGCTGCGCCTCTTCTTCCGCGACACGACGCAGTGGAGCCAGCTCATCCTGCTCGCCGTGCTCGTCGTCGTGTACGTCTTCAACATCAAGTACCTGCCGCTCCGGGGCGAAGGGATCACGTTCTTCCTGATCAACGTGGTGCCGTTCCTCAACCTCGTGCTGGCCGGCTTCGTGCTCGCGTCGATCGCGGCGCGCTTCATCTTCCCCGGCGTCTCGCTCGAGGGGCGCACGCTCTGGCTGCTGCGCTCGAGCCCGCTGGCCATGCGCGACCTGCTGTGGGCCAAGTTCTGGGTCGGCACGCTGCCGCTGCTCGTGCTCGCCCTCGGCATCGTGGGCGTGACCGACTACCTGCTGCAGGTCTCCGTCTTCATGTTCCTGGTGTCGGTCCTGACGATCACGTTCATGACCTTCGCCATCGCCGGGCTCGCCATCGGCTTCGGGACGATGTTCCCGCAGTACGAGACGGAGAATGCCGCGCAGATCCCGACGTCGTTCGGCGGCCTGCTGTTCATGATGGCGTCGATCGGCATGATCGGCGCCACCATCATCCTCGAGGCGCGGCCGGTGTATGGTTATCTTGCGGCCCGCGCCTTCAACACGGAGGCCAGCCCGGCGGAGATGGTGCTCGGGTTCGGCGCGGCGATGCTGGTGTGCGTGGCCTGCACGGTGATTCCCATTCGAGTGGCGCTGCGGCGCCTTGAGGCCACGGAGCGCGGATGATCAGCCGTCCCACCGAGCGCGACATCGCGGCGATCGCCGCGCTCAACAACATGTTTGCCCCCGAGGGCAAGACGCTGCGCCGCACCAAGCAGTTCGTCGAGGAGCACCTGTCCGACTACCTCGTGATCCGCGGCGAGACGGGCAAGGTGGTCGGCTGCGTGGCGCTCGACGAGTACTCGCCGTCGCTGGTCGAGCTCGTGGGGCTCGCCGTGCACCCGTCGGCGCGCGGCCGCGGCTACGGCGTGATGCTCATCGAGGAGATCACCGAGCTCGCGCGGCGCCGCGGCTACGACGAGATCTTCGCCACGTCGTTCTCCGAGAAGATCTTCGAGTCGTGCGGCTTCCTGAAGGAGAAGCTCGACGAGTTCCCGGAGAAGGTGCTGCGCTACACGCGCATTGACCGCACCGAGGTGGAGATGGCCGAGAAGCACTGCTTCTCCCGCGTCCTGCGCGAGGACCGCGCCTCCGCGGCCTGACGGCCGTCCCGGCAACCCGGCGCCGACGCGCAGCGCGGGTTGCGCGACGCTAGCGTTGCGGCGGCCGCAGCAGCGGCCAGAGCACGTACGCCGCGGCGAGTGCGCCGAGCGCCACGCCAATGAGCAGGGGCGCGTTCACGTGGCCTCCGCGACGGCGGTGGGCCTCTCCGCGCCCGCAGCATCCGGCGCGAGCGGCACATCCGGCATCGCCGGGACGCCCACTGGCTCCTCCGGCTCGCGGCGCGTCGGCGCGAGCGCTGCCACGAGCGCGCCCAGCACCGCCAGCGCGCCGGCCAGCCAGATCCAGCTCGCGGCGGGAACGAAGTGCACCGTAAGGACGGCGTCGGCGGTGTTGGCCTCGCGCACGTCCACGCGCAGGTCCTGCACGAGTCCGGCGGAGATGCCCGCGAGCTGCAGCTGGTCGGCAGGCGCCGACGACGCGCCCCTGAACAAGGACCGCACCTCGGCCGTCACGTACGCACGCGCGCGTCCGTTTACGGCGCCGCGCACGGCCACCACGTTGGAGATGACATTCACGCGTCCCACCGTCGAGATGCCCTCGAGCGAGAGCGTCCACGACGTGCCGAAGCGGTCGGCGGTGGCCACGCGCTCCCCTTCGCGCACCGCGACGTCGCTGCCGCGCGCGAAGCCCGCCGCGAGCAGCGCCGCTGCGACCACGAGCGAGGCGCCATGCATCACGCGCTGCGCGAGCGCAAAGACGCCGGCGGCGCCGCGCACGCTGCGCAGCGCATCCACGGCGACAGCGACGAGGGAGGCAAGGGCGAGCCAGGCGGCGGCACGCCCGATCGCCGACGTCGCAAACTCGTGCACACCCTCCCAGCCGTGCGCACGCTGCAGCGTCAGCCCGACGAGCGCGAGCGTGAAGGCGGCGAAGCCCGCGAAAATGGAGGCGTCGGTGCGCCAGCGCCGGCCGGAGACGAGCACCAGCAGCGACGCCCCCGCCCACGCGAAGGCCGTGCCCGCGTGCACCGGTGCCCATCGCCAGTCGTCCGCCCACGCCGTGTCACCGTAGCGCCGGCGCCAGTCGAGGAGCATCGCCGCGCCCAGCAGCCCCCAGCACGCCAGCGCCCAGCGCTGGGTCGCCGCGCGCCACGGCGCCCTGCCCATCGCGCCCATCACGGTCAGGACGGAGGGGACGGCGACGAGCGCCATCGCCGCGTAGCCGAGTGGCACCTGCGCCAGCACCACCGGCCGCAGCCACTCGAGTGCGAGTCCGCGTCCGTCGTCGGGCGGGAACGGCAGCCGCAGGAAGGGATTCGTGTCGAAGCACGCCATCGCGAGCACGGCGAGGAGCAGCAGCGCCAGCAGTGCAGACGTCCAGGCGCGCAGCACGCTGCCGCGCCGCAGCGTCACGGACGCGAGCGCCGATCCCGCACCGAGCGCCACCGCCCAGAGCAGCAGCGCACCCGACGGCCCCGCCCACATGGCGCCGACGCGATACGGCAGCGGCGTGGCATAGGACGTCCAGGTCGCGACGTATCGGTAGGTGAGGTCACCCACCGCGAGCGCCCACACCAGACCCGCGATGGACAGTGCCGCAAACACCGTGGCGGCGTGCACCCCGCGCTCACCACTGGCGGAAAGGTCGGCGCGCCCCGTGAGCGCGCCCGAAAAGCCAAGCACCGTTCCCCACGCCGCCATCAGGAGCGCGAGCCAGAGCGACAGATCGCCGAGCTGGATCAGGCGGCGGGTCCCTTCATGGCGGCGCGACGGACGCGCGCCATGAGCGCATCGAGCTCCTGCTCGGCCTGCGCGCGCTCCTCCGCGTTCATCGTGGCCGAGCGCCGATCGAGGGCCCGCACCTGGTCCAGCATCTCGTCGATCAGCGCGCGAAGGACGAAGTTGCTGCGGCGCTTCGTGTAGTCCGGAGCCTGCGTGTCGGTGTCGGTCATTCCGGCGGGAAGAGGTGTTCCGAATTTGCCTGCGCGCGTTGGGAAAGCAAACGGGCGGCGGTCAGCGGTCCGTCTGTTTCGCGACCACCGTGGCGGCCGTGCCTCCCACGCCGTCCCACGCGAGGTCGCGCCAGCTGGCGCGGTGGCGCGCCGGGTGGCGCAGGTCGTACAGCTCCTTGCCGACGCCCACGGCGACCGTCACCAGCGACGCGCGCTGCGCCGCCACGGTGTAGCGCGCGTCCTGGCGAAAGAGCGAGTACGCCGCCCCCTGAATCACGGCCGACCCCACGAAGTGCAGCACCTTGTCCCGGCCGAACCACGCGTCGTTGTTGCCGCGCGGCGCACCGCCGGTGAACAGGAGAAAGGCAAGCGTCAGGTTCATGGCTCCCTCACCGCGTGAACTGGTACGGCGGCCGCACGATCCCGCCATCAGTAACGATAGCCGAGATGAGTGCGGCGGGGGTGATGTCGAAGGCCGGGTTGTGCACCGCAACATTCGGCGGCGCGAGCTGACGGTCGCCGAGCCGGCGCACCTCGTCGGCGGCCCGCTGCTCGATGCGAATGGCGCTGCCGTCCGGCGCCTCCGGGTCAATCGTCGACGACGGCGCCGCCACGTAGAACGGCACGCCATGATGCGACGCCGCGATGGCCAGTGCGTACGTGCCAATCTTGTTGGCGACGTCGCCGTTGGCGGCGATGCGGTCGGCGCCGACGAGCACGACGTCCACGCGCCCGGCGCGCATGAGCGAGGCCGCCATGCCGTCGGTGCAGACCGTCACCGGGACACCGGCCTGCGCCAGCTCCCACGCGGTGATGCGGCTGCCCTGCAGCAGCGGGCGCGTCTCGCAGGCGATGACCTCGACGCGCCGCCCCGCCCCCAGCGCCGTGTACACCGGAGCCAGCGCCGTGCCGATCCCCGCCGTCGCCAGCGCCCCGGCGTTGCAGTGGGTCAGCACGCGCGCGCCATCGGCGAGCAGCGCGGCGCCGTGCCCGCCAATCGCATCACACATCGCCTCGTCCTCGGCGCGGATGCGCTCCGCCTCGACGGCGAGCGCGTCGAGCGGCGCCGATTCGACCGGCGCCGACTCCACCGCGCGCCGCAGCCGCGCCATCGCCCACGGCAGGTTCACCGCCGTCGGGCGCGCACGCGCGAGGCGCTCCATGGCCGCGAGCAGCGCCTCGCGCGATGGGGCGACCTCGCGCGCGAAGGACGCCACCAGTCCCAGCGCCGCGGCGACGCCGATGGCTGGTGCGCCGCGCACCGCGAGCGAGCGGATGGCATCCTCGACCTCGTCCAGCGTGCGGAGCTCTCGCTCCACGACTTCGGCGGGCAGAAGTCGCTGGTCGAGAATGCGGAGGACGCGGGACGATGCATCCCAATGAAGTGATCGCGGAATCACGTGCAGGGTGCGGGGAACAGGGTGTGGTGTGGAGGGAGAGTGTGGAGTGTGGTGCGGGGTGTGGTGCGGAGGTTGTAGGAAAGAGTGTGGTGAGGAGTGACGAGGAGGCAAGGCGTGCGAGACCAACACGCCTCCTTGCCCTTCACCACCCCCCATCCCCTATCCCCCGCACCACACCCTGTTCCCTGCACCCTGCACCGCACTCTGTACCCTTCCCCGCCCCCCTCGTAGCTTTGCTTATCTCCAGATTTGGTGCGCGCCATGCCCTACGAATTCCTGACCGTTGAAGTCGTCGACCGCATCGCCACGGTTACCATCACCCGCCCCGACAAGCTGAACGCGCTCAACGCGCGGGTGCTCGCGGAGCTTGACGGCCTCTTCACCGCGCTCGCGACCGATCGCCTGGTCGGCGCCGTGATCGTGACGGGGGCGGGCCGGAGCTTTGTGGCGGGGGCCGACATCGCCGAGATCGCGGCCAATGATGCGGCCGGCCTCGAGCGGCTCTCCGCGCAGGGCCAGGCGATCTTCAGCCGCATCGAGCGCCTTCCCAAGCCGGTGATCGCGGCCGTCAACGGCTTCGCGCTCGGCGGCGGATGCGAACTCGCGCTCGCCTGCCACATCCGCGTGGCGTCGGAGCACGCCAAGTTCGGGCTGCCGGAAGTGAAGCTCGGGCTCATTCCGGGATACGGCGGCACGCAGCGCCTGCCGCGCCTCGTGGGCAAGGGACGCGCCCTCCAGCTGATCCTCACTGGCGAGCAGATCGACGCCGCCGAGGCGTACCGCATCGGGCTCGTGGATGTCGTGGCCACGGCCTCGACGCTGCACGACGTGGCGCGCTCCATCGCACTGCAAGTGTCGAAGAACGGACCCGTCGCCGTCGCGCGCGCCATTGAGGCGGTCAACGACGGCTTCGACCGCCAGGCGGACGACGCCATGGCGCTCGAGGCGCGGCTATTCGGGACGCTCGGCGCCACGAAGGACATGGCGGAGGGGACGGCCGCGTTCCTCGCCAAGCGCTCCGCGCAGTTTACCGGAGAATAGGATGGAGGCGGCGCCGGCGGCGGCCGTGCAGCCGATGCCGGACGCGCGCACGCGCGTTGCGGAGCTCGCCGTGCGTGACTTTCGGAATCTCGCGCGCATCGACGTCGTGCTGCCCGCCGAGGGCATCGCCATCGTCGGCGAGAACGGCCAGGGAAAGACGAGCTTCCTCGAGGCGCTCGCGTACGTGGAGCAGCTCCGGTCGGTGCGCGGCGCGCGCGACCGCGACCTCGTGCGCTTCGACGCGCCGGCCTTTCACGTGCACGCCACCGTCCACGGCCCCGAGGGCGTCGTGCAGTTGGGGGCCGGCGCCGACCGCGCCGGCCGCAAGAAGGTCACGCGCGACGGCGTCGAACTGCCGCGCATCACCGACGCGCTCGGCGCGCTGCCCTCGGTGCTGCTCGCCCCGCGCGACGTGACGCTGGTGAGCGACGGTCCCGCTGAGCGGCGGCGGTTCCTCGACATCACGCTGGCCCTCACATCGCCGCGGTACCTGCGCGCGCTGCGCCACTACCGCGCCGCGCTGGAGCGGCGCAACGCCGCGCTGCGCGACGCGACGCGCCACCGGCGCGGCAACGACGCGGTGGCAGCGTGGGAGCCGGCGCTCGCCGAGCACGGCGCCGTGCTGGTGGACGAACGCCGCGCGTGGGTGGGCGCGCACGCGGTCGAGTTCACGCGGC
>CAYQCP010000108.1:0-8057 GCA_964416005.1 uncultured Gemmatimonas sp.
CCGGCGCCATCGGCCGCACGGCCGTCGGCGGCATCGCGGTGCGCGCCGCATCGGGCGCCGCCGCGGTCACCGCCGGCGGCGCGATGGTGATCACGCCGCCGCACACCGAACAGCGCGCGCGCACCCCGACCGTCGGCACCTTGGACGGGTCGACGCGGAAGACGGACCGGCATTCAGGACACGAGACGTTCACTTCTCCTCCAACACGCTCGCCGCGTTGTGCACCGAGGCACGCGGCTCGTCATCATCCGTGGCGACGTCGCCACGACGGTCGATCGTGAACACGGAGCCCGGCAGGCTCTTGGCATAGCTCTTCATTTCGGTGGCCAGCTCGCTCACCTGCGACGGGTGCGTGAAGTGGCGCCGCTCGTTCGTCACGACGCCGATGGACACCGTCATCAACGGCACCTTGTGCAGCTGGCCGCGCCGGTCCTTCCCAAAATAATAGCCGGCGCGCCGGTCCTGCTCGGAGTACTGGTACGGCACGATCGCGTCGAAGACGGAGACGATCTCGCTGCAGACCTCCTGCACCGCCTCCACCGGGATGACGAACAGGAAGTCGTCGCCGCCGATGTGCCCCACGAAGCCGCGCTCCGAAACCGTCCCCTTCACCACGTCGTGCAGGATCTTCGACAGGATGCGGATCACGCGATCGCCGTCGTAGTAGCTGTATCGGTCGTTGTATTCCTTGAAGTGATCAAGGTCGGCGTAGCAGGCCGCGAAGAGATGCTCTCCCTCGAGGCGCCGCGCGATCTCCGTCTCGATCTCGATGCCGCCGGGCAGGCGGGTGCTCGGATGCACGTACGTGTCGCGATCCGACCGCCGCAGCAGCGCCGCGACGCGCAGCGACACCTCGGCGACGTCCGTTCCGTCGCGAATCACCTCGTCGGCCAGCACGTCGAAGGCGGCAGCGAATGAGGTGGCGTCGTTGCGCACAAGCACCAGCGCGGGAACGATGCCGGTGAACGAATCGGCCTTGAGCCGCTGGCATCCCTTGAGCCCTGCCACGGGGTGCGTGCGCGCATCAATGATTGCAAGACGCGGCCGCGACCGCAGCGCGGCCGACATCAACTCGTCGGCCGTCGCCACCGTCGCCGTCGGCAGACGATGCTGCTCAAGCCATGCCCGGATAGACTCCGGCACCGCTTGCCCGTCTGGCGCAAAGACAACCGCCGTCGTGTGCGACACGCGCTTCGCTCAACTCCTCTCGGGAAATCGTAACGTACCCGCTGGTGCTGGGTGTGTCAAACACAAGCGAGAACACGACTTGCACTTCCGTCCATGAGGGCGCCAACTCCGTGTCCGCTCAGGGGATCGGCAGCGACCCGCGCACCGCGAACCCGCGGCCATCGCCTCCCTCGAGTCCCTCGACGCGCAACGTGATCACCGCGTCCACCGCCGACAGCAGATGGTTGGCCAGCGCAATGCCCAGCGCGGCGCGCGCCTCGCGCCCCGACATGTTGCTCCGGCGGATGGTCCGGATGTAGAGGTCCTGCTCGAGCTGCGCGTTCCGCCATGACCAGCGGTATTCGGGGCGCACCGCGCGGTCGAGGTAGAAGTTCATGGCCCGGCGATACTCCGCGCTCGCGGCGGGCGGCGCCGTGTTGGGATCCACCCAGTACGTGGTGCGCGCCTGCAGCCAGATGAAGCCGTTGAAGGTGCTCTCGTCCAGGTCCGGATCCACCTCGCCCCCCGGGAGCCGGTCAAAAACCCCGCTCTCAAGGTACTTCTCCATGTTCTCGTAGTACTCCCACGTGCCCACCGGATGGGTCGGCCCGTAGAGCGACCGCGCGACATCGCGCGCCAGCGCCCGGTACCGGTTCCGCTGCCGCCGCGCTTCCGTGCGCTGGTTCGCGAACTCGAGCACCGACCAGGCCTCAAGGGCGAGGTAGGCGACGAACCGATCCTGCGCCAGTAGGGCTTGCCCAGCGCCCGGGAGGATGAGCGACGCCACCGGCGCCCACCGCCGCCGCTCCGCCGCCCCCAGCGGTGCGCCGCCCAGCGGCTGCGCAACTCCCAACGGCGGGGCCACCTCCACCTCGGCCCGCGCCACGCCCGCCCGCGACAGCGACTCCCGCTGCGCGAGGGCCGGCAGCGCGCACACCGCCAGCACGGCGAGCACCAGCCCGATCCGCACCGCGGCGCGCCGCATCACCAGTTCACCCGCAATGTCAGAAAGGTGGGCGGCTGGCCCGCATCGGACGAGAACCCGCCGAAGACCCGCGCAAAGTCGATGCTCAGCGCCCCGCGAACAAAGCCGAGGCCGATGGCGGGGCCCGTGGCCTCGCCCGTTCCCGAGGCGTAGCCGGCGCGCAGGAAGAGCTGCTTCTGCAGCCCGAGCTCCGCGCCAAGTCGCACCGCCGGGTCGTCCAGCGAGGTGCGGTTCACCAGCTCGGCCGACCAGTGCAGCTCGGCGCCCGGCAGCGCCTTCGCCACGGCGGGGACGCGCGCGCCGACGCCCACCTGCACGCGCGTCGGCAGCGGATCGGACTGCGCCTCGTCATTGACCTGCAGCTTGAGCCCCAGATGGCGCAGCATCAGCCCCGCCGACAGGCTGTCCCCGCGCAGCGACTGGTACTGCAGGCCGGCGTCGAGCCCGCTCGTCGACGCATTGAACGTCGCCACCGACCCGCACGGACCCGTGCAGTCCAGCCGCGACTGCGCTCGCTTGTAGGTGACGCCGGCGCGGAAGGACGTGCCGAGCGTCGCTGCGTACGTCGCCGCCAGCACCACCGAGCGCGGCAGTAGTTCGCCCACGGTGCCGTCCACGTCAGTGAGTTCCTGGGCGCCGTAGTCATAGAGCTGTGCGCCGAAGCCCAGCACCCCCGCCTTGCCCGCCGGATAGACCAGCGCGAGCACCGTGCCGTTGGCGACTACAGTGCGCGAGTAGTGCAGCGCCGCCTCGCGCCGCGCGGCGCGCGCGATGCCGGCCGGGTTCCCCCACAGCGACTCCGTCCCCCACTCCGCCGTCGCCGTGGCCTGTCCGCTGCCCACGGTGCGCGCACCCACGGGGACGAGCAGAAAGAGCGCCCCCTCGGTGGAGAGCCCGCCCTGCGCATGCAACGGCCCCGCGGCGGCCAGAACGGCCAGCACCGCGCCCACGACCGCGTGCCGTGCGGCGCTCCGCGCGCCGCACAGGCTAGAGCGGCGACGCCTCATCGACGAGCATCACGGGAATGTCGTCGCGCACCGGGTAGCGCAGCTTGCACGCGGGGCAATCCAGCGCCTGCTCCGCGTCGCGGTGCGTCAATGCCCCCTTGCACTTGGGGCAGACCAGGATCGCCAGGAGTTGTGGTGAAATCGTCATTTCTTGTCGTCCGGTGGCAGCGTGTATCCGAGTCGCGCGAGCGCCGCCGGATTCCGCCGCCAGTTGGGAAGCACCTTCACGTGCAGGTCGAGGTACACCGCGCCGCCCACGAGCGTCTCAATCCGCTTGCGAGCCGACGTGCCAATTGTCTTGATGCGTTGCCCGCCGCTGCCGATCAGGATGCGCTTCTGGCTGTCGCGCTCGACGTGCAGCACCGCACGAATGTACACCGGCGTGGTCGTCTCACGGAACTCCTCGATCTCGCACGCCACGGCGTGCGGCACCTCCTCGTCGAGCTGCTCGAGCGCCGCCTCGCGCACCGCCTCGCGCGCGAAAAAGCGCAGGTGCTGCGTGGACAGGTCGTCCGCCGGATACAGGAACGGGCTCTCCGGCAGGTGCGCCGCGATCTTCTCCAGCAGGCGCGGCACGCCGTCGCCGGTGCGCGCCGAGATGATCACGGCGTCCGGGTGCGCCGCGACCAGCGCGCGGCGCGCCGACGCCTTCATCAGGTCGCTCTTGTTGATCGCCAGCAGCACAGGCGCCTTGGGCGGCGCATCGAGCCCCGCCACTTCGGCGAGCGGCGCCACCGCGTCGGTGACCGCGTCCAGCAGGTGCACGATCAGGTCGGCCTCGCGCAGTGCGGCGAGCGCGGCGCCGCGCATCGAGCGGTGCAGATGATGCTTCGGCTCGAGCAGGCCCGGCGTGTCGAGGATCACCATCTGCACGTCGCCCTCGGTGCGCAGGCCCACGATGCGGTCGCGCGTGGACTGCGCCTTCGGGCTCGTGATCGCCAGGTGCTGGCCGACCAGCCGGTTGAGCAACGTGCTCTTGCCGGCGTTCGGCTTCCCTGCGACAGTGACGATTCCAGCTCGGGTCATCTTGGATGGACGATTGGAGAGGTCGGGCGGGAACGGCCGTCGCGTGCCTCACGCCCTCCCCCTGAAACGTAGCGGGCGGCGCGACATCCCGTCGCACCGCCCGCTCTCCACGTCCACACGACCGTTACGGCTTCCGGTCGTCCTTGTCCTTCTTGTCGTCCTTCTTGTCCTTCTTATCGTCCATGTCGTGCGGCACGCGCACCGTGCAGCGCGCGGTGGCGCTGTTGCCGGCCAGATCGCTGCCAAGATAGCTCAGCGTATAGGTGCGCCCGCTGCCGCCGCCGGCGCGCTCCGCCCGCAGCTGGCCCGCCACATCCGGCGTCCCGACCAGCCACCCCTGGATATCGTTGACCGTGTCGCCGTCACCGTTGTCGTCGTCATCATCGTCGTCACGTCCCGACCGGCCGTCGCTATCGCCGCGGCGACGTGAGTCCGAGGAAGCCGCGGGCGCGTTATCCGGCTCGTTGCTGGTCACGGACAGCAGCTTGAAGCCGCCCGGCCCCGACCCGGCATCGCTCAGCAACACCGTCACCCGGATGTCGACCATCTTGTGGTTCGCCGGCCAGAGCACGTCCGGCGTCGCCTTGCAGGAGATCACCGGCGGCGTCGTGTCGGCGCTTCCCAGCTGGAACGTCGCCGTGACGGCGCGCGCCTGGCTCATCGTCACGGTGCACGTCCCGGTCCCGGAGCATCCCGCGCCGGTCCAGCCGGCGAAATACGACCCCGCCGAGGCCGTCGCGGTGAGCGTGACGGTCGTGCCGTAATTCAGGGTCGCCGTGCACAGGGAGCCGCAGTTGATGCCGGCGGAGGGCGCGTTCACGACGCCCGACCCCGTGCCCGCCTTCGTCACCGACAGCACGAACGTCTGCAGCGCAAAACTCGCCGTCGCCGACTTCGCCACGTCCATCGGCACCGTGCACGTCGGCAGCGTGCCCGCGCATGCCCCGCTCCATCCCGTGAAAACCGAGCCCGTCGCGGGCGCCGCCGTCAGCACCACACTCGAGCCCTCGGCAAAGCTCGTGGTGCAGTTGGTGCCACAGTTGATGCCGGCGGGCGCCGACGTCACCGTGCCACTCCCCGTGCCCGCCTTGGTGACCGTCAGGACATGCATGCGGCGCACGAAACTGATCGTGACCGTTCGGGACGCCTGCATCGTCACGGTGCAGGTGTTTCCGGTGCAGCCCGGGACGCTCCAGGCGCCGAGGTTCGACGTGCCATCCGGCGTCGCCGTCAGCGTCACCACCGCGCCGTACGCGAAATCCGCGGCACAGATCGCGCCACAGTTGATGCCCGCCGGCGACGACACCACGGTGCCGCCGCCCGTGCCGGTGCGCGTCACGGTGAGCGTGTTCTTGATCAGGTTGGCCGTCACGAACTGCGCCGAGTTCATGCGCACGACGCAGGTCGGGCCGGTGCCGGAGCATCCGCCGCCGCTCCACCCGGCGAAGACGTACCCGGGGTTGACCGTCACGGAGAGCGTCACCTGTGAACCGGCCGCGAAGCTCGCGCTGCACGAGGTACCGCAGTCGATGCCGGCCGGGGTTGAGGTCACACGGCCGCCGGCGGCGCCCGCTGTAACCGTCAGGGTCTGCGGCGGCGGCACCGGCGCCGTCACCTGCACCCACCCGGTCCCGTAATCGAACTCGAGGCTCGGCGCTCCGTCACAACAATCTTCAAAGCCCAACACGGTAATCGTGTGTGAGCCGGCCGAGAGGTTCAGGGTCGCCGACAGGACGCCGGGTGCGCTTCCAAAGGTCCCCGTCACCAGCGTTCCGTCGAGCCAGATGCCGCCTCCGGCCGCGTAGTCCACCGTGGCGCGCAGCGCGAGTGACGTGACGCTGGAGGTGCTCAGCGTGAACTCCGTGCGCGTCGCCAGGTCGTGGTCCGCCCCCACGTTGGGCGCGCTGAACAGCGCCCGGTTGCTGACCATGCTCGCGACCCGCACCGGAACGTTGGTGTATCCCTCGCGATCCGTGGGCAGCCCCGCGAACAGCGCCGCCGCGGTCGCAGCGCTCGGCTGCGGGCCGCTTCGCAGCCAGTAGCGTGTCTCGATGGTCATCGCCGACACCGTGGGCACGGCCACGAACTTCGCGGTGACGGCGCGGTCCGCGTCCATCGTCAGCGTGCAGGACGTGGACGTGCCGCTGCACGCGCCGCTCCAGCCTGCGAAGACCGAAGGGGGTGTGGCGGCGGCCGTGAGCGTCACCGTCGTGCCGTAGTCGTACGCCTGGGCGCAATCGGCGCCGCAGCTGATGCCGGCGGGGAGCGACGCCACGCTGCCGACGCCGCCGCCAGTCTTCGCGACCGTGAGGTTCCGCGGCGGGACCGGTCCGACGATGTCCTGGTAGCCGGCGCCGAGGTCGATCTGGCCGCCCGTGCCGAAGTCGTTGCCGTCCTCGAACCCAATGATCTCGATCACGTGCGCGCCGGCGGACAGCTCAAGCGGCACGATCTCGAGGACGCCCCATGGATTCGTCACCCACAGGGGATCCGGCGCATTGTTCGCCCGCTCGTCGGACAGCCAGTAGCCGTACCAGGAGGGGTCGGTCCAGTTCGACGCAATCGGAACGCCATCGAGCAAAACCAGGCCGCCGAGGAAATCCACGCCGAAGCGCACGCCGATGGAGCTTGGTCCGTTCGAGGTGAGGGAGATCGCGATGCGCGTCGCGATGTTCGTGCTCGCCGACCCCGGATGCCGCACGCCGGAGACGACCATCTGGTCGCCCGTGATCGGATCGAGCAGCACACTCGGCGTCGAGCCGAGATTCGGCAGCGAAACGGCGGGATAGGTGTAGCCCGGTACGTTGGTGGGCAACGCCGCAAATGTGGCGGCGGCGCTCAGGTCATCGGGGAGCGGCGAGGTGCCCAGCCAGTATCTCGTTTCGATGGAAATGGCGGCGATCGTCACGTTGCCCGCGAGTGCGCGTCGCGGCGTCCGGCTCAGCGTGGCGGCTTCAGCGGCGCTGGCGGTCGGCAGCTCACGCGCCGCATCCTGACACGCGGCGGTCACGAGAGCGGAGGCGAGCGCGGCAAACGGCAGGGCGCGTCGGAGCACGTGGCGAGGGGGCAAATGGTGACGGATTGGCGATTATTCTGACCGACACAAAGCTACGATTGTCACAGGGAGCGTCAATACTATCAAATAGTGACAGCGGCTGTGACCTACGTCACAAGGTGGTGTCATGAAACGAGATAGCACACCGCCGGCGCGGCGGATGCAGCGGCGCTGACTGCGAGTGAATCGGTGGAAAAAACACGGAACCCCCCAGCCGATCGAAATCGACTGGGGGGTTCAATGAGGTGCCGGCGATGGCCTACTCTCCCGCGCCCTCTCGGGCGGAGTACCATCGGCGCTGTCAGGCTTAACGACCGTGTTCGGAATGGGAACGGGTGTGGCCCTGACGCTCTGATCGCCAGCGAATTAGAGACAATGGAAGGGGGTCGTGTTCGTGGTGTGTGGTCTCGCTGCTTTCGCGTTGTTGTCGCGAATGCTTTGCGAAGATAGTCCTTCTTGCGAAGGATATTGGGAGTAGTCAAGCCTCACGGGCGATTAGGATCGCTACGCTCGTAACGCATTGCTGCGCTTCCACGGGCGACCTATCGACGTCGTAGTCTCCGACGGCCCTTCAGGGTGCTCAAGGCACCAGGGAGAGTTCATCTTGGGGACAGCTTCCCACTTAGATGCTTTCAGCGGTTATCTGTACCGAACATCGCTACCCGGCGTTGCATCTGGCGACACAGCCGGGACACGAGCGGTTCGTCCGACTCGGTCCTCTCGTACTAGAGTCCGCGCCCCTCAACTCTCCAGCGCCCACAGCGGATACAGACCGAACTGTCTCACGACGTTCTGAACCCAGCTCATGTACCACTTT
>CAYQCP010000109.1:0-8009 GCA_964416005.1 uncultured Gemmatimonas sp.
CCTCGAGCGGACGCAGCAGCGCCTGGTGCATCGCGACCACCGGCGGCGGCGCAGTTGGGGTGAGCCGCTGGCGCACCGCATCCCAGCGCAGGCGCGCGCCCGCGCGGGGGGCGATGTCGGTGAGGAGTTGCACCGGAAGCTCGAGGCGCCCGTCGCGCTCACGTGCCGCGGCCACGAGCGGGTACAGTCTGCCGTCCGAAAGCGCGAAGGGCACCCGGTCGGCCAGCTCGAAGGCCACGCCGGCAATGCTGACCAGGAACCGATGGTTCGGCAGGCGCTGCACACGTCCACCGAGCGCGCCGGCGGCCGCCTCGGCCATCACGAACGAGGCTTGCCCGTCGGCACGCACCGGGATGGCCGAGTCGCGGCCGCTGATGACGAAGCGCAGCGAATCGACCGGACCCGCGATGGCAGCGGCGACGAGGAGCGCCAGCATCATCGGCTGCTCCGCAGCGCGCGCGCGACGTCACGCTTGGCGTCCTTTTCCTTCAGGTCGGCCCGCTTGTCGTGCAGCTTCTTGCCGCGCCCGAGCGCGATCACCACCTTGGCGCGTCCGCGGCGGAACCGCATTTCGAGCGGGACGATGGTGAGTCCCTTGCGCTCCACCGCGCCGATGAGGCGGCGGATCTCGCTCGCGTGCAACAGGAGCTTGCGGGTGCGCGTGGCCTCGTGATTCCAGGCCGAGCCCTTCTCGTACGGCGCGATGTGGAGGTTGATGAGCCAGAGCTCGCCGTCCTTCACGATGCCGTACGCATCGCCGAGGTTCGCCTTGCCGTTGCGCAGCGACTTGACCTCGGTGCCCTGCAGCACGAGCCCCGCCTCGAAGGTCTCGAGGACCTCGTAGTCGTGGCGCGCGCGCTTGTTGCGGGCGATCAGTTCGGTGTCGGGGGACGGCTTGGTCACGGGCGGCGGAGCGAAGGAGGCGACAGTCGGTGGAATTTACACCGTGGGACGTGCAGGGTCCCGCGCCGACGGCGCGGTTCCCCGGAAAAGGACGAGCGGCGGGTGGCTCCCGTCTCCGAAGGGCGCGCCAACTCCCCGAAAAGCGCGCGTCGAGGTGTCCGACGCCTTGATTCACCCTGTCGGTCCGGATACGTTTCTGCTCCCTGCCGAAGTGGTGGAATTGGTAGACGCGCTGCGTTCAGGGCGCAGTGGGCTTACGCCCGTCCGGGTTCGAGTCCCGGCTTCGGCACTCAGAGGCAGAGTGCGACAGAGTACGACGGAATACGACAGAGGGCGGCGCCAATTGGCGTCGCCCTTTTTCGTTTCCAGAACACACCCTGTCCCCGCCCCCCGCACCACACCCTGTTCCCTGCCCCCTGCACCAAGCCAACCTACCTTCCCACCTTGGTCTCCGACGGCTTCACATCCTCCGGCAGCTCCGGCGCGCCGCCGTACACCTCACGCAGCGCCTCGCCGGCCTCCACGAGGTAGCCGTGCATCAGGTCGATCGCGCGGGCGAGCGGTGAGCCGGCGGTCCGCGCCGAGTCGGAGGCGAAGGCGAGGAGCATGCGCCCCAGCTTGTCGGCCGGCCCGATGGTCCCGCCGCGCGACTGCAGCGCCTCGCGATAGGTCGTGACGCGATCGTTGAACTGACGCTCGGCGAGCGGGCGCCGGTCGGGCGAGATGTGCGGGTCGATCGTAAAGGCCGAGGTGATGGCCGTCGCAATGTCCGACGCGGTCTGGTCGTCGAGCGCGTCACGCTCGGCGGCGATGAGCCCGAGCGCGCGGCGGGCGTAGCGCAGCTCCCAGCGCGCATGATCCACGTCGCCGCTCGTCGCCGCGTCCGCGAGCCAGAGCACGTCGGCCTCGCGCGGCTCACGGAACAGGCGTGCCACCACCGCGTCGGCCCGGCGCCGACGGCGACGGCGTGCCAGGATCGCACCGATGAACGGCAGCTTATCCATGGCGAGGCTCGCGGACCCGGAGCCCGACGCGTCGCCAGCCGAGCCGATCGTCAATGCGCATACGGAGAGATTACCAACCGGAGCGGCGGTCAGGAAGTACCGAATCCGCGACGTGCCGCGCAGCCATGCCAGTGCGTGACTAGGGCGACGGCGGCGTGGGGACGTCGAAGGTCGAGATGAAGTCAAAGTATCCGTTCCGCGCCACGGGGGCGACATAGGTGCGCACTCTCGTCGCCACCCAGGTCTTCATCCGTGCCTGCGCCCAGGCGCCCATGTACTTGGACGGAATCGAGTCTGCCCCGTCGTCCCTGAACTGGCAGTACACCTGCGTGTTCAAGGTGTCGGCGTTGAGCGCGCCGTAGCGGAACGAGAAGGCCACGGTGGAGTTGAGGTCCTGGCCCGCGTTCCATCGCAGGTCGAGCCGCGACGTGCCCGACGGCGTGCCGAAGTCCGTCACCGCCAGCGCCTCGGCCGACTTGGCCTTGAATGTGATCGCCGGGAATCCGTCGGCGTGCCCCGGGATCACCACGCTGACCGTGTCGCCGGGCAGGTACGGAATGCTCGCGGTGCGCAACTGGTACTGAATCTCGCCCCCGATCGACGCCGGGAAGATCGAGTCGGTGCGCCCCGAGACCTTGAGCTGAATGGCCGTGCCGGCGCTGATGTTGGGGTAGACCTCGCCCAGCCCCACGGTCGCCCGCGAGTACGTCTGCAGCCGACAGGAGTCCCATGGGGCGATCGCCGAGGGGACGCCCAGACCGCTCGCGCTGAAGAACGTCCCGATGGGCGAGGCGGTGAAGCCGTTCCCCGATTGCTGCGCCACGAACGTGACGAACCCGTAGGGCACCGCCACAGGATTCGTGGCATCGACACACGCCACGGTGACCGCGGCGAGCGCGGCGAGAGCGAGGGGAACGGTGTGGCGACGGGTCATCGGGCCTCTTCGGACGACGGAGCGCGCTCGGTAGCGGCACGCGCAAGGTGCACAAGCAACGCGACGAGGGCGAGCATGGCAAGCCCAAGCAGCGCGACGGACACGCCATGCAGCAGGCCGAACATCGCGCGCCGGGGGTCCGCCGGCGCGAGTTGATCGATGGGCATCACCGCCGCGGCGCGCAGTGCCGCGATGCGCGGATTGACCACCCCGAGCGCCACGCCCGCCGCCACGGCGGCGGCGAATCCTGCCGTCACGGCGAGCGCCGAACGCCGCGCCGCCGGAACCAGCGCCAACACTGCCGCGGGGACGATGATCGCGCCGGCAAAGACGACGGGGAGCACGCGCCCCACCATCTCGCCGGCCAGGGCCCGCGTGGGAAGCACGGCGAAGGCGCCGGGCGCCACAACGGTGACCGTGAGCAGGGCCGCGCCGCACCAGAGCGCCACGAGGACGAGCGCCGCGAGTGGGCGGGTCACCGTGAGATCAGGCGCGCCACGCCATTGAGGAACGGATTGGTGCGATTCTCCTCGCCGACGGTCGTGGCGGGGCCGTGCCCGGCGTAGACGACCGTCTCCGGCGGGAGGGCGCCCAGTCGCGCCAGCGACTGCTGCATCGCCAGCGGATCGGAGAGTGGAAGGTCGGTGCGACCGATGGAGCCCGCGAACAGGCAGTCGCCGCCGAAGACGACGCCGTGGCCGACGAACGCGACGTGCCCGGGCGCATGGCCGGGGACGTGGATGACGTTGAACGAGAGGCGGCCCACGGTCACGACGTCGCCCTCGGCGAGGTCGTGATCCGGCGCCGGCGGCGCCTCGATGCGCAGGCCGTAGTGCCGTCCCTGTTCGGTGGCGCGATCGTAGAGCGGGCGGTCGGCCGGATGCAGATAGACGGGCACATCCCAGCGACGCTTCACCGCGGCGATGCCCCCGACGTGATCGATGTGCGCGTGCGTGATCCACAGCGCGCGCAACGTGAACCCGCCCTCCTCCAGGGCGGCGATCAGCCGCGCCCCCTCGTCGCCCGGATCGATGAGCACCGCGTCCCGCGTCTCCGCGTCGGCCAGGAGGTAGCAGTTCTCCTGGAACGGGCCCACCGTCTCCGCGCGAACGAACATCAACGGACGAGCATCGGCATGGGCGTCGGCACCGGGTGCCCGGTGCGACGCGCGGTGAGGTACTTCTCCACCGCGATCGCCGCCGTGGTGGCATCGCCCACCGCCGTCGTCACCTGCCGCGTGAGCTGGACGCGCACGTCGCCGGCCGCGAACAGCCCCTCGATGGAGGTCATCATGTTCGCGTCGGTCAGGATGTAGCCCGCGCTGTCGTGCTCGAAGTGTCCGTCGATGACGCCGGTGTTCGGCTTGAACCCGACGAAGACGAAGCAGCCGGTCGCGACGAGGTCACGCACCTCGCCGGTCTTGAGGTTGCGGATCGCCGCGTGCGTCATGAGCCCCTGCGCGTCGCCGTGAATGGCATCCACGACCGTGTCGTACACGGGCTCGATCTTCGGGTTCGCGAGCGCGCGCTTCTGCACGATCTTGGACGCGCGGAACTCGTCGCGCCGGTGCACAAGGTAGACCTTGCTCGCGTAGCGCGTGAGGAAATCGGCCTCCTCGAGCGCGGCGTCGCCGCCGCCGACCACCATGATGGTGTGCCCCTTGTAGAAGGCGCCGTCGCAGATGGCGCAGTAGCTCACGCCCTTGCCGGCGTACTCGAGCTCGCCCGGCACGCCGAGCTTCACGGGCGTGCCGCCGGCGGTCACGATGACGGCGGGCGCGTGGTAGCTGTCGCCGCCTTCGGTGGTCACGAGAAAAGTGCCGTCGGGCTGCTTGGTGACCTTCTCGACGCGCACGAAGGTCTGCAGGTCCATGCCGAACTTGACGGCGTGCGCCTGGAATTTCTCGGCGAGCTCCGACCCGAGGATGTGCTCAAAGCCGATGTAGTCCTCGATGACCTCGGTGTTGAGCAGCTCGCCGCCCGGCAGTCCCCGCTCGAGCACGGCGGTCTTGAGCATCGAACGGCCGGCGTACATGCCGGCGCAGAGCCCAGCCGGGCCCGCGCCAATGATGATCACTTCGTATTCGTGCGTTGCCACGTGTCGTTCCGATTGGATGAATGGGGCCGCGGCGCGGCCCAGTCGCTCCCGAAAGATTCACCGAATCGTACGCGCGCTGGTAGGGGGCAGGCCCCTCAGCCGAGGTGCCGTCCGCCGTCCACGAAGAGCAGCTGGCCCGTCACGTAGGGCGCTGAGGCCAGGTAGACCACGGCCTGCGCCACGTCGTCAGGCGAGCCGAGGCGCCGCAGCGGTGTCGCCTCCTCGAAGGCACGGCGCGCCGCCTCGGGCCACCCATCGGGCGGCAGCACGGCGCCGGGCACCACCGCATTCACGCGAACGCGCGGGGCCAGCTGCGCCGCGAGCTGGCGCGTGACCGTCTCGAGCGCCCCCTTGCTCGCCGCGTGCGGCACCAGCATCGGCCAGGACTCGTGCGCGAGGTGGTCGGCGATGTTCACGATGGCGCCGCCGGCGGCGCCCATCGCGCGCGCCGCCGAGAGCGACAGAAAGAAGGGCGCCCGCGCATTGATGGCAAACGTCTCGTCCCACTCGGCCGCCGTCACGGCGTCGAGCGCGATGCGCCGCATGATCGCCGCCGAGTTCACGAGCAGGTCGAGCGCCCCGAACTGCGCCACCACGTCGGCGACGAGCCGGTCGGGGGTATCCGTCGCGCGCAGGTCGGCCGCGAAGGTGGCGTTCTCCACCCCGAGCCCGCGCAGGGCCGCCGACGTGCGCCGTGCCCCCTCCACCGACGCGTGATGGTGGACCGCAACGCGCATCCCCTCGGCGCCCAGCGCGAGGGCGATGGCCTGCCCCACGCGCTGTCCCGCGCCCGTCACGAGCGCAACGCGGCCGCGAAGCGCGCTCAATCTTCGCGCACCGGAACGGCGCGGCGGCGCATCGCGAGCCGCTCCTCGTGCCGCGCCAGCCACTCGGAGGGCACCTGCACGGCCCCCAGCATGCGCGGCCCCGCCATGGCCCCGTGCCAGTCGGAGCCGCCACTGGGGACGAGATGGAAGAACTCGACGAGCGCGCCAATGCGCGCCTGGTCGGCGGCGTGGTGTCCAGGGTGGCGCACTTCCGCGCCGTCAATGCCGGCCGCGACGAGCCGCTCGAAGCGCGCGCGGCGTCCGTCATCGCCGGGATGGGCCCAGATCGCGAGTCCGCCCGCCCGGTGAATGAGCGCCACGCCGTCGGCGACATCGAGGCGCGGCTTCTCCACGTACGCGGGCCGGCCGGCGCCGAGCCACTTGTCGAAGACTTCGCGCGAGTCGGCCGCGAAGCCGCCCGCGATCATCGCGCGCGCCACGTGCGGGCGCCCCACCGCCCCACCCGCCGCCTCGGCGAGCACCTGCTCCATCGTCACCGGTATGCCGAGCGCGTTCAGGGCCGCGACCATCGCGACGGCGCGCGTGGTGCGCCCCTCGCGGAACTCGTGTAGCGCGTCGGCGATGGCGCCCACGTCGGCGAGGTGCAGTCCGAGCAGGTGGACTTCGTCCTTGCCGTCCATGACGCTGAGTTCGACCCCGGGCACGACGCGCACGCCGAGCGGGCCGGCGGCCGCCATTGCTTCGGCGACGCCGTCGACCGTGTCGTGGTCGGTGAGCGCGACTACCGTGAGACCCGCGCGCGCCGCCGTCTCCACGAACAGCGTGGGCGAGGCCGTGCCATCCGACGCCGTGCTGTGGGCGTGGAGATCGATGCGCAGCGCGGCGCCGGGCGCGGCCGATGTGGGCGACGTCATGACCGGACGGCGGTCGGCGGGACGACGGGCGCCGGGGCCACTACGACAGGTCCACCTGCGCGTAGATGCGCGCCGGATCGAGCGGCGGCTCGGCGGCGCTCGCGTGCGCCTGCTTGAGCGTGGGAATGTCAGGCGCCTCGGTGAACTCGATGAACGCGCCCGGCAGCGCCGCCTCCTCGAAGACCCAGAACTGGCATCCGGCGCCGGCGTAGTGCACCTCGCGCGCCTTGACGCGCTCGAGGAACTTCACGCGGTCACCAGGTGGCACGACGGTGCGGTGCATGCTCAGCGCGCGGGGCATCTGGGGGGCTCGGCGTTCGGGTGGTCGGGCGCCGGCCGCGTGGCCGGGGTTGGTGCGGTCAGAATCCCTGATCTGGAATCGTCTCGAGCGTCTTCCGCAGGTCCGCCATGAAACGGTCTGCGTCGGCGCCGTCCACCACCTTGTGGTCGAACGAGAACGAGAAGTAGGCGCAGGTGCGAATCGCGATCGTGTCTTCCCCGTCGGGCCCGGTGATGACCTTCGGCCGCTTCTCGATGGCGCCCAGTCCCAGGATCGACGTGGTCCCGACCGGGATGATCGGCGTGCCGAAGATGGACCCGAACACGCCGTAGTTGCTGATCGTGAACGTGGCGTCCTGCACTTCGGCGGGGTTCAGCCGCTTGGTGCGGGCGCGCAGCGCGAGGTCGTTGGCGGCCTTGCTGAGCCCCGACAGCGACAGGTCCTCGGCGTTCTTGATCACCGGCACGATGAGGCCGGTGGGATCGAGCGCCACCGCGATGCCGATGTTGTAGCGCTTGCGATAGATGATGTCGCTGCCGTTGACCACCGCGTTCATGATGGGGTGACGCTTGAGCGTTGCCACCACGGCGTGGATGATGAACGGCAGGAAGCTCAGCTTCTGTCCGGTGGTGGCCTCGAACTCGGCGCGCATCTTCGCGCGCACGCGGGCCACGCGCGTGAGGTCCACCTCGTGCACCGTGGTGACGTGTGTCGCGACGCGGATGGCGAGCGCCATGTGCTCCGACGTAAGCCGGCGGATCTTCGTCATCGGCTCCACGACGTCGCCGGGCCACGGGGTGGCCGTTGGGGCGTCGACGTGCGCATCCACGAGACGGACCGCGGCCGGCATGGCCGCCGCGGGCATGGCTGCCGCCAGCGGCGGGGCAGCGACCGGGACTGGCGCCGCGGCGGCGCCGCCGTTGCCGAGGAACGTCTCGAGGTCCTTCTTGGTCACGCGTCCCGCGATGCCGGACCCCGTCAGCGCGGCGATCTCGACGCCGTGCTCGGCGGCCATGCGACGCACGAGCGGCGACGACCGCGTACGCACGCGTTCCTCGAAGGAGTGCGGCACGGGGAGGAACGCGTGCG
>CAYQCP010000110.1:0-7953 GCA_964416005.1 uncultured Gemmatimonas sp.
CCGTAGCCAATTACCGCCTTGCGCCCGCCACCGGTGGCTTCCCTGTCTCCTTTGGCCACCTCGACGCCGCGCAGGGCATTCGTGACATCGCCTACGAGCGCGTTGGTACTGCCGCCGCCAAAGGCGTCGCCGATGTCCGCCTCCTCCTTCGCCACGCGCTTCTGTTCCCGTTCGGCAGGGGTCGGCGGAGGCTCGTTCACGTTTGGCGCAGCCTCGGGGGGCGGCGCTTCCTTCTTGGGTGGCGGCGGATCATCAAACTGAACCTCGATCGTCCCCGCCTCCTCCGGCCGCAGCAGCGCGATGGAAGGCGGTGGCGCTGGCGTCAGGTACACGAGCGCCAGCCAGCCCGCCCCGAGACCGGCGGCGAGGGCGTGGGAGACAGCCAGCGGACGCGACTCGGATGCAATCACGGCACACCCGCTACCCGCTGCACCTGCAGTGACAGATGTGTGAAGCCCGCGAGGCGCGCCGTCGCCATGAAGCGCGACAGCAGGTCATAACGCATCGTGCGGTCGCCCTGAATGGCGAGCGCCACCTTGAGGTCGGCCTCCGGCGCGATCCCGCGCGCCTGGCGCAGCGAGTCGGCGAGCGTCCGCATGGCGCGATACACCGTGGGCACCTTGAGCGGGTGCCGTGGATCGTTGCTCGCCTCGGCCGCGGCGTCCACCGTGTACATGATCGGACGGTTGGCCAGCGTCACCGTCGCGCCGACGCCGAGCGTCAGCTGCGCCAGCGCCGGCGTTCCCACGGTCGCCTCGGGTAGCGTCACGCCCGGCGCCACCGGCGCCAGCTCACCCACCGTCGTCGTCGTAAGCGTGAAGAAAACGATGGACACGAACGTGTCCACGAGCGGCACCAGGTTCAGCTGAGAGACGCGGAACTTCGCGAACTGCTGCGCGCGCCTCGCGGCGCGCAGGTCGCGCGTGCGGCTCTTCATGGCGTCGTCACCAGCGTCGCGCGCGCCTTCGTTCCCAGGGCGATGCCGCTAAAGCGTGCCATCTTCAGCCGCTCGAGCACGCGGACGATGTCGTCGTAGGGCACCTCGTCCGCGGGGATCACCAGGACGTCGCGGTTCTGCGGATAGCGCGAGCGAATCTCCGTCATCAGCGCCTGAAGGGAATCGAGCGCGGTGATGTTCAGGCTGTCAATGCGCGCGCGAAATCCGCCCTCTGCCGAGTGCTCCACCTCAAGGTGATCGTTGGTGACGCGCACCGCGAGCAGCAGATTGAGCACGTCGTCTTCCTTCTTCAGCTGCTTCACCTCGTCGGGGCTCGTCACCACGATGGGCGGCAGGACGAGGTCGAAGCTCGTCAGGGCGGCGAGCGCCGTTCCCGTGTAGGTCAGCAGGGAGAAGAAGACGATGGACGTGAGGATGTCCACGAGCGGCACCAGGTTGAGGTGCCCGCCCTCCGACCCATGCATGCCCGTGCCGCGCTCGCTGCGGCGCAGCCGCGTGCGGTGCAGGTAGCTTGACATGCGCGCCCCGTCGCCGCGGCGCTATTCGGCGCGGCGCGCCGTGAGCGCGTTGATCAGCCGCACGGAGAACTCGTCCACGCGCTCGATCATCGCCTCCGCCTGACTCGAAAGCCACGCGTGCGCCACCGCGAGGGGCACCGCCGTGAGCAACCCGAATCCGGTCGCGTTCAGCGCAATGGCGATGCCAGCGGCCAGCCGGCCCGAGCGTTCGGCCGCCGACACCATGGCCACCGACGCAAAGGCCTCCCGCAGGCCGAAGATCGTACCCAGCAGGCCGAGGAGCGTGGCCACGTTGGCGAGCATCGGGAGGTAGTGCAGGCGTCGCGTCAACGCCGGTATGGCTGCCAACCCAGCCGCATCGGCCACGTTCTGGAGATCCGACTCCGTGCGGCTTTGCGACTTCAGCACGTACTCGCCGATATGCGGAATGGCCCCCGGCGTGCTGGCGCAGAGCTTGGCCGCGTCGGCCGTCTTGCCGGACTCGACAAGCGTCAGGATACGCTCCACGAACTCGCGCGAGTTGCCCTTCGACCTCAATACGAGCGTGTAGACGCGCTCGAAGAAGACGGCCAGTCCCAGCACCGCCGTCGCGAGGATCGTGTGCATGATGGGCCCGCCGCTGCGGTAATACTCGAGCAGTGTGCTCATGGGGTACGGGTCCTCCGGTCGGAAGCCGCGGCCGCCCGCGCTTCGGCGCTTGCCGGGGCGGGGACCACCACGGCGACGCGAACGGCACTCGTGGTATCGGCAGGGGTGATCAGCGCCGGGACGAGCAGGCGCCGAGTGTACTGCGGCACGTCGCGCGGACGCACCGTGATGACTTCAGGAGCCGGAGCCTGCGCCCGGATCTCCACCGTGCGTCGCACGCGCGGCGCCGTCTGGGGGGCGGCCGGGTTGGTCGCACCCCGCGCGGTCGGTGCCGTGGTCGGCGCCACCGGTGGCGGCGCGGCCGGTTGCTGCGCGCGTGCGGCTCCGGAAGCGGCCGCCACCAGGGCCAGCGCCAGCACGCAGGGGAGGGAGAGGTCTGAGGACTTCATCGGGAATCGTGAAATGTAGTCAGAAGGACAAGCGGAGCTCAGTCAGCTCCGACACCGCGACCGTACTCCGCGCGACACCCCACTTCCGGCATCCCGCCCGGTTCCCTGCTGCCGCATCACAGGCGATATCGCGCACCCGCGCCACGGGTGGGATCGCTGCCGGCGGCGGGACCTCGCGAGGCGGCACGCCCTTCCCCGCCAGCGCATCCTTGGCGAGCGATACCCACTGATTCTCGAACCCGCCGGCGGTTGCCTTCTCCACGAGCGCCTGCCACGTCGTGCGCGCCGCGTCGAAGTACTGCTGCGCCTGTTGCACCGAGCCGCGCTGCGCCGCCGTGCGCTGTCCTTCCGTCAACTCGGTGGGTAGCTGCACATCCCTCAGAAACAACCCGTAGTGCCACTGCGCGAGTCCCGTCTGGAACGAGGCCGCCGACAGCCACTGCGGCACGCCGGAGGTGATGGCGTGCCCGAACGTCTGGCCGAGCTGGCGGAGGAGCTGCTGCTTGGGCGCAGCGGCCTTTTCCACTCCCGCCCGCGTCAGCTCGGCCCGGGAGGCGATGACCAGCTTCAGGGCCTCGTAGCGCGGCCAGAGTGCCATGCCTTCCCGATAGGCACTCTCTGCCGCGCGCGCGGCGCACCGGTCGGCCAGGGCCGCGGACGGCCGCACGCACAGCCTGGCGAGTTCGCTCATGGCAGTCGCCGAGTCGCCGGCCAGCGCCAACTGGTCGAGCCGCAGGCGCTGCGCGTCGGGGGCGCGCGCATCACGCGGGAACCGCTGGATGAACGCCGCGAAGGTCCGCGCCGCGTTGGGTGCGTCCTTCGCGTCACTGTACGTCACTGCCGCGTTGTACGCGGCGTCTGCCGCCCGGCGGTCCTGCGGGTAAGCGGTGCTCACCTGCTCGTAGGCCGCCGCCGCCTCGGCGCGCCGACCTAACGAATCGAGCAGGACCGCCGTGCGGACCATCGCGTCCGCGCGCCCCGGCCATGCAGGGTTCGACGACGCCAGATCCCGCAATGCAGTGACGGCGCCAGCCGCATCGCCAATATCGGACAGCAGACGCGCGCGCACCGTGCGATAGGCGAAGGTGTGCTGATAGGCAGGAAGTTCGCGCGCCAGCACGGCGATGATATCCGCCGCACGCTGCTTGGCCGCGCGCGATCCTGCGGTGTCACCCTGAAGCCGCAGAACGCTGTCAGCGGAGAGCTGCACCTCGATCGCGTTGCGCAAGGCGTCCCCGGCACGCAATGGATCGCCGATGTCCTTGGCGAGCGGGAGAAAGACCTCGTCGGCAGTGCGCGCATACTCGCCAGCCTTCACCAAGGAGTCCGCCACCCGCGAAGCCGCGCCAATCCGTGCGCCGACGATGGAATCCACCAGCGGCTTGCGACCCGCCACCTGCGCCGCTCGCTGGGCCGTGGACCACTCCTGCTGCGCCCGCTGGTACTGCCCCAGCCGGAAACGGGCGTCGCCCACCAGCTTGCGCGCGTCGGTCGCGAAGGCGTCACCCGGCCATCGCGCCGTATACGCGTCAAACGACTGCGCCATCACCTCCCATCGACCGGCCTCCGATGCGCGTTTTCCCTTGGAGATGATCGCCTGCCGAGCGTCGACGTCCGATGCCTGCGCCGCGAAGCGATCGGACGCCGCGAACAGCGAGTCCTGGACACTCCGGTCACCACTCGCACGGACGAACGCGGAGTCGAGTGCGACGATGGCGTTGCGGCGTGCGGCCGCCGCCATCGTCGTGTCGCCACGCAGGCTGGCGCGAGAGTACTCGGCGCCGGCGCGGACGAAGTCCCCGGCCCCGAACAGGGCCTCGGCATAGAGCATGTGCATCTGGGGGGCGCTGTCGGCCCCGACGAACTCCCGTTGGTACCGCGCGAGCAGGTCGGCCGCGCTGGCATACACCGGACGTCCACCCTTGGGCGCCCGGGCCAGTTCGAAATGCGCGGCATCGCGCAGCATCCGCTCGCGAACGATCGCCGTCTCCGTGGCCTGCGCCGCGTTGGCGCGCCCCCACGCCGACTCCGGCCCGTAGGTCTCCACAAGGTGAAGTCGCGCCTGTTGTGCGCGTTCCTGTTCGAGCATGCGGTTCTGGAACAGGTCCACCAGCTCCACCTGCGCGTTCAACGCCAGCGTGTCCAGCGGCGCCTGATCGGCCACCGCCCGGAAGGCCAGCGCGGCACTCGAAAACTCGCCTTGCTCGCGCAGGGCCCGCGCCGTGCGCCGCAGCACCAGCATGCGCGTCTGCAGGTCGGGCAGCGACGACAGGTACTGGATGGCGTCGTTTGCACCGCCGATCTGCGTCAGCGCAATCGCCATGTAGTCGATGGCTTCCTCACGCAGCGCGAGTCGCGCCTGCCGCTCGCGCGCGAGACGGTCGTACTCCGCCACGAGCCGCGCAAAGACGTCCACGGCACGCCGGTATTCGTCCGAGGCCTGGCGCTCCGCCTGCACGTAGCTTGACCACCCGAGCTTGTACATCGCCAGGTAGTAGATGTCGCCGTCCCGTGGAGAGAGGGAGATGGCCTGCTCGTAGGCGGCTGACGCTTGCGCGAGCAGCGCTCGGCGGGCGTCGCCCGCCTGGCGGATGGCCTGCTCGAAGCGCGTCTCGCCCTGCCGGTAGTACGCCTCCGAGCGGAACCGCGACCGCTCATCAGCGATCACGAGGTCCCATGCGCGCGCCGCCTCCTCCCATCGCTGTGACGTGAAGTTCAACGAACCTACCGTGTACGCGGCCGCGTCTCTTTCCGGATCCTCCGGATACTGTGCAAGGAATTCATCGAGGCGGGCGATGGCCGGCGCATAGTCGGGGCGGTCAAGGTTCGTGCCGGCGCGCTGGGCCGCCGAATACTCGGCATCGGCGCGGCGAGCGAGCAACTCGGCAACCTGGAGCACCGCGCGCGGCCTCAGCACACCCTGCGGGTACCGTGCCGCCGCCGCGGTCAGCGCATCGATGGCCGCATCGCGCGCACCAGCTGGTGCGCTCGCACTCCCGAGCACCTCGAAGAACCGGGCAGTGGCCTCGCCAAACTCCGCACCCTCGAGTTCACGCGCCAGCGTGGCGCGCCAGCGCCGCGCCCGCTCGCGCAACTCCTCGGAAACGACCTGGGCGCCGAGGTGCTCGAGACTATCGCGTACGGCCGAAAGCGATGCGCGCGCCGCCAGAAGTCCTTCTTCACGCGATGTCCACGCCGCCGCGACGCCATCGCGCAGCGCCAGGGCGGCCAGACGGGCGCTGTCCTGGCGCGCCAGCTCAAGGGTCAGCGCCTCGCGGAGCGCCGCGATCCGCGCGCGTGCCGCGTCACGCTGCAGCAGAACGGGCTGCCGCACGAGCCCCGAGTCAAGCGCCGCCTCGGCGGCGGTGGCGATCTGTTGGTAGAACGCGGACGTGGTCATCTCATCGCGCGCCACCTGCAGCGCCTCGGACGGCATCGCACGCGCCGCCGACATCAGGCTGTCCACGCGTCGTGCATTGGCCGCGGCCACCGTGCGCACCGCGGCGATCTTGCCCAGAAGCGTCACACGGTACTGCCGGATGGTGCGGGCAATCGATGAATCACGCTGCTGCATCGAATCCGATAGCGCGCGGACGTTCAGCTCGGTTGCGCGCAGGGAATCGCGCATCTCCTGCACGTAGCGAATCAACTGATCCGCCGCCGCGCGCCGCGTGCTCTGCTCCTTGCGCGCCTGCTCCAGCGCCTCCTGCGCCCGGGCGACCCGCGCATCGGCCTCGCGCAATGCCACGACGACCGCGCGCGTGCGCGACAGCCCGTCGGGTGCGAACGGGAGGTGCAGCGACGCACGCACGCCGGGCCCGCCGAGCGCCTGTCCAAGGCGTCGCTCCGTCGCCCGCAGGTCCGCGATCGTTCGCACGCGCAGCGGCGGCACCACGGCCAGGACCTGCGCACTCTCGGGGGCCGCCTGCAGCAGCGCGCCGGTCGCAGCCGCCTCGCCGAACAGCAACTCAAACGCGCGCGCAGCGACGATCGCGCGCGCCGGGTTAAGGGTCGTAGCCTCGAACGTCGAGTCGATTGCCGCTGCCGCCGCGCGGGCGCTGTCCCGCGCCGCTCCAAACCAGAGCCGCGCGCTGTCAGGCCTGCCTCCCTCGAGATACGCCTGCCCGGCCATTAACCGCGCCTCGCCACGCCGCAGCGGCGAGTTGGCGGCCGTCGCCAAGCCACTGAACATCCGCGCCGACACCAGATGCTGGCCGCTCCTGTACGCGCGCCACGCGACGTCGCGCGCCGCCTGCTCGCCGTTGTCGCCCAGCGGCCCCGCGCGCTCGGCCGCTAGGTCGCCCTGCTCGGCGCGCAGCCGAGTCAGGCGGCCGCGAATCGCCTCTGCCTCGGGTCCCGCGGCGCCGGCGCGCAACGCGCGCTCCGCGAGCGGTCCAAAAGCGTCAGTCTGCCCGAGGTGTGCGTATGCCAGGGCGAGCGGGGCCAGAACGCTCGCATCGTCGCGACCGAGGCCTTCCATCAGCGCACGCGCGCGCTCGAGGTGCGTCACCGCAGCCAGCGTGCGGCCGGCCTGCAACTCCTGCATGGCGATGCGTCGCTCCGCGTCGAGTGACCGCGCCGTGTCGGCCCGCATCTCCACCCGCTGCGCCGAAAGGATCCCAGGCAGGGCGACGAACAGTACCCGCCAGACCAGCGCTCGCAGCCTCACCGGTGGTCCGTCCTCACGGTGAGGAGGCCCCGCTCGTCCACGTGGCCGTCAGGAGTGCGCCGTTTCGCACCGAAAACTCCACGTAGGTGATCTGTTTCGGCGCCGGGGGCACGTCAATTGTGGCTCCGACATTCAGCCCCTTGCCCGCCACTTGCAGCACCACCTTATGGCCCGAAGGAGGCACCTCACCGCGATACATCTCCTCCGCGGCCCCGGCGGCGAGTGTGCGGAGCTGCTCCAGACCGATCGTGCGCGTGCCGGCGGGCTGGCCGTCGATCATCATTGCGGTTCCGACTTCGCCCTGCGGCGGCTGATCCATGCGCAGCAGGATAACCAGGATGCTGGCGCCGGGCGTGCGGGCCGCGTCGTCGAGCAGGCGAATGCGGTCTCGCTGCACGAGGAGGCGGCCCTGGGCAGAATCCAGCAACTGCTCGAGGCGCTGCAGGGCGCCCATCTCGCCGCCCATCGCCAGCATCTGCGCGCGCTGCGCGATCTCTGCGGCCAGTTCACGCTCCAGGCGCGCCTCGAGTTCCAGTCGTTGCTTGCGCGTGAGGTCGAGCTGCTCCTGCAGCGACCTGAGCTGCTTGGCCGGGTCAACCGGCTTCTCCTGCGCACGAGTGCCCAGCGGCGCGGCCATCAGGGCCGCGCCAATGAGGAGTCGCGTAAGAAAGTTCCGAGTGGTCACTGAGTTCCTGAAGAGTGCGTCAATATTTCGCTCCGCGAGTTCAATAACCAAGTGCAACACTATCAAGTTGAGGCATCCGCTCCCGT
>CAYQCP010000111.1:0-7723 GCA_964416005.1 uncultured Gemmatimonas sp.
TGGCGCTCGCACGGGCGCTGCTGCGTCGGCCGCAGCTGCTCGTGCTCGACGAGGCGACCAGCGCGCTCGACGGCGAGACCGAGGCGCGCATTCTGGAGACGGTGCGCGCGCTGCGGGGGCGATGCACGGTGGTGTTCTGCACGCACCGGGAGGCGGTGCGGGCGGAGGCGGATCAGGTCATACAGCTCTGAGTGCGACAGCGTGCGACACTGACCGCGCGCTCGACTACACGTTGAACCGGAACAGCAGCACGTCGCCGTCGTTCACCACGTACTCCTTGCCCTCGCTGCGCACGGCGCCGGCTTCCTTGGCGCCTTTCCACCCACCGAGCTTCACGAAATCCTCGTAGCTCGCCGTTTCGGCGCGGATGAAGCCTCGCTCGAAGTCGGAGTGGATCACGCCGGCCGCCTGCGGGGCCGTGTCGCCGCGGTGGATGGTCCAGGCGCGGACCTCCTTCTCGCCGGCGGTGAAGTAGGTCCGCAGGCCGAGCAGGTGATAGCCGGCGCGGATCAGCCGGTCGAGGCCAGCCGACTCGATGCCGAGGTGCGAGAGGAACTCAGTGCGCTCCTCAACGGGCAGTTCCGAAAGCTCGGCCTCGATCTTGGCGGAAAAGGTGACGACCTCGGCCGGCTCGTGGTCGCGCTCGATGGCGGCGCGCAGGGCGGTGACGTGCGGTCCCTCGGCGCCGCTCAGCTCCGCGTCGGTGACATTGGCCGCATAGAGGATGGGCTTGAGCGTGAGCAGCTGCAGGGGCTGCAGCCACGCCCGCTCCTCGGGCGTCAGCGACACGTGCCAGAGGGCGCGCCCCTCGGCGAGCGGCGCCATCGCCTTCTCCAGCGCGGCCGCCTCGACGGCGGCCGTCTTGTCGCCCGTCTTGGCGGTGCGGCGCGCCTTGTCGAGGCGCTTCTCCACCGACGAGAGGTCGGCGAGCGCGAGCTCGAACTCGATGGTCTCGCGATCGCGCACCGGATCCACCGCGCCATCCACGTGCGTGACGTCGTGATCGTCGAAGCAGCGCACGACGTGCACGATGGCGTCGGTCTCGCGGATGTTCGAGAGGAACGCGTTGCCGCGCCCCTCGCCCTTGGACGCGCCGCGCACGAGCCCGGCGATGTCCACGAACTGCACGGCGGCCGGCAGCGTGCGAACGGGCTTGACGATCTCCGCCAGCGCATCGAGCCGCGCGTCGGGTACGTCCACCACGCCGATGTTGGGGTCGATCGTGCAGAACGGGTAGTTCGCCGCTGCCGCGCCCGCCGAGGTGATGGCGTTGAAGAGCGACGACTTGCCGACGTTGGGGAGACCGACGATTCCGAGCGAGAGCATGACCAGGGGGGAGCGGGAAACAAGAACGGACAGCGGTTAACGGTTCACCGTTGTCCGTATCCAGTTGGCCGAGTCGAGCGCCGACGGCGCAGCGTGCCACAGCAACAATGAAAGGTAACCACCTGAAGCGTTTTGGTACGCCTTCCTGGTCAATGGGCCGCGAAGTTGCCGGGACAGGAGGTGGCCATGCAGGACTACCGGAAGCTCGACGTGTGGACCAAGTCGCATGAACTCGCGCTGGACGTGCACCGCATGACGTTGGTGCGGCCCGCGGGGACGGACGCCGGGGAACGGGAGGGCGGGGCGGCGGGCGCCGATGCCGCGGCGGAGGTCTGCGCGGAACTGCGATGGGCCGCGCGGCGCGTGCCCGTCCTCATCGTGGTCGCGTGCGAGGCCGAGTCGGCGCCTGATTTCGCGCAGGGGATGCGCGAGGCCACGACCGCGGTGGATGAGTTCGCCTGTCGGCTGCGGTTTGCCCGAGACGCCGGCGTGCTGGAGGCGGTGCCCTATGCCAGGCTGGAGGCGCGGACGAACCAGCTGCGCGCCATGCTCGGCGCGCTCAACCGGACGGTGCGGCTCAAGCTGGGGGCGGCAGATCGCCCGGCGACGACTCCGGCGCTGCGTCGGACGGCGGGGAGCCAAGGGGCGGCACTTCCGACGGAGACGCAGGCGGCGGTGGCTCGGGCGATGCGGGGCGTCCGGGGTGACGGTTCATCGCGGCCACGATCCCGTCCGCGATCCACGTCGTGATGCCGGCGTGCAGCGCCGGCATCAGCGCCTTCACGACGACGGCTTCATCCAAGGTGAACCGGTCGAGCACGAAGTCGCGCAGCACGGCGCCTGGCACCGGCGCATCGGGTCCGACGCCGATGCGGAGGCGCGCATACTCCATTGTGCCCAGCGCCTCTTCCACGCTGCGCAGGCCATTGTGGCCGCCGGCCGATCCCTTGGCGCGGAACCGGAACGTGCCGAGCGGGAGGGCGACGTCATCGACAACCACCAGCAGGTCGTTGGCGACCGACCAGAACGGGCGCTGCAGGTACGGCGCGAGCGCGTCGCCGCTCAGGTTCATGAACGTCTGAGGCTTCAGCAGGCGGACGCGGCGCCCGTCCACCTCGCCGTCCGCGGCGCGGGCGTCCGGTGCCGCGCGCCACGGGGGAAAACGCCAAACGTCGGCCAGGTGGTCAATGACCCACCAGCCGACGTTGTGACGCGTGGTCTCGTATTCGGGACCCGGGTTGCCGAGGCCGACGACGAGCTTCACGGGAGTGGACTCGACTAGGCCTTCTTCTCGGCTGCCTCGCCGTCCTCCTCCTCCTTCTTGCCCTTGCTGAGCACTTCCGGCTCGGCGACCGCGGCAGCCACTGCGGCATCCGTCGGCTCGGCGGCCTTCTCTTCCTTCGGCGCGGCGCAGGTGCAGACCGTTGCGTCCTCATCGTCCAGCACCTCGACGCCTTCCGGCACCTTGATGTCGCTGACGTGGATCGACTTGCCGATGGCCAGCGAGGTGATGTCCACCTCGATCTTGGCCGGGATCGCCATTGGATCGACGCGGATCTCGAAGTCGTGCATGATCTGGTCGATGATGCCGCCTTCCTTGACGCCGATCGACGCGCCGACGAACGCGAGCGGCACGCTCACCGTGACCTTCTCACCGGCCACCAGTTCCTGGAAATCGACGTGGAGGATCTCCTTGCGGAACGGGTGGCGCTGGATCTCGCGGATGAGCGCGTTGGACTTGGTGCCTTCGATGTCGACTTCAAACACGGTGGTGCGGTACGCGACCTTCTCGAGCATCAGCTCGAAGGCGTGCGTGTCGAGCGACAGCGCGCGCGGCTCGCGCGCATGACCGTAGATGACGCCGGGGATGCGGCCGGCGGCGCGGAGCTTGCGGGCGACGCCCTTGCCGGTGTCGGTGCGGCCGGCGGCGGAAATCGGAGTAGTTGCCATGACTTAGTCCTGCTGGAGTGCGTGTGCGCTACGTGGGTTCCCGGTAGGTCCGGCCCGGCGGCGCACATCGGAAAAACAGAAAAACAACAGACAAACAACAGAGAAACAACAGAAAAACAACAGAGGCCCGAGCGGGTCTCCGCTGCTACTCGAACAGCGAGCTGACCGACTGGTAGGCGTGGGTGCTTCTGATCGCCTTGGCGAGCAGTTCGCCGACGGAGAGCACGTTCAGTGTCGGGAAGCGCCGATCCTCGGGAAGGCAGATCGTGTCGGTGACCGTGACTTCCTTCACCGGCGCGTTGCGGAGCCGCTCGACGGCGGGGCCGCTGAGCAGGGCGTGCGTGGCGCAGATGTAGATGTCGCGCGCGCCGAGCTTCTTGAGCGCGTGCGCCGATTCGGTGACGGTGCCGGCGGTGTCGATCATGTCGTCGGCCAGGAGGCAATCGCGCCCCTCCACCTCACCGACCACGTTGACGACCTCGGCGATGTTGGCCGCCGGGCGCCGCTTGTCGATGATGGCGAGCGAGGCGTCGAGGCGCTTGGCGAAGCCGCGCGCCATCTTCGCCGACCCCACGTCGGGGGCGACGACGACGAGGTCGCGGAGTTCCTTCTTGCGGTAGTGCGCGGTGAGCACCGGCGCGGCGTACAGGTGATCGACGGGGATGTCGAAGAAGCCCTGCAGCGCATGCGCGTGGAAGTCGATGCCGAGCAGGCGGTCGGCGCCGGCGCCGGTGAGCATGTTCGCCATCAGCTTGGCACCGATGGCGACGCGCGGCTGGTCCTTGCGGTCCTGGCGGCCGTAGCCGTAGTAGGGCACGACGACCGTGATGCGGGCGGCCGATGCGCGCCGTGCCGCGTCGATCAGGAGCAGCAGCTCCATGATGTTCTCGGCGGGCGGATTGGTCGGCTGCACGATGTAGACATCGGCGCCGCGCACGTTTTCATCGATGCGCGCAAAGACCTCACCGTCGGCAAACCGTGAGGTTGTGCACTTGGTGAGGTCGCAGTCCAGGTGCTTCACGATGTTTTCCGCGAGCGCCCGGTTTGCCGTGCCGGTCAGGACCCGAAAGCCCTTCAGAGGAACCGCTAGGCCGTCCATAGCTTCTAAAGATGGCGGGAAAGGGCTCTAAATGGAAGTGATTGAAGCAGATGGGAGACGGGGGACGGGAGACGGGAGACAGCGGACGAGAGGAATCGCGGCTCGGGAGCACTCGCCCCGCCGTCGGTCATCTCCCGTCTCCCATCTCCCGTCTCCCATCTGCCTCATTGCCCCCGGTGGATTCGAACCACCATTACCGGATCCAAAGACCGGGGTCCTAGCCATTGGACGAGGGGGCAGTGCGTTGAAAGTAGCGGCGGGCCAAGCCGTTATGGAAGCTCGCGCGCTCAGTTCCGCTCAACCGGCGCCGCCGGCGCCGTGCTGGTCGTCACGCTCACCCAACCGGCCGGCAGGCTGAGCGCGCGTGGTGCGGGGCCGCCCTGTTCCAGCACTGCGAAGAGTGTGGAGCCGGAGCCGCTCATCAAGGCGAGCACGGCCTGCGGCTGGGCGCCGAGCCTGGCGCGCACCGTCGCGAGTTCCGGGTGCTGCTCAAAGACCACCGGCTCGAAGTCGTTGACGGCGTCCGCGGCAATCGCGCCCCAGCTGCCCAGTGCGCGAGGCGACCGCCAGGCGGCGCCGGCGGACAGGTGGCCGGCCGCACGATGCGCCGCGAGCGCGGCGTACGCCTGCCCGGTATTCACGCCGAAGCTGGGAACGACGAGCAGCACGGGGGCCGTCGCGAGCGGCGGGAGGTCGAGCATCCGTTCGCCGCGTCCCCAGGCCAGCGCGAGTTCGGAGTTGGACGTGAGAAAGGCCACGTCGGCCCCGAGCCGCGCGGCGATGTCCACGAGCGCCGCCGTGCCGAGCGGACGCGCGGCGAGCGCATCGAGCGCGCGCAGCACCGCGGCCGCATCGGCGCTTCCCCCGCCGAGTCCGCCGCCCACGGGAATGCGCTTCTCGATCTCGATGGCCCATCCCCGCGGCGCGCCGGCGACGGCCGCGTAGGCCTCTGCGGCGCGCCAGGCGAGGTTCTGCTCCACCGGCCCGAGGTCCGCGGCGCGCGCGCCCTCGGCGAAGCGCACGTCGAGCGACCGACCGTCCGCCTCCCGCACCGTCACCGCATCAGCGAGGGCAAGTCGCTGAAAGACGGTCTCGATCTGGTGGAAGCCGCTCGCCTCTCGCGCAAGGATGCGCAGGGAGAGGTTCACCTTGGCCTGCGCGAGGGCGCGGACCGAGCTCACCGCATCACCTCATGCTCGCCGGTAATGCGCCGCTTCTCGGCTTCCTTGGCCGCCTCGACGTCACCCAGGTGCAGCCCCATGCGCATGAAGTACCACGCGCCGATGAGGGTGATGGGGATGTACGACAGCACGTGGAAGCCGATGGCCCACGTCACGGCCTGCGCCTCGCTGACGCCGTACACGGGGAGCGAGAGCTTGGCCAGCATCTCCCAGACACCGAAGAAGCCGGGGGACGACGGCACCGAGACCCCGATCGCGATGACCCCCTGCACGAACAGGGCGGCGGTGAAGGGGGCGGTGATGCCGAGGGCGCGGAAGCCGAACCAGAAGGCGAGGGCGTTCATCAGCCAATGGGCCATCGCCCACAGGAAGGTGGCGAGGAATCGCACCGGGTCGCGCACCACGGCGAGTCCGGCCGCGAGCGAGTGCACCAACGCGCCGATGCGGTCCTTGTGCTTGGGCAGGACCACGCGCGTGATGCGGCCGACGAGCGACTCCACCGTATGCGGCCAGCGGGCCAGGGCGAAGTACGCCACGAACAGGAGCGACACCAGCGCCAGCATCACAACGGCGGAGTTGCGCACCGGGGTGCCGCCGATCGCGAAGTCCTTCGGAAAGTCCGGCGCGAGGATGGCGATGACGAGGAGCAGAAGGATGGACAGCGCGTCAAACGCGCGGTCGATGGCGAGTGACGCGAAGGCGCTGGACCACGGCACCTCCCGCCGCTCGCGCGCGAGCACGAAGACGCGCACGATCTCGCCGGCGCGGGCCGGGAGCACGTTGTTGCACATCATGCCAATGGCCGTCGCGCGCCAGAGCGGACCGAACGGAAGCCGCGGCGCCACCGGATCGAGGATGACGCGCCAGCGGAGTGCACGCAGCGGAAAGATGAGTTGCGAGGCAATGGTGCAGAGCGCCCACAGCATCATGTCGCTGCCGCGCAGTGCCGACACGACCTGCGCGAGGTCGATGTCCTTGAATGCGTACCAGAGCAGGAGGACGCTGACGGCGATGCCGAGCGCACTCTTGGCGCCCATCTTCATGAGCTACTCCGACGTGGCGGCGAGCTCGAGCAAGTCGAACAGCTCGGCGAGCATGGCCGGATCGGGCGCGCCGGGTGCCTGCTTGAGCAGGTCGCGGAGCTCGATGGCGCGATCGAGTGCGTCGCGTCCGCGATAGACAAGGTCCTCGATGGGGACGACGACGTCACTGCCCACCGTGGCGGGCTCGGCGAGCGGCGTCTCTTCCAGTCCGCTCAGCCCGGCCAGGCCGCTGCTGAGCATCGCCGCGAGTGCCTCACCCGAGGATCCGCCGCCCGACGGCGGCCCGGAGACAAGCGAGGCTTCCCCAGCGGGGGCGAGCGATGCGATGTCCACCGTGGCCGGCTCGGCGTCCGGTGCAAGCGACGCGATGTCCACGATCGGCGACTCAGCGTCCGGCGCGAGCGTCGCGATATCCACGATGGGCTGCGCGACGACCGGCGTAGGCGCAGCGACGGAGACCGGAGTCTCTCGCCCTGAGGCGCGCAGCAGGCGCACGATCTCGGCGGTCGTCTTGCCGTGCGGCGCGGACAGCAGCTGGCACGCCTGGTCGAGCGCGTTGAGCGCCGCCCCGGCGAGCAGGCTGGCCTGCGCGCGCTGGTCCTCGAAGAACGCCGCGAGCGGCGTCTCGCCGAAGCTCGTGGAGAGCCGGGCCAGCGAGCGCGCGGCGCCGCCGAGTTCGCGGGCCAGCCGCTCACGCGTGGCGGCGTCCACCGCCTGCGCCGCGTCGCTGACGAGACGGCGCAGGTGCTCGGCGTGGCTCACGACTTCAAGGCGGAACCGCTGCGCGGCCGACGTTGGCGGCGTGGGGGCGGCGCTGACGATCCCCGGCGCGCCGTCATCGGGAAAGAGCGCGCTGATGGGGACAATGTCGTCGGCCACCGCCGCGCCGCCCGCGAGGGATGCCGCGGCCTCGGCAAAGGCGGTGAGCGAGTCCGACGAGGTGGCCGGACGCTCCCCGCGCGTCAGCGCCATGCTGCTGTCCGCCAGCACGACGGCCGCCGTGGAGAAGAGCGTGCGCAGGGCGGGGGTGACGGCGCCCCCCAGCTCGAACGACTTGGCGGCCTGGTCAAGCGCGTCGACGATTTCGGGCAGGGGCGGCAGGTCCTTGAGCAGCGCGATGCCCC
>CAYQCP010000112.1:0-7660 GCA_964416005.1 uncultured Gemmatimonas sp.
GGCCGCCAGCATGAGCGCGCGGAGGCCGGCCGCCGCGCGCCGGCGCATCACGTGATGCGTGGCGGCTCCCCGCCCGCCTCCACCGTCGCCAGCACCTCGGCGCAGCGCTTGCCCCACGGATTGAACTTGTTGGTGGTGTGCCCGGTGCTCCACGCCGCCTTCGCCTCGTCGAACTCACCGTTGTACCAGTGCGCACGGCCGAGTTCGTAATGCGCTTCGATGAGGTTGGGGCCCAGCGCCAGCGTCTTCTTGAAGAAGCTCTGCGCGTCCTCGAACATCTCGCGCTCGAGGTAGACGAGCCCGAGGTAGAAATGGGCGTACAGCGTCGCCTTCTTGTCGTTGTCGAGGCGGATCGCCTTCGACAGGTGCTCAATGGCCTCGCCGAAGATGCGCTTCTTCAGGCAGATGTAGCCGACGTTGATGCGGGCCAGCGCGTTGGCCGGCTGGCGCATGAGCACCTTCTGGAAGTTCATCAGGGCTTCGTCGTACTTCTCCTGCAGCATCTGCGCCCAGCCAAGGAGCGCCTCGCTCTGCGGGTCGTTGGGCGACAGCTCCAGCGCGCGCTTGAGCGCCGTTTCGGCGGCCTCATAGTCGCCGAGCGAGAGCCGGCTCCACCCTTTCTCGATGAACGTCGATGCGCCGATGTGGTCGGCGTGCACCACCGGCTTCTCGCCGCTGAACTCCGGCGCGTTGGTGGCGGCGTCTGCCTGCAGCGCCTTGAACTTGTCCACAAGGCGCTTGACGTCGTCCTTCAGCGCGCTCATCTCGGTCAGCGCGGCCGTGAGGTCGGCGACGCCCTGCTCCAGCGTGCGGAACAGCGCGATGATCTCCTTGCGTGTTGCATCCCGATCGCCCGCTGCCAGTCCCGCGTCGAGCTTCTGCTCGATCGCGGCGAACTGCGCGGCCAGCGTGTCCAGCGGTGGAACCGTCACGACTCCCTCCGCACCATCTCGAGGTTCGCCTGCAAGTGCGAGTCCGTGGGATCCAGCGCGAGCGCCAGTTCCCAGCACCGGATGGCCTCGTCCTTTTCGTCCCGCTTGAGGCGGATATGGCCCAGCTTGCGCCAGACATCGGGCCCAAGCCGTTCGTTGAACTTCACCGCGCGCAGATACGCCTCGAGCGCGTCGTCGAGCTGGCCGCTGCGGTAGTAGAGGTCGCCGAGGTTCTTGTGCAGCTGCGGCAATCCGGCGTCCTCATGGAGGCCGTTCTCCGCCGCCACCTTGGCCTCGTCGGCGCGTCCCTTTTCCGCCAGCGCGACCGCGAGGTTGTTGAACAGGGTCGCCGAATGCGGATGCGTCTGCGTGCCCTCCGTGAGCAGCGAGATCGCCTTGTCGAGGTGGCCGCCGAGCGCCGCGGCGAGACCGGCATAGTGGAACCAGACCGCCGCCGGGGGACGCTGGCCGAAGAGCGGCCGCGCCTCCATCAGCGCCGCGTCCGCCTCCGTGGCGTCGCCGGCGCGGAGGTGCAGCACGCCGATCCCCATCAGCACCCGCGGGTCCTGTCCGCCGCCGCGCTTCATGGCCTCGTCGAGCGCCAGGCGCGCCTCGTCCACGCGTCCCAGCTGCTCCAGCGAGAGCGCGAGGTTGTGGAACACCGCCGACTTGGCGAGACGCAACGACGCGACCGCCTGGAACTCCGTGACCGCGTCGGCAAACTTGCCCTGGCGCACGTGGACGAGCCCGAGGTAGAATCGCGCCGCGCTGTCCGTGGAGCGCAGGTCGAGCACACGGCGGAACTCGCGCACGCTCTCGTCGAGCATCCCCGCCTTGTAGAACGCGAGGCCGAGGTTCCGGTGCTCCTCCACGCGCTCGTCCGGGGCGCCGGGATCGGTGGCCTTGGACGTCTTGCCCACGCGGTGCAGGAAGCCGGCCGTCACCAGTCCATACAGCGCCTTGCCGACCTCGAACTCCACCATGCCGGTTTCGTCCACGAGCGCCGCCACGTCGCGGCGTCCGTCGATGAGCGGCACCACCGTCTCCTGCTCGGGCGTCAGCGCCACCCCGCTGTCGGCCAGCCGCTTGCGGTCGATCTCAAAGACGATGTCGAAGCCGGGGATCTTCTTCTCGATCAGGCTCCATTCGTCCACCCGGCGCGCGCCTTCGAGGAGGAGCGATTCCGGGTTGATGGAGACGACGAAGTCCTGCTCCTCGGGGCGGATGTCGGCCTCGAAGTTGAACGTGCCCTGCGTCCACGTGAACAGGAAGTAGACCGCCTCCTCGATCTGCAGGCGGATCTGCTTGTGCAGGTCGTCGCGCGTGATGATGCGCCGGTCCACGAGGATCTCGCCGAGGCGCTTGTCCCGCTCGTGCGCCTGGGCGGCGATGCCCTCCTCCAGCTGCGCCTGCGTGATCACGCCGCTCTTCATCAGGATGTCGCCGAGGCGGTCGCGGCGGTTCACGATGGCGGCGTACGAGATCTTGCCCTTGTCGAAGTAGATCGAGCCGAAGTTGTTGCGATGGGTGACCGACAGGCAGCCGGTCTTCTTGCCCATCGAGAGCAGCTGCAGGACGTCGGGAAGGCTCGCTTCCTTGAGGCTGCCGCGGATGGCCATCAGCGCAGCTCCTCGACGAGCCGCGCCCCGGCGTCGGGCCAGTCGAACACGACGCGCTCGTGGTCGAGGAACGGATCGCCGGCGGGGACGGCCGCCGAGATGCGCGGCGGCCGCGGCTCCGCGGCGGGCCCGCCCAGCTCGGCGCGCACGAAGTCGACGGTGAGCGGCTTGCCGTACAAGTCCGCCGCGGCGCCCAGCCGCGTGACCACGCCGATGATCTCGCGCACGCTCTGCACGGGATGCTCGCCGAGCAGGCGCAGCACTTCCTCATCGGCGGCGCGCCCCGCCTCGGCGAGGAAGCGCGCGAACAGCCGCTCGCGGAGGACGCGGTCGGGCGACTGGATGGGGACGACGAGCCCGCCCTCAAATCGGGAACGCAGGCGCGCCTCGAGGTCGGTGATGTCGGCCGGCACGCGATCACTGGTCAGCACCACCTGCTTGCCGCCCTCGATCATGGCATTGAAGACGCCGAAGAACTCCTCCTGCGTGCGCTCCTTGCCGCCGAGGAACTGAATGTCGTCCACGATCAGGGCGGAGGCGGAGCGATACCGCGCGCGCCAGCGGTCCACGTTCCCCGTGTGCACCGCCTCGATGAGCTCGTCCACAAGCTGCTGCGAGTTGACGTACGCCACCGCGCCCGCCGCGCCGCCCTGCTGCACCAGCGCATTGCCGATGGCGTTGGCGAGGTGCGTCTTGCCCACGCCGCTCGGGCCGTACAGCACGAGCGGGTTGTAGCGGCGCGCCGGTTCCGCGACCACCGCGTCGGCGGCGTGCACGGCGAGCTGGTTCGAGGCGCCCACCTCGAACGCGTCGCGCGCGAACGCGGGGCTCGGTCCCTTGGTCGGCAGTGCCCCGGTGAGCGCGTGCTCCACCAGGTCCTCGGCCTCCGGCATCCGCTCGGGGTCGCGGAACACGGCGTGGCCGACGAGCGAGGGATCCACCTGCCGCGCTTGCCGCTCCAGGTTGCGGAGGTGCTCCACCGCCGCGGTGAACGTCGCGGTGAGGCCCGCCACGTCGGGAGCGCGCGGCAGGTCGAGCGCGCGCTCGAGCACGGCGGTGCGGTAGCCCTCCGCCTGCCAGAAGGCGATGGCCTCGCGCAGCCGCCCGCGCCACGACTCGACCTGCTGCTGCACGACCACCTGCACGTCGCTGAGGAAGCTGTCGAACTCGCCGGCATCGAGCTGCGGCGCCGGACGGTGCTGCCGCGAGGCGATGGGCGCGAGCGCCGCGCGCAGCTCGTCGATGTCCCTGTACTCGCGCGCCGCCAGGTCCTGCACGACGTCGGGCGTGAGCTCCAGTCCCGCCTCCGTGGCCATGCGCTGCAGGATCACGGCGCGCGTCTCGTAGTCGGGGGCCGCGACGTCCACGAGCAGGCCCTGCGACAGCGTCTGCGACAGCGCCTCTTCCACCTCGGCGATGCCCGACGGCAGCCGGTCGGCGACGAGCACCACCTGCGTGTTGTGCTCGACGAGCACGTCGATGACGCGCGCCAGCGCCAACTGCGCGGACGGATGCCCCTCGAGCGCGTGCACGTTGTCGAGCAGGAGCATGCCGGCGTGCGCGTACGAACCGAGGAAGGCGTCCACGGAGCCGGCGGCGACGGACGCCGCATGTCCGGCCACGAAATGCGCGCCGTCTTCGCGGCGCACCTCGAGTTCGGGCCACAGCGCCGTGGCGAGGTCGGCCACCGCACCGAGCAGATGCGACTTGCCGAGGCCGTGCGCGCCGTAGATGAACAGCGGGTTGTAGGTCGAGCCCGGCGATTCCGCGACCGCGCGCGCGGCCGCCGCCGCGAGGCGGTTGTTGGCCCCGACGACAAAGCGGTCGAACGTCTCGCGCGGCTCAGTCACCTAATCAGCCCTTCGATGCGCCGAGGCGGCGCAGCACGAGTTCGGAGATGGAGCGCAGCGTCTCGAAGACGCCGGCGCCGTGCAGCGCGTCCGCCTCGAACGACGGCACGCCGCGGAAGTTGAGCGCGTCCTCCAGCGCCGGCACCGGCAGCAGGAGGTCCGGCGGAAGGTCCCGCTTGTTGTACTGCAGCACCAGCGGCACGCTGCGCGCATCCACGCCGTGCTCGGCGAGGTTGGCGTGCAGGTCCTGCAGGCTCTCGATGTTCTCCTCGAGCTGACGCGACTGGCTGTCCGCCACGAAGACGACGCCGTCGGCGCCCTGCAGCACGAGCCGGCGCGTGGTCGCATAGTACACCTGGCCAGGCACCGTGTAGAGCTGGAATCGCGTGGTGAAGCCGGAGATGGTCCCAAGGTCGAGCGGGAGGAAGTCGAAGAAAAGCGTACGATCGGTCTGCGTCGCCAGCGACACCATCTGCCCTTTCCGGTCGGGAGGGACCTGGCTGTAAATGTAATGCAGGTTGGTCGTCTTTCCGGACCGGCCCGGTCCATAGTAGACGATCTTGCACGTGATCTCGCGAGTGGCGTAGTTGACTAGACTCATGGGGACGAGGCAAGGGCACGGGTCATCGGACTACGCCCGCCCGAACAACTGGGCCAGGTTGCGGTTGAGGTCGCGCTCGAAATTCTCCGCCATGGCAGGCGGCCCTTCCGTGGGCACGGCTGGGGCGGACGCCGCCACCCGGGCCCGGAATTCCTCGAGAAACAGCTGCACCAGCCCCAGCGAACTCTCGCGATCGAACACGGCGAGCAGCAAGAGGGTGCCGGACTGCGTGGCGATGGCCCCCAGAAAGATCTGCCGATCGCGCCCCATGTAGTGGAGCGCCGAGAAGGGCTTGCCTTCGAGCTGCCGCCCGAGCTCCGCGGACGTCGCGTGGATGGCCGAGGCGAGCGCGCAGGCCGTCATCACGTCCACCGAGCGGGCGAAGCCGTACTGCCCCAGCACCTGACCGCTGGGATGCATCAGCACGGCGATCTCGACGCGCGCGTCGTCCACGAATTGCTTGAGCGGCGTCTCCACCCAGCCGGCGGCCACCGAGATCTTCATGGCAGACGCTCCGCCGCCCGCAACAGTTCCACGCGCAGGAGGCCGACGTTCACTCGCGACTCGCAGACGACCACGAGCACGAGGTCCTGTCCGCCGGCGGTGCAGACCCTGCCCTGCTCCGCCGTGAGCTCGAGGAAGCTCGTCGCGCCGAAGCCGGCGGCGGCGGCCGATCGCCGGGCCTTGCGATACAGCGACGCGGCAAGCGCGGCAAACGCGTTGCCGTTCACGCCGATCTGCAGCGTGGACTCCACGATGATCCCGTCGTCGAGGCCCACGACCATCGCCCCCAGCACGCCGCGGTGCCGGATGAGCGACTCGGTGAGCAGCGCGAACGGTGCGCTCATCGCGCACCCTCCATCCACTCAGCGGCGCGCTCCACCGCGCGGTCGAGCACGCGCCGCACGAAGCCGAGCGGCGTGGGACGCGCCGCCGCCACGAGCGCCACGCCGTCCTGGCTGGGCGCCATCGCCACCGCGGCCGCCTCGGTCTCGAAGATGATCTGGCGCCAGGCGCCGAGCCCGAGGTGCCGCATGGCACGCCCCGCTTCGTCGCTCACGCCCGAGAGCTGCGCCCCGATGATGGCGGCGAGGTCGCGCCCGTCGGCGGAGACATAGCGTCCGGCGAGCACGAGGCCGTCCCCGTCGAGGAGGAGCGCCGCGCTGCGCGTTCCCTCGAGCAGGTCGTCGAAAAGCGCGCCGGCATCCGCTTCCGGGCGCGGCACCTCCAGCGGCAGCCCGATCGTGGGACGCACGGTGCGGAGGCTGGCCTCCGCCAGTGCCGCGCGCGCCGCGGCGGCGGCATCGAGCTCCGCGGCGACTGCCTGCCGCGAGACCTGCATCGTGGCGCGATCGGTTGCGCCGTCGCGCTCCGCGAGCGCCGCTTGCACCGTCTGCAGCGCCGCGGCCAGCGAACCGTCGTCGGGGCTGGCGGCGAGCGCGGCACCCAGATGGGCCGCGGCTTCCTCGAGGCGCCCGAGCTGGAAGCAGATGAAGCCCAGCCCCTTCCGCGCGCCCGGATCCCCGGGCGCGAGGCGCAGCACCGTTTCCCACTCGACAATCGCCCGCTCGAGTTCGCCGCGATCCACGGAGACGCGTGCCACGAGGTCGTGCGCATCGGCGCGCTCCGGGTGCCGCTCGGCGCCGCGGAGCGCCACGCGCAGCGCGACGTCGAGTTCGCCGCGCCGCCGCAGCGCCTCGCCGAGCGCGACGAAGGCCAGGCTCGCCGGATCGGCCGCCAGCGCCTCGCTGAGCGCGCGGATGTCGTCAGTTGCCACGGAGCACCTCCAGCGCCCGCCGCAGCCGCTCGGCGGCCTCAACACCGTCGCGGACGGCCGGCGCGTCGCGGTCCGACGCATGCGTCGCCAGGTATTGCGTCCAGACGCGCAGCGCGTCGTCGAGGCGTCCGCCCGCGGCGGCGGCCAGTCCCTGCAGCACCAGCGCCCGCGCCGCCGCCTGGCGCTCCACCTCCTCCTCGGAGCGAAGCTCCGAGAGGCGCGACCGACGCTCCGCCGGACGCAGCGAGACGACGCCGGTGCTCAGCAGGCCGTACACGATCTTGGCGACGTCGAACTCGCTGCGCGCCAGCTCCACCGCGATACGGCGCAGGTCGCGCTGGCCATCGATCATGGTCAGCACTTCCCATTCACCCGGCAGCAGGTCGAGCTGGCCCGCGTGGTCGTCGCCGGCCTCGGCGAACTGGGGGACCACGGCGAGGTTGGGCACGCGGTCGGCGATGCGCGACCACTCGTCGATGCGCCGCGCGGCCTCCATGAGCACCGACTCGGTGGAGACAGCGACCGATGGATTGTCCGCGAACTCCGTCGCGCTCGCCTCCTCGAACCGGAAGTGCCCCTCGCGCCAGCTCATCAGCTCGAAGACCACGGCCTCCGCCTGGCGGCGGACGTACTGCTCCACATCGCGCGTCGAGACAGCGCCCAGCGCGATGAGGATCTCGCCGATGCGCCGCCGATCGCCGTGCTCCGTCTGCAGTTCGCGCGCCGCCGCGAGCTCGTTGTCCGTGATCTTGCCGGCCTTCAGCAGCATCTCCCCGAACGGGTACGGGTTGCTGCGGATGGAGGCGTACGCGATGCGTCCGGCGTGCAACGCCACCACACCCTCGTTGTCGCGCAGCTCCGACACCACGCGCAGCACGCCC
>CAYQCP010000113.1:0-7647 GCA_964416005.1 uncultured Gemmatimonas sp.
CCGAGCGCGCGTAGCTCGAAGCTGCCAGTGACAGCGCGTACTCGCGATCGATGGGGCGCGCGGCGTCGCGACCGGCGCGCTCGTACGCGGCCGCGGCCTCGATGTGACGACCCGCTGTCTTCGCGCGATCACCGGCGGCGAGCGCGCGCACGAATCCGAGATCGCGGGACGGGCCACAGCTAGCGAGCGCGAGCGCGAGCGATAGCGCCAGCGCGCCCCTGCGGACGCCGATCAGGTTCATCCGCGCGCTGCCGCCGCGAGCGCGTCGCCAAAGATGGAGGCCGCGCGAGCGACGTCGGCTTCGGCGACGTCGAGATGAAAAACTGCTCTGAGCCGGCTCGGGCCCGACGGGTTGATGAGCAAACCTCGCTCGCGCGCCGCGGCCGACACGGCCGGGCCCTGCCATTGGCCACGGGCTTCAAGCTGCACGGCCTTGGGCTAACCGCTTTCGTGACGATGGGGGCCGGCGACTGAACGTCCATCGGCGCCGGCCACTGGGTGCACGCGGTGCGCTACAACGTGGACATGACGGCGATGATGCTCGACAACGGCATCTACGGCCTCACCAAGAACCAGACCTCTCCCACCACACCGCAGGGCTTCAAGAGCAACACGCAGCCCTTCGGGTCCATCCTGCCGCCGCTCAATCCCCTCGAGGTGGTGCTCGGCATCACCAACGCCTCGTTCGTGGCGCAGACCGCCGAATGGGCGCCGTCGCACCTCTACGCGACGCTGCGCGCCGCGTACAAGCACAAGGGCTTCAGCTTCGTGCGCATCCTGCAGCGCTGCCCGGTCTACACGCCGTCCATCTTCCAGAAGGCGGTGCAGGACCCGGATCGCATCCAGATGCTGGTGCACGACGACGGCGTCGTGACGCCCGATCTCGAGAAGATCTACAAGTCGCAGATCCACCACGATCCGCGCGACCTCGCGGCCGCGCGCCATCTCGCCGAACAGACCGACAAGATCATCCTCGGTGTGTTCTTCAAGGATCCGTCCAAGCCCCGCTACGAAGAGACGCGCCGTGTGGCCCCGCGCACCCCGGCCGAACGTGTCGCGCTGCTCGAAAAGGAGTTCGCCCGCTATGCCGTCTGATCCGCGCGTTGCCCAGGCGCTGGCTGCGCTGGCGCAACCGATTGCCGAGTTCCGCGCCGCGGTGCAGGGCGCGCTGGCGCAGGCCGATGCCTTCATGGCCGCCCAGACCGCCGACGTCGCGTCGCAGGCGGCGCGTGCCGCCTCCGAGCTGGGTGTCTTCGGCGGCGCGCACGTGGACGCCGCCAGGTTCGCCGCCATGTTCCCGGCTGTCGCCAAGGCCGACAAGACGTCGCAAGCCGCGCTCGAGAAGGCCGCCAAGATCCTGCGCCGCGTCGCGGCGCAGGGTGACGAAATGGCGGTGGCGTCCGTGAGCGACGGTACGAAGCTCGGCGCCACGATTGACGCGGCGCTCGCCGGCGCCGGCCAGGCCTTTGGCGCCATTATCATCACCGAGCTCGTGCGCGGCGGCCGCTTCAAGAAGGCCGAGCACGAGAAGCTGCTCGATCCCGCCGAGTTCCGCGCCTGGAACAACGCCGAGCGTCGGTTCGCGCCGCCGCTCGTGGTCGAGGTGGCCGGCAGCGACCTGCACGCGGGCGCGCTGCTCGACTTCGCCGACGGGCGCGAGAAGATCGTGCTCGTGGTGCACGGCAGTGCACCGCCGGCCGCGCTGGTGCGCTGCATCACGCCGGGGACCTTCGTGCTGCAGACCGTGGACGGCACCGGGCTCGAGCGGCTTGCCGGATACGAAGGACCGGCCATCGCCGCGCTTCTCCCCGAGGGCGCCGCGACGTTCATGCACGACCCGAACGCCGGCAAGGAGCCATGGCAGCGTCTCACCGTGCCGTTCCTCCCCGCCGGACCGTTCAAGGCCGTGGGGGGATTCAGCGCGTGGCAGATGGAGCAGGACGTGAAGATGCTGGCCGAGCTCGCCCGCACGCCGTTTGCGGTGCCGACGGCGCCCGGCGGCAAGTCCGCTCCCGCCATCGGGGCCGGTGAGGCGGTGGACCGCATCGCCTCGTGGCTGCTGGATACCTCGGGTCTCAAGGCGTAAGGCCCGGAGACGCGATGATCATCCTGCAGGCAGTCCTGATTCTCGGCGGCACGGCCCTGGTGTTCGCCATCTTCATCGCCGCGGCCAACAAGAAGCTCAAGGTCTGGGAAGACCCGCGCATCGATGTCGTGGCGTCGATGCTGCCGTCGGCCAACTGCGGCGCGTGCGGCCTCCCCGGCTGCCGGGCGTTCGCGGAGAAGGCCGTCGTCGGTGAGATCCAGCCGGCCAAGTGCACCGTGTCGAACGCTGAGCGCGTGAGCGAGATCGCCCACTTCCTTGGCGTGGACGCGGGGCAGGCCATCAAGCGCGTCGCGCGCCTCCGGTGCGCCGGCGGCAGCGACGTGGCCGTGCAGCGCGCCGAGTACCGCGGCCTCGGCACGTGCGAGGCGGCGGCGGCGGTGGCCGGCGGCGGCAAGGGGTGCGCCTGGGGCTGCCTCGGGCTCGCCGACTGTGCGCGGGCCTGCACCTTCGACGCCATCACGATGAGTCCCGAGGGGCTCCCCGTGGTGGATGTGGAGAAGTGCACCGCGTGCAACGACTGCGTGATAGCCTGCCCCAAGAACCTGTTCGTGCTCCAGCAGCTCGATCACCCGCTGCTCGTGCAGTGCATGAACCTCGTGCAAGGCGACGTCGTGCTCGAGCAGTGCGCGGTGGCCTGCACGACGTGTGGCAAGTGCGTGCTGGACGCCGCGCCTGGGCTGATCAGCGTGGCGAGTGGAGTGGCAGTCATCGATTACAGCAAGATTGCCGAGGCCGAGGAGAGCGCCGTGGAGCGCTGCCCGACCGGAGCGATCGTCTGGCTGCGCGGCGCGCAATTCGCGAGCCAACCGGCCCTTCGCAGTGTGGAGGCAGCATGAGTGCGACAAAGTCCGGCGATGCCGGCAAGGCCATCAAGTATCCCGGCGTGCGCGAGGCGCTCGACGGGTCCTATGCAGTCGTGGCGATGGAAACGGCCGGCAGCGAGGCCGCTGGTGCGTATCCCATCACGCCGTCCACCCAGATGGGCGAGGGGTGGGCGCAGGCCATGGCCGAGGGCAAGGAGAACGTCAACGGTCGCCGGCTCCTCTTCTTCGAACCGGAAGGCGAGCATGCGGCCGCGGCGGTCACCGCCGGCATGAGCATGGCCGGCCTCCGTTCGACGAACTTCTCGAGCGGGCAGGGCATCGCGTACATGCACGAGTCGCTCTACGCCGCGGTGGGCAAGCGCCTCACCTACGTGCTGAACGTCGCGGCGCGCGCCATCACCAAGCACGCGCTCAACGTGCACGCCGGTCACGACGACTACCACGCCGTGGACGACACGGGCTTCTTCCAGCTCTTCGCCAAGGACGTGCAGGAGGGGGCCGACCTCAACCTCGTCGCGCACCGCATCGCGGAGCTGTCGCTCAATCCCGGCATCATCGCGCAGGACGGCTTCCTCACGAGCCACGTCATCGAGTCGGTGCTGCTCCCCGAGCGCGAGCTCGTCAAGGAATACCTCGGCGATCCGTCCGACCTCATTGACAGCCCGACGCCGGCCCAGCGCCTCGTCTTCGGCGCCAAGCGCCGCCGCATCCCGGAGATGTTCGACCTCGACTACCCGGCCATGCTGGGTGTCGTGCAGAACCAGGACAGCTACGCGCAGGGCGTCGCCGCCCAGCGCCCGTTCTACTTTGACCACATCGCCGACCTCGCCGACCAGGCGTTCACCGAATTCTCGGTCCTCACGGGGCGGCACTACGCCCGCGTGTCGGGCTACCGGCTCGACGACGCCGAGTGGGTGATCGCAGGGCAGGGCTCGGTGGTGAGCAATGCCGAGGCCGTGGTGGACCACCTGCGCGAGACGCGCGGCCTCAAGGTGGGCGTGCTCAACCTGACGATGTTCCGCCCGTTCCCGGCCGACCTCATCACCAGGATGCTCGCCGGCAAGAAGGGCGTGGTGGTGATGGAGCGCACCGACCAGCCGCTGGCCGTCGACCCGCCGATGCTGCGCGAGATCCGCGCCGCGCTGTCGAAGGGTGTGGAGAACGGCCGCAACGCGCACGCGCACGAAGGGCTGATGGCGCTGCGCCCCGAGCAGGTCCCCAACTTCTTCTCGGCCTGCTTCGGGCTCGGCAGCCGCGACCTGCAGCCCGGCGACATCATCGCCGCCGTGGACAACATGCTCCCGGGCGGCACCGGGCGCCGCCAGGTGTACGTGGGCATCGACTTCATTCGTGAAGGCACCAAGCTGCCCAAGCTGCAGATCTGGCAGGAGACGCTCGAGGACCAATATCCGAACCTCAAGGCGCTGACGCTCGAGGCGTCCACCAGCGTCAACCTGCTGCCAAAGGGTTCCACCGCGCTGCGCATCCACTCCGTGGGCGGCTGGGGCGCCATCACGATGGGCAAGAACCTGTCGATGACGGCGTTCGAGCTCTTCGACATGCACATCAAGGCGAACCCGAAGTACGGGTCGGAGAAGAAGGGCCAGCCGACGACGTTCTACGCGGTGATGGCGCACGAGCCGATTCGGCTCAACTGCGAGCTGAAGAACGTGGACGTGGTGCTGTCGCCCGACCCGAACGTCTTCCGCCACAGCGATCCGCTGGCCGGCCTCGCGCCGGGCGGCGTCTTCGTCATCCAGACCGACCTCACGCCCGAGGCGTTCTGGCAGACGCTGCCGGCGACGGCGCGCCGCACGATCATCGACCGGAAGATCAAGATCTACTGTCTCGACGCCTTTGCCATCGCGATGAGCGAGGCGTCGGACGTCGAGCTGCGCTACCGCATGCAGGGCGCCGCCTTCATAGGCGCGTTCTTCCGCACGTCGCCGATCCTCGAGCGCGAAAAGCAGACGGAGGAGGCGCTGTTCAAGGGGATCGAGCACCAGCTGCAGAAGAAGTTCGGCAGCAAGGGCGCGCGCGTCGTGGAAGACAACGTGCGCGTCATCCGTCGCGGTTATGACGAGGTGAAGGAAGTAGTGCCGGTCGGCGGTGACTTCGCCGATGAGAAGGGGAGTGTGCCCCACATGCCGGTGCTGCTCGACGCGCCCAACGCCCAGATGGGCGTTGGGCACGAGGGGCGCTTCTGGGAGCAGGTCTGCTCGCTGTGCAAGATCGGGCAGGATGGCATCGCCGACCCGTTCGCGGCCATCTCCGCGATTCCGGCGGCCACCGGCGCCGTGCGCGACATGAGCGGCGTGCGCCTCGAGGTGCCCAACTTCATCGCCGAGAAGTGCTCCGGATGCTCGCAGTGCTGGGTCCAGTGCCCCGACTCGGCGATTCCGGGCCTCGTGAGCGGCTTCGATGACGTGCTGAACGCCGCCATCGACGTCTCGATGAACGGCAACCGGATGGAGCGCATCCGGCCGATGGTGAAGAACTGGGCCAAGGAAGCGCAGAAGATCCTGCAGAAGGACCCGACGACCAAGGTGCCGGAGGCCTTCGCCAAGGCATACGAGAACGTCGCGAACAAGATGGGGTGGGACGCCGAGCGTCGCGCCGCCACCGACGCCGAATTCCACGTCGTGCAGGCGCGCATCGCCAACTTCCCGCTGGCGCGCACCAAGCCGTTCTTCGACGCGCTCGAGGGCAAGAGCAAGGGCTCGGGCGGCCTCCTCTCGATCACGATCAACCCCGAGGCGTGCAAGGGGTGCAACCTCTGCGTCGAGGTCTGCCCGGACGGCGCGCTCGAGACGATCAAGCAGGACGAGCCGTCGCTGGTCTCGCTCCGCAGCAACTGGGAGATGTGGAACAAGCTCCCCGACACCGACGATCGCTTCATCAACGTCAGCGACGTGGATGAGGGCATCGGCGTGCTGTCGTCGCTGCTGCTCAAGAAGACGACGTACCGCGCGATGGTGGGCGGCGACGGCGCCTGCATGGGATGCGGCGAGAAGACCGCCGTGCACCTGATCCTGTCGGCCATCTTCGCGCAGATGTCGCCTCAAGTCGCCAAGCAGGTGGCCAAGCTCGACACGCTTATCACGAGCCTCGAGGACAAGGCGCGCGAGATCGTGGGATCCACCACAGACCTTGCCGCGGCACTCAGCGGCAAGGGTGAGGCGGTGAAGCTCGATGCCGCACACCGGCACCAGCTCGAACTCATCGGCAAGGCGATCACCGAGCTGAAGGACCTGCGGTGGCGCTACGTCGAGGGGCCGAGCGGCAAGGGACGCGCGATGGTCGGCATGGCGAACTCCACCGGCTGCTCGTCGGTGTGGGGCTCGACCTATCCGTACAACCCGTATCCGTTCCCGTGGGTCAACCACCTGTTCCAGGACTCGTGCTCCGTGGCCGTGGGCCTCTTCGAAGCGCACATGCGCAAGATGGGCGACGGCTTCATCGCGGTGCGCCGCGCCGAGAAGCTGGTGGACGGCACGTACGACCACGTGGCCGACGAGGCGAAGTTCAAGACGTTCACCTGGAACGACTTCACGGACGAGGAGTTCTTCCTCTGCCCGCCGATCATCGCCATGGGCGGCGACGGCGCGATGCTCGACATCGGGTTCCAGAACCTCTCGCGCCTGCTCGCGTCGGGCAAGCCGATCCGCGTGGTCATCCTCGACACGCAGGTCTACTCGAACACCGGCGGCCAGGCCTGCACCAGCGGCTACACGGGGCAGGTGGCCGACATGTCGGGCTTCGGCAAGGCGCAGCACGGCAAGACCGAGATCCGCAAGGAGGTCGGCCTCATCGGCATCGCCCATCGCGGCACGTTCGTGCACCAGTCGTCGCAGGCGTCGGCGTCGCACCTCATCGCCGGCGTCCTCAAGGGCATGCACAAGCGGCGCCCGGTGCTCCTCAACATCTACACGCCGTGCCCGGTGGAACACGGGCTCGCCGATGACTGGTCGCAGGAGGCGGCGCGCTTCGCGCTGGAGAGCCGCGCCTTCCCGTACCTGACGTACGATCCGGATGGCGGCCCAACCTACGCCGACTGCCTGTCCCTCGAAGGCAATCCGTCGCCCGAGTCCGACTGGCCGACGTACGAGATCAAGTACCTCGACGACGAGGGTGTCGAGAAGACGCTCGAAGTCCCGCTGACCGTGGCGGACTGGGCGGCCACCGAGTCGCGCTTCAAGCAGCACTTCTCCAAGCTGCCGAAGGACCTGTACGACTACGCCATTCCGTTCGACGAGTACCTCAAGCTCTCCACGGAAGAGCGCGCGACGAAGACGCCGTTCATCTACGCCGTGGACAAGAAGCGCCACCTCCTGCGGCTGAAGGTCTCGCCGGAGATGGGGCTGCTCGCCGACGAGCGGCTGGAGCACTGGTCGCAGCTGCGCCAGCTGGCCGGCATCGTCGTGTCGGACGCGGCACGCAGCACCGTGTCGGGGGAGATCGAGACGGAGTACGAGGCCAAGATGGCCGCGCTCCGCGCCGAGTACGAGGCGAAGATCGCGCAGCTGAAGAAGGAATACCCGCAGCAGATCGCACGCCGCCTGGCCGAAGGGCTCATGCGGCATGGCGGTGGTGGCGCGCTGGGCGAACTGCTCGCCACGCTGCCGGCGGTGGAGCCGACGGGCGGCAATGGCGCGGCGGCTCCGGCCGCGGTGGCGGCGCCGGCGCCGGCGCCGGCGGCACCGGTAGAGGCGGCCG
>CAYQCP010000114.1:0-7642 GCA_964416005.1 uncultured Gemmatimonas sp.
GCGCTCCGTGCGCGGTCGCGTGGTCCGCGGTGCGCGCACCACGGCGCAGCCGCTGGCCGGCGCGTGGGTGGTGCTGCATCGGGTCGGCACCGACCGCGCCGCGCCCCGCGACTCGACGCGCACCGACGGCGCCGGCCGCTACGCCTTCCGCTACCGCACATCGGGCGACCCGGACGCCGTCTACTTCGCGTCGAGCGTCTACGCCGGCATCGCCTACTTCACGTCGCCGCTCACCGCACGCGACGTCAGCGGCGCCGACGCCGAGCTGGTGGTGCACGACACCACCAGCGGCCCGGTTCCCGTGCACGCCCGCGCGCGCCACGTCGTCTTCTCGGCGCCCGGCGATGAGAAGCGCCGGATCATCCTCGAAGTGTACGAGCTGTCCAACGACTCCACCGTGACGCGCGTGGCCGCCGGCGACACCGGCGTCGTCTGGGAAGCGGTGCTGCTGGACGGCGCGCGAAACGCGCGTGTCGGGCAGACCGACTTCTCCGGCGGCGCGGTGCGCTTCGAGGAGGGGCGGGCACGGCTTGCGGCGCCGTTCGCGCCGGGGCTCAAGCAGTTCTCGTTCTCGTACCAGGTGCCCGTGGAGACGGCGCATTCCTTCGTCGTCGACGGACCGACGGACGTCCTCGAAGTGCTCATCGAGGACGCGTTGGGCCGGGCGGAGGGGGCCGGACTCGCGTCCACCGGCGCGACGACGTCGGGCGGCCGCACCTTCGCGCGCTTCGTGGCGCAGGATGTGCCGGCGGGTGCCGTCGTGCGCGTCAGCGCGCCGGGCACGGGCGCCGTGTCGGGCAACCAGGTGCGCGTGCTGCTCATCATGACCGCACTCGGCGCCGTGCTGCTCATCGGCCTCGCCCGCACGATGATGGCGCGTGGCGGGCGCGCGCGTCGGCGGCGGTCCGCGGAGAGCGTCGCCGAACTGCGCGCCGAGTTGGAGGCGCTCGATGCCGCGTTTGCCGCGCACGCGAATCCCACGGCCGAACGGCGCGCCGACCACTGGCAGGCGCGCGCCCATCTGACCAAGCAGATCAGCGACGCCATTGCGCGCGAGCAGGGCCTGTCGTAGGTTCCCGATCACAACAGAAGTCTTGACGGATGCGGGTCACGGAAGCCGGTGAAAGTCCGGCGCGGCCCCGCCACTGTAACGGGCGTAGTTCGCCCCGCTCATTCACCCACTGGCCGCGTCGCGGCTGGGAAGGGGAGCGGGGGCCCGGAGCCAGGAGACGCCCCGCGTCCGTGCCACACCAGATGCCTCGGGGGAGGCCACGTGGCGGCGGGCGCATCGTTGGCGCGCTCGGCGTGCAGGGCTCGTTCCCCGGGCGGAGCGAGCCCGTCGTGTTTTCAGCCACCTGTCGTCGCAAGCATCGCCGCGCGCCCGCGCTCACGCTGGCCCTCGCGCTCGCATGCGCGGCGTGCGCCGCACCGCCGGCGGATCGCGCGTCTCGCGATGCGTCGCGGTCCGAGGCGCGGTCTGCGGCGCCGCTCGTGGACGACTTCGGTGATACGCTGCGGCTCGCGCGGCCGGCCGAGCGAATCGTCTCGCTGAACCCCGTGACGACTGAGGCGATCTTCGCCATCGGCGCCGAGGCGCGCCTGATCGGCCGCACGCGCTGGGACGCCTCGCCGCCGCAGGTGCGCCGCGTTGCGGACCTCGGTGACGGCATCCAGCCCAACGTCGAGGCCGTGCTTGCGGCGCGCCCCGACCTCGTGGTGCTCTACGCCGCCGAAGCCAATCGCACCGCGGCCTCGGCGTTTCGTCGGGCAGGGGTGCAGACACTCTCCCTGCGCACCGACCGCATCGCCGATCTCGCGCGCGTGCTGCGCGCCCTCGGGGTCGCCGTCGGCGACAGCACCGCGGCGCGCGTGGTCGCCGACTCGGTGCGCCGGTCGCTCGACGCCATGGGCGCGCGCGCGACGGGCGAGCCGCCGCTCTCCGTCTTCTGGTACGCCTGGCCGTCGCCGATCATCACCATCGGGGGGGGAAGTTACCTGGACGAGCTCATCACGCTGTCAGGCGCCCGCAATGTCTTTGGCGATCTGGCCCAGCCGTCGCCGCAGGTGACGCTCGAGAGCGTCGCCGAGCGGAATCCCGACATTATTCTCTCCGGTCCGGTGGCCGCCGGGCGCCTACGTGCCGACGTGCGGTGGCGCGCGGTGCGCGCCGTGCGCGAGGGACGGGTGTTCGTCTTCGACACGACGCTGGTGGGTCGCCCGGGCGTCCGACTGGGCGAAGGGGCGCGTTCGCTGCGTGCGCTGATCGACTCCGCGTCGCGCGCGCGGCGCGATTCCGCCGGACGCACCGCACCGTGACCAAGCCACGCTGGCTGCTCCTGCTCGCCGTGCTCGCGGTCGCTTGCGCAGCCGGCTTGGCCATCGGGCCCGTCTCCATCGGCGTGGGCGAGGTGCTGCGCGCGCTCACGGGAAGCGGGGATGCCCAGTCCGTGGCGATCGTGCGCGACCTGCGGCTCGCGCGCATCTGCCTCGCCATGATCACCGGCGCGGGACTCGGCATGAGCGGCGCTGCGTTGCAGGGCACGTTGCGCAATGCGCTTGCCGAGCCCTACCTGCTCGGTGTGTCCGGCGGAGCGGCGGTGGGCGCGGTGCTCGCCGTCGTGGCGGGGCTCACGGCAGCGGTGGCGCTCCCCGTGGCCGCCTTCGGCGGCGCGGCCGCCGCCGTGGCGCTCGTGCTCGTCATCGCGCGGGTGACGAGCGGGCGCGCCGATCCGCGCGTCCTTCTGATGGCGGGCGTCGTCGTGGGGGCGTTCGCGAACGCCGCCATCATGGTGCTGCTCGCGGGCGCCGGCGAGGGGACGGTGCGCAACGCACTCTGGTGGATGATGGGTTCGGTGGCCGGCGCCGAGTGGGTGACCGTTCGGTGGCTGGCGTTCTACGCACTGCTGGCGGGCACACTGTTGGTGGCTGTGGCGCGCGACATCGACTTGCTGGCGCTCGGCGAGGACGCCGCCGCCGGCCTCGGCGTGCGGGTCTCGCACGCGACGCGCCGCATCTTCCTGTTGTCGGCGCTGCTCGCGGCGGTCACGGTGGCCGGCGCCGGACTGGTCGGATTTGTCGGGCTGGTCGTGCCCGCGATCGCGCGCGCGTTCGGCATCCGTCGCGCGCGCGAACTGCTCCTCGCGTCGGCGGTGCTCGGCGCGGCGCTGGTGGTCGGCGCGGACGTCGTGGCGCGCACGGTGCGCGCCCCGGCCGAGCTGCCGCTGGGGGCGGTCACCGCCCTCGTCGGCGTGCCGTTCTTCCTCGTGCGCCTGCGGCGGGCCGCATGATCACCATCACGAACGCCGTCGTGCGGTACCCGGGCGCATGCGTGAACGCGCTCGACGGCGCCTCGCTCGAGGCGCGGCCCGGGAGCATCACCGCCGTCGTCGGGCCCAACGGGAGCGGCAAGAGCACCGTGGTGCGCGCGCTGATCGGCCAGGTGGCGCTCGCGGCTGGCAGTGCGTGCGTCGGCGCGTTCGACGTGGCCACCGCCGACCGGCGCGCGATGGCGCGCACGATGGCCGTCGTCACGCAGCGCGAGGAGCCCACGTTCCCGCTCGCCGCGCGCGACTACGTGATGCTCGGGCGCTATCCCCACCACGGGGCGTGGAGCGCGCTCGGTCCGGCCGACGCGGCGGTGGCCGAAGCCGCCGCGGCACGCGCCGGCGCCAGTGAGCTGATGGACCGCCGCACCGATGAGCTCTCGGGCGGGGAGTGGCAGCGCGTGCGGCTCGCGCGGGCGCTGGCGCAGGGCGGGGAGGTGCTGGTGCTCGACGAACCGGGCACCTTCCTCGACGTCGCGCACGAGATGGCAGCGTTCGGCCTGCTCGAGGATCTGGCGCGCGAAGGGCGCACGATTCTGCTCGTCAGCCACCAGCTCAACCTCGTGGCCCGCTTCGCCGCGCACATCGTCCTGCTCCACCACGGTCGCGTGGCCGCGGCCGGCTCCCCCGCCGACGTCATGCGCGGCGACGTGCTCGAGCCCGTGTACGACTGGCCCCTCGTCGTCGCGCGCGACCCCGCCGTCGGCGCGCCCGTGCTGATCCCGCTGAAACGCCGCTGACCCGCCGCCAGCGCTCTACCCTCTACCATCCACCATCTACCATCCGCCCAATGCGCACCCTGTTCCTGCTCGCACTGCCCACCGTCCTGAACGCGCAATCCACCACTGCGCCGCTCGCGCCCGTCGTTGTCACCGCGACCCGGGTGGAGACCGCCGTGCGCGCGCCGGCCAGCGTCACTGTGCTCAGCGGCGATTCGCTGCGGGCGCGCGGCCTCGTGCACCTCACCCACGCGCTGCGTCTCGTCCCGGGCGTGAGCGTCGTGACGGCGTCCTCGCTTGGCTCGCAGTCGTCGCTCTTCGTGCGGGGTGGCCAGGGCAACTACGTGCGCGTGCTGCTCGATGGCGCCCCACTCAACGAACCCGGCGGCGCCATTGATCTCGGCGCCCTCACGCTCGACAACATCGAGCGCATCGAGATCGTGCGCGGGCCCGCCAGCGTGCTGTACGGAGCGGACGCGGTGACCGGGGTCATCCAGCTCATCTCGCGCACGGGTGCGAGCGGCTCGCGGGCCGCGCTGGCGCTGGATGGTGGATCGTACGGCCAGCGCGACGTCGCGCTCTCCGGTGCGTTCGGCGTGGCGCGCGCGTCAGCGAGCGCCGCGCTGGCCGATCGCGCCTCCAACGGCATCCTCCCGTTCAACAACGACTATCGCAACCGCTCGGCCGCGGCCTCGCTTCGCCTGGCCCCAGATGCGCGCACCGAGGCCGTGCTCTCGGCGCGCTGGCTCGCGGCCTCGTACCACTATCCTACGGAGTCGGACGGCTCGCTCGGTGAGCGCAACGCCGAGAGCACCACTCGCCGGCTGGCGCTCACATTCGCTGGGCGCCGCGCCGTCAGCGATCGGCTCACGGCCTCGTGGACCCTCTCGTCGAGCGAGCACTTCCCGCGCAGCAACGACGGCCCCGATTCCGCCGCCGATACCCTTGGCTTCTACGGCTTCTTCTCGCGCGGCACGGTCACGCGCCGCGCCGCGGAGCTGCGGTTGACGGCGCGCGTCGGCGCCACGCACTCCCTCACCATCGGCGCCGACGGTTCGCGAGATCATGAGCGTTCGTCCACGCGTTCGCTCAGCGAGTACGGCGAGGACGCGGGTTCCTTCGTCGCCGCGCGCAACGATCGTGCCGTCTACGCCCAGGCCGTCGGCGGACTCGGCGCGCGAGGCTCGTACCAGGTGGGCGCGCGCCTCGATGACAACAGCGCGTTCGGCACCTTCCGCACCGCGCGCCTGTCTGCCGGCTGGCAGCTCTCCAAGGCGTGGCGCACGCGCGCCGCGCTGGGTTCGGCGTTCCGCGCGCCGAGCTTCTTCGAGAACTTCGCCACCGGCTACGTCCGGGGGAATGCGGCACTGGTCCCTGAGCAGACGCGCAGCCGCGAGCTCGCGATCGAACGCGCCTCGCCCGGCGTGACGCTCACCGTCACCGCGTATCAGCAGCGCTTCCGCGACCTCATCCAATACAACCCGCTCACGATGAGTCCCACGGCGCCGAACTTCGTAAACGTGGCGGCGGCGGACGCCGATGGGGTGGAGGCCGAGGCGGCGTTCGCGCCGGCCGGCGGCTTCGGGGCGCGCGTGACGTATGCCTATTCACGCACGCGCGTCACCGATGAAGGGTACGACGTCGGCGACGGCGCCACGTTCGTGCGCGGCCAGCCGCTGATGCGGCGCCCGGCGCACACCGCGCGCGTCGAACTGTCGCGCCGCGTGGCGTCGCGCGCCGACCTGGTGGTTGGCGCCGCCTACACCGGTCGCGCGCATGATCGCGACTACGCGGCGTGGCCGGCCAAACCGGTTGAATTGCCTGCTCGTACCCTCGTGGACGTCGCGGCCAACGTTCGACTGTCCGCCGCCGACGCGTCCGTCCCGGTGCACGCGCGCCTGCGCGCCGACAACCTCACCGACGTCGAGTACCAGGGCATCTACGGTTTCCGCGCGCCCGGCCGCTCCATCCGCGTCGGCCTGACCATCGGCCGCCCGTAGCGTAGGTATGTTTGATCGAGGCTCGCGGCGGCGCCGATGCGCCGCTGCCCGGCGGCGGATCGCCGTCGGACCGGCAGTTAATCGCAATCCCGCTCCTCAATCGAAATCCTCAATCGCCATCCTGAGTCCAAGTCCTGAATCTTGGTTACGACTGACGCCCTCGTCCTCCACGCCTTCGACTACCGCGAGACGTCGCGCATCGTGCGACTCGTCACGCGGGAGCTGGGGATCGTGTCGGCCATCGCCCGCGGGGCGCGGCGTCCGCGCAGCAAGTTCGGCGCGGCCCTCGACCTGTTCGCGAGTGGCGAGGCGCAGCTGGTCACCACGATGGGGCGCGACCTCCACGTCCTGAACGCATTCGAGGCCACCAAGTCGCGGCCGGCGCTGGCCGAGTCGCTCGACCGCTTCGCGGCGGCGGCGGCGCTGGCGGAGCTGCTGCTCCGATTCGCGCCAGAGCAGGAGGACCCCGGCCTGCTCGACACCGTCACCGACGCCCTCGACGCGATCGCGACGGCGCCGAAAGGCGAGGCCGAGCCGGTGGCGCTTGGTGGCGCGTGGTGCCTGGTCGCGGAGCTGGGCGTTGCGCCCTCGCTCGACGAGTGCGTCTCCTGCCATGCGGCCATCGATCCCGCCGCGGCCGTGAGCTTCCACCACCGCGCCGGCGGTGCCCTCTGCGCCAACTGCGCGCGACAAGCGCCGGGAGCGCGCACGCTGCCGCCCGCCGCGCGTGACGCGGTCCGGGCGTGGCTCGGACGGCAGGTGCCGCCCCCACTCGACGACCTGAGCCTGCGCGCGCACCAGCGCCTGCTGCGCGAGTTTCTCGAGGAGCATCTCACCGACGGCGGCCGTCCGCTGCGCGCCCTGCTCGCGTGGGAGCGCCACGAGGTGGACGCGTGATCCTCGGCACCGCCGGCCACATCGATCACGGCAAGACGGCGCTCGTGCGCGCGCTCACCGGGGTGGACACCGACCGCCTGCCCGAGGAGAAGCGGCGCGGCATCACCATTGAACTCGGGTTCGCGCCGCTCGCACTCGCGGGCATCGGCACGATGGGCGTGGTGGACGTGCCGGGACACGAGGCGTTCGTCCGCACCATGCTCGCCGGCGCGGCGGGCGTCGACCTGGCGCTGCTCGTGGTCGCCGCCGATGAAGGGGTGATGCCGCAGACGCGCGAGCACCTCGCCATCCTCGGCGCGTTGGGCATTCGCGGCGGCGTGGTGGCACTCACCAAGTCCGACCTGGTGGACGACGAGATGCGCGCCCTCGCCGCGGACGACGTCGCGCTCCTGCTCGAAGGCTCGGCGCTCGAGGGCGCGCCCGTCATCGCCGTCTCGGCGCGCACCGGCGAGGGACTCGACCTGCTTCGCGAGGCGCTCGCGGCGGCGGCCGCCGCCGTGCCGGCCCGCGACGCGGGAGATGCCTTTCGCATGCCGGTGGATCGCGTCTTCACGGTGAAGGGCACGGGCACCGTGGCCACGGGCACGGTGTGGAGCGGCAGCGTGCGACGGGACGACGCGCTGCGCGCGTTTCCGGGCGGCGCGACGCTGCGCGTGCGTGGCGTGGAGACGCACGGGCACGCGGCGGAGTCCGGATGCGCCGG
>CAYQCP010000115.1:0-7342 GCA_964416005.1 uncultured Gemmatimonas sp.
TGCAGCGGGCGCGGGCGGCGCGACCGGCTTGCTGGGCGGCGGGGGCGGCGGCGCCGTCTTCGCCTGGTCGGCGTAGAACCGGAACTCTTCGGGTCCGATCTTGATCACGTCGCCCCGGCCCAGCACCTGCGTCTGCTCGATGCGGGCGCCGTTCACGAAGACGCCGTTCGTGCTCAGGTCGTTCAGGTGGTACCCGCCGGGCATCGGCACGATCTCGGCGTGCTTGCGCGAGACCTCGGACGACGAGATCACCACGTCATTGCCAACCTCGCGGCCGATCGAAATGCCGTCGTCGAGCACCTGGTACTCGCGACCGTCCGTCAGCGAGACGAGGCGGCCGCCGCGGGCGAGCGTGGGCTTGGCGGGGGCGCCGGCCTTGGCGGCGCGGGCCATCTCGGCCACCTGGGCGCCCGAAACGAACTGGGTGCTCCCGCCCTGCTTGACGTCGCCGTAGCGCAGTTCCTCGCCGCCCATCTCCACCTTGTCACCGTGGAGCAGCGGGCTGGGCTCGACGCCCAACTGGATACCGTTCAAGAGGATGACCGCATCCGGCGAATCCCGGCGGATGACGGCGCTGCCGTCGGCGGCGAGAGTCACAACGGCCCGCAGCGAAGCGTCGTCTCCGGGAAGCTGGAGAGCGGCGCCAGGATAGCTGCCGATCGTCAGCCCTTCAGCGGGGACGGGATACTGCTTTCCGTGGAACTGGAGATACGCCATGGCCCCGTGAAGCTACCCGTCGCCAACAGGGGTGGCAACCCTTTTTCGGTCCCCTGGACCGGCCCCTTCCAACCGATAGAGGCGAGAGTACAGTCCACCGGCCGCCAGGAGCCCCTCGTGGGTGCCCCGCTCACGCACTTCGCCATGGTGCATGACGAGGATTTCGGTGGACGAGACGATGGTGCTGAGGCGGTGGGCAATGGCGATCGTGGTGCGCCCCGCCATCAGTTCCCGGAGCGCCCGCTGGATGTCAGCCTCGATGCGGCTGTCCACGGCGCTCGTCGCCTCGTCGAGCACCAGCAGCGCCGGGTCGGCAGCGACGGCGCGGGCGAACGAGAGCAATTGCCGCTCCCCCACCGACACCGAGGCGCCCCGTTCCGCGAGTCGATGGCCGTAGCCGCCGGGCAGCCGCGCGATGATGCGGTCGGCCCCCACGCGCTGCGCGGCGGCCGCCACCGCCTCGTCCGAGAGGGGGGCGGAGAGCCGGATGTTCGTCGCGACGTCATCGGCGAACAGGAAGATGTCCTGCTGCACGTAGCCCACCAGCGACCGCAGCTCCGCGACCGGCAGTTCGCGGATGTCCACGCCGTCGATGGTGATGCGGCCGCGCTGCGGATCGTAGAAGCGCAGCAGCAGGTTCACGATCGTCGTCTTGCCTGCCCCCGTGTGCCCGATGAGGGCAAGCGTCTCGCCGGGCTGCACGCGGAATGAGACGTCCCGGAGTACCCACCGCGCGTCGGCGTCGCTCTCGGCGCGCCCGTCGGCGGCGGCGCCGCCACGCCGCTCCTGCTCCGGCGCTGGGCCCGGCGTCGCCGCGCTGCGATCCGGGTAGCGGAACCAGACGCCTTCGAACGCGACGGTCACACCGGCGCCGGCCCGCCGAGCCAGCCGTGCCGTCCCCGCGTCCGGCACCGTTGGCGCCGTGTCGAGGAGCGCGAAGATACGCTCGGCCGATGCCATCGCCTGCTGCAGGATGTTGTACTTGTCCGACAGGTCCTGCAGCGGCTGGAAGAACCGCCGCGAAAGCTGCAGGAAGGCCGCCACGGTTCCCACCGTGACGAGCCCAGCCTCGACCCGCGGGACCGCATTCACGATGAGCATCGCGAGCGCGATCGTGGTCAGCACCTCGATGGCGGGAAAGTAGAGCGCGTACACGCGCACCGACGCGAGCTGCGACTCGAGGTGACGCGCATTGAGCGTGGCAAAAGACCGTCCCTCGTCGGGCTCGCGGCCGAACAGTTGCACCACCCGAATCCCCGTCAGCCGTTCCTGGAGAAAGGCGTTCAGACGCGCCACGCGCGCTCGAATCTCGCGGTAGGCGGCGCGCACGCGCCGCTGAAAGACGTGCGACACCAGGTAGATGCCCGGCACCACCGTGAACGCCGCGAGCGTCAGCCGCCAGTCGATGGCGAACATCACCACGCCGATGGCGAGCAGGGCGGCGAGGTCGCCGATGGCGGCGATGACCCCCGCCGTGAACAGCTCGTTGAGCGACTCGACATCCGACGTCACGCGCGTGACCAGACGTCCCACCGGCGTCGCGTCGAAGAAGGCGACCGACAGGCGCTGCAGGTGCGCGAAGAGCTCGCGACGCAGGTCGTGCATCGCACGCTGGCCCAGCAGGCTGGTGAGCACCATCTGGCCGTAGTCCGTGGCGAACTGCACGAGGAGCGCGCCCACGAAGAGCGCCGTGAGACGCCCCACCTCCGCGTAGTCGCGGGCCGGCAGCGCGACGTCAATCACCCGCCGGGTCAGCAGCGGCCCCGCCAATTGGAGCAGCCCCTCGACGAGCAGCAGGGCCAGCGCCCCGAGGGCGAGCGGCAGGTGCGGACGGACGTAGCCGGCGAGCCGCCGCGCGAGGCGGCCGTCGAAGACGTTGCTGAGGCGTTCCTCGTCGTGCGCGGCGTCTGGCATCACCCGGAAACTAACGGCGATTCCCGGAGGCCGCAGTCTCGCGACGCAGCCACCCCTTCGCGCGCCGCCGGCAATCGCCAGTCGCCATCCGGAATCGCACTCCTGTATCGAAATCCGGATTCCCGATCCTAAGTTTCAGTCGTGCCCGATTTTATTCACGTCCGCAACGCCCGCCAGCACAACCTGAAGGGCATCAGCGTGGACCTCCCGCGCCGCGCCATCACCGTGGTGACGGGGCCGTCGGGGTCGGGCAAGTCGTCGTTCGCGTTCGACACCGTGTACGCCGAGGGGCAGCGTCGCTACGTCGAGTCCCTGTCGGCCTACGCGCGCCAGTTCCTCGAGCGCATGCAGAAGCCGCTCGTGGACTCCATCGAGGGGCTCTCCCCCGCCGTCGCCATCGAGCAGCGCAATCCGGTGCGGACGTCGCGCTCCACCGTCGGCACGGCCACCGAGATCTACGACTACCTGCGTCTCCTCTGGGCGCGCATCGGGCGCACCTTCTGCCCGCACTGCCAGCGCGAGCTGCGTCCCGACACCCCGCAGGGCGCGGCCGACCAGGTGCTCGCCCTCCCCGCCGGCAGCCGGGTGCTCGTCACCTTCCCGCTGCGCCTCTCCGACCTCGTCTCGCACGCCGTGGCCGTGGAGAACCTGCGCGCCGAGGGCTTCGTGCGCGTCGTCGCCGATGGGGCCAGCTACCACGTCGACGACCTCACGGGCGAGAAACCCGACCTCACCAAGTGCCGCGAGGTGCTCGTCGTCACTGACCGGCTCACGGTGGACCCGGCAGGCCGCTCGCGCCTCACCGACGCCATCGAGACCGCGTTCCGCGAGGGTGACGGCGATTGCGTGGTAGTGATCGATGCGCCGCCGCAGGCGGCGGATCTACCATCTACCATCAACCATCTACCATCACTCGCCGAACGCTTACGATTCACCACCCGCTTCGAGTGTCCCGTCCACCACACCCGCGCGCCGCATCCCACGCCCCAGCTCTTCTCGTTCAACAATCCCCGCGGCGCCTGCCCCACGTGCAACGGATTCGGCGCCACGCTGGAGTACGACATCGGTCTCATCGTGCCGCACCCCGAGCGCACATTGCGCGAGGGCGCCATCGACCCGTGGACCAAGCCGCGGTACGACAACAAGCGGCGCGCGCTCGCCGAGGCGTGCAAGCGCGAGGGCATCCCGCTGGACCGCGCCTGGCGCGACCTCGGCGATAGCCAGCGCGAGTTCCTGCTGCGTGGCAAGGCCAAGGGCTTCGTGGGCATCCTGCGCCACCTCACCGCCCTAGAGGAGAAGAAGTACAAGCAGTACATCCGCGTCTTCCTGCGGCAGTACCAGTCGGCGATGACGTGCACGGCCTGTCGCGGCGCCAAGCTGCAGCCTGAGGCGCTCAACGTGCGCGTCGGCGGAAGGCACATCGCCGACGTCGCCGCGATGCCGGTGGAGCTGCTCAACGCCTGGCTCGACGCGCTCGTGCTCACGCCCTCGGAGCAGGCCATCGCCGCCCACATCTGGCGCGAGGCGCGCGAGCGCGTGCGCTTTCTCTGCGATGTCGGGCTCACCTACCTCACGCTCGACCGCGCCACGCGCACCCTCTCGGGCGGCGAGGCGCAGCGCATCGGGCTGGCCAACTCGCTGGGCTCGCGCCTCGTGGACGCGCTGTACGTGCTCGACGAGCCGAGCATCGGCCTGCACCCGCGCGACATGGACCGCCTGCTCCGCCTGCTCAAGCGGCTGCGTGACGGCGGCAACACCGTGCTGGTGGTGGAGCACGACCTCGAGGCCGTGCGTGCCGCCGACTGGATACTCGAGCTCGGCCCCGAGAGCGGCGAACGCGGTGGTCGCGTGGTGTACAACGGCCCGGCGGCCGACGCCGGCGCCGGCTCGCTCACCGGACAGTATCTCACGGGCGCACGCGCGATTCCGCTGCCGGAGAAGCGCCGCGCACCCAAGCGGTGGATCACGCTCGATGGCGCGCGCGCCCACAACCTGCGCGACGTCGACTTCAAGCTGCCGCTTGGCGTGCTGACCGCCGTCACGGGTGTGTCCGGATCGGGAAAGAGCACGCTTGTCCACGACGTCTTCTATCACGCCCTCGAGGCGGCGCTCACCGGCGAGCACAGCGCGCGGCAGCACCTCGGCGAGACCGTCGGCGAGTTCCGGGCGCTCACGGGCACGGAAGCGGTGGAGGCGGTGGTGCTGATTGACCAGGAGCCCATCGGGCGGTCGCCGCGGTCGAACCCCGTGACGTACGTGAAGGCGTACGACGAGATCCGCCGCATCTTCGCCTCGCTCCCCGATGCGCGGGCGAGGCGCTACACGCCGGGCACTTTCTCGTTCAACGTGAAGGGTGGACGCTGCGAGAAATGCGAGGGGGCCGGCGCCATCGCGGTGGAGATGGTGTTCCTCGCCGACGTCTTCGTGCCATGCGAGGAGTGCGACGGCAAGCGCTTCAAGCCCGAGGTGCTCGAGGTGAAGTACTTCGGGCGTTCCATCGTGGATGTGCTCGAGATGACCGTGGACGAGGCCATTCGCTTCTTTCCGTACGAGGAAAAGCTGGGCCAGGCTCTCTGGCACGTGCAGCAGGTCGGGCTTGGTTACCTGCGCCTTGGGCAGGCGGCCACCACGCTGTCAGGCGGCGAGGCCCAGCGCCTCAAGATCGCGCGAGAACTCGCCTTTTCCGCCAAGAAGGTCGGACGCAAGCTCTACCTCCTCGACGAACCGACGACGGGCCTCCACCTCGAGGACATCCGGAAGCTCGCGTGGGTCCTCGACCAGCTCGTGGAGGCCGGCCACACGGTGGTGCTGATCGAGCACAACCTCGATGTCATCAAACTCGCCGACTGGGTGGTGGACCTGGGTCCCGAAGGCGGCGACGGCGGCGGGAGAGTCGTGGCGACCGGAACCCCGGAGCAGGTGGCCAAGGTGAGCGCATCGCACACCGGGAAGTGGCTCAGGACCGTCCTGCCTTAATCGCCGATCGAATTCCTGAATCGCGATCCTCAATCGCAATCCTGAGTCCAGATCCTGAATCAGCTGTTACTCATGCCGGATTGCATCAATCGGACTCAGCCTCGCCGCCCGTAGCGCCGGGTAGATGCCGAACCCGATCCCCACGCTCACACTGGCGAGCACGGCGAACACGATCGTCATCGGCGTCATCGCCGGACGCACTGGAGCGCCCGTCTGGATGCGCATCACCCACGCGGCCAGTTCGGAAACGCCGTAGCCCAGTGCCGTCCCCAGCGCCGCCCCCGCGCTCGTGATCGCCACCGATTCAGCGAGGAACTGCGTGCGGATGTCGGCGTTGCGCGCGCCCAGCGCCTTCCGCACGCCGATCTCACGCGTCCGTTCGGCGACGGAGGCAAGCAGGACGTTCATGATGCCCACGCCGCCGACCAGCAGCGACACGCCGGTGATGGCGGCCATGAGGATCTTGAACACCGCCATCGCCTGCTGCATCTGCCGCCGCCGCTCGTCATTGGCGCGCACCTCGGCGCGTTCCTTCCACGCCGGCCCCAGCCGCGCCTGCAGCCAGCGCTCCGCGGCCTGCTTGATGCCCGCGACGTCCTCGATGGCGCGGGCGCGCACCAGCAGGTCCGGAGAGCCCGGCAGCGGCGCCCCCGGAAGCACGGGGAGCGTTCCCAGCGGGACGTAGGCCACCAGCGCCTTGTCGGTGGTGTCCCTGACCGCGAGCGCGCCCACGACGACGAACGACACGCCGTTCAGGCTGACGGAGTCGCCGATCACTGGGCGGCCGAAGGCCGCATCGAGCGCCCCGCCGAGCACGACCACGCGGCGAGCGCTCGCCACATCGTCGGGGGCGAAGAAGGCCCCCCGGGCGATGCCGAAGCCGCGCGTAGCCGCGAACCCGGCCATCGTGCCAAAGAGCCGCGCGCCGCGCGTTGTGGCGGGCACCCCGCGTGTACTGCCGGGCGCCCCGCTCGACCCGACCGGCGCAGCCGATCCGGGCGCCCTGTAGCTGGTGAGGCCAATGCTGATTTCCATCATCTCGGCGCCGGCCACCCCGGGCCATCGCGACGCGGCCTCCACGTCCGCGAGCGTGAAGCGCACCGTGTCCGGACGGGGGACGGAGATTCCGTCCAGCCGGCGTTCAGCCACCGGATGGACGCTGACGGCAAGCAGATCGGTTGTGCGCGCCATCTGGTCGCGCGAAAAGCGTTCGACCCCATCGCTCATGGCGAGAACGGAGACCAGGGCGCCGACGCCCATGATGACGCCGAGGGTGGACAGCAACGTTCGCAGCGGGTTGACCCGCAGGGCCTGTAGCCCAATGAGCATTGAGGAGTTCACCTCACCTGTTACGAAGACGCCGCAATTCCGGTTTCGGACCGCTTGAACTCGACGGTCCGGCTGGGTATTTTTCAGGTTCTTCCCGAGTAGCTCAGGGGTAGAGCAGGCGACTGTTAATCGCCGGGTCGGGGGTTCAAATCCCTCCTCGGGAGCTGAGAAGCAGAGAAGCAACAGAGAGACAAGAGAGGCGGGGGGCGCTGATCCGGCGCCCCCCGCCCCTGTTGTTTCTCTGTTGTCTTTTTGTTGTCTATCTTTTGTATCTCTGTTGTTTCTCTGTTATTTTAGGTATCTGATTGTCCTCTTTTTTTCTTCCTCCAGACCACGAACCCCCCCACTGCGGCGTCCTCCCCCTGGGCGTTTTTTCCGCCCCGTGCCCACACCCCGCGCGGTTGGG
>CAYQCP010000116.1:0-7329 GCA_964416005.1 uncultured Gemmatimonas sp.
GCCGACGTTCAGCGAAGGACTGCGGATGGGCGCCGAGGTGTTCCACTCGCTCAAGAAGGTGCTGGTGAAGCGCAAGCTCAGCACCGGCGTGGGCGACGAGGGCGGCTTTGCGCCGGACCTCAAGAACGATGAGGAGGCGATCACGGTCATCCTCGAGGCCATCGAGGCGGCGGGCTACGAGCCCGGCAAGCAGGTCTGCCTCGCGCTCGATTGCGCGTCCAGCGAGTTGTTCGTGAAGGGGAACTACACGTTCAAGAAGAGCGGGGCAGGGACGAAGAGCGCCGACCAGATGGTCGAGATGTTCGCCAAGTGGCTGGCCAAGTACCCCATCGTCTCCATCGAGGACGGCCTCGCCGAGGGCGACTGGGACGGATGGTCCGCGCTTACCGACGCATTGGGCGACCGCGTGCAGCTCGTGGGCGACGACCTGTTCGTCACCAACATGAAGTACCTGAACCGTGGCATCGACGAGGACGTGGCCAACGCCATTCTCATCAAGCTCAACCAGATCGGCACGGTGACGGAAACGCTCGAGACCATCGAGATGGCGCGCCGCAACGGCTACCAGAGCATCATCTCGCATCGCTCGGGCGAAACGGAGGACACGTTCCTCGCCGACCTCGCCGTGGCGACCAATGCGGGGCAGATCAAGACCGGCTCGGCGAGCCGCACCGACCGCGTGGCCAAGTACAACCAGCTGCTGCGCATCGAGGGTGAGCTGGGGGAGACGGCGGTGTACCCGGGTGGGGCGATTTACGGATTGAAGAAGTAACGGCCACCACGAAGCGCGAAGGGCGCGAAGGGACACGAAGAGTTGGCCTGGGGGGCGCCGTGTCGGAAACGGCGCCCCCCATGTCATTCCTTCGCGGCCCTTCGCGCCCCTCGGCCTTCGCGGTATCAGTTTCACCGGATCGGTCGTCTAGTATGTGCCCTATGCCACCCAGACAGCCCAAACCCAAGCGACCGCCGCACGTCGTCGCCATCCTCGCTGCCGTTACTCTCGGCGTCGGCTGGTTTGCCGTGCAGGGCGGTGAATACGGTACCAGCGATCTGGTGCGCCAGCACCGCCGGATGGCCGTCCTGCGGCACGAAGTCGACTCCTTGCAGCGCCAGGTGGACAGTCTGTCGCGCTGGAAGCGCGCCATCGAAACCGACCCGGTCGTCCAGGAGCGGCTGGCGCGCGAGGAGTTCGGTATGGTGAAGGGAGACAAGGAGATGCTCTATCGCTTCGCCGAGGATCGAACGCAACCGAAGGACTGAATTGCCTTGCCTCGCGATGCCGCACCCCTTACTATTCGTTCATCGACGCGGGGTGGAGCAGCCTGGTAGCTCGTCGGGCTCATAACCCGAAGGTCGCGGGTTCAAATCCCGCCCCCGCCATGACGGCAGACGGCCGGTCCCTTGGGACCGGCCGTTCTGCGTTTCGGGACCGCGCGTGTGCCGTGGCGCGTTGGCGCTGCCCCGCCCGCCTCCGGACTATCGGTTGCCCGCCGCCGAGGCGATGAGCACCACGAAGCGTCGTCCGCTGACGATGAATGGCATGCCCTCCGGCGCGCGCTTCGCCATGGCCTGCGCCAGCAGCGGGTCCTCACCAATGACGCTGATCCCGATGGCGCGCGCGCCCGTCGTCGTGTCGGCGGCATACTCCCACGCCAGCTTGTAGCGCGCCCGCGCGAAGGAGACGTCGCCTGGGAGGAAGGGGAGCATGCCCGCCGGCGCCACTCCCGGACGACCGGGCGCCGGCCACTGCCGCGCCGCGGACTGATAGTAGAGCAGGGCGGCGGTGCGCGCCTGCTCCGCGTCCGCCAAAGCCGCCGTGGCATCGCTCCAGCGACGCCAGCCGTCGGGACGCGGTGCGATCAGGCGAATGGCGATCAGCGCGATCCCGATCCACGTCGCCCAGCGAACGTGCTTGGCGTGTCGTTCGAGCCACGGGGCGTCCACCGGTCCCGGCGGACGGCCATTGGGCGCTTTCGGACGACGGCGCGCGCCCGACCGTGACTCGCCGAAGCGCTCTGCCGGGCGTTCACCGGTGCGCGGCTCGCCGGGGCGCCGCTCGCCGGTGCGCGGCTCGCCCGGACGCCGCTCGCTGCGGCGCGGCTCCGGACGTGAACCAGATCCCGTCATCGCGCGCTCCCCGTGCCGCCGAGCAGCGTGCCGAGCGGCTCAGTGCTGTCGTAGGTCGCCGACGCGACGCCGTCGGAGGCGGACAGCGTAAACCTCGACGGGTCCACCACCACGTATCGCACGCTGCGCGGGTCGCCGCCGGCCTCCGCGAGTGTTGCCGGAAGCACACCCTCGGCCTCGCGATACGCGCTGACGCGCGCGGCTTCCATGGCCAGCACGAGCCGCAGTCCCAACTCACGCTGCTCTACGGAGCGTTGATCCGCGCTGGACTGTGGCAGCCATTCGGGCGGCGCGACGATGAGCCAGAGGGCGATCCCGACCGCGAGGGCGGCGTTCAGCGCGCGCAGAAGCGGTCCGCGATCGATTGGCGGACGGGCCTGCGCCTCCATCGCCTCGCGCGCCTGCTCCGTGGTGATGGACTTCGCGATCTCGTACGCCCGCTGGAGGGCCTGCTTGCGCAGGTCGGCCTCATCCGGCGGGACGTAGTTCTCGTCCGGGTATGGACGCTTGAACGGATCTTCTGAACTCATCAAAGAAAGACGATTATCGCGGGGGCGGGGTTGCGAAAGTCCGGGGACCCGGCACTTTCCCGCCGCATTCGCGGCTGAGGGTGCGGGGCTTTGAGTCGGTCCCGGTCCCCCGTATATTACAAGGCTGTACGGCTGGGTAGCTCAGATGGTGAGAGCGCACGACTCATAATCGTGAGGTCGAGGGTTCGATCCCCTCCCCAGCTATTCTGGAAAACTCGACCCCGCTGGCGTTCCGCGCCAGCGGGGTCGCATGTTCCGGGACCACGTGTCTTCCCTTTCCTCCGTCCTGGTGCCGTGACTCCGACGACTGCCCCGAACTCGGCCGGACCACGGCGTGTGCTGGTCACCGGCGCCACGGGGTACATCGGCGGCCGGCTGGTGCCGCGGCTGCTCGAAAAGGGGCACCACGTGCGCTGCGTGGCGCGTAACCCGGACCGCCTGGCGGGCTATCAGTGGCCGGGCGCGGAGATCGTCGCCGGCGACCTCGAGGAACCCGACATCTTCTGGAATGTCCTCGACGGCATCGACGTCGCGTACTACCTCGTGCACTCGATGGCCGTCGGGCCGGCGTATCGCGAGCGTGACCGCCTGATGGCGCTCAACTTTGCCGGGGCGGCGGCGCGCGCCGGCGTTGGCCGCATCATCTACCTCGGCGGGTTGGGCGACGCGACGCGCGTGCGCGGCGAGCACCTCGCGTCGCGCCAGGAGGTGGGGCGGTGCCTCGCGTCCACCGGCGTGCCGGTGATCGAGTTCCGCGCCGCCGTGATCGTCGGCTCCGGCAGCGCGAGTTTCGAGATGATCCGGCATCTCGTGGAGCGGCTGCCCGTGATGATCGCGCCGACGTCGGTGAACACGCGCTGCCAGCCCATCGGCATCCGCTCCGTGCTCGATTACCTCGTCGAGGCGCTCGACCATCCCACGGCGCGCGGCATCTACGAGATCGGCGGCGAGGACGTGCTGACCTACCTCGAGATGATGCGGCGGTACGCGCGCATCCGCGGCCTGCGCCGGCTGATCGTGCCGTTCCCGGTGCCGCTGCCGGAACTGGCCGGGCACTGGGTGGACCTCGTCACGCCGATTCCGTTCAGCATCGCACGCCCCCTCGTGGAGAGCCTCCACACGCAGGTCGTCGTGCGCAATGATGCGGCGCGCATGACGTTCAACGTGCAGCCCACCGGATACGACGCCGCGGTGCGCCTCGCGCTCACGCGCATTCACGAGGGGAGCGTGGTGACCACGTGGGCCTCGAGCCTGTCGAGCCTCTCGCACGACACGGGTGACGAGGACTTCCTTGGTTCGCACGAGGGCATGCTGCTCGACCGGAAACGCCGGCGCGTGCGGGCGTCGCCCGAACGGCTGTTCGACGCGATCTGTCAGCTCGGCGGCGAGGAGGGGTGGCACTCGGGGAACCTGCTCTGGCAGCTGCGTGGCCTCATGGACCGCGTGGCGGGAGGGACCGGCATGCGCCGCGGCCGCCGCCACCCGCGCGAGCTGCGCGTGGGCGACCCGCTCGACTGGTGGCGGGTGGAGGCGCTCGACGCGCCGCACCTGCTGCGCCTGCGGGCCGAGATGAAGCTGCCGGGCGCCGCCTGGCTGCAGTTCGAGGTGCGGTCCGATCCGATCGGGAGCCGCGTCGAGCAGACCGCGTTCTTCGAGCCGGACGGCATCCTCGGCTTTCTCTACTGGTACGCCGTCCTGCCGTTCCACCGCTTCATCTTTCCCGGGCTGATCGACGCCCTCAAGGCGCGCGCGGAAGCGGCGGAGGCGGAGTCGCAGCGGAAGGACTGACGGCTACCACGAAGTGCGAAGGGCGCGAAGGGGCGCGAAGAAAACAACTGGGGGAAGAACGACTCTGCGGCATTCCCCCAATTCGTCTTCGCGCCCCTTCGCGTCCTTGGTTCCTTCGCGGTAGCAGTTCCGGCTACTTGCTCGTGGAATCCCTGACCGTGAGGTCGATGTACTGACCGGCCGGCTTCACGCCCGGCTTGGTGGCGCGCGGCAGCCGCACCGGTTTGGGTCCGAGCGACTTGGCGTACTGGTACAGCGCGCGCAGGTCCTTGTCGCTGAACTTGGCCGCATCGTGCCACGGCATCGGCAGCTGCCCCTGCCCGTGGTCGGCGGTGCGCAGGATGTCCACCCACTCGTCCTCGGTGTGGTTGTTCACGACCGAGCGCAGGTTCTTGCCGTACACCGTGCCCCACGCGCCGTAGTAGCCGATGGGATTGCCGGTTAGCTGGTCCTCCTTCGCGACCATGCCCTTCGTCTCGACCCAGCCCGTCGTGTGACAGTCGTGGCAGCTCGCCACCGTCATCAGGTATTCGCCGGCGGCCACGGGACTCGACGCGCTCACGAACGGCTTCTCGTCCTGCAGCCGCACGCGGGCGGTGGCGGATGGGGCGGTGGCGGCGATGGCACACGCGACGGCGGCGACGCCGCCGGTGAGGAAGAGCAAACGGGACCGCGACATGCAGCAAGACTCCGGGTGAAGGGGCGGCGGCCCGCGCGCCACGCGCGGGCCGGACGGGAATTCTACACCGGGAGGCGCCGTTTGTTAGGTGGACTTCCGCTTGGCGGGCAGGGTCGCCGCGAGGCCGCGGTCGATCACGCGATCGAGCGCGGCGCGCACGTCGTCGAGCTTCGTCGGCTTGCTCACGAAGTCGTCCATTCCCGCGGCCTTGCACCGCTCGCGTTCCTCGTCGAGTGCGCTGGCGGTCAGCGCGATGATCTGCACGTGGCGTCCGGCCCGTTCCGCCGCCCGGATGCGTCCCGTCGCCTGGTACCCGTCGAGGAGGGGGAGGTGACAGTCCATCAGGATCGCGTCGTACTCGCGCATCAGCGCCTTGTCCACCGCCTGCAGGCCGTCGGTGGCCAGTTCCACCTCGCAGTGCAGCGACTCGAGCATCTTGCGTGAGATGATCTGGTTGACGAGGTCGTCCTCGACGAGCAGCACGCGCAGGCGTGCCCGCGTCGCGGCGCGCGGCATCAGCAGCGAGCTCTGCTTGGCCGCATCGCGCGCAATGGACGCGCGCTCGGCGAGGAGGTGCTGGGTCAGCAGGGGCTGGTGCCCGGCCGGCGGCGGGTCCGCCGCGCGCCGGGCGAGGATCGCCTCGATCATCGCCTGCAGGGTGTCGGCGCGGAGCGGCTTCGGGAGGTAGCCGTCATAGCCGACTTCCTCGAAGCGCGCCGCATCGCCGCGCACCGAGGCCGAGGTGGCGAGAAGCAGCCCGAGACCGTTCAGCGACGCATCGGCGCGCACCGCGCGCCCCACGCCCTCGCCATCGGCGCCGGGCATCATGTAGTCCACCACGGCGAGGCGATACGGATCACCCGCCGCGTGCGCGCGGCGAATCTCATCCAGCGCGCCGTGGCCGTCCATGGCGACGCCGACGCGCATGCCCCACGAGGTCAGCCGTTCGCGCAGCACGCGCAGGCCGACGTCGTTGTCGTCCACGACGAGGGCGCTCACGCCGCGCAGTTCGGGAGCCGGCGGCGGCACCGGCACCGCGCTCGGGTCGAGGGGGAGCGTCACGTTCACGCGGAAGATCGATCCGACGCCCGGTGTGCTCTCCACGGTCAGCGCGCCGTGCATCAGGTCCACGAGGCGCTTGCTGATGGAGAGTCCCAGCCCCGTGCCGCCAAACCGGCGTGTCGTGGACGAGTCGGCCTGCTCGAAGGGGTTGAAGAGGCTGGTCAGCCGGTCCGGCGGGATGCCGATGCCCGTGTCGTGCACGCTGAGCAGGATGCTCGCGTGGCCGTCATCCACCTCGCGCGACTCGACGTCCACGAGCACGTGTCCGCGTTCGGTGAACTTGACCGCGTTCCCCGCGAGGTTGAGCAGGACCTGCCGCAGGCGGCCGCTGTCGCCGATGAATCGGCGGGGCGTCCCCGGCGCGATGCGCACCACGATCTCGATGCCCTTGTCGCGCGCGCGCGGCGCGATGAGGTCGGCCACCTCGGAGACGGCGATGTGCAGGTCGAAGGGAATCGGGTCGAGCCCGAGCTTGCCGGCCTCGATCTTCGAGAAGTCGAGGATGTCGTTGATGACGCTGAGCAGGTGGTCGGCCGAGCGCTGGGCCGTCTCGAGATACGAGCGCTGCTCGGCGGTGAGCGACGTCTCGGCGAGCAGTGCCGTCATGCCGATGACGCCGTTCATCGGCGTGCGGATCTCGTGGCTCATCGTGGCGAGGAACTCGCTCTTCGCCTGCGACGCCGCCTCGGCGCGCTCCTTGGCGGCGCGCAGCGACGCCTCGGCGGCCTTGCGCAGCGCGCGCTGGCGCTGGGCGCGGCGCCGGTTGAGCACGGCGACGCCCGCGTTGATGAGCAGCGCGACGCAGAGGGCGCCGTAGAGCCAGCGCAGGATGCGGGCCTGCGCGAAGGCCTCCGCCGCGTCGAGTTCGAAGACGAGTCCCGCGTCGATTTCCGGAATGAACGTCCACGCCCCCACGACGGTGACGCCGCGATAGTTGCGGTACCCGACCATGTCGACGTCGGTGGAGCCCTGCGTCACGAGCGCCGCGGCGCGCGTGAGCGGCCAGCGCGCCGCGGCGCCTGGGGCCACCTGCGCCGCGCCGAGCCTGACGCCGGGGTCGCGCACCGGAACGCGGAACGCCACCGAGCCCGAGCGAGATGCTCATCCGCTCCGCTCGGGCCGGCCTCCGCATCAGCGAGATCC
>CAYQCP010000117.1:0-6873 GCA_964416005.1 uncultured Gemmatimonas sp.
AGAGAGACAACAGAGAGACAACAGAGAGACAACAGAGAGACAACAGAGAGACAACGGAGGGCGGGCGTTGGGGCTCGCCCTTCTGGCGTTTTGCGTGGCATTCGGTTGTCGTCCGTCTGATTCTGTGGTAGTCTGAGTCACCGCTCGACTGACCTTCCCTCGCCTGACCCGGCATCCTCCCGCATGCTCGTCTCCGCTCCTTCGCTGATGACGCACGACGCGGCCGACTTCCGCGGCGTGCCGGCGTCGCTGCTGCGGGACCAGGCGTCACTGTCAGGACTGCTGATTGCCGCCGCGGGCGCCGCCGGACTGACCACGGTGGACCCGCCGATCATGCGGCTCCTGCCCCGCGGCGGGCTCGTCATCGTCCTGCTGCTGGACATCGGCCATGTGGCGCTGCACACCGTGCCTGACGAAGGCGTGCTCGTCATCGACCTGCTCGTGAGCGCCAAGAAGGACGCGCGCAAGGCGATCGACGTGGTGACGAGGCGACTGAATCTGCGGGCGGTCCGCGCGACGCACAGCGACCGCGGCTGACGCGCACGACCCGGCGGACGCAGTGACGCTTCCGGACTGGACCCTTCCCGCGGTGCTTGGCGTGGGCGCACTCTCGCTCATCGCGTGGAACTTCGGGCACGGCGCGCGCCTGGCCGCCCTCCCGTCGGCCGGGCGTCCGCTGCGAGTGCTCTCGGGGCTCGGCGCGTTTCTCTTCCTTCCGGCCCTTCTGATTGCGTTCCTCGCTCCCAGCGCGCCCGGCGCGCGCGTGCTGGGTCCGCTCGTCTGGCTGTGGCCGCTCGTGACGCTGGGCGTCGCCGGGCAGGCGGCCTGGGCGGTGCATCGCGGCAACGCGAGCGTGCTGATCACCACACCCATCACGGTGTTCGATGCACTCGTCGCGTGGGTGGCCGTCACGCGATGGGTGGATGGCCTGGGAGGCGCGCTCCCGGAATGGGCGCACGCCCCCGGCATGGCGATCTCGACGCTCGCCGCGGCAGTGTTCGGAACAGCCGTCTTCCCGTGGGGGGCCGCGCTCCTGATGCCGGTGCTCGCCCCCGCCACCGCGGCGCGTGGCCGCGCATCGCGGACGGCGCGCGCCCTCATGGCGATCGGCTGCACGACGGCGCTGGCAATGACCGGGCTTGCACTGCCGCGCGCCCACACCGCGCTTCAGGAGACACGGGCGCTGATGCCGGCGCCCGTCGAGGCGCCGGCGCGCGGCGAGTTTGCCATTGGCGTTCGCGTATTCGGCACGCTCACCGGTCCGCCGTCGGCGGCAACCGGGCGGCACGAGATGGCGCTGGCAGATTCCCTCGGTGTCACGGCGCTGCACGTGGTGCTGGCCGCGGGCGGTGCCAGCGCCTCGGCACTCGATTCCGTGGCGCGGAGCATCGAGCCGCGCCGAGACTCGCTCGTGCTGGTCGTCACCCTGACCCTGAACGACTCCCGTGCCGCCGTGGACGGCGCCCAGCGCCAACGGCACGCGGCGGTGATCGAGCGGGTCGTGCGCCGCCTGCGCCCCGACGTCCTGGTGCCCGCGGAACGCGTGACCACGGGTCCCGACGCACCTACGATCGAGGACTGGAAGCGCTTCTACGAGAGCGCGGCGACGACGGCGCGCCGTGCCAGCAGCCGCGTGTCCGTCGCGTTGGCCACGGATGCGAGCACGGCGGTGGACAGCGCGCTCACCGACTGGGTCATGCAGGGCGGCTCTCCGGTGCGCGCGGTGGCGCTCTCCGTGCAGGACCGGGGCGCCCAGCCGGCACGCCTGGTGCAGGCGCTGAACGCGCTCGCCCGCTGGGCGTCGCTGGCGCGCGTCGCGCCGGACGCCTGGATCCTCGGAGTTCCCGCGGCCCCGGCGGTGACCGGCGAGGTCGTGCAGCAGCGACTCGTGCGTCACGCGCTCGCGTGGGGCGCCGCACGCCCGTGGGTGCGCGGCGTCATTGCCGGCGATGCCGCGGACGTCACGGCGCCAACGGGACTTCGCACGGCAGCGGGGCGCGCCCGTCGTGCACTCGCCGAGGTAGGCAGCGCATTGCGCACGCAGCGCGAGACACCCGACGCAGCGCCTCCCGTTCCGCCGGCCGTCGTGCCGGAGGCGACGCCTGCCGGCCGCAGCATTCTCCCCGACACCCTCACACCGCCACCAGCATGATCACGCGCCCGTTCGCCGGCTTTCGGCCGGCCGCATTGACCTTCCTGCGTGCGTTGAAGCGGAACAACCGTCGCGAGTGGTTCGAAGCGAACCGGGCAACCTACGAGCACGAGATCAAGGCGCAGCTCAAGGCGTTCGTCGAGGAGCTCGACGTGCGCTTTGCCACCGTCGCTCCGGAGTTCGTGGGTGATCCGAAGTCGTCGCTGTTCCGGATTCATCGCGACGTCCGATTCTCGAAGGACAAGTCGCCCTACAAGACCCACGCGGCGTTCTGGATCTTCCATCGCGCCCCCGGCCGCGGGGTCGGCCAGACGGTGGACGGCGGCGCCGGCTTCTACTTCCACCTCGAACCCGGCGCCTCACTCGTGGCCGCGGGCCTGTGGATGCCGCCGCGCCCCAAGCTGCAACGGGTGCGTGACGCCATCGCCGACGACCCTGAGTCGTGGGAATCGGTGGTGCTGGCCGCTCCGTTCGTGAGGCGCTTCGGCGGACTGACGGACGATGATCCGGGCGTGCTGCTGAAGCGCCTGCCGCGCGGCTTCGCACCCGGACATCCGGCGGAGCGCTGGCTGCGCTTCAACTCGTTCACCGCGTCACGTGCGCTGTCCGACGCCGACGTGCTGTCGCCCCGGCTCGCGTCGCTGGTCATGAAGGACTTCACTGCCATGCTGCCGTTTGCACGGTGGCTGAACCGCGCGCTGGGGTTCCTGCCGAGCGCGCATCGCTAGCCAGGGTACCGCCGGCCGGGGGGCCACCCCGGCGCACGCCCTCTGGACGCCGCGATCGACGACTAAACGCGGCGTCCGGCGACGCCGCGCACCGCGCCCTCGACACGCCGCGCGGGGTCGAGGCACTCGCGTGCGATGTCCTGCAGGTGGGCCACCGTCACCGCCCGCACGTGGCGCTCGTAGTCGGCCAGCTCGCTGAGAGATCCAAACAGCCAGGCGTCCGCGATGTCGCCCATCACGACGCCGCCGCTCTCCTGGCGGAGCGCCCACGTCCCCAGCGCATAGGTCCGGGCGCGCTCCAGTTCCTCGTCGCCAACCGGCGCCACGCGCAGCCGTTCGATCTCGGCCAGCAGGCCGCGCCGGGCATCGTCCTCCTTCTCTGGCGAGGTCGCGATATACGTCACGAACAGTCCAGCCAGCGGCCGCACCACCGGCGTGGCGATGACGGTGTACGCGAGCGACTGGCGGTCGCGCAGCGCCTCGAAGAACCGTCCGCCGAGCCCGCTGGTCACGCCACCGAGCAATCCGGCGGCGAACCGGCGCGGGTCGGTGCGGGACAACCCGGGATACGCGAGCACCAAAGCCGTCTGCGCCTTGTCGCGCTGCTCCGACGCGGCGCCCGGCGTCGTCGGCCATGTGGGAGACGCGATGGCACGATGCGGCGCGGGGGCGAGCGCCGCGAACGCGCCGGCCGCCAGCGACGCGAGCACGTCGGGGTCTGCATCGCCGACGATGACGACCACCTGTTCGCCGGACGCCACGACGTCGCGATGCCATTGCCGAAGGTCCGCGGCGCTCAGCGCGCCGAGGCTCTCCTCATTGCCGTGTGCGACACGAGCGTATGGATGCGCACCCCACGCGGCGCGCGCCGCGAGATGCAGCGGGTAGCGATACATGTCGTCGCGCAGCTGGGCGAGCTGGGCAAGCGCCACCGTTCGCTCGCTCTCCAGTGCGTCGTCAGGCATGGCGGGGGCCTGCACGACGTCGGCCAGGAGCGTCAGGGCCCCCTCGAGCCGGGCGGAAGGCACCGACACCGACCAGTGCATGGTCTCGGCGCCGGCGCCGGACGAGAGCGTCGCGCCCAGCCGCTCGCTCTCCTCGGCGATATGTGCGGCGCCGCGCGTGGTGGTCCCCTTGAGCGAAGTGCGCGCCGCCAGCAGCGAGACGCCCTGCAGCGCCGCCGGTTCGATGTCGCTGCCGGCGCGGACGAAGACCCCCGCATACGCGATGGGCGCTCGCGGTGTGCGCTTGACGAGGATCGGCACGCCGGACGGCGTCCGGTAGACGCGCACGCCGGCCGTCTCCCCCTCCACTACCGTGGGGGCCGTTGCAGCGACCGTGCCGGCGACCGCCGTGCTCGCCGCCACGGGCATCGGCGACGCGGCATCGAGAGCGACGCGCAGCGCGTCAGCGTCGGCGACGACCGCATTGGAACCCTCGGGCCGGTAGATGACCACCGCTGCCGCGTCCGGGTCGAGCACCCGCCGCGCGACGTCGGCGACGTCCGCCGCCGTGGTGCGCTGCATGGACTCGAAATACGCGCTGGCCATGCGCCAGTCGCCGAGTGCCTCCCACGCGGCGAGGTGGTGGGCGCGCCCTTCCATGGTCTCGAGTCGCCGGAGCCACTGCCCTTCGTGCACGTGCCGGACGCGCGCCAGCTCGTCCTCCGACACTTCGCCCGCACGCACGCGCGCGAGCTGGTCCCACGCGGCGCCAGCGCACTCGAGCGCGCGCGCCGGTTGTGCCGTGGCGTGCACGACGAAGACGCCAAGATCCACCGGCACATACTGGTACGCCGAGATCGACGATGCGAGCTGGCGGTCGCGCACGGCTCGATAGAGGCGCGACGACCGGCCGGCGGCGAGGACGCTGGCAACGACATCGAGGCGCGGCGCATCGGGATGCACCACGGCGGGCGTGCGCCATCCCATGGCGATCTCGGCGCGCGAGATGTCGCCGGTCCATTCGCGCAGCCGGAAGTCGCGGCGCGGCGGTTCGAGCGGACCGCGGTCGCGCTGCACCGGCGCGTCCGGCAGTGCGCCGTACAACCGTTCCACGTGCCGCAGCGCCTCGTCGGAGTCCACGTCGCCGACGATGGCGAGCACGGTGTTGGACGGTTGGTAGAACCGGCGGTAGAAGCCGTGCACATGGTCGCGCGTCAGGGCGCGCAGGCCGGGCTCGCGCCCGATGCGCCAGCGACGCATGCGGTGCCGATCGTGCAGGAGCTCGAACAGCGTCTCCGTGGAGACGGCGTGCGGACTGTCCGCCTTGCGCTTCGCCTCCTCGACGATGACCTCGATCTCGCGGGCGAGCTCGTCCGCGTCAATCAGCGAGTTGGCGTACGCGTCGGCCTGGATGGCCAAGCCCGCGGCGAAGCCGGCCGCGGGGAGCACCGTGTAGTAGCTCGTGTGGTCGTAGATGGTGCCGGCGTTCAGGTAGCCGCCCTGCGCCTTGGTCTGGCGGGCGATGTCGCCGACGCCACGGGTGGGCGTGCCCTTGAAGTACATGTGCTCGAGCACGTGCGCGACGCCGACGACGTCGTCGGGTTCGTCGAAGTACCCGGCCGACACCCAGGTAACCATGGCGACGACGGGGACGCGGTTGTCCGGGGCAACGAGCACCGTCAGGCCGTTGCCGAGCCGGTGGCGGCGCACCCGCCCCGGCACGAGCACGGCGTCGAGGAGGGCGGTGGCGCTCAGTGGACGATGCGCAGGAGGCCGGCGTCCGCGCAGCCGCGCAGAAAGCTCTCGGCATCGCCGGAGGAGATCAGCATGCCGGTCAGCGAGAAGCCGCGGCGCGCCTCGCTCTGCATGAATTCCTGCACGGTGCGCTGCCCGGCCGTTGGACTCGCGTCGCGCATCTGCTGCACGATCTCCTCCCAGCTGCCGACGTAGCCGCGGCCGTCGCTCCACTCGACACGGTGCGCATTCTCCCCGGCGCGTTCGCCAGTGAGCTCGGTGAGCAGGGTGCCGAACAGCTCGAGCTGGTCACGCGCGTCACGGGAGTCCTGCTCATTGAAGCGCGTCTCGAGGTCGCTGAGCATCTCGTCCGTGGGATCGATGACCGGCGCCAGCTCGGCGAGGCGCGCCTCCCATGGCTCGAACGACGGATCGCCGTCGGGGAGCCGGAGATGCGACTTCCTCAGCTCGATGAGCCGCCAGATGCCCAGTTCGTCCCAGTGATCGTCGGGCTGCGTCTGGTCGAGCTGGTAGAGCGCCGCCTCGAAGTCACCGCGGTCATACAGCAGGTTGCCGAGGTAGATGCGGGCCTCGACGTGTCCCGCATCCATCTTGAGGGCGCGCCGCAGCGTCTCGACCGCCGCATCGTCCTGGCTCAGGCGGTGCTGGGTGTAGCCGACGAGGGCGACGGCCTCCGCGCTGTCGGGTGCCTGGCGCACGGCGATCTCGAAATACTCGAGCGCCTCCTCGAACTCATCGTCCCGGAAGAGCGCGCGCCCGATCTGCTGCATCAGCTCGATGTCGTCCTCGTACCCGAGCGCGCGCACGCGGGCGAAGGTGCGCTTGGCGGCGTCGGCCTGCCCGAAGCGCAGCAGCGTTTCTCCGAGGCCGGCGAGCCCGTCTTCGTGCTCGGGATCGAGGACGAGCGCCTCCTCGAAGCTGCGGCGCGCCCACGCGAATTCGTCACGCGCGAGCCGGGCATAGCCGACGCCGACGTGCAGCTCGACGGCGGTGGGATATAGGGCCAGCCCTTCGTGCAGGGTGGCGAGGGCGGCGTCGTAGTTCCCCTCGTTGTACTGCTGGTGCGCTCGTTCGTCGTACTCTTCGGAACTCAGGAACGAAGACGACATCGTTCGACTGACCTCCTGCGACGGGTGAGGGTTGACCGCAAGCTAAACGGGCGTGCGCAGCGCATTCAACTGGTGGAGCCCGGGATTGTCAGCTGTCCTCCCGGAGCGCGACCGCGATCCGGGCGGCCAGCGCGGCGTTCGCCTCCAGCAGGGCCAGGTTGGCGGCCAGTGACGCACCCCCGGTC
>CAYQCP010000118.1:0-6454 GCA_964416005.1 uncultured Gemmatimonas sp.
GTGGGCGCCGAGGTCAGCATGCTGTTCGACGAGCTGGCGCATCTCGGCGAGGCGCTCTCCGTGCTCGGCGACGTGAGCCCGCGTTCGCTCGATGCCGTGGCGGCGTACGGCGAACGCCTGTCGTCGCCCATCGTGGCTGCTGCGTTCCGGCAGCGGGGCATTCCGGCGACGTGGGTGGACGCGCGCAAGGTGATGGTGACGGATGCGGTGTTCGGCAAGGCGCATCCGCAGCCGGACGCCATCGCCGACGCGGTGCGCGAACATCTTATGCCGCTGCTGCGGTCCGGCGCCGTTCCAGTGCTGGGTGGGTACATCGGCGCCACGCCCGACGGGCTCACCACCACCCTCGGACGCGGCGGCTCCGACTACAGCGCCGCGCTGTTCGGCGCCGCGCTCGACGCCGAGGCGATCGAGATCTGGACGGACGTGGATGGCATGCTCACGGCCGACCCGCGCGTGATCCCCGGCGCGCGCCTCATCGAGCACATCCGGTTCGACGAGGCTGCCGAGCTCGCGAGCTTCGGCGCCAAGGTGCTGCACCCGAGCACCATCGCCCCCGCCGTGCAGCGCAGCATCCCCGTCTTCATCTACAACTCGCACCGCCCTGACGCGGCGGGCACGCGCATCACGTTCGATGCGCCGCGGCTTGCGGTGCGCGCCGTGGCCGGCCGCGCCAACGTGGTGCTCGTGAACGTCAAGTCGAGCGCGATGCTCGGCACGCCGGGCGTGGTGCGCGGCATCTTCTCGGTGTTCGAGCGGTTCAAGCTGTCGGTGGACGTGATCGCCACGTCCGAGGTGAGCGTGTCGGTGACGCTCGACGCCGCGACGCACCTGGACGCGGTGCTCACGGAACTCGGCACGTTCGGCGACGTGACGGTGGAGCGCGGCCGCGGCATCGTGGCCATCGTCGGGTCGGGGCTGGGCGGCCACACGCCCTCGATGGCGCGCGCGCTGGCGGCCCTCGGCGACCTGCGCGTGCACATGTGCTCGCTGTCGGCGAGCGCCATCAACCTCACGCTCATCGTGGATGGCGACCAGGTGCACGAGGCCATGCGCCGGCTGCACCGGGCATTCTTCGAGGAGGGCGCATGACGAGGGCACGCCTGGCCATCGTGGGCGACGGCAAGATGGGACAACTGCTGCACGCCCTCGCGCAGGAGCAGGGGGATGTCGTCGTGGCGTTCCTCGGGCGGGACGACGTGCTGCGCGCGGGCATCAGCGCGGCGACGCTGAACGGCGCCACGGTGGCCATCGAGTTCACCGAACCGTCGGCGGCCGCGGCGAACGTGCGCGCGTGCCTGGCGGCGGGGTGCGCCGTGGTCTGCGGCACCACGGGGTGGGACACCGAACGCATCGAGGTCGAGGATGAGGTGAAGGCGTCCGGCGGCGCGCTGCTCTGGGCCCCGAACTTTTCGCTCGGGATGCACATCTTCTCGGCGCTCGTGGCACAGGCGGCGCGCCGCGCCCATGCGGCCGGCGGGTTTGATGCGATGATCGTCGAGACGCACCACACCGCAAAGCTCGATGCGCCGTCGGGCACCGCGCGCCTGCTGTCGCGCGTGGCGGAGCAGGCGTCGGGAGAGCTCGTCCCCATCACATCCGTGCGCGTGGGCTCGGTGCCCGGCACGCACGAGTTGGTGATCGACGGCGCGTTCGAACAGGTACGGCTGGTGCACGAGGCGCGCGACCGCCGCGTGTTCGCGCTGGGCGCGCTCGCGGCCGCACGGTGGCTCGCGGGGCGCCGCGGGGTCTTCACGCTCGACGACATGCTCGCTGCTCCAGGAGAGGCCTGATGGGAACCTGCACGCTGCGCGGCGCCATCACGGCGCTGGTGACCCCGTTCACCCCGGACGGCCGGCTCGACGAGGCGGCCCTGCGCGCCCTGGTCGCATGGCAGGTGGAGCAGGGGATCGACGGCGTGGTGCCCGTCGGCTCGACCGGCGAAGCCGCGACGCTGTCCCTCGCCGAACGCGAGCGCGTGGTGGCCATCACCGCCGAGGTGGTGCGTGGCCGCGTCCCCGTGATCGCGGGCGCCGGGTCCAACGACACGGCGGCGGCGATCGAGAACTCGCGCGTGCTCGCGAGGGCCGGCGCCACGCACCTGCTGCATGTGTCGCCGATGTACAGCAAGCCGCCGCAGCGGGGCCTGCTCGCGCACTTCCGCGCCGTTGCCGACGCGGCGACTCTACCCGTCGTGCTGTACAACGTCCCCGGACGCACGGCGAGCAACGTGGAAGTGGAGACGCAACTGGCGCTGGCCGAGCATCCCAACATCGTGGCGACGAAGGAAGCGTCGGGAAACATCGAGCAGATCGGTGAGATCATCCGCCGCCGTCCCGCGGGCTTTGCGGTGCTCTCCGGCGACGACAGCCTGACCGCGGACGTGATGGCGCGCGGCGGGGACGGCGTGATCTCGGTGGTGTCGAACGCCGTGCCCGCCGCGATGCATGCGCTGACCGCCGCCGCGACGCGGGGCGACGCGGGCGCGGTGCGCGCGCTGCACGACCAGCTCACGCCGCTCTTCAGCGCCGCGTTCGTCGAGTCGAACCCGATTCCCATCAAGGCGGCGCTGGCGTTGGTGGGACGCATCGGCAACGTCCTGCGGCTGCCGCTCGTCCCGATGGATCCGCGGCACGACCGCGTCGTGCGCGAGGCGCTCGCCGGCGCCGGAGTCGTCGCGCCGTGACCCCCATCATGGATTTCGTCGCGCTCGAACGCCGCATCGAGGCGTTGTATGCCATCCCCCATCACGCGCCGATGCCCGAGGACGCCGAGGAGGCCATCGACCTCCTGCTGACGGCGCTCGAACAGGGGCAGGTGCGCGCCGCGGTGCGCGGGGACCACGACGAGTGGGTCGCGGTGCCGTGGGTCAAGCGCGGGATCCTCACCGGGTTTCGCGTGGGGCGCATGATTGACCAGTCGGTGCTGGGCGACGCGCGCGTGAGCCGCCCGTTCACCTTTTTCGACAAGCACACGTACCCGACGCGCGCGCTGACGCTCGATGACGGCATCCGCGTGGTGCCGGGCGGATCCTCCATCCGTCGCGGCGCGTACGTGGCGCGCGGCGTCGTGTGCATGCCGCCGATGTTCGTGAACGTCGGCGCCTACGTGGGGGCGGGCACGATGATCGACTCGCACGCGCTCATCGGGTCGTGCGCGCAGGTGGGCGAGCGCGTGCACATCAGCGCGGCGGCGCAGATCGGTGGCGTGCTCGAGCCGGTGAACGCCTCGCCCGTCGTGCTCGAGGACGACGTCATGGTGGGCGGCAACTGCGGTGTCTACGAGGGCACCGTGGTGCGCGCCCGCGCCGTGCTCGCCGCCGGGGTCGTGCTGACGCGCGGCACGCCGGTGTTCGATCTCGTGCAGCAGCGCGTGCTGCGCGCGGAGCCGGGCGGCGTGCTGCGGATCCCGGCCGGCGCGGTGGTGGTGCCGGGGGCGCGGCAGGTGGCCCGGGGATGGGGAGGGGAACAGGGGCTCTCGTTGCAGACGCCGGTGATCGTGAAGTACCGCGACGACAAGACCGACGTGGCGACGGCCCTCGAAGGCTGGCTGCGGTGAGCTGGACTCGCGCCGCCCGGACGGCCGCATGCGCGTAGACGGCATCGTTCGCGTCCCGGGCGACAAGTCGATTTCGCACCGCGCGCTCATGCTGGGCGCCCTCGGTGACGGCGTGTCGCGCGTGCGCGGCGTGCTGCAGTCGCTCGACGTGCAGAGCACGGCGGGCGTCCTGCGCGCCCTCGGCGCTTCGGTGCCCGCGCTCGGCGCGGAGACGGTCATCCGCGGCGGCGGCCTTCATGGACTGCGCGCGCCGAGCGTGGACCTCGACTGCGGCAACAGCGGGACGTCGGCGCGCCTGCTCGCCGGCCTCGTGGCCGGCTCGCCGTTCGCCGGGCGGTTCATCGGCGACGCGAGTCTCAGCCGCCGGCCGATGGGACGCGTGGCGCGGCCCCTCACCGAGATGGGCGCGCGCTTCGCCTTCGAGGGCGCGGGCGAAGGCCTGCCGATGACGGTGCACGGCGGGCGCCTGCAGGGGCTGACGTGGCACATGGAGCACGCCAGCGCACAGGTGAAGAGCGCCATCCTGCTCGCCGGGCTCGTGGCCGACGTGCCAGTGGAGGTGCATGAGCGCACGCCGACGCGCGATCACACGGAGCGGATGTTCGCGGGACGGGGCGTGGACCTGCGGGTCGAGGAGGGCGTCGTCGCGCTCGTGCCCACCGCGCGACTCGACGCCGGCGACCAGTTGGTGCCGGCCGATCCGTCGTCCGCGGCGTTCTTCGCCGCGCTCGCCGCCCTCGCCGACGACGGTCAGCTCGCCCTCGACGACGTTTGCATCAACCCGACCCGCGCCGGCGCCTTCCGCGTGCTGCGCCGCATGGGCGCGGCGCTCACCTACGAGGATCGGCGCACCGAGGGCGGCGAAGAGGTGGCGCGCATCGTCGTGGGACCGGGCGGCCTGCGCGGCGCCGTCATCGAGGGCGGGGAAGTGCCGTCCCTGGTGGACGAACTGCCGGTGCTCGCCTGCGTCGCGGCGTGCGCCGAGGGCGAGACGCGCGTGACGGGCGCGGGCGAGCTGCGGGTCAAGGAGAGCGATCGCATCAAGGCAATCGTGGAGAACCTGCGCGCCATCGGCGCCGCGGCGGAGGAACTGCCGGACGGCTTCGTGGTGCGGGGGAGCGGACGCCGCCCCTTCGCGGGCCGCGTGACGACGCACGGTGACCATCGCATTGCGATGGCGTTCGGCGTGCTTGGGGCGATTCCGGGGAGCGACGTCGTCATTGACGACCCGGCCTGCGCCGCGGTGTCGTTTCCCACGTTCTGGGAGGAGTTGGCGCGTGTCGGCAGATAAGCGGGCTCCACTGGTGGTCACGATTGACGGCCCGGCGGCGTCGGGCAAGTCGAGCACGGCGCAGATGGTGGCGGCGCGCCTGCAGATGCGGCACCTGGACAGCGGGATGATCTACCGGAGCGTGACGGCGGCCCGCCTGCGCGCCGGCGATCCCCCTGACCTCTGGACCGAGCAGTCGGTGCTCGACGAGGCGGCGCGGGTCTCGCTAACGCCGGGTGCCACGAGCTTCCTGCCGCGGCTCGACGGAGAGGACTGCGAAGCCGAGATCCGCGGCGAGGCGGTGACCGGCACGGTGAGCCTCGTGGCCAAGATGCCTCGCGTGCGCGCGTGGGTGAACGCCCTCGTCCGGGCGACGGCGGCGGCGCATGAGATCGTGGTGGATGGCCGTGACATGGGGACGGCGGTCTTTCCCGATGCCCGTCTCAAGGTCTGGCTGGTGGCGCTACCCGCCGAGCGGGCGCGCCGCCGCATCCTGCAACGGACGGGGCGGGCGCCGACCGCGGAGGAACTGGAAGCGGAGACGGCGGAGCTCGAGGCGCGCGACCGGAAGGACCGCGAGCAGACGCAGCCGGCGGCGGACGCCGTCTGGATGGATACGACGGGGATTACGCAGGTGGAGCAGGTGGAGCGGATCGTCGGGTTGGCGGAGGAGCGGCGGTAGCGCTCGCGTCCGCGGGGCCGGGCAAAGTGCAGGGGACAGGGAGCAGGGCGAGGTGCGGGGGGACGGGTTCGGCGTGGATTGAAAACGGCTGCCGCGCCCCTCTACCCCTGCGCCGTGCCAACCCACCCTGCCTCCATCCCCCGCACCACACCCTGTTCCCTGCACCCTGCACCTTCCCATTTCTATAGAGACTCCCCATATTTCTTGGCTCCCGTCGAATGGCGGGACCCGGGACCTCGACGGCCATCGTGCCCTCGTCTTCCGGAACACTCCAACCCGTATCCTCGCGCGCGGCGAGCCGCACAATTCCGCGACCAGTCATCACATGACCAGCAGCGTCACCCCCGAAGCCACCCCGCAGATGATCGAGCGTGAAAAGCGCATGGCCCAGAAGGCCGTCCTGCGCCCGCTCGCGAACCGCCGTCCCGAGCTCTACGAGGAAGACGAGTACACGTCCTCCGACTACGAAGCGATGATGGACCTGTACAACGGCACGCTCGCCTCAATTGAAGAGGGCGAGATCGTCAAGTCCGTTGTGCTCGAGATCCGCGACAACCTCGTCGTGCTCGACATCGGCTTCAAGTCCGAGGGCTCGATCCCGCTCGAAGAGTTCAAGGACATGCCGGAACTCAAGGTCGGCGACGAAGTCGAAGTCCTGCTCGAGCACCTCGAGGACCAGGAAGGATCGGTCGTCCTGTCGAAGAAGAAGGCCGACTTCATGCGCGTGTGGGAGAAGATCCGCGTCGCGTACGAGTCCGACCAGCCGGTCGAGGGCGTCCTCGTCAAGAAGATCAAGGGCGGCGTCGTCGTCGACCTCATGGGCGTCGACGCGTTCCTCCCGGGCTCGCAGATCGCGCTGCGCCGCGTGCCGAACATCGACGAGCTGCTCGGCCAGAAGTACGAGTTCAAGATCATCAAGCTCAACAAGCGCCGCCGCAACATCG
>CAYQCP010000119.1:0-6429 GCA_964416005.1 uncultured Gemmatimonas sp.
GGCGGTAGAGGTGCTTGTGCTCGAGGAAGATTACCGGATCGTCGCAGCGGATCGCCGTGCGCAGGAGGCCGTTAGCGTCGAGCGCCGTGCTCGGGCAGACCACCCGCAGGCCGGGGCAGTGCGTGAAGAGCGACGCGCCGGTCTGCGAGTGGTAGATGGCGCCGCGGATGTAGCCGCCGTACGTGGTGCGCACGACCACCGGTGACGAGAAGGCGTTGTTGGAGCGCCAGCGCATCGTCGCCATCTCGTCGCGCAACTGCATGTACGCGGTCCAGATGTAGTCGAAGAACTGGATCTCGACCACGGGCTTGAAGCCCCGCGCCGCCAGGCCGATGGCGCGGCCGATGATGTTGGCCTCGGCGAGCGGCGAGTTGAACACGCGCGCGCCGCCGAACTCGGTCTGCAGGCCGTGGGTCGCCTTGAAGACGCCGCCCTTGCCCTTCACCTTGCCCAGGTACTGCTCGCGCGAGACGTCGGCCACGTCCTCGCCAAAGACGACGATGCGCGGGTCGCGCCGCATCTCGTCACGCATCGCGGTGTTGATGAGGTCCACCATCGTCGTCGGCGCGCCGCTGAACTGCGGCGCGTCCTCGGTGTCGAACGCCGCGCTGGTGGGATCCACGTCGGGCGAGTAGAGCGCCCACATCGCCGTCTCAGGGGCGGGCTGCGGCTGCTCCAGCGCGTCGTCCGTGGCGGCCTGCACTTCGGCGTCCACCGATTCCTGGATGGCCGTGATGTCCGCGTCCGTGGCGTGCCCTTCCGCGATGAGCCACCGGGGGAAGGTGGCGATCGGATCGCGCGCCGCCTCAGCCTCGCGCTCCTCCTTGGGCTTGTAGAGCACTTCGTCGTCCGACAGCGAGTGCGAATACGGTCGGATCACGTGCGCGTGCACGAGCGCCGGTCCCTTGCGCGTGCGGGCATGCGCCACGGCTTTCTTCATCGCGTCGAGCGAGGCGATGAAGTCGCACCCGTCCACTTCCTGGATGTACAGGTCGGGGAAGGACGCGACGAGCTTGGAGATGGACCCGCCGGCGGTGTTCACTTCCACCGGGACCGAGATGGCGTACCCGTTGTCCTCGACGAGGTAGACGACCGGCAGCCTGAGATTGGACGCCGTGTTCAGCGACTCCCAGAACTCGCCCTGCGACGTGGTGCCGTCGCCGGTGGAGACGAACGCCACTTCATCGCCCGGGAAACCATCGGTGATGCCGAGCAGCTTGGCGCGCATCGACCCTTCGGCGGCACCAACGCCCTGCAGGAACTGCGTCCCCGTAGGCGAGGCGGCGGAGACGATGTTCGCCTTCTTGAGGCCCCAATGAGAGGGCATCTGGCGGCCGCCCGAATTCGGGTCGGCGGCGGCGCCCACGGCACTGTACAGCATCTCGGCCGCGGTCATGCCCAGTTGCAGGCAGAGCGCGCGGTCGCGGTAGTAGGTGTAGAACCAGTCGTGCCCTGCCTTGAAGGCAAAGCCGGCGGCGGTCAGCACGGCCTCGTGGCCGGCGCCCGAGATCTGGAAGAAGATCTTGTTTTGCCGCTTGAGCTGGATCTCCTTGTCGTCGATGCGGCGCGAAAGGAGCATGGTCCGGTACGCGGCCAGCAGCTGATCGCGTGTCAGTCCGTGGGCCGCGCGGCGGTCCGTCTTTGGGGAAGCAGCCATGGGTTGGGGCAGTCGGGGGCCAGCGGGGCCGGTTCGGCCGGGTCTCCCTGAAAATAGCCCCGACATCAGGGCAGGGGGAGCTACGCCCTTGACGAAACGAACGCCGGATTGAATTTCCGACGCACTCTCCGTCCCCCGAGGCCCCATGCGTTCCGTCGTTCTCCTCCTGCTGCTCGCGCTCGCCGCACGATCGAATGCACAAACCCCAGCCGCGCCGGCCGGCTGGCAGTGGCGGCTCGATGCCGTCGGCACGCTGACGAATGGCGCCGCCGCGGCCTCCGATTCGACGTTCCGTTTTGAGGACATGGCTCCGGGCTGGCATGTGACGATGGGACCAGGCGGCTTTCTCTACGACCCGGCGAATACCGCGAGCGGCCGCTACGCCGTGCAGGCAGAGATGATCCTCTTCCCGTCGTCCTCCAACGACGAGTTCGGGCTCTTCATTGGGGGACGCGACACCGGCCCGAATAGCCCGGCGGTTTCGTGGTTCGTGGTGAGGCGAGACGGGAAGGCGGCCGCCTTCTCCTCCAGCGCCGGGCAGTATCAGCCGCTCAGCGACTGGGCGTCGTACGAAGGCGTGAAGCCGCTGGCGGCGAATGGGAATGTCCGCACGGTGGTGCGCGTTCTCGCAGAGCCCGATTCGGTGCGCTTCTTCGTGGACGGGGTTCGCATCGGCGCCTGGCCACGCTCCGCCCTGCCGGTGGACGGCGTCTATGGTTTCCGCATCGGCCGCGGCGCCAACATGCACATCACCAACCTCGACATCACGCGGCGCCACGCGCCGTTCCCGGCGCGACGGTAAGGCGTCGTTACATTGAGCGTGGGAGGCACGCCGGATGCCTCGGTCTTTGGGGGAGAACGGGCCATGCTGGCAGATGTTGCCATCGCGTATGAGATCGACGGGCAGAACCGCATCACGGGCGTCAACCGCGCCTGGTTTGACGAAGCGCAGACTGCCGGCGACGCACGCCTGAAGGACGAGAGTATCATCGGCCGCGACCTCTGGGAGCTGATTCAGGACAGCAGCACACGCCATCTCTACGAGACGATGATCAGCCGCGGGCGTGCGCGCGTCCAACCGGTGGGCTTCCGCTTCCGGTGCGACACCCCTGGCCTGCGGCGCCTCCTGCACATGGAAGTCGCGCCCCGCGACGACGGGCACGTGGCGTTCGCGGTCACGCTGGTCGCGTCGCAGCCCCGCGCGGAGGTGGAACTGCTGCGCATCGGCCGCGCGCGGAGCGACGCGATTGTCCGCATGTGCGGATGGTGCAAGCGCGTACCGCTGCCTGGCGGCGCCTGGGTGGAGGTGGAGCAGGCGATTCATGCCATGCACCTGTTCGAGTCCCCCGGTCCGCTGCCAGCGATCAGCCATGGCATCTGCCCCGAGTGCATGCACAAGATGATCGGCATGGAAGCGGACGAGGGAATCGTCTTCGGGGGGCTGCCGGCCCAGTGACCTGCTCCCGCGTTCGACGTCGAGGCTGTACCGTTGTGACATGCCGAGCAAGGGACGCGCGTACCGCACTGTTGATGTCGAGGGCTTTGAGGTCCTCATCGGCAAGGCGGCCACGGACAACGACCACCTCACGCTGAAGGTGGCCAAGCCGCACGACCTGTGGCTGCATGTCGCCGCCGTGCCGGGGAGCCACGTGGTCGTGCGCAATCCCGAAAAGCTGGCGGAGATTCCCAAGCCGGTCGTTGAGCGCGCCGCGGAGTACGCCGCGTATTACAGCAAGGCGCGCGAGGCCCGCGGCAAGGTGGAGGTGCACGTCTGCTGGGCGAGCGACGTGCGCAAGGAGCGCGGATCGCCGGCGGGCGAAGTGCAGCTGCGCCGCTGGGACAAGGTGAAGGTCTATCCGCGGGCGCTGGCGGAGGCGGATGATGAATAAGTATCAAATAGCTACTATATGGTGTCGCGTCGTGTTGCTCGCGGCCGTCGCCGGATGCGGCGCGCCGCCGGGGCGGGCGCCAACCCCGCAATCGCCGAGTGCATCGGATGCACGCGCCACGCCGCGTACCGCGGAGCCGACGCCACCGCCGGCCACGACGCCTGCCCCGACGCCGGCGCCCGCGCCTCCCGCGATGATGCCGCAGAATCCATCGCCGATGCAGGAGCGCACGCGCACGCACGAGCGCCTCGAGCCGCGTCGTCAGCTCATGGGCGTCAGCCTCACGATCGACAGCCTGCTGCCCGGGCCGATCGAGGTGTTCATCCCGCAGCGTGCGCTCACCGCGGATTCGGCGCCGCTGCTGATCCACCTCATGGGGCCGACGTGGGTGCCGCGGCGCGCGGTCGGCACGATGGAGCGCCCGGTGATCGTGGCGGCCGCGTACTTCGGGGGCGGATCGGCCACCTACGCCCGCCCGTTCGCGCGCGACACGCTGCTGTACGCGCGGATGCTCGACACCATCCGGGCGCGCATCGCGCAGGTCACCGGCGCGCCGCGCATCACCGGCGTCTACCTGAGCGGATGGAGCGCCGGGTACGGCGCCATCCGCGAAATCCTGCGCCGCCCGGAGTACCTGCCGCTGGTCGATGGCGTGCTCCTCCTCGACGGCATCCACACGGGATACATCCCCGACCGCAAGCCGCTGGCCGACGGAGGCGTGCTCGACACCACAGGCCTCGCGCCGTTCGCCGCCTTCGCGCGGCTCGCCGCCGCCGGCAGCAAGCGTTTCGTCATCACGCACACCGAGATCTTCCCCGGCACCTTTGCCAGCACCACGGAATGCACCGACTGGGTGCTCGACGCGCTCGGACTCAAGCGCGTGCCAGTGCTGGAGTGGGGGCCGATGGGCACCCAGCTGCTCAGTCGCACACGCAAGGGGCGCTTCGAGGCGCTCGGATTCGCGGGCAATTCCGCCCCCGATCACGTGGACCTGCTGCACGGCATGGCGGCCTTCGTGGACCGCCTGCTCGCACCGTAAGCCGGAGTACCGCATGAACTCGACTCGCCTGATCCTCGCGCTCTCGTACTGCGCCGCCACGGCTGGCGCCCAGGGCGCGCAGGGTGACTTTGTCGCCCGCGACTTCCGGTTCAGCACTGGCGACGTGATGCCGGAGCTGCGGCTCCACTACACCACGCTCGGCGCGCCGCGGCGTGACGCCGGCGGCGTGGTGCGGAACGCGGTGATGATCCTGCACGGCACCGGCGGGTCGGGACGGTCGTTCCTCACGCCCACTTATGCCGGCGGCCTCTTCGGACCGGGCAAGCTGCTCGACACGACGCGGTTCTTCATCGTGCTCCCCGACGGCATTGGGCACGGCGGCTCGAGCAAGCCGAGCGACGGATTGCGCGCGAAGTTCCCGCGCTACACCTACGACGACATGGTGCGCGCCCAGCACCTGCTGCTCACGCAGGGGCTGGGTGTGAACCACCTACGCTTCATCATGGGCACGTCCATGGGGTGCATGCACGCCTGGGTCTGGGGGTACACGTATCCCGAGTTCGCCGACGGATTGGTCCCGCTCGCCTGCGTGCCGGCGGCGATCGTCGGTCGGAACCGGATGATGCGCAAGATGATGATGGACGATATCAGGAACGATCCGGAGTACAGAAACGGCGAGTACACGTCGCAGCCGCGCGGGCTGATTGGCGCGCTGCAGCTGCTGTACATGATGGGGAGCTCGCCCCTGCTGCAGCACCAGCAGGCGCCGACGCGCGATGCCGCCGACTCGGTGATCACGGCGTATCTGGCGGCGCGGTTCCGCGCGACCGACGCCAACGACATGGTCTACCAGTTCGATTCGTCGCGCGAGTACGATCCGTCGCCGTATCTCGCGCGCATCACGGCGCCGGTGCTCGCCATCAACTCGGCCGACGATCAGGTCAACCCGCCGGAACTCGGCCTGATGGAACGGCTGATGCCGCAGGTGGCGAAGGGGCGGTTCATCCTGCTCCCCATCACGCCGCAGACGCGCGGGCACGGTACGCATTCAGTGCCCGCGGTGTGGGGGCATCTGGTGGCCGATTTCCTGAAGGAACTGCCGGAGCGATAGCGCCGCGGGGGGCGCGGGTCGTGGGGTCGCATGGTGGCGGGCCGAGGGCTCGCCAAGGGGGGGCAGCGCGCGCCTCTTGCGGCGGTACGTGTTACGAAGCAAATCTCTGTGCGTCCATTAGACGATAGCTGGTTCCCGCGAGGGAGCCCCCCCGTCATGGAGGAAGATGGCCGTTCCGCACGGACAGCCTATCCAGCGACGACATCCGCGTCCATCTGAGGACGCGCGCTGGAGCCTCCACCCCATCAGCCACGCCCCGCTCGGGATTCCTGTCCCGGTGCGGGGCGTCGTCTTTTCCGGCGAGGTTCAATGTCTCATCGGAGTCTCTACCGGTTCGCGCTGGCTCGTTCACCCCGTGGCCTGGCCCGCCGTCACGATCACGGCGTCCCCCACCAGAAACGCCACGTCAAGCGCGCCACCTTCCGCGACTGTGGCCGCCGCTGTGTCTATTGTGCGGCCCGACTGGGACTGGAGGCCGCGACACTCGACCATGTGATCCCGCTGTCGCGCGGAGGCAATCACGCGCCGGGCAACCTCGTGGCGGCCTGCCTCAACTGCAACCAGTTGAAAGGCTCAATGCTCCCGGTGGAATTCTTTACCCGCTATCCGTGGGCGGGCCAGAACTTCATGCGCTACGCGCGTGCGGCGCATCGGAGTGTCAAGCGGGGAGCGCGAAGGGCGGTGAGTCTCGCGTACGCGGAGGCAGCGTAGGGATACAGACGGGAGACGGGAGACGGGAGACGGGAGACGGGAGGCGGGAGACGGGAGACGG
>CAYQCP010000120.1:0-6404 GCA_964416005.1 uncultured Gemmatimonas sp.
GTGCGCCGCCCGCGCCGGCGCGCTGCCGCAGGATGAAGGCGCCGGACTACGGCGCCTGGAGCGCGGACGGTTCACGGTGCATTACGCGCCCACCGATGCCCGGCTTTCCGCCTCGCTGGCCGCGTCGGCCGAGGCGCGCGACACGTTCCCGGGACTCCCGCGACCCCGCGTGCGCGTCGCCATCTGGGTGGCGCCCGATGACGACACCTTCCGCCGCTGGGCGGGCGACGGCGCGCCGGAATGGGGGCAGGCCTTCGCGTTTCCGCTGGAGCGCCGCATCGTGCTGCACGGGCATCGCGGCGGCAAGGGCGGCGATGCCCTCTCGGTGCTCCGGCACGAACTCGCGCACCTGGCGTTGCACGAAGTCCTCGGCGACCTGCCGCCCCGCTGGTTCGATGAGGGGTACGCCTCCTATGCGGCGGGAGAGTGGGGGCGTGACGAGGTCCTGGCGACCAACTTCTCGCTCGCCATCGCGTTCGGGCGATTGCCGACCTTTGCGGGACTCGACTCGTCGTTCCAGCGAGGGTCGGGAACCGCCCAAGCCGCCTACGCCTTTTCGTATCGGGCCGTGGCGGAGATGGCGGCGCTCGACCGCGTCCGCGGCCTGTCGCTCTTCTTCGCGTACTGGGAACGGGAGCGTTCGCTCGAACGGGCCGTGCGGCAGGCTTACGGGATGACGCTCGGCGGCTTCGAGGCGCACTGGCAGAAGGCGACGCGCCGCCGATACGGCGGCCTCGCCCTCGTCACGGACGTGAGTCTCGGCGCCGTTTTCGTGATGCTCATGATCGGTCCGCTCTGGATTGTGCGGCGGCGGCGCAACCGGCGCCGGCTCGAGGCGATGCGGGCAGCCGACGCGGCGCAGGCCGAGCGGGAGCGGGCAAGCGCTCTCGCGGCGCTGCTGGGCGAGGACGGGGGTGGGGGGCCGCATTAGGTTTCGATTATTGTATGCGGCCGTTCTTGGCGAATTGCTTGACAGCATAGCCCAACTGGAATAACCTCAAGCGCTTATGGCGAACGCACAGGACCGGCGGGTATCCGGCGCGGTGATGTGGTGGGGGGCGGCGTTGCTGACGCTCGTTCTCGGCTATGCTGACCTCGCGCGAGGGGGCGAGACGATCGCTCCCATCCTGCTTGTGCTGGGCTACTGCGTGCTGGTGCCGCGGGCGATCCTCGCGAAGTAGCATCGGCACGGGCGGGGTGCTCAGGGCGAATAGCTCAGCTGGTTAGAGCACCTGCCTTACACGCAGGGAGTCGGGGGTTCGAGTCCCTCTTCGCCCATTGTTAGTTGCCGGGACTCTGATCGGGACCGCATTGGCCCCGGCCGGGTAGAAGGATTCAACGTTCGGAGGAGATGACTGTGAAGGCACGGCTTGGCTACGCTCGTTCGATGGTGGCGGCGACGGTCCTGATTCTCGGCGTCGCGCCTGTGGCGTCCGCCCAGGCGACCCGCACCCCGAACCCGAATGCCCCCCGTCTGGTCGTCGGCACGCTGCGGAGCAGCGACAAGAAGCTCTCGGTGCAGGCCTCCGAGGAGCTGCGGAGCCGCTTCAACGCGGACATTCCGTTCCGCATGCTGACGGTGATCTCGTCCGCGGACTACAAGACGGTGGTCGAGCAGTCGGGCTATCCCTACGACGAGGCCCTGTCGTCGGGCGATCTCGGCAGCCTGGCGAAGCTCCTGCGGACCGACGAGTACGTCGAAGGAACGGTCGAGAAGACGGCCACGGGCTTCATTATCCATGCGAGCCTGACGCTGACCCGCGACGCCGGGCTGACGCAGCCGCTGCCGCCGGCCGAAGGCGACCGACTGGCCCGCGTGGCGTCCGCGCTTTCGAAGAGCCTGCAGGACGCGCGCAAGCAGATCGACCACGAGAAGAAGTGCAACATGCTGGGCCGCGACAACAAGCCGGCCGAGGCGATCGCCGCGGCGCGCGCTGGCGTGGCGGCGTACCCGCAGGCGACGATCGCGCGACTGTGCGAACTGAACGTGCGCGCCGGCTTCAAGCAGCCGCCCGATTCGCTGATTGCCGTCGCGCTCGAGGTCCTGAAGCACGATCCCAAGAACAAGGTTGCGCTGGCCTATGCCGCGCAGGCGTACAAGGACAAGGGCGACCAGGAGAAGTCCACCGAGTTTCTCGTGCAGTTGCTGGCGACCGACCCGACAAACACCCGCCTCGTGGACGACGTGGTCAATGCGCTTGCCGCGACCGGTAAGTGGGATCTGGCCAAGCCCATCATCTCGCAGGCGATCAAGGACAACCCGGGCGACGTGCGCCTGATGAAGCTCGGCTTCCTCGTGTACATGTCGGCGGGTGACCGCGCGAACGGGATTCTGCTCGGCGAGGAGATGGTCAAGATCGACACGTCGCTGGCTGACTCGGCGTACTTCGTGAAGATGATCGGCGCCTTCCAGTCGGATAGTGCGTACGCGAAGTCGGCGGAGATCGCGCAGCACGCGGTCGACAAGTTCCCGGGGATGTCGGTGTTCTGGAACGTGCTGGCCACGGACCTGCGCCGCAGTGGTCAGTCGGCACAGGCGACGTCGGCGTATCGGAAGTGGCTGGCGCACGATCCGAAGGCACCAGTTCGGGTGGGACTCGCGACGATCTACGATGCAGCGCAGCAGCTGGATAGCGCGTTCTTGACGCTCCGCGAGGCGAAGGCGGCGGGCGAGGATGGCGCCTTGGTGGGCGGCCTCGCGTTTCAGATCGGCAACCGCTTGTTCAAGGACGCCCAAGCGTCCTTTACCAAGGCGCAGCAGTCGAAGACGCCGGAAGATGCCCGAGCGGCCATCGATGCCGGTCGTAAAGTGATACCGTGGGTGCAGTTTGCCGACTCGACGCTGACGTCAGTGGAGAGCAGGAACAACGCGGGCTTTGTGATGGCGGCCTCGGCCTACTTCATTTCCGCGCTCGCGTTGACCGAGGCGCCCAAGACCAAGTCGTGTGAGATGTCGAAGCTCGGGCAGGAGTACGTCATGATCGCCATGATGAACATGAATCGCGGCGGCAAGGTTGCGCCGGACTTCGTCGCGCAACTCATGCCAGTCCTTCCGCAGTACATGCAGGGTGCCGAGCAGTACGTGAAGGCGTTCTGCAAGTAGGCGTCGGTCAAGGCGACGTGCAGGAGGACGGGCGGCCCAGTGGGCCGCCCGTTCTGCGTTGGGGTGCGCACAGGCGCGCGTGCACGCGCCCGCGCGCGCGAGGGTCGATGCGGCGTTTCGAGCGGGTCGGCTCCATCGTCTCTATAGTACGCCTTCCCCCGCGAACCACTTGTGACCACGCGCTTTGACACTCCCTACCATGCGCCGGTGCTGGTCGAGGAGATCCTCGCCCTCTTCGCCGGCGCTTCGCGCGCGCTCGACGGTACGCTGGGGGGCGGGGGGCACAGCGAGGCGCTGCTCGAGGCCGGCATGGATGTCACCGGCATCGACCGCGACCCGGCGGCGATCGCCGAAGCGTCGCGCCGGCTGCAGCCGGCCATCGATGAGGGGCGCTTCCGTGCCGTGAGCGGCAACTACGCCGACGCGGATGTGCTGCTGCCGCCGGATGCCCGCTTCGACGCCATCCTGCTCGACCTCGGCGTCTCGTCGCACCAGATCGACGATGACGCGCGGGGGTTTTCGTTCCGGGAGGGGGTGCCGCTTGGTGGGGCGATGGATGGGCTCGCTGCGCGAGAGACGGCAGACGGCAGACGGCAGACGGCGGACGATGCACGACTGGCACCGCACGCTCTCGCTCGCAGCGGTCTGCCGTCCGCCGTCCCCCGTCTGCCGTCTGCCCCCTGGGACTCCGCCGCCGACTTCCTCAACCACGCCGACGTCGTCGAGCTGACGCGCGCCTTCAAGGAGTATGGCGACGAGCCCAAGGGCGGACGGCTGGCGCGGGAGGTGGCGCACCGCCGCGAGCATCGCCCGTTTGCCATCAGCGACGACCTGGTGGGGGCCATTCGCGCCGTGCTCGGGCCGCGCAGCGGACCGAGCGACTTTGCGCGGCTCTTTCAGGCCGTCCGGATCGCGGTGAACGACGAACTCGCGGGCCTCGCGCGCGCGCTGCCGGCCCTGCGTGACCGTCTCGCCCCGCGGGGCGTCCTCGCAGTGATTGCCTACCACTCGGGGGAAGACCGGCTCGTGAAGCTGGCCTTCCGCGAGTGGTCGTCGTCGTGCGTCTGTCCACCCAAGCAACCCATGTGCACCTGCCGAGGCCGCCCACTGGGCACGCTGCTCACCCGCAAGCCGATCACGGCGGCCGACGCCGAGGCGGCGCACAACGTGCGCGCCCGCAGTGCGCACCTGCGCGCCTTCCGGCGGGAGGACTGAGATGCGCGGACGCACCGTGGTCTTCCTCGCGCTCGCCGGCTTCGTCGTGCTGGCCACCGGCGTCGTCTGGCGCCGCAGCCTCGGCGTGACGCGGGCGCGCGCCATCGAGCAGCTCGAGGCGCGGCGCACCGCGCTGGCCGCGCAGCGCGCCAAGCTCGACGGGGACATCCGCACCGCCATCAGCATGGAGCGCCTGGGGCGCGTGGCGGAGGAGCGGCTGCACATGCGCGTCCCCGGCGACAGCCTCGTCGTCACGCTGCGGCGATCGCCCCGTGTCGCTGCTCGCTAACCGCCCGCGCCTGATCCACGCCGCCCTCGCGCTCTTCGCGCTGGCGGTGATCGTCCGCGCCGCGCAGGTGCAGCTGCTCGACGGTGCGCAGTGGAGCGCGCGCGCCCGCGACCAGCAGGTGGCGGCCGCTCCGCTGCCGGCGCCGCGTGGCGCCATCCGCGACGCCGGCGGCGCCGTGCTCGTGGAAAGCCGCGAGATGGTGCGCCTGCGCATCGCGCCGCGCGAGGTGCGCAACCCGGCGCAGCTTGGCACGCTGATGCGGCGCGCCGGCATCGCCGAGTCGTGGGTGGCGCGCGCCACGGATACGACGCTGAAGTGGGTGGAAGTGCCCGGACTCTTCCTTCCCACGGACGTCGCGATGATCACCGCGACCCGCGGTGTGCATCCGGAGCCGGTGCTCAACCGCGTCGCCCCGCCGTCCGATGGGCTGCGGCGCATCATCGGCCGTACGGCCGACGGCAGTGTCGCCGTGGACGGCGTGGAGCTCGCACTCGACGCGCTGCTCCGCGGGCGGGCGGGGCACGAGGCGCTCCTGCGCGACAGCAAGGGACGCCGTTTCGCGTCGCCGTCCGAAGACGGCGCCGCCGCGCGGCCGGGGCACAGCGTGACGCTCACCATCAACGCCGGCCTGCAGGATATCGCCGAGCGCGCCCTCAATGACGCGGTGACGGCGCAGGACGCGGCCGGTGGGGACATCGTCGTCCTCGACGCGCAGACGGGCGAGGTGCGCGCGCTCGCCAGCCGCCGCACCGACCCGCGCTCCACCGCGGCCACGGCGCTCACCGAGCCGTATGAACCGGGCTCCACGCTCAAGCCGTTCATTGCGACCTGGCTTCTCGACCACGGCCGCGCGCGCGTGGACGAAGTCGTGAACACCTACGGCGGCACGTGGAACCTCGACGGCCGCATCATCGAGGATGATCACAAGGGGGCGTCATTCTCCCTCGCCGACGTGATCCGGCATTCGTCCAACATCGGCATCATCCAGTTCGCGCAGCGCATGACGCCGCGCGAGCAGTACGAGCTGCTGCGCGACGCGGGCTTCGGCGCGCCGACCGGCACCACGTATCCGTCGGAGTCGCCCGGGCGCCTGTCGCTGCCCGCGCAGTGGTCCAGCAAGACGCCCGCCTCGCTGGCGATGGGCTACGAGATCCTGGTCACGCCTCTGCAGCTCGCCGCGGCGTACGCGGCCATCGCGAACGGCGGTGAACTGCTGCAGCCCGCGCTGGTGCGCGAGCTGCGCGCCCCCGACGGCACGGTGGTCTACCGCCACGAACGCCGCGTCGTGCGGCGACTGATGTCACCCGACGCGGCGCGGACGATGCGCACCCTCCTCAAGGGCGTGCTCGACAGCGGCACGGCGGTGGGAACCTCGCTGGCCACGTTCGACGTGGCGGGCAAGACCGGCACGGCCAAGGTGGCCCGCAACAAGCGCTACGTGCGCGGCGAGTACACGGCGAGCTTCGTCGGGATGTTCCCGGCCGAGGCGCCGCAAATCGTCATCCTCGTGAAGATCGATAGTCCACGGAAGAGCATCTACGGCGGCAAGGCCGCGGCGCCGGTGTCGAAGACGGTGCTCGAGGCCGCCATCGCCGCGCGTGATGCGGCGCTCGACCGCGACGGGCTGGCCAGCGCGCCGCGTCGCGTCGCGGCGGCGCCGCCGCCCGAAGAGCCGGTGCGCGACGTCGCCGAGGAGGTCGTCGTGACGGAGAGCGCCGGCAGCGTGCCGTACGAAGTGACGCTTGGGCAGCCGGTGCGGGTGTCGCCGGTGGTGGCGGGCGCACGCGCCGTGCCGCA
>CAYQCP010000121.1:0-6273 GCA_964416005.1 uncultured Gemmatimonas sp.
CTTCCGATCTTGCGGGGGGTGGCGTGGTTCGACCTCGGGCGGGTGGGCCTCGTGGACGGAACGCGGGCGGCACGGGACAAGTCGCAGGTGGTCTGCGACCTGCTCGACGCCTGGCTTGCCGGGCGCGACGAACCGCAGGTGCGCCTCACCGACGCGTTCGACGACGATCCGATCTGGCACCAGGGGCTTGGCGCCGCACTCGACGACCTGTTGCGCGAGATCGCGCTGCTCGATGACGGACTGCGCACGGTGGGGAGCCGCCTCGAAACGGAGCCGGCGCGGGCGGAAGAGCTCGCTCCGCTGCTCGGTGAGATCCGCGGCGTCTCGCGGCGGCTGCAGCACGCCGCCGACGCACTCCGCGGCGCGCTGCGCTCCGGACGCGACGCCAACGAGCTGGTGCGCTGGCTGGAGCGCCGGCCGGGCGACGGCAACGTCGGAGCCGCCTCCGTGCCCCTCGACCTCGCCCCGATCCTGCGCGAGGACTTGTTCGTGCGGCTGGAGACGGCCGTCGTGACCAGCGCCACGCTGGCCACGGCGGACGGGTTCACGTTCATCGCGCGCCGCCTTGGCCTCGACGACGAACGCACCGAACCCGTGACGCGCCAGTTTGCGTCGCCGTTCGACTATCCGACGCAGGCGATCCTCGCCGTCCCGAGTGACTTCGTGGCCCCGAACGCTGATGGCCGGTCGCATTTCGGGCAGGTCGCGGCGGCGGCCCATGACCTCATCGAAGTGGCCGACGGCGGCGTGTTCGTGCTCTTCACCAGCCACCGCGACGTGCGCGAGGCGGCCGCCACGCTGCGCGCCCTCGACGTCGAGTCGCGCTGGCCGCTGCTCGTGCACGGCGAGGCGCCGCGCGACCAGCTGCTGCGCCGGTTCCGCGATCACGGCAACGCGGTGCTGGTGGGGACCTCGTCGTTCTGGGAAGGCGTGGATGTGCCCGGACGCGCCCTGCACGCGCTGCTGCTCGGGCGGATTCCGTTCCGCGTCCCGTCGGAGCCGGTGACCGCCGCGCAGTGCGAGGCCATCGAGAAGGCCGGCGGAGACAGCTTCATGGAGTACATGGTGCCGCATGCCGCGCTGCGCCTCAAGCAGGGCTTCGGACGCCTCATCCGGTCCACGGCCGATCGCGGGGCGGTCGTCCTGTGCGATCCGCGGGTCCTGCGCAAAGGGTACGGCGCCCGCCTGCTCGAGGCGCTCCCGCCGGCGCGCCGCGCCGTGGCGCCCTGGGCGGTGCTGCGCGAGACCCTGCGCGCCTTCTACGCCAATGCACCTTTGTCTCCCTAGCGGGGTAGATTGCTCGACATGAATCGGCCCGGAAAAATCGTCTGCGTGGGGCGGAACTACCGCGAACACGCCAAGGAGCTTGGCAACGACGTGCCGACCGCTCCGTTGCTGTTCCTCAAGCCGCCCTCGGCCGTGATCGCGCCGGGAGCCGCCATCGTCATGCCCAAGGCGTCGCAACGCGTGGACTTCGAGGGCGAAGTGGGCGTGGTCATCGGCACGACCCTGCGACGCGCGTCGCCGGCCCAGTGCACCGCGGCCATCCGCGGCGTCGTCGCCCTCAACGACGTGACGGCGCGCGACCTCCAGAAGAGCGACGGGCAGTGGACCCGCGGCAAGGGATTCGACACGTTCTGCCCGATCGGCCCGCTGTCGGCCGGCGTGCCGCCGCTCGACGCGATCACCGTCGTCACGCGCGTGAATGGCGCGGAGAAGCAGCGGGCGAGCTCGGCGGAGATGGTCTTCTCCATTCCCGACCTGCTCTCGTACATCTCGCAGATCATGACGCTCGAGCCTGGTGACGTCGTGGCCACGGGCACGCCGGCCGGTATTGCGCCGCTGCAGCCCGGCGACGTGGTGGAGGTTGAACTCGTCGGCCTGAGCATCGTCCGCAACCCGGTGGAAGCCGAGGCGTGATACCGCGCCAGCCGCGCGGCACCTCGGCGCTCGCCGTTTCGGTCATCCTGCACGTGGTGATCGGCGTGGCGCTGTTCCGCGTGCTGACCATCCCCAACGCGCTGAACTCCTTGTTCAGCAGTTGGGGGCAACCCGCGCCGGTGGAGCGCATTGGCTTTCTCGCCCTCCCCCGGTCGTCGGAGCCTGCCGCGGCGCCGCGCGCCGGCGGTGACAACCGGCCAGACCGCGGACGGCCGCTGGCCGAGCCGGCTCCAGTGATCACGGCGCCGGCGGTCATTCCCGACGCGGTGCCGTCCGCGCCGCCGGCGGCCGCGACACCGAAGCCCGCTGGGGGCACCGGCGAACTGATTGGCGGCGGCGGACCCACGCGCGGCATTCGCCCCAGCTACAACGATCCGCGCCTCTGGCTCCCACCCGGTCCCGTGGTGTCGGCCCCCGTGCAGCCGATGACGCGTGCCGAGTCGCTGCACACGCTGCTCGCCGACAAGATCCGCATGTTCAACGACTCGGTGGCGATCGCGAACCCGCCGCAGCGTGCGCCGGGTGACTGGACCTACACGGACAAGAAGGGGCGGAAGTACGGCGTCGACCAGCAGTTCATCCGCCTTGGGAAGTTCTCCATCCCGACGGCCGTGCTCGGGATGCTGCCGCTCAATGCGCAGGCGAATCCGATCCAGATGGAGCGCCAGCGCACCATGAACGAGATGACGCGCCAGATCCAGGAGCAGGCGGCGCGCGCCTCGCGCGATGATGCGTTCAAGGCGGCGGTGAAGGCGCTGCGCGAGCGCAAGAACCGCGAGCGGCAGGAGGCGGCGGCCAAGGCGGAGACGCCGCCCCCGCCCGCGCCGATCAAGCCGTAGCGACTACGCGTCGCCGCCGGCGTCGTCCGCGGGCTTCGCCGGCGGCCGTATGACCCCGGCGAGCACGCCGAGCACCGCGTAGTCGTCCTGCGGCCCCAACTCCAGCGGCTCGGCGCCGTCGTCGGCGCGCAGGACCACGGCCTGGCCTCGTCGCGACATCGTGCGCACGACCGCGCGCTCCCCGAGGCGCACCACCACCAGTTCTCCGTCGCGCGACCGCGCCACCGGATGCACGAGGGCGAAATCACCCGCGTGCGCGCCCAGCGCGCGTGCGTCGTCGTCGGTGACGGTGACGAGATAGCACTCCGGACTTGGCACGAGCGTGCGGTCGAGCGACAGGTGCCCCGTGGTGACAGGCGCTGGCTGGCCCGGCGCCACCTGCACCACGGGGACGGGGATCACGCCGGCGAGTCCCGCATAGCCGAGGAGCTTCACGCCGCGCGAGCGCCCGGGTTCGCGCTCGATGTAGCCTTTCGCCTCGAGCGACGCGAGCACGTCGGTGACGCTCTTCGTGGAGGCGATTCGGCAGTGACGACCGATGTCGCGCACACTTGGCTGGAACGTATGCTCTGCGAGGTGATCGAGGAGGAAATGGTAGACGCTTTCCTCAACGGCGCTGAGCGGCGTGCGCGTCATGCCGACGATCCGGCGACGTAGGCATGCGCGGCGGCGAGCCGCGCGAGCGACTCGTCGCGCCCGAGGACGCCGAGCACGATGCTGATGCCCGGGCTGCTCGCGCTGCCGGTGAGCGCCATGCGCACCGGTCCCAGCACCTTGCCCACGCCAAGGCCGCGCTGCTCGGCGGCGGTGCGCAGCGCCTGTTCGATGCCCTCGGGCTCCCAGGCGGGCGCGGCGAGCATCGCGTCCCGCGCGAGGTCGATGATCTCGACGGCCGCGGCGGCGTTCGGCCAGGCTTTCGCGGCCGCCGCGGGGTCGATGCGATACTGCAGGAAGAGCGGCACCTGCGACGCGAGGTCCATGATGGTGCGCGAGCGGCCGCGCAGGACGGCAAGGGCGGCGCGATACGCCGCGTCGCGCTGCTGGAGGAGTTCGCGCGTCACCGTGCCGTCCTTCAGCAGCTGCGTGGTGACCAGCGGCTCGAGCTGCTCCACGGGCGTGCGCGCGAGGTGCTGGCCGTTCATCCACTCCAGCTTCTTCGTGTCGAAGACCGACGCCTTCTTGAGCAGGCCTTCGGCGTCGAACTTGGCGACCAAGTCGTCCATCGACATCACTTCGTCGAATTCACCGCCCGGCGACCAGCCGAGCAGCGCGAGGAAGTTGACCATCGCCTGTGGCAGGATGCCTTCGTGCTGCCAGTCGGCGACGGCGGTGGCTCCGTGGCGCTTGGAGAGCTTCTTGCCGTCCGTGCCGTGGATCATCGGGAGGTGCGCGAACTGCGGCAGCGCCTCGCCGAGCGCGCGGTACAGCATGATCTGCTTGGGCGTATTCGAGATGTGATCGTCGCCGCGCATCACGAGCGTGATGCGCATCGCGATGTCATCGCTCGTGACGGCCATGTTGTAGATCGGCGTGCCGTCGGAGCGCAGGACGACGAAGTCCTCGATGTCCTTGTTGGGGAAAGAAATCTCGCCGTGCACCAGATCGTTCCACCCTGTACTCCCGTCCGGGACGCGGAACCGCACGACGCTCGGCTCACCGGCGGCGACGCGGCGCGCGACCTCGGCACGATCGAGCTGGTCGCAGCGCCGGTCGTACTTGAACGCGCCCTCCGACAGCTCCGCCTGCTTGCGGCGCGCATCCAGCTCGAAGGCCGAGCAGAAGCAGCGGTACGCATGCCCGGAGGCGAGCATGCGCTCGGCGTCGGCGCGATGGCGGGCCAGGTTGGCGCCCTGATAGACGACCGGTTCGTCCCAGTCGAGGCCGAGCCACTGGAGCCCCTCGAAAATCGCGCGCGTGGATTCGTCCGTACTGCGCGCCTTGTCGGTGTCCTCGACGCGCAGCAGGAACTGTCCGCCATGCCGCCGCGCATAGAGCCAGTTGAAGAGCGCGGTACGTGCGCCGCCCACGTGCAGGTAGCCGGTGGGGGAGGGAGCGAAGCGAAGGCGGGGAGTGGGCACGACTTGCTGACGGGAGACGGGAGACGGCAGACGGCAGACGGGAGATATCAAAGTGAAGCGCGGGCCTACCGTACCTACGGCAGACCCGCGCCACGGAGACGGAGGGATTCGAACCCTCGATACAGGTTTAAGCCCGTATAACGGTTTAGCAAACCGTCGCCTTCAGCCTCTCGGCCACGTCTCCTCGCGCGCTCTGCGCGCAGAAAATGAAAGATGGGCGGCGGCGGCGGGGATGTAAAGGGAGAGTGCTGCAGGGTCAGACAGAATACGACAGCGTGAGGCCGTGACTGCGGTTCGGCCCAGGGGGCACGGCCTCACTCTGTCGTCGGCTGTCGCATGCCGTCCGATTCTACTACGGATTGACCCTCGGCGCCGGAAGCGGCTTGGACCTGTCCTCGTACGGCCGGAGCCACCAGCCGAAGAAGGCCCAGGTCCGGTCCCAGGAGTCGATCTGCTCCGGTGAGTCGACACGCTCGAGCGTCACGGGGTCCACGCGCCGGCTGAAGGAGTGCCCTACCGACGAGCCCCATCCCGGCGGATCCACGTAGATCTTCGTCTCGGCGAGGTCCGGCTTCAGGGCGCGCAGCTTCCACACCAGCTGCTGGTCCTCGACGTAGTTCACGTCGAGGTCGTTGGTGGAGACGTGCACGAGGAGCGGGATGTTCAGGTTCTCCACGTGGTAGAGCGGGGAGCGCTTGATGTACTCGTCCGGCTTCTCGAACGGCAGGCCGCGAATGCGGTTCTCCGCTGCAAAGCTGCGCTGGTAGCTCGGCCCCTTCAGCGAGAGGCGGAACAGCAGGTTGGTGACCGGGACAATCGCGGCGCCGGCCTTGAAGGGCGTGTTCGGCCGCGTGGTGCTGAGCACGGTGATGTAGCCGCCATGGCTCCACCCCATCATGCCCACGCGGTCCGCGTCCACGTACGGCAGCGTCTTGAGGAAGTCGAGCGCGGAGATCACGTCGTCCACTTCATAACCGCCGTAATCGATGGCCAGGTAGTGCTGCTCGCCGTGTCCCGTGCTGCCGCGGTAATCGGGCGTGATGATGACGTAGCCGCGCTCCACCGCCTCCTTGACGAAGGGGAACATGGTGGTGCCCCAGTCGCCGTGCACGCCGCCGTGCACCCAGATCATGGCGGCATGTCCCTTGGGGCCGCGCTTGTTCAGCGGGGCGAACAGGTAGGCGGGGATCTCCATGCCATCCACCGCGCTCTTGTACGTCACCTTCCGGAACTCGGCGATGCCGGCGAACCGCGCGGCGTAGATGCTGTCGGTGCGCTGCTTGGCGAGCTTCTGCGCGGCGTAGTTTGCCGGTGGCAGGTCCTTGGGATCGTTGCTCACGTACAGCTGGCGAGCGCGGACGGAGTCCATGACGCCCTGAAAGCCCCGGGCGCCGCCGCCGGTGCGGGCGGCTCCC
>CAYQCP010000122.1:0-6012 GCA_964416005.1 uncultured Gemmatimonas sp.
GTCTCCCGTCTCCCGTCTCCCGTCTCCCGTCTGCCGTCTGCCGTCTGTCAGAGCGCCTTCACAAACTCGGCCACGAGCGCCACGAACTTCTCCCCCGCCGCCTCCGCCGCGCGCATCACATCGGCGTGGCTCAGTTTCTCCGTCGTGAGACCGGCGGCGGGGTTTGAGATCAGCGAGACGCCCACCACCTCGAGGCCCAGGGCGTTGGCGAGGATCACCTCGCCGACGGTGCTCATGCCGGTGGCGTCGGCGCCGAGCTTCTCGAGCATCCGCACCTCGGCGAGCGTCTCGTAGGTCGGCCCGAGCAGTCCGACATACACGCCGGCCTGCAGCGCGATGCCCATCCGCTGCGCCGCGTCGCGCAGGAGCCCCTTGAGCCGCGGCGAATACGGCGCGCTCATGTCGGGGAAGCGCTCGTCTGTGGGTTCTACCGGACCGGACAGTGGGTTCACGAACTGCAGGTTGATGTGGTCTTCGATCACCATCAGGTCGCCGGCGCTGAACGTGCGGCGGATGCCCCCCGCGGCGTTGGACACGAAGAGCGTGCGCGCGCCTAGCGCGTGCACCACGCGGACCGGGAAGGCGCTCACCCACGGCGCGTGCCCTTCATACATGTGAAAGCGCCCGGCAAGCGCGATGACTTCGCGGCCACCCAGCGTGCCGGCGATCAGCTGTCCCTTGTGCCCGACGACGTGCGTCGCGTGAAAGCCGGGGATGTCGGCGTACGAGAGGCGGCGCGCGTTCTCGATGCGGTCGGCGAGTTCGCCGAGCCCTGAACCCAGGATGATGGCGCAGGCCGGCGACTCGACGCCGAGCCGCGCGCGTACGACGTCAGCGGCGGCGCGGGCATCGGCAGCGCCGTGCGTCCGCGTGGGCTGGCCGGTCACTTGCGCACCTCCGCCATCAGTGTCGCGATATCCCTGTCCACCGATGCCAGCAGGGCGCGGCGCTCGTGCTCGTGCAGGAAGGCGCTGGTGAAGCCGTTGCGCGCCACCGTCGCCAGCTCCTCGAAGCTGAAGCCGAGGTGCTGGGCCGCCTTCTGGTACTCGTCAACGAGCGTGACGCCGCTCATCAGCCGGTTGTCGGTGCTGAGTACAACGTTGAGGCCGCGGTCGTAGTAGGCGCGCAGCGGATGCGCGTCCAGCGACGACGTCGCCCGCGTTTGCACGTTGCTCGTCAGGCAGCATTCGATGGTGATCTGCCGGTCGGCCACGTACTGCGTGAGCGAGTCGTCCTCGATGAGGCGCGTGCCGTGGCCGATGCGGCAGGCACAGCAGCGGTGCACCGCGTCGCGAACGGAGTCGGGGCCGTCGCCCTCGCCGGCGTGGCAGGTGCACGGCAGGTCGTGTTCACGGGCGTAGTCGAAGGCGTCCTTGTGGCGGCTCGCCGGGTTGCCCGCTTCGCCGCCGGCGAGGTCGAAGCCCACGACGCCGCGGCTCCGAAACGCCACCGCCAGTTTGGCCAGCTCGAGCGAGACCTCAGGGGCCATGTTGCGGATGGCGCAGACGATGACGCGACCGACGATGCCGTACTCCTGATGGGCTCGCGCAAGTCCGCGCAGCGGCGCCTCGACCGCCTCCTCGAGCGAGAGCCCGCCGCGCACGTTGAGCACCGGCGCGTAGCGCGTCTCGAGGTATCGCACCCCTTCGCGTGCCGCGTCCTCCGCCAGTTCGTACGTGATGCGCTCCAGCGCCTCGCTCGTCTGCATGACGGACAGCGTCACGGAGAAGCGCTCGAGGTAGTCCTCGAGACTTTCCGCGTCATCCACCAGCATATAGCCGGCCAGCGCCTCTGCGTCATCGGCCGGCATCGGCTTGTCGTACTCGGCGGCCAGCTCGAGCAGCGTCGCCGGCCGCACGCATCCGTCGAGATGGCAGTGCAGCTCCGTCTTCGGGAGCCGGCGCAGCAGGTCAGACGTGGCGACCGTCACTCGGCGCCCTCGACCCGCGCGGCGCGCGCCGACACGAGGCGGAAGATCGCGCCGCCGTGCACGGAGCCGGTCGGTGCCACGGGGAGCCCGCGACTGTCCGTCACACCGCGCGTGCCAGCGGCGAACGCGTCGCCCTCCGCGGCATCGAAGGCGCGCACCGCGTCGAGCACGGTGGCGTTCGGCGGCACTTTCACGGCGCGTGCGTTGACGAAGACGGTGACGGGTTCGGTCATGGGCGGGGATAGCTGAGGCGCGGCGTCTCGTCGGCGGTGATCACCCCGCCGGGCAAGCCGCGCACGTACGCGATGAGGGCGTCGAGGTCCTGGATGTTGAGTGGCTCCACGACGCGCGCCGCATCCCCGAGGCCGAGCCCGTCGCCGCCCGTCAGCATGAAGTCGCTGAGCACCATGCGGTACTCGCGTGCGTCGTCGAGCGCCTGACCGATCGGGAGACGCGCGCCAACGAGGCGCTGGCCTGCGGGTCTCGCGTTGTCCCATGTGAGCGTGATGCCGCTGACATGCACACGCGGCGAACGGCGGCCGTCGTACATCCGCTCGAAGTAGGCGCGCAGGGCAGCGCCGCGCACGGTCACGCGATAGAGCACGTTGCCGAACGGCTGGACCTCGAACAGCGCGCCGTACGTCACGATGCCGGGCTGGACGTCGGCGCGAATGCCGCCGTTGTTCATCACGGCGAAGTCGGCCTGGCCGGCCGCCCGCTGCGCGTCGGCAATGAGGCGGCCCAGCGCGTACTCGTCTCCCCGGCGCAGCAGCGGCGCACGCAGTTCGCCCACCCGCTGGTTCACGCGCCCGGAAATTCCCGCGGTAGCGTCGCGCACGAGCGTGGCGATCTCGGGGTCGGCGGGGATGCTGTCGCTCTTCACATCGCGCACCCACGCCGTGGCGCGCCCCGCCACGGCGCCGTCAGGGCCGAGGGGGAGGTCCACGATGGCGATGGCCCGGCCGCTGGAGCGCGCCTGCACCACCGGCACGCCGCGGACGTCGGTGTTCAGCAGGGAGTGCGTGTGCCCGCTGATGATCGCATCCACCTTCTCGGTGAGGGCCTGCGCGATCTGGAGCACCTCGCCGCTGCACGTCTGGGCGTCGCCGCGCCCGCTGCAGAACGCGCCGTCGTGCGCGGCCACGATCACGACGGTCGCACCGCGCGTGCGGAGCGAGCGAACCCGCTCGTCAATGACCGGGGCGGCCGGGGCGAAGCGCAGGTCGGCGACATTGGAGGCCATGGTCGTTCGCGGCGTGTTCACGCCCGCGACACCGACGATGCCGATGCGGACGCCGTTTCGCACGACGATGGTATCGGCGCGGATCCACGGCACCGGACGTCCGTCGGCGTACGTGACGTTGGCGCCAAGCACGGCGTGCCGCAGTTCCTTGAGGCGTGCCCGCAGCGTATCCTGGCCCCAGTCGAACTCATGATTGCCGAGCGCGCCGGCGGCGAAGCCGAGCGCGTTGTGGAACTGCACCACAGGGCGACCGTGGGCGAGATTGGACGCCGCCGTTCCCTGGAACATGTCGCCGCCGTCGACGAGCACGCTGATGCAGCGGTCGCCGCATTCGCGCTGCGCGCTGCGGATGGCCTGCGCCACGTGCGCGGCACCGCCGCGGTTCCCGAGGGTGCCCTCAGGACGCGGCTCGAGCGCGCCGTGGAAGTCGTTGATGCTGATGACGCGCAGCGTGGCCGGGCGCGACGCGCCCGCACCCGACGCGGGTGCGGCCGGAGCCGGCGTCGGCCGCGTCGCCTCGGCACGTGGTTGATGCAGCGCGCGATACGCCGCCGCCGCGTACGCGGCCGGCTCGATGCGCCAGTGGCGGTCCGTGAACTCGGCCGCCTTGAGTGCCCCGCGACGATCGATCTCGGCGATGAGGAGGTCGCGGATCTCCACCTGGGTGTCGCGCAGCACCGGCGCGCCGCGCAGCATGCCGTAGCCGCCGCCCCCGCCCGCGCGATAGTTGTTCACGGCCAGCGTGAACGAATCCGTCGGCGCGACGGCACGGCCGCGCACACGCAGGCTGGCGATGCGCTCGCCCATCGGACGCGACAGGTCCATCACATACTCTGCGCCGCCCACGATGTCGAAGTTGTAGCCGGGAATGTCGGGGTCGGTGGTCACCGTCGGCTCGGCGCCGGGACGCACCAGGAAATAGCGGGCGCTCTGCTCGAGGTAGGCCCGCAGCGTCGCCCCGCTGATCTTCACCAGCTGCAGCGTGTTCTCGTAGGGATAGAGCCGCGCCAACTGCGCCACGGTGATCTTCTGCGGGCCGAGCGAGGCCCCGAGGTCGAAGGCCGCGGTGGACGACAGGTCGGCGCCGAAGACCCGCCGCTCGACATCGAGCACGAAGTCCACGAGAGGCGTGTCGTGCGTGCGCGCCGAATCGGCGCGCCAGGCGGCGCCCGTGGTGCCGATGGCGCGATTGGTGGCCGCGCGCGCCGCGTCGTGCTGCGCCGCGACCGCCTGCACCACCGCGGGCGACTCGTCGAAGCCGCGGGCGCGCACCAGCTGGCCGCGCTTCTCGATGACGTTCCACGATGCGCCGCGGTTCTGCAGGCGGACGGTGGCCACGGCGAGGCTGCCCGCCCACTGCCGCGGCTGCATGATCAGCACGCCGTTGATCGTGGTGTCGGCCACCTCGCGATGCGAGTGCCCGACCACGATGAGGTCGATGCCTGGCACCTGGCGCGCCACCTCGCCGGCGACGTTCTCATTGCCGACGCCCGTCGTGTCGAAGCTCGGCGGGCCGCCGATGCCGGAGTGCAGGATGGCGACGACGAATTCCGCGCCCGCTGCCCGCACGGAGTCCACCGCGCTGCGCACCGCGGGCGCGATGTCGGTCACCGTCAGCCGGCCCCGCAGGTTGCCGCGGTCCCAGATGTTGGCGCCGGGATTCGTCGCGCCGACGATCCCGACCTTCACGCCGGCGCGTTCGATCATCACGAACGCCGGGAAGGCGCGGGAGCCGTCGGTGCGGCGCGCGTTGGCCGCGAGGAACGGGAAGCGCGCCTGCGCCACGGCCTGCTCCAGGAACGGCACGCCGTAGTTGAATTCGTGGTTGCCGACCGCGGCCGCGTCGTACCGCATCGCGTTCATCGCCGCCATCACGGGATGCGGCACCGACGGCGTGCGCGACGCCACGTACGTCATCGGGTTGCCTTGCAGCAGGTCGCCGCCGTCGAGCAGGATCACGCGCCCGGGATGCGCCCGGCGCAGCGAGTCCACCGCCGTGGCGAGCCGGGCGAGGCCGCGGGTCGCTTCCGCGGTGTCGGCAAAGTAGTCCCAGGCGCGCAGCCGTCCGTGCACGTCGGTCGTCGCCGCCACGACGAGGTCGACCGGAATTCCCTGGGCGCGGACGGCGGGCGGAGCGAAGACGATGACGGCGCTCGCGAGGAGCGCCGCGCGGGTCAATGGCAACATGGAACAAAACTATAGGGTCGGGTGCTCCGGGGGGAGCGGTCAACCGCGACCGCACGGGCGTGTGCTCGCGGCGACCGCATTGGCTCATCCGGCCCCCGACCGATACAATTCTGTGACACCGGCCCCCTGCCTGTGACGCGACCGTTCGGGCATCCTGCATTCGGACTCCTCACGACATGAAGCCTCTCATCATCGGCATCGCGGGTGGCACCGGGTCCGGCAAGTCAACCGTGGCGAAACGAATCGCGGAGGCCATGCCGGCCTCGGTGGCGTTCCTCGACATGGACGCGTACTACCGGAACTTCGAGCACCTGACGCTCGACGAGCGGCGCAAGGTCAACTGGGACCACCCCGACGCGTTCGACCTCGACCTGCTGGTGACGCACCTCGACCAGCTCGGGGCGCGTGTGCCGATCGAAAAGCCCATCTACGACTTCGTGCGGCATCTCCGCGCCGACGAGAGCAAGCCGATCGCGCCGGCCGACGTCATCGTCATCGATGGCATCCTGCTGTTCGTGGATGAGCGGGTGCGCGCACGCTGCGACGTGAAGGTCTTCGTGGACGCCGACGCCGACGAGCGGCTCATTCGCCGCATCCGCCGCGACACGAAGGTGCGCGGCCGGCCGCTCGACGAAATCCTCGACCAGTATCT
>CAYQCP010000123.1:0-5861 GCA_964416005.1 uncultured Gemmatimonas sp.
CCCCGCCGCAGCCCCGGGGACGAGGCGCGCCGCCGGAGGCGTACGTCGGCGGGGGCTCAGGACGGGCCGGGCTCTATGTCCGCCGGCTGGACGATCCGAACGCGGCGCGGGTGCAGGTGTCGATCGATGGGGCCGAGGAGCCCCGGTGGTCGCACAGCGGCAAGGAACTGTTCTTCCGTTCCGCGCGGGGCGAGATGTTGGTGGCTGATGTCATGGCCGGGGCCACCTTCGCGGCAGGCCCGCCGCGCGTGCTCTTCTCGCTCACCTCGGCGGTCAAGGACCTGAACCACAGAGCGTACGACATCACGCGCGACGATCGGCGCTTCCTGATGATCAGCGCACCGGAAGCCGCCCTGGTCCGGATCAACCTGGTGTCGAACTGGCTTGCGGCGCTCAAGTCGCGGCGCACAGGAGGCACTCGATGAGGATGCACGAGGCCCAATGACAGAGCTCCCGGCGCGGCTCACCGCCGCCCTCGCCGACCGCTACCGCGTCGAACGTGAACTCGGCGTAGGCGGGATGGCCACGGTGTATCTCGCTGCGGACCTGAAGCACGACCGCAAGGTCGCGATCAAGGTCCTGAAGCCCGAGCTCGCTGCCGTGCTGGGCGCCGAGCGGTTCGTGCAGGAGATCAAAACCACGGCGGCGATGAGCCATCCGCACATCCTCCCGTTGTTCGACTCGGGCGAGGCGGACGGCTTCCTGTTCTACGTCATGCCCTACATCGAGGGCGAGACGATCCGCGAGAAGCTGAACCGCGAGACCCAGTTCGGTATCGACGAGGCGGTGAAGATTGCCACCGAGGTCGCCGATGCGCTGGAGTATGCACACCAGCACGGCGTGATCCACCGCGACATCAAGCCCGAGAACATCCTGCTGCACGCCGGGCGGCCGATGGTGATGGACTTCGGCATTGCGCTGGCGCTCTCGGCAGCCGCGGGTGGGCGGATGACCGAGACCGGGCTGTCGCTCGGGACGCCGCATTACATGAGTCCCGAGCAGGCGACGGCGGACAAGGCGATTACGGCGCGCAGCGACGTCTACTCGCTGGCCAGCGTGCTCTACGAGATGCTGACCGGGGAGCCGCCGCACGTGGGGAGCTCGGCGCAGCAGATCATCATGAAGATCATCACCGACACGCCGCGGCCGGTGACCGAACTGCGGAAGTCCGTGCCGCCCAACGTGGCGGCGGCGCTGGCGCGGGCGCTGGAGAAGCTCCCGGCCGACCGCTTCGAGAGCGCCAAGGGCTTCGCCGAGGCGTTGACGAACCAGCATTTCACGACGGCGACGGCGCTCGAGGCACCCGGAGTCTCCAGGCGCTCGATCGGCGCATGGCTGCGCAGTCCGCTGTCGCGAGTAGCCATGCTCGTGCTCGCGCTGTCGCTGGCTACGATGGTGGTGCTGGCCACGCGCCGCGAAACGACGCTCGCACCGCTACCGACGATGGCCTTCACGCTGGTTGATTCGCTGACGGGCGGCTCGAACTTCGCGCTGGCCGACGACGGGACCATCGTCCGGTACAGGGCCCGCCAACTGTTCGTGCGCCGGCCGGGCGATCTGACGGAATCGCCCCTCGCCGGGACCGACGAAGCCACCCCGTTTCGCTCGGTGCTCTCGCCGGACGGTAGCGATGTGCTCTTCGTCGTGCAAGCTGGGACGGGGGCGGCACGACGTGTAGCCCTTCGGCGCGTGTCACTGCGTGGCGGCATCTCGAACACGCTCTGGACCGGGCCCGATGCGTCCACGTTCGTCATTCCGCTCGCTTGGAGCGCGGATGGGTGGATCTTCGTCACGATGGGGCGCGCGGGGGGAGGCGCTTCGAACTTCAAGGTCGGCCGACTGCCGGAGAACGGCGGTGCCATCGAGACCATCTGGGACGGACTCATGGCCGAGGCGGCGCTCCTGCCGGGCGACAAGGCCCTTGTGGGATGTGCTGTGAAGTCGCCGAAGTTCGATGTCGTTGCCATCGATCTCAGGACGCGCGACACGGTGCTCGTCGTGCCGGACGCGTGTTCCGCGCGCTGGTCCCCCACCGGTCACCTGCTCGTTGCCAACCCGGACGGCTCGCTCCGTGCCCTGCCGTTCGATCCGGAGCGTCTGCGCGTCACCGGTCCGTCAACGCCCGTCCTGAGCGGGCTTGCGACTGGGAACGGTACGGCTCCGTTCGAGCTCTCCCGCACCGGCACGCTGATGTACGTCGCCGGTCCATCGACGACCCGCGCGTCGGGTCTGTCGCTGGCCCTGGTCGGTCTGGATGGCAGCGTTGCTCCGTTGCCGCTGCCGCCGACCGATCACTGGGACGCGGCATTCTCCCCCAACGGCAAGACGCTGGCCTACACGCGCGACGGCCAGATCTGGATGTACGACCTGGACCTCGGCACCCACCGCCGCTTCACGCGCCTGGGTGCCGAGCATCACGATCCGGTCTTCTCGCCCGACGGAAGCCGGCTGGCGTATCGCGCGCTGCGAACGGAAGGCAAGGGCGGCGAGGTGTATGTGCAGGCACTTGTCGGCGACACGGTCGGCACCCACATCGGCGGCAGTTCCGCGGGCGACGATCCCACGCAGTGGCTCGCCGACGGGCGGATCCTCGTCTACCACGACCGCGGGTCGGGCACCGACCTCGCGACGCTGAACGCCAACCAACCGGGCCCACCGGTGCCAGTCCTGCAGGCCGACTGGAGCGAGGAGCGTGGGAAGGTGTCTCCGGACGGCAAGTGGCTGGCGTACCTGAGCAACGAGGCCGGCCGCAACCAGCTCGTGGTGCGCGCCTGGCCCGCGCTTGACAAGAAGTCGGTCATCGCCGACTCGGTGTTGTTCGAGCACCATTACTGGTCGAACGACAGCCGGACGCTGTACTACGTGTCGAGGAACCGCCTGATGGCGGCCTCGCTGGCGGGCACCGATCTCATGCGGACCGTGACGCACCGCGTGGCCATCGACACGCTCAACGCCAGGCTCTCCGCACGGCACCCGGATGGGCGCCGCTTCCTAGTCGCTCGTGATGCTGGGACGCAGGGTGTGGGTGGCCAGTCCACGCGCCGTTCGCTGATCGTCGTGACCGGTTGGCTCACGGCCCTGCGCCAGCGACTCGCCGCGGGGACCGCGCCGTGAACAAGCGCCTTGCCGCGTCCCTCGCCGACCGGTACCGCATCGAGCGCGAGCTCGGGCAGGGTGGCATGGCTACGGTCTACCTCGCCGAGGACCTCAAGCACGACCGTAAGGTTGCGCTCAAGGTGCTCAAGCCCGAACTCGCGGCCGTGCTCGGCGCCGAACGGTTCGTGGTGGAGATCAAGACCACGGCGGCGCTGCAGCATCCGCACATCCTGCCGCTGTTCGATTCGGGCGAAGCGGGCGGGTTTCTCTATTACGTGATGCCGTACATCCAGGGCGAGACGATCCGCGATCGGCTCAACCGCGAGACGCAGTTCGGGGTCGAGGAAGCGGTGAAGATCACGACCGAGGTGGCCGATGCGCTCGACTACGCGCACCGGCACGGGGTGATCCACCGCGACATCAAGCCCGAGAACATCCTGTTGCACGACGGGCGCCCGATGGTGATGGACTTCGGCATCGCGCTCGCGGTTTCTGCCGCGGCGGGCGGTCGCATGACGGAGACCGGTCTTTCGCTTGGCACACCGCACTACATGAGCCCGGAGCAGGCGACGGCGGACAAGCAGATTACGGCGCGGAGCGACGTGTACAGCCTCGCCAGCGTGCTCTACGAAATGCTGGCGGGCGAGCCCCCGCACACGGGCGGCTCGGCCCAAGCGATCATCATGAAGATCATCGCCGAGCGGGCGCAGCCCGTTACCGAGCTGCGCCGTTCGGTGCCGTCGAACGTGGCGGCCGCGCTGGCCAAGGCGCTGGAAAAGGTTCCGGCGGACCGGTTCGCCTCTGCACGAACCTTCGCGGAGGCGCTGAAGGACCCGTCGTTTGCAACGGGCATCACTGGCGCGTCCGCGGCAATGGCCGCCGGCGTGCAGCTGCTCGGTCGCCACGTCTCGTGGCGCGTGATCGCCGGCACGCTCGGCGGTGCGAGCCTGGCGCTCGCAGTGCTGGCGGTGTGGGCGCTCAGGCGAGACGCGGCCTCAGCGGTAGACGCACCGGTGATTCGCGAGATGCTCAGCGCGCCAGACGGACGAGTCACTGAGGTTGACATCTCCCGCGACGGCCGGCGCATCGCTTATACCGGACAGTTTGATGTGTTTGTGCGCGAGTTCGATCGCACGGAGGTTCGCCGTTTGACCAGGGGGAGAGGTGCGCGCCTCTCGGCCGACGGGAGCAAGGTGGCCTTCATTGGAGCAACGGATCGCGCCCTCTATGTGATGCCATTCGACTCTGGTGCTGCGGTCGTGCGGGCGGACTCGGCGCGCACCCTCGCGTGGGGAGACGATGGCAACATCTATGTGAGCACCAACCGCGGGCTCCTGCGCGTCCACCCGGCCGGCGGTGCGGCCGACACGATCGTGCGATTCGATTCCTCGTCATACGCGGTGTATGCGCCGCGGTTCTCCGTGCGAGACGTGCTCCCGGGGTCGCGTGCGGCGGTGGCAATCAACTCCACGGGTCAGGGGCGCTTCGAACTCGTCATCATTGATTTCGCGGCGCAGAAGATCCGTCCGCTCGGGTTGTCCGGCTACTCGGCTCGCTACGTGAGGGGCGGGTACCTCGTGATACTCGAGGGTCCCTCCTTCGCCGACCTGCACCTCTCCGTCGTGCGCTTCGATGCGCGTCGCGGTCGGGTGTTGGGTGCGTCGGTCCAGCTTGGGGGTTCGTCGAGCGTGCTGGCCGCCAGCGAAGCCGGAACGATCGTCTATGACCCTGATGGGGACCAGTTTGGCAGGAGTGCATCCTCCCTGATCGAGCGCTCTGGGAGGGCGCGTGCCGTGCCGGGAATTGATTCGGGTGCGTACGTGTACGGTCGCGTCTCACCCTCAGGAACGCACCTCGCCTACGCGCCGATCGACCTCCGCCGGGCCTTCGGCGGCCAGCGTGAGACAGACGTCTGGGTTGCGTCGATGGCCGGCGGACCACCGCAGCGGCGCACCTTCGGCGGCGGTGTTTTGCGCACGGTCATCGGCTGGGGCGAGGGAGGCCAGAGCGTCGTGTTCACCGAGGAGTTGGGCGATTCGGTTGTGGTCATGGCGGTCGCTGCCAACGGGTCCGCTCCTCCGGCGCCCATCTTCCCGAGCTTCCGCCGCTCCTCGGCAAGTGAAGGTCCGGACCAATTCACGCTTTCCTCAGACGGACGAACGCTGGTCTGGAGGTCTGGCAATGACCTGAAGAGCGTCAGGCGCGGCGATACCGTGGTGACGACGACGCGAATCCAGCAGTCTACGCCATTCGCTATTCAGCTGAGCCCTGATGGCTCTTGGGTGAGCTTCACCAGCAATCCCGGACCGGGCCCGGATGTCTACATCCAGTCGTTCCCGATGCCGGGGGGAACGATCCAGGTGTCCGATGGACGCGGCACCTCCCTCGGGCCGTTCTGGAGCCGAAGCGGGCGCTCCCTGTACTACACCACGATGCAGGGCGACCTCGTTGAAGCCATCCTCGACCTGTCCGCGCGTCGCGTTGTGGAACGACGCCAGCTCTTCCGCGGGGCAACTCCATGGGAAGCCTTTCCCAGGGACTCGCTCTTCTTTGGGCGGAGAGAGAACCTGTTCACGAAGCGCTCGTCGCTGGTGCTTATCGTGAACGCGCAGTCGGAGTTCCGGCGATTGCTGGAGAAACCATGATCATCACCAATGACCGTCTGTCCGCCGCCCTGGCCCACCGCTATCGCATCGAGCGCGAGCTCGGTGCCGGGTGCCTGGCCACCGTGTACCTGGCGTAGGACCTCCAGCCTGACCGCACGG
>CAYQCP010000124.1:0-5850 GCA_964416005.1 uncultured Gemmatimonas sp.
TCGCCGACGCCTTCGCCCGGGCGTGGTTCAAGCTGACCCACCGCGACATGGGCCCGCGCTCGCGCTATCTGGGCCCCGAAGTCCCCCAGGAGGAGCTCATTTGGCAGGACCCGGTGCCCGCGGTTGACCACGAGCTGATCGACGAGCACGACATCGCCGACCTCAAGGGCAAGATCCTTGCCTCGGGGCTGTCGGTCTCGCAGCTGGTCTCGGCGGCTTGGGCGTCGGCATCCACGTTCCGCGGCTCCGACAAGCGCGGCGGCGCCAACGGCGCGCGCATTCGCCTCGCGCCGCAGAAGGGATGGGAGGTGAATCAGCCTCGCCAGCTCGCGCGGGTGCTCAAGACGCTCGAGGGGATCCAGCGCAAGTTCAACGCGAAGCGCGGCGGAGCGAAGACCTCGCTTGCCGATCTCATCGTGCTCGGTGGCTGCGCGGCCGTCGAGGCGGCCGCCGCGAAGGCCGGCATCAAGGTCAAGGTGCCGTTCACGCCCGGGCGGATGGACGCGTCGCAGAAGCAGACCGACGTGGCGTCGTTCGCCGTGCTCGAGCCCATTGCCGACGGCTTCCGCAACTACCAGAAGGCCGCGTACACCGTCAGCGCCGAGGAGCTTCTGGTGGACAAGGCGCAACTGCTGACCCTGACCGCGCCCGAGATGACGGTGCTCGTGGGCGGGATGCGCACGCTCAACGCCAACTACGGTGCGTCCCGGCACGGCGTGTTCACGGCGCGTCCGGAAGCGCTGACGAACGACTTCTTCGTCAACCTGCTCGACATCGGGACCACGTGGACGCCGACGTCGGAGGCCGCCGAGCTGTTCGAAGGACGCGACCGTGCGACGGGTGAGGTGAAGTGGACCGCCACGCGCGTGGACCTCATCTTCGGGTCCAACTCGCAGCTCCGCGCCATTGCGGAGGTCTACGCACAGCAGGACGCGAAGGGGAAGTTCGTGAAGGACTTCGTGGCGGCGTGGACCAAGGTCATGAACGCGGACCGGTTCGACCTGCGCTAAGGAGTCCAGGGGAAGGGACGGGCGGCGCAGCGCACATGGTACAGGGGGGCGCTCCGGGTCGGGGCGCCCTCCTGTTCTTCACGGCGCCACGGCTGCCCTACTTGTAGCTCGCGTAGTCCTTGAGCAGCGCCCGTTCCGCGGCGTGCAAGTACTTCGCCTTCCCGAGCTCGGTCTTGTACGCGCCGAGGAGGGAACTGGACGCCAGGTCGTTGTTCTTCCATCCCTGCGCATTGTAGTCGCCCGCCTTGGTCCAGTCGTAGGAGATGAAGACGAACCACTTGATCTCCGGCCGCGCCGAGATGAGCCCGAAGTACGGAGTGAACCAGTTGTCCCATGCCGCCGTCGCGTCGGTCGACTTCGTGATGTCAAACTGCATTGGGGCGCTCTCGGCGATCACCACCGGCTTCGACTCGGCGACCGCCATGTTCAGGAACTTGAGCGTGCGTCCGTACGACGTGAGGCCGCCGTGTCCGGTGGCCGGGCCGCCAACGTCGGCCGTCGCGAACAGGTCAATCGAGAACCAGTCCACCACATCGGCTCCCGGATACCACTTGTTGGCGCCCGCCGCGTTCTTCGCATCGAAGTCGTCGCTGGCGGCGGGCTCGTAGCACCAGACGAAGGCGACGTTGCTCGCCCCGGCGGCGCGCACCATCGCGACGATCTTCCGGAACGCCTTGGGATACTCGTACGGGTGGTAACCATTCCACTACCCGCTGAACTCGCCGCCGATGCGCATCATCACGGGCTTCTTGAAGACCTTGAGCGCATTCGCCACGTCCTGCAGGCGACCGTCGTACTTGGTGCCGTTGGCGATCTCGTGGTCGATCCCGTAGAGCGGGTCGGGAAGCGCCGCGATCTGGGCGTCGGTGGGCTTCAAGCCGCGCAGCGCGATATCGATGAGCGGAATCCGTCCCCGCGCGTCAATGGCCGCCAGCGACGCGGCGAACTTCTCCGGCTCCCAGCCGCGCGGCGTGTCGCCGATGTCGGTGAAGAGCAGCTCCGAGGCCGGCTGCAGCTCGGCCGATAGCTGTGCGCTGTAGGTGAGGTTGTAGCTCGCCCACTGGCCGAGGCCGTGCACGACGCGTCCTTCGGGCGGCTCGAACTTCGCGCCGAACTGGTACGACGGCGTCTGGGTGCTCGGGCCGGCGGGTCCGGTGGGAGCGCCCGTGTCCGGTGTTGCGGGACCGCTCGACGCGGACGTGGGCCCGGATTCTCCGCAGGCGACAGTCAGCAACGCCGAAAGCAATGCGATGAACATCCTGCCGTGGGGAGCTGCCATAATTCCTCCAGGGGGGTCTTTCCCTGCTACACCACGAGGTTCCTCTGGAGGTACCATGCGCACGGTGCCGCGCCTCCACCGTGCGTTGCGAACGGCGAATGACGTGACGGCCGTCACGTTCCAGCAGGCGTCCCACCGGTCGGCGCACAGCGCGATGCCGCTCGCCTGCGGCAGGCTAGGGCGGCCCGGACGATGGCCGCGTGTGCGCGCGTCGCGCGCCCATCATTCGTCGCTGAGGTCCCTCTGTGCCGACTTCATGAAGCGACCCCGCTCCCGGTCCCGCTTCCGTCGCTCGGCGTGTGACGATTCGTAAAACGCCGACTCCTTGGTCAACTGCACGAAGCTCCCAAAATGGTCAGCGCTGATCTGGCCAGTGTCCACCGCCTTAAGGACCGCGCAGTCTGGCTCCCTAGTGTGCGTGCAATCCCTGAAGCGGCAGTGCGACGCCAGTTCGAGAATCTCCGGGAAACTCGACTCGAGCCCACCCTCCGCGCCCAGGATGCCGAACTCCCGCATCCCGGGGTTGTCCACCACGAGCGCGCCGTTGGCCAGGATCACGAGTTCTCTCCTGACCGTGGTGTGTCGTCCCTCGCCGCTGCCGCTCACGTCCTGGGTCTCGAGCACGTCGCGTCCGAGCAGGGTATTGATCAGCGTGCTCTTCCCGACGCCGGATGAACCGACAAAGCAGTACGTCTTTCCCTGCGCGAGGATGCCCTTCAAGGCATCCACACCCTCGTTCGTGACGTTGCTCAGCGTCAGCACGGGGTCGGTGATGCCGGCTTCCCGGATTGCATCGCGCTGCAACGCGAGCGCGTCACGCGACACCAAATCGGCCTTGGTCAGCAGGATCAACGGTGTGGCACCGCCATCCCTCACCATGACCAGGTAGCGTTCCAGCCGCCTGAGGTTGAAGTCGAAGTGGCAGGACTGCACGACGACAACGAAGTCGACGTTGGCCGCGATCATCTGGTAACGCACCGGATCGCCGGGTGCCTTGCGACGCAGGCTCGTCTGCCGATCAAGAATGGCGTGGACCATGCCAAACTGGTCCTGTGGGGACTGTTCCACGCAGACCCAGTCGCCGACGCACGGACGTTGCGACGGGTCCGTCACCTCATGCAGCGCCTTGCCGGGCATCTTGCCCCGGAAGACGCCCGCTGCCCCGAGCAACAGGAGTTGGTCCCGGTCAACTGCCGCCACGCGCGCCACGGTGCCGCGCGCACCGCAGCGCCCCGCCTGCAGGGTGAACCACTCGTTCCAGCCCAGCGCTTGCAGCGTATGCGCGTCCATGACCGGCGTTGCGCGTGAGGTGAAGACGGCGGCATTGCCGTCTGCGGAACGATAGCGTACTTTGTTGCACAAAGTAGGCGGCACGACCACGCGCGGCTTCGAAAGGGTAGGGGAGCGCAATGAACAAGTGGCTGAGACGCATCCGCGGCGCCATCGGCATGGGCCTCACCTGGGCGTTCGGCTGGGCGCTGACGGGCCTCGCCATCGGCGTGGCCAGCATCGCGTTCCCATTCCTGCCGTGGCACCTGTTCTTCGACGTCTTCGACGCCCCGCTTCCGGCCATGGCGGTGCCCGGCTTCTTCGGCGGGATCTTCTATTCCATTGTGCTCGGAATTGCCGGCCGGCGACGCCGCTTCGACGAGCTGTCGCTTCCGCACGTTGCCGCGTGGGGGGCGATTGGCGGACTGATGCTCGCCCTGTTCCCGTCATTCCTCGTGCTCGTCGGGCTCGCCAGCCTTGGCCGTCCCGACGCGAGCCTCGCGCAGCTCACGGTCTTCATCTCCTTCCCCTTCATGCTCATTGGCGCCGGTTCGGCCACCGGCTCGCTGCTCATCGCCCGACGGGCCGAGCGCCAGGCGCTCGCCGTGGGCGAGGACCTGGCCGACGCGGGGCTGACCGATGAAGAAGAGCGTGATCTGCTCGGGGGAGGACGCTAAGTGCGCGGTGGACGCGGTGCGACGAGGGGGGGGCTTGCGATACCTAGAAGTACAATGTATACTAGCTCTATGTATCTACCGCTTCCGTCGTCTCCGCCGTCTATCTGCCCGTAAATGGACATCGGCAAGGACCTCGTCGCTGCCACGGCCACGCCGCTGGTGCTCGCCATCCTCGCCGAGGGAGAGAGCTACGGCTACGCCATCATCAAGCGCGTGGCCGAACTGTCTGGTGGCGAACTCCAATGGACCGATGGCATGCTGTATCCAGTGCTCCATCGGCTCGAGCGCGACGCCCTGGTGAAGTCCAGCTGGGGCGAGTCCGAGACCGGCCGGCGACGGAAGTACTACCACCTGACCAAGGCGGGCGCCGAAGAGCTGGCCGTCCTGAAGCGGCAGTGGCAGACCGTGAACAAGGCACTCCACGCTACCCCGTTCAACTCGATCTAGCGCACGCCGCAGCACACCTGAAGGCGATTCGCAGGAGGCATCCCCGTGCTTGAAGAACAGATCAACGAGTGGCGCTCATACGTGAGCCGACGCAGGGCCATTGACGCGGCGGACGTGAGTGAGCTCGAAGACCACCTGCGCAGCCAGGTGGCCGACCTTCGCGCGTCGGGGCTCAGCGAGGAGGAGGCCTTCCTCATCGGCGTGAAGCGGCTCGGCCAGCTCGATGGTCTCTCGCAGGAGTTTGCGCGCGAGCACTCGGAGCGGCTCTGGAAGCGGCTCGTCGTGGCCGACGCCGACCAGGGGGGCACCGACTGGCGTCGCGAGGTCGGCGTGGCCATCGGGCTCGCGCTCGCGGCCGGGGCGGCGGTCAAGCTCCCCGAGCTGTTCGGTGTGAGCATGCAGGACAAGGACGCCGACGTGTTCTACACGCGCAACCTCAGTTTCTTCGTGCTCCCATTCCTCACCGCGTTCTTCGCCTGGAAGCGCGGGCTGGACACGGCCACGCGCATCGGCCTGTCGGCGTTCTTCGTCGTGGGCGCGCTGGCGATGAACTTCCTGCCGTTCCTCCACGGCGGGCACACCCAGCAGCTGGCGGCGATGCACCTGCCGATGGCGCTCTGGCTCACGGTCGGGGTCGCCTACGCCGGCGGCGCGTGGCGGAGCCACGACCAGCGCATGAACTACGTGCGCTTCACCGGCGAGTGGTTCATCTACTACGTGCTGATTGCGCTCGGCGGCGGCGTGCTGATGGGCACCACGATGTTCATCTTCCAGGCCATCGGGCTCAATCCAGAACACTTCATGCAGACCTGGATTATCCCGTGCGGCGCGGCCGGAGCCGTGGTGATCGCCGGGATGCTGGTGGAAGCCAAGCAGAGCGTCATCGAGAACATGGCGCCGGTGCTGACCTACATCTTCACGCCGCTCTTCACGCTGCTGCTGCTCATCTTCCTCGGCACCTCGCTGTTCACCGGCAGCGGCATCGACATGAAGCGCGAGACGCTCATCGGCTTCGACCTCCTGCTGGTGCTGGTGGTCGGCCTGCTGCTCTACGCCATCTCGGCGCGCGATCCGCAGAAGCCGGCGGGGTTCTTCGATGTCCTGCAGTTCGCGCTCGTCGTCTGCGCCCTGCTGGTGGACGCCATGGCGCTGTGGGCCATCCTCGCCC
>CAYQCP010000125.1:0-5803 GCA_964416005.1 uncultured Gemmatimonas sp.
GGCGAGAAGAACGGCTTCGCGCCCTGCACGCCCGCCGGCGTCATGGTGATGCTTGAAAAGGCCGGCGTCAACGTCATGGGGCAGAATGTCGTCATCCTCGGCCGCTCGAATATCGTGGGCAAGCCCATGGTGTCGCTGATGGTGGCGGCGAGCGCCACGGTGACGGTCTGCCACTCCAAGACGCGTGACCTGCCGTCGGTGGTGCGCGGGGCCGACATCCTGATTGCCGCCATCGGCAAGCCGGAGTTCGTGAAGGCCGACATGGTGAAGCCGGGCAGCGTGGTGATTGACGTGGGCATCAACCGCGTGGACGACGCGACGAACGCCAAGGGGTATCGCATCGTCGGCGACGTGGACTTCGCCGCGGTGAGCCAGGTGGCGTCGAAGATTTCGCCGGTGCCCGGTGGGGTGGGGCCGATGACGATCGCGATGCTGCTGAAGAACACCGTCCGCGCCGCCACCCAGGGGCTTGCGTGACGGCACGCCGCGGCAGCGCGCCGCGGCGTGGACCGGCGCCGTCACTCTTTGACGGCGCCGATCCCTCAGGTGCAGAGCGCAGCGTGACGCGGCGCGACGCCGCGCCCGGCGAGTCGCCGGAGACGGCGTTCCCGGTGGCGGCGCTGACCCAGATGGCGAAGGAGGTCATCGAGGGGGCGTTCCCGCCGCTCTGGATTCGCGGCGAGGTGTCGGGCTTCAAGTCGCACGGCAACGGGCACTGGTACTTCACGCTCAAGGATGCCACGGCATCGGTGTCGTGCGTCGTCTGGGCGCGCGACACGGTGCGCATTCCCGCGCCGCCCGACGAAGGGATGCAGGTGATGGCGCAGGGCCAGCTGTCGGTGTATCCGGCGCGCGGACAGATGCAGTTCATGGTGCGCGCGCTGGAAGCCGAGGGCGAAGGGCTGTGGCGCAAGGCGTTCGAGGCCACGCGCGCGCGGCTCGAAAAGGACGGCCTGCTCGACCCGTCGCGCAAGCGGCCCATCCCGCGCTTCCCGCGGCGCGTGGCCGTGGTGACGAGCGCCGATGGGGCCGCGTTGCATGACATCCGGTCCGTGATCGCGCGCCGCAATCCGTCGGTAGACGTGATCGTGGTCCCCGCGGCGGTACAAGGAGACACGGCGCCGGCGTCGCTCATCGCCGCCCTCGATCGCGTGGCGCGCTGGGGCGCCGCTGATGTGGTGATCGTGGGGCGCGGCGGCGGCTCGCGCGAGGACCTGTGGGCCTTCAACGACGAAGGGGTGGCGCGCGCCATTGCGGCCTGCCCGATTCCCACCATCAGCGCGGTGGGACACGAAGTGGACGTCACCATTGCCGACCTCGTGGCCGACCTGCGCGCCGCGACGCCGTCGGCGGCGGCCGAGGCCGCGGTGCCGGTGCTCGAGGAACTGGTCGACTGGCTGGCCTCGCTGCGGCAGGTGATGCGCACCGGCGTGGAGCGGCGGGTGCAGCAGGCGCGGCGCGAGCTGAAGCGCTGGGCGGGCGACCTGTCGCTGCGCGCCAATCGCAGCGTGGAACGCCGCCGCTCGCGGGTCCAGCAGCTGGCCGGGCGCATCGACGCGCTGAGCCCGCTCAACACGCTGGCGCGCGGCTATGCCGTGGCGCGCGACGTCGACGGACACGCGCTGGGATCGGCGGCGACCTTCAAGGTCGGGCAGGCCTTTGCGCTCGTGCTGCGCGACGGCGAGGTGGATGCGTCAGTGACCGCGGTGCGCCCCGGGGCGCCACCCTCAGCGGGAGGAGCCGCCAGATGAGCTTTGAAAAGGACCTCGCACGACTCGAGCAGATCGCTGCGGCGCTCGACCGGGCCGACCTGTCGCTCGACGAATCGCTCGCGCTCTTCGAAGAGGGCATCAAGCGGCTGCGCGACGCGTCCGACGCCCTGGCGAAAGCCGAGGGGCGCGTGACGACGCTCGTGGAGCAGGCGAACGGGGCGCTCGAGGAGCGCGATGCCGGCAACTAGCACCGCCCCCGACTTCTCCGCGGCGCGCACCCGCGTGGCGCAGGCCCTGGACGCGCTCTGCGACCGGTGCCTCCCTGCCGTCGGCGGCCCCGTGGGCGAGGCGATGCGCTATTCGATCACGGGGGAGGGCAAGCGCCTCCGCGCCGTGCTCGTGATGTCGGCCTACGAGGCATGCGGCGGCACGGGGGACGCGGCACCCCTCGCCGCCGCGGTGGAAGTGGTGCACGCCTACTCGCTGGTGCATGACGACCTGCCGTGCATGGACGACGACGATCTGAGGCGCGGCCGGCCCACCGTCCACAAGGCGTTTGGCGTGCCGGTAGCCACGGCCGCGGGGATGGCGATGGTGCCGCTGGCCGCCCGCGCCGCCTGGGACGCCGCACAGGGGCTCGGACTCGACGCCGCCACGAGCGGCGAGATCGTGCGCGTCCTGATGCGGGCGTCCGGAGCGGGCGGGATGATCGGCGGCCAGCTCCTGGACCTCGAGGGCGAGTGCCAGCGGCTCTCGTACGAGCAGCTGGAGACGATCCATCGGTGCAAGACGGGAGCCCTCATCGAGGCCTCCGTGGAGCTGGGCGCCCGTGCGGCCCTCGCCTCCGCCGGCCACCTGACCGCGCTGGGGCGCTACGGACGCTGCATCGGGCTCGCATTCCAGATCGCCGATGACGTCCTCGACGTCACCGCCACCAGCGACGAACTGGGCAAGACGGCTGGCAAGGACCTCGCCTTCCAGAAGAGCACGTATCCCGCCCTGCTTGGGGTGGACGGGGCCATCGCCCGCGCCGAGGCGCTCGTGGAGGAGGGGTGCGCGGCGCTGGCCGACGCGGGAGTCCTGACACCCTCGCTCGAGGCCACCGCCCGCTACATCGTGGCCCGTCGCTCCTGACACACGGCGCCCCGTCTCACGTTATAGATTTCACTCGCCTTCCACTCGATAGCCATGACCGTTCTCTCGCGCATCAACTCCCCCGCCGATCTCAAGGGCCTCTCGTCGCCCGAGCTCAAGCAGCTCGCCGACGAGCTGCGGGAGTTCCTTATCGCGACCTGCTCGGCCACCGGCGGCCACATCGGCGCCGGCCTTGGCGTGGTGGAACTGACGATCGCACTCCACTACGTCTACGACACGCCGCGCGACCAGCTCGTCTGGGACGTCGGCCACCAGGGCTATCCGCACAAGGTCCTGACCGGGCGCCGCGACCGCATGGGGACCCTGCGACAGGAAGGCGGGCTGTCGGGCTTCCTGAAGCGCAGTGAGAGCGAGTACGACGCCTTCGGCGCCGGGCATGCCGCGACCTCGATTTCGGCGGCGCTGGGCATCGCGGCCGGCCGCGACCTGAACCACGACGACTTCAAGGTCGTGGCCGTCATCGGCGACGGGTCGCTCGGGAGCGGCCTGGCGTACGAGGGACTCAACAACGCCGGCGCCTCCGACCGCGACATCGTGGTCGTGCTCAACGACAATGAGATGTCCATCGCGCCCAACGTGGGGGCGATGCACCGCTACCTCACCTCGGTGCAGCGCAACCCGCTCTACAACCGCGTGCGCAGCAGCCTCGGCCAGATCTTCGAACAGCACGACAAGGGGAAGGGGCCCATTCACGACATCGGCACCATCGTGAAGCGCTGGGAGGAGAGCGTGAAGGCCTTCCTCACGCCGGGGGTGCTCTTCGAGGAGCTGGGCTTCCGCTACTTCGGTCCCATTGACGGGCACGACATCGACGGGATGATCGAGACGTTCAGGGCGGTGCGCGCCTTCAAGGGCCCGCGCCTCGTGCACGTGATCACGCAGAAGGGGCGCGGCTTCCCGGCGGGCGAGCACGGCGAGAAGTGGCACGCCCTGCCTCCGGGGCACGACCCGGCCACCGGCAAGGTGATCGCGGCCTCCAAGGCCAACGCGAACTGGACGACCGTCTTCGGGCGTGCGCTCACGGAGCTGATGGCGGAGGACCCGACGCTGGTGGCGATCACCGCGGCGATGCCAAGCGGGACGGGGGTGAACCTGGTGCAGAAGGCGCACCCGGCGCGGTTCTTCGACGTCGGCATTGCCGAGGGGCACGCCGTCACGTTCGCCGCCGGCCTCGCGACGCAGGGGCTGCGTCCGGTCACCGCCGTCTATTCCACGTTCCTGCAGCGCGGCTACGACAACATCATTCACGACGTCGCCATCCAGCACCTGCCGGTGATCTTCTGCCTCGATCGCGCCGGGCTCGTGGGTGAAGACGGCGAGACGCACGGCGGACTGTACGACATCGCGTACATGCTGGCGGTGCCGCACATGACGGTGACGGCGCCCGCCAACGGTGCCGAGCTCGTGGGGCTGCTGCGCGCGGCGATGGCGCACCGCGACAACCCGTTCAGCATTCGCTACCCGCGCGACGCGTCGCCCGACGTGGTGGGGCCGGCGACGGACATCCCCGCCGTGCCGTACGGCACCTGGGAGGTGCTGCGCAAGGGACACGACGAGGTGGCGATCCTCGCGGTCGGGACCATGGTGGCGGAGTCGCTGCGGGCCGCCGAGACGCTCGCCGGCGAGGGGCTGGACGTCACGGTGGTGAACTGCCGCTTCCTGAAGCCGGTGGACGAGCTCTCGCTCGCCGCACTGATGCACGATCACAAGACGCTGCTCGTGGTCGAGGAAGGGACCGTGGTAAATGGCTTTGGTGCCTATCTCTCCACCATCGTGGAACGGACGGAGCCGCAGGTGCGCGTCGTGGCGCACGGCGTGCCGGACCGCGTGGTGTATGCGGCGTCGCGCGCACGGCAGCTGGCGGAGTGCGGACTGGACGCGGCGGGGATCGCGTCCAAGGTGCGCGCGCTGCACGATGCCGGGGCAATGGCCCACTGATGCGCATCGGGGTCGTCGGACACATCGGGTACGACGGGCTCGATGAGCTCGTGCGCCACCTCGTGGCGCAGGCGTCGACGCTGGACATGGAGCTCTCGTTCGAGCGCGACCTGGCGGTGGTCGCCGGGGCTGGCGCGACCGTGCTCCGCGACCCGACGGCGATAGACGCGGTGCTCGCCTTTGGCGGAGACGGCACGCTGCTGCGCGCGGCCCGAATGCTGGGCGGCGCACCAGCGCCGATCTTCGGCGTGAACCTCGGCAAGCTGGGTTTCCTGACCACGTGCCGCGCCGAGGAGTTCCAGGGCCTGCTTCCACGATTCGCGCGCGGCGACTACATCGCCGAGCAGCGCATGGCGCTGGAGGCGGAGTGGCACGACGGCCCGGACGCCCCGGGGGTGCGGCTGCGCGCGCTGAACGACGTGGTGCTGCACAAGGGCGGCTTTGCCCGCGTGCTCCGCATGAATCTCACGGTCAGCGGCGAGCGACTCGGCTCGCTGGCGGCCGATGGCATCGTGATCTCCACGCCGACGGGCTCGACGGCCTATTCGCTCTCGGCAGGTGGCCCCATCGTGGATCCGACGCTCGAGTCGATTCTCGTGACGCCCGTGGCGGCGCACACGCTGGCCATGCGCCCCGTGGTCCTGCCGGGGCACGCGCTCCTTGAAGTGCAAGCGGATGATTCGCCCGAGGAAGTTTTGGTGACGGTGGACGGACAGGTCGGGACGAGATTGGGACCGAACCAGCAGTTGACGGTCCGGCGGTCCTCGCATCCCGTCTGGATCGTGCGCATGGACGATGCGTCGTTCTTTGGACGGCTGCGCGCCAAGATGGGCTGGGGCGGGCTGGCGGAGCGGGACCGCTAGTTACGTAACTGCGGATTGAGGATTTGGACCCAGGATTGCGATCGGGGATTGCGATTGGTGATTGCGACTGGGATTGGCTCTCGCGCCGTCGGACCTGGCTGCTCGCAGTCACCGTAGGGCCGAAACTTCACGTGT
>CAYQCP010000126.1:0-5732 GCA_964416005.1 uncultured Gemmatimonas sp.
GCCGCAATCGACGCCCGGGCCCGCCGCCGGAGTGCCGGTGGTCGCCGACCGGATGTTCTTCGGCCGCAACATCCCTGGAGGCGGCACGGTCTCCGATTCTGCGTGGAAGGTCTTCCTGGCAGAGGTGGTCACTCCGCGCTTCCCGTACGGCTTCACGGTTCTGCGCAGCGAAGGGCAATGGCGAGGAGCGGACGGAGCCATTGACCGCGAGGAGGGCTTCGTGTTCGAGGTCCATCACCCGCGCGGGCTGCCGCCTGACAGCGTCTTCGCGGCGATTGGCGCCGAGTATTGCCGGCGCTTTCGTCAGGAGGCGGTCCTGCACGTTCGGTCGGCGGCGGAGCTCCGGCTGTATCGATCGGCTCCGCGCTGACGGCGGACGATCGAAGCCGCCGCTTCAACCCTGCCGGACTCCCCCACTTGCGCGAGAAGCGCGTCGGAAATAACATACAACCGAATGGTTGTACGTTCCCACCTCTCCGCTGCGGCCCTCGACCGCCTCTTCCACGCCCTCGCGGACACCACGCGGCGTGACATCGTCACGCGCCTGCTCGGCGGCGAGGAAGCGTCGGTCTCCACCCTCGCGGGGCGCTACGACATGTCGTTCGCCGCCGTGCAGAAGCACGTCGCCGTGCTCGAGGAGGCAGGACTCGTGACCAAGCGTCCCCTGGGCCGCGAACGCATCGTCCGCGGCAATCCCCAACGGCTCGCGCACGCGCGCGCCCTGCTCCAGCAGCTCGAGCATCTCTGGGCCTGCCGGTTCAGCCAGCTCGATGCCGTGCTCGCCGGGCCTTTGCCCCCCCGTCCCCCGAAGGAGTGACCCATGCCGATCACCACCGTCTCGTCCGATCCGAAAGCCCTCACCCTCACCGTCGTCGCCGACTATTCCGTGCCGGTCGAACGCCTGTGGGAGGCGTATGCCGACCCGCGGCAGCTCGAGCGCTTCTGGGGCCCGGTGGAGTGGCCGGCGACGTTCACGCGTCACGACATGGCCGTCGGCGGCGAGTCGCGCTACTACATGTCGGGCCCGGCCGGCGAGCGTTCGCGCGGCTGGTTCCGGTTCCTCACGGTCGAGCCGCTGCGCTGCTTTGAAGTGGAGGACGGCTTCGCCCACGAGGACGGGCGTCCCAACACCGAGATGCCCACCATGCGCATGCGCTTCAGCTTCGAGAAGACCAAGACCGGGTCGCGCTTCACGAGTGTCACGCACTTCCCGAGCATCGAGGCGATGGAGCAGCTCGTGCAGATGGGGATGATGGAAGGGATGCGCTCGGCGATGAGCCAGATCGACGCGGTGCTCGCCGACCTCGCGAGCTTTGCGGCGGGTCGGGCGACCGAGGCGCAGCTGCTCAGCGACACGCAGGTGCGCATTAGCCGTGTCATTCGTGGCACGGTCGAGCAGGTCTGGCGCGCGCACCACGATGCCGCCCTGATGAAGCGCTGGCACCTCGGTCCCGACGGCTGGACGATGTCGGTCTGTGAGATCGCGATGGCGGTTGGCGGCCGGTACCGCTACGAATGGGAGCACGCGGAGTCTGGGGAGCGCTTCGGCTTCGAGGGTGAACTCCTCGAGCAGTCTGCCCCGTACCGTGCCGTAACCTCCGAGCAGATGCTTGGCGTGCCGGGCCCGGCGACGCGCAACGAGATGACGCTGACGGAAGTCCCCGGCGGGACGCTGATGTCGCTCCTGATCACGTATCCGAGCAAGGAACTGCGCGACATGATCCTCGCTACGGGGATGACCGAGGGGATGGAGGCGAGCTACGCGCGCCTCGAGCGGGAGGTGCTGGCCGCGGCGTAGCGGCGCCGAGGCGATGCCGTTCCGGAGGTGGTGGCGCATTCCGCCGGCGACGGACATCTTGGGGCTCCGAACGCCGGCTGATACCGTCAGAGGGCCCCGCAGATGAAAACCAGCGACAACCTGGCGTCGCAGCGGTACTACCACGGCACCAAGGCCGACCTGCGGATCGGGAGCTGGATCGAACCGGGCTTCCGTTCGAACTTCGGCAAGCGACGGCGGGCCGCGTTCGTCTACCTGACCGCCACGCTCGACGCCGCGACGTGGGGGGCCGAGCTTGCGGTCGGTGATGGACTGGGTCGCATCTATATCGTGGAGCCGACGGGTCCCATTGAGGACGACCCCAACCTGACGGACAAGAAGTTCCCGGGCAATCCGACGAAGTCCTACCGCTCTCGCGATGCGCTGCGGGTCACCGGCGAGGTGACCGCCTGGCGAGGACACTCCGCCGAGACCCTGCAGGCCATGCGGGACCACCTCGAGCAGCTCAGGCAGCTCGGCATTGAAGCGATCGAAGACTGAGCGCCTCGGCGAGGCCAGCGCCGACGCTGGCACTCGCATTCATCCCCGCTGGGGCTGCGGTACGAACACGCACACGGCTGCTCGGCGGTCGCCGTCCTATTTTCACTAGCGCGGACCGCTTGGGGTCCATAGGTTCGCAATTATCCCGTCTTCCGCGACGGCAGCGCGACTCGTGCCCCCTATTCCCGCGAGTGCTTGAGGTAGGGAGGTCATGATGCGTGCACTGGTCAGCTGGTTCTTGAGGGCGCTCGTAGTCGCCTCGGCGCTCGTCGCAAGTGGAGCGGTGGCCCAGCGAGCACCGACGTCGGCGGCACGCCCGAGTGCAGCGCGCGGCACTTTCGAGATTCAGACGATTCCCCCGGGGCTCGCGATTTACGTCGACGTGGATACTTCGACGACGACTCCTGACTCCGGCTGGGTGCCGATCGAAAAGTCGCATCCGCTGGTGACGGCGGCCCACCGCCGCGGCAGCACACCCATCACGCTGAGGAACCTCAAGCCCGGGCGCTATCAGGTCGCGGTGTCTGAACTGCCGCTGCTCGATCGCAATCTTCAATCGATGGGATCCGCCGATCCGTTCTTGACGCTCCTCGCCCTTGCTCCCTCTCGCCCACTCCCCGTGCTGTTGCCCGGAAAGCCGCTCGCCGCACCCGTGGTTGGTGCCCTCGTCTACCGCGTGACGGTCACGAGTGCCGGGCCGCGTCGTCTCGTCATCCTGTCAAAGCCCGACCTGGCGCTCTCGACGCTTGATTCGCTGTACCCGCGAGGGGTCGCCTTCGTCTTCGACACTGCGGCGTTTGCGACAGAGTGGGCGCGCAAGACCGCAAACAGCCTGAGCCCGACCGAGAATCGTAGCGTCGTGGGCCTGCTGCAGCGAGGCGGCAAGTGCGTGATCATCAAGGGTGACATGCGCATGGCGGCGGAAGTGCGCGAGGACCAGACCTGGCACATCACGGTTGCACTCCGCGAGGGCACGGCGACGCGCAGGCCCTGAGCTGCTCGAACCGGCCGTCGCCGCGGTCGCCTCGTCAGCCGGTTCGCGGTCCTCTCCGCAGCGGTACGCCGTCGCCTCCATTAAACACCGGCCCCGCGCGTCGCATCTCCACCTGGACCTTGCGTCTTGGGAGCACAAAACCCACTGGCAACTCGGCGCGGGATCGCACCTATTTGAGCGCCGCGGTGCTGCGCCGGGCGTCACACCCACAGTTCATCAGGAGTGCAACGATGGCAAGAGTCACCGGCGTCGGCGGCGTGTTCTTCAAGTGCAAGGGTGACCGCGCCTCGCTGGCGGCGTGGTACGCCAAGCATCTCGGCATGACGCTGGAGAGCTTCGGCGGCGCGATCCTGAAGTGGCCGGACGACAAGGCCGACGACGGGGGGCTCACGGTCTGGCATGTCGCCGACCCGGGCAGCACGTGGTTCAGCCCCAGCGAGTCTTCGTTCATGATCAACTACCGGGTCGACAATCTCGACGAACTGCTGGCGCAGCTGCGTGCGGCTGGCGTGGACGCCGTCGGGGGTCCCGAGTCGCACGAGAACGGCAAGTTCGCGTGGATCATGGACCCGGACGGAAACAAGATCGAGCTGTGGGAGCCGATGCTGTGGGACGACAAGAACAAGGGCTCGTGAGATTGCGGCCCTGACGCAGCACCACGTGGGTACGCCCCCCTGAACCGGAGCAACGCATGCCCAACGCACTCCGTATCGCCCTCGCCCTGATAGCTGGCCTCGTCGTCGGTGGTGGCGTCAACATGGCGCTTATCATGCTGGGACCGTCGTTGATTCCGCCGCCGCCCGGCGCCGACATGACAACCGCCGAGGGACTGCAGGCGGCGATGCCGCTGCTGGAACCAAAGCACTTCCTCGTCCCGTTCCTCGCGCACGCGGTGGGGACGCTGGTCGGCGCGCTGGTGGGGTCGCTCCTCACCGCATCACGCCGCGCGGTCGTCGCCTACGCCGTCGGCGCCGTCTTCCTCTGCGGTGGCGTTGCGGCGAGCTTCATGATTCCGGCGCCCACCTGGTTCGAGGTGCTCGATGTCGTCGTCGCGTACCTGCCGATGGCATGGCTCGGCCTCTCGCTCGCCAATCGCCTGAAGCCCGCTGCCGCGTCCTGAAAGCAGGCGCTCAACCGGCTCGAGGCGGTGCTCGCGCGCCACGACGCCTGGCTGAACACCCAACCACTTCTCCTTGGAGCCGCCCCCCATGCCGGCATCGAAGCGAACTGTGCGCCCTGCGATCAAGACGATACCACGCGCACCTGCCGCGACGCGCGCACTCGGCGCACCTGCCTCTCGACGCATTGACCAGCGCATCCGCGAGCTCGGCGACTGGCGCGGTGAGACGCTCGCCCGCATGCGCGCGCTCATCCTCGACGCCGATCCCGAGATGACCGAGGAGTGGAAGTGGATGGGCACTCCCGTCTGGTCGCACCACGGCAACGTCTGCACCGGCGAGTCGTACAAGGCGGTCGTGAAGCTCACGTTCGCCCGCGGCGCCAGCCTCGCGGATCCCGCGCGCCTGTTCAACTCGAGTCTTGAGGGCAACACCCGCCGCGCCATCGACCTTCGCGAGGGAGAGACGGTCAACGCGCGCGCATTCAAGGCGCTCGTGAAGGCGGCGGTGGCGCTGAATCGCGCGTCGGCGAAGAGGGCGGGCACCAAGGGCAAGGCGAAGACCGGCGGTCGCGGCGGCGCCAAGGCACCCGCCAGGACCGGCTCCACCGCGAGAGCCAAGGCACCCGTCGTCCTGCTTTCCGGCGGCAACCCGCAGATCGCCAAGGCGGACGGTGATGCTCCCGTGCGGGCGTATCTCGCCGCATTGCCGGGGTGGAAGCGCGACATCGCCCAGCGCCTCGACGCACTGATCGTGCGCACCGTGCCGCACGTCCGGAAGGCCGTCAAGTGGAACTCGCCGTTCTACGGCATCGAGGGCAAGGGCTGGTTCCTCTCGTTCCGCGTCTTCACGCGCTACATCAAGGTGACGTTCTTCCGGGCGACGTCACTGCATCCCGTGCCACCGGGTGGCACAGGCAAGGAGGCCCGCTGGATTGACGTCCACGAGCATGACCTCGACGAGTCACAGGTGGCGAAGTGGGCTCGGCAGGCCGCCGCGCTGCCCGGGTGGAGTCCGGGGCGTGGGACCTGACAGCAGGCACGTCCACCGCGCCTACTTGAACCCGAACACGATCGGGAAGACCACGACGACGATCCACGCCCATCCCGCGTACACCGGCAGGTACGCCGTCTGCCACCGCTCGAGCGCGGCGAAACCGGCGCGCCTGGACAGGAAGCGCCAGTAGAGCACGGCCGACCAGCCAAGGTTGCCGACGAGGATGATGTTCTCGCCCAGCGCGGCCACCTTGTTGGGGCTGAAGCCGAACGCGGAGATGCGGGCGAGGATGGCCCAAAGCCCCATG
>CAYQCP010000127.1:0-5728 GCA_964416005.1 uncultured Gemmatimonas sp.
GCGTCGGCACGCGCGACGAAGGGCCCGCCCTGCGGCGCCACCTCGAGCAGCGTGCGCGCCGCGCCGTCGCGCAATCCGCGCTCGCGCTCAATCGCATGCGCCACCGCCTCCGGCGTGCGACGCCCCAGCAGCCGCCGGCGCTGCGAGACCCACACCGCAACGCCGACCGCCGCCACCACGAGCCACGCCAGCAACGGCAGCGCGCGCGGCAGCGACAGCCAGCGCGCACCGGCGAACAGCCACGCCGCGAGGGCCAACACCACGACGGCGGCGGCGACGACGCGCAGCGCGAGCGTGAGCTGCGCAACGCGCGACACGAGCCGGTGCTCGTGCAGCAGGCGTTCGACGGTGGTCATGCGCCCGGTCGGCTGGTGACCGCGTACACGAACAGGTTGACGCCCATGCGGAGCGCCTGTTCATGCAGCTCCGGTGGATCTTCCTTGTAGGTCCCCACGTCTTCCCACCCGTTGCCGAGGTCGCTCTCGTGGCTGTAGAAGACGGCGAGGCGGTCACCGATGAAGAGGCCGAGGCCGCGCGCCGGCTTGCCGTCGTGCTCGTGGATCTTGGGCACGCCCTGTGGAAAGTCGTACACCGCATGGTAGATCGGGTGCCGCAGCGGCACGTCCACCAGGTCGCGGTCTGGGAAGACGCGCTTGAGCTCGCGCCGGAACGAATCATCGAGCCCGTAGTTGTCGTCGGCGTGCAGGAAGCCGCCGCGCAGCAGGTACTCGCGCAGCCGCGGCACCTCCGCGTCGGTCAGCCGGATGTTGCCGTGTCCCGTCAGGTGCAGGAACGGATAGTCCCACAGCCGCTCGTCCGTGAGCGTCACCCGCGCCTCGCGCGCTTCCACGTCGAGCGTCGTCCGCTCGCGAATGGCGGCGATCAGATTGGCGAGGCTGGACGGGTTCGCATACCAGTCACCGCCGCCATCGTACTGCAGGCGCGCCACGGCGAGCCGTGGCACCGGCGGAGGCGCCGCGTGAGGCGGCGTCGCCGTGCGGGCCGCGCCGGCCAGCAACGGGAGCGCGAGCAGGAGGGTGTGTGGGAGGCGCATGCGTCAGTCGTGGGCGAGGCGATAGGCCAGGTTGCGGGGAGCTCCCTCGTCCTCCATGAGAACGCGCACCACGTCCCGAGCGCTCAGCCCGTCGGCCCGCAACGCCGCGGCGCGCGCCTTCAACGCCGCCTCGTCCAGCGTCGGCGCCTCGCCTCCGGCCACCACGATGACCACCTCGCCGCGCGGCGGCGTCCCGGCGCAATGCGCGGCAAGCTCCTGCACCGTGCCGCGACGGAACTCCTCGAACTGCTTGGTCAGCTCGCGTGCGACCACGGCATCGCGCTCCGAAGCCCCCGCCGCGGCGAGGTCGGCCAGCGTCTCGGCCACGCGCCCCGGCGCTTCGTACAGCACCGCCGTGTGCCGCAGGGCGGCCACGTCGGCCAGCAACGTGCGCCGCTCGGGTCCCTTGCGCGGCACGAAGCCGAAGAAGGTGAAGCGATCGGCTGGCAACGCCGCCCCGACCAGCGCCGCCAGCAGCGCTGAGGCGCCGGGCACCGGGACGACGGCGATGCCGGCCGCGGCGGCGGCGCGCACCAGTCGCGCGCCCGGATCGCTCAGCAGTGGCGTCCCCGCGTCGCTGACCAGCGCGAACGCGGCGCCGAGTTGGAGCCGCCCCACGAGCCCCGGCGTGCTGGCGGCCTCATTGTGCTCGTGATACGACTCGAGCGGCGTGTGCAGGCCGAAGTGCGCAAGCAGCGCGCGCGTATGCCGCGTGTCCTCGGCGAGAATCGCGTCCACGGTGCGCAGCGTCTCCAACGCCCGCGCGCTCAGGTCACCGAGATTCCCGATGGGCGTGCTGACGACGTAGAGCGTGCCCGCGCCCTCTACCACGGAATCGTCCACGGCAGGGCCTCAAACAGCCCCGCCGCCTGGAACAGATGGCGGCGCGGCCGCGCCACATCCGCCAGCAGTTTCTCCGCGGTCACGCCGTCCGGCAGCTGCAGGTGCCAGAGCGTCTCGTTCAGCCACGCCGCGATCGCTGCCGACAGCGCCGGTGCGTCGACGACGGGATCGCGCTGGTTCGGAATGGTCAGCGAGAACTTCTCGAGCGCCGGGTGCTTGCTGATCAGATGCTGGCGCGCGTGCTCGGCCACCGCGAAGGCACTCTCGGCGCCGTGCTCGTGGAGGCGGCGCATGAGCGTGCCCACGAGTTCGCGATACGCCGCGATGAGCGCGGGCGCCGCCTGGTTGGCGAGGGCGGGCGGCACATTCCACCGGCGCGCCGTCCCGCCGTGCCGGAAGGAACGATCGAGCAGTGCGCGCACACGCGTGCCAAGATCCGGCTCCGCCGCGTCGTTGGCAAAGTAGCCGCGCAGCGGCATCCCGTGCTGGAAGATGATGTAGCTCACCTCGCCGTCCGACGAGACTTCGAGCAGGCCGTCGAAAAGCGTCGCCATCAGGTTGGCGAGCACCGCCGGCGTGTTGGTGAGCGGCAGCTCCGGAGGCCAGCCGAGTTCCGGGGTGACCTGCGTCGCATACATCGCGGCCAGCTGCTCGTCGGACGCCTCGTGGAAGCAGATCTCGCCGTACTCCGCGGCGCTGGGCACCTTGGCCACGGCTTCGCCGATGGGCAGCGCCCGCCAGTTCCGGCCGTCCGCGCTCGCTGTCGCGTTCACCAGCTCGCCCTCTTCCATGTAGAGGAGGAGCAGTTCGTCCGGCAGCCAGATCGCGACGTAGCCGAAGACGCGCGCGGCGCGATCCCGCTTGGCATCCGTGAGGAGATTCTGCAGGTGCACATACGCCAAGCGCGTCCGGGGCAGCAGCGCCCTGACCTTGGGGTAGCGAAGATGTCCGGCGGCAACAGGCATGGAGGGGGGATACGAGCGAAAAAAAACCCGGGCCGCCGCGCGCGGCGCCCGGGTTAATTGTGCGGGGGCGTACACCCCCGCCGCAATCCGGCGATCAGGACGAGTGCTGCTTGAACTTGGCCTCGAGCGCCGCGCGCGGCACCGCACCGATGACCTGGTCCACCACCTTGCCGTCCTTGAAGAAGAGCAGCGTCGGGATCGACCGCACGTTGAACCGCATGGATGACTTCTGGTTGGTGTCCACGTCGAGCTTGGCCACCTTCACCTTGCCGGCGTATTCCACCGACAGCTGTTCGAGAATCGGGGCGATCATGCGGCACGGGCCGCACCACGTGGCCCAGAAATCCACGACGACCACGCCCGGGTGCTTCTCGACTTCCTGCTCGAAATCCGCGTCCGTTACTGCTACCAGATTGCCCGCCATTGCCTCGCCTCCGCTGCGACGGTGCCGCCCACCGGTCGCGCTCGATAATGTTAGTCGTCCACCCTGCTGCCGGAGCACCGCGTCATGACTCTTCCCGCCCGTCGTGGCACGCGCATCGCCCACCTCGGCGTTGCAGTGCGCCAGCTCGACGATGTCCTGCCCCTCTACCGCGACGTGCTCGGACTTCCTGACGTGCCGTTGGACGATGCCGACGGCGCGCGCATTGCCGGCCTCGCGGCCGGCGACGCGCTGGTGGAGCTGCTCGAACCCGCGGCCGCCGACTCGCCCATCGCGAAATTCGTCGACCGGAAGGGACCGGGCATCCACCACATCTGCTTCTGTGTCGACGACCTCGACGGCACGCTCGCCAGGGCGAAGGCCGCCGGGATCACCCTCATCGATGAGGTGCCGCGCATCGGCGCCGAGGGCAAGCGCATCGCCTTCCTGCATCCGAAGTCGACGGGCGGCGTGCTCATCGAACTGTCTGAATACTAATCGGGGCGGCAAGCCCCTTGTTCCGGCGGCCTGCCACCCCGTCCTTCGACATGCCTTGGTGCGGCGACTGATTCGAGTGTCGCCGCCTCAGTGCGCCGGTTCAGCGCAACGCCGGCGGCGGCGGCGCCGGTGATGCGGTGGCGCTGCCGCAGAATCCCTGATCACGAAGTTGATCGATCTCGAGGTTCTCCACATACCAGCGGTTCTTGGGACCGCGCACCACGGTGAAGGTCGGATTCGCCTTCCTCGTCAGCAGGGTGAGCTCCACCGGAATCCGCAGCCGGCCGGCCTCGCTCGGCGCCGGCGTGCCGAGGGTGGCTTGTTCGTGCGGGAGGCACTGGATCATTATCAACTCACGGCGTTCAAGCTCGCGCTGGCTCATGTTCTGGCTGGCGGGGCCTTTCTCGGTGCCCCACACGGTGGCCATGCCGGGCAGGTCCTTGCGGCGCGCTGCCGCGAGAAACTGTTGAATGGCCGCGCTCGGCGATTCGGCGCCGGTACCGGCCCCGCCGCCGGGCAAGCTGGAGCAGGCGGCGACGATGGGCAGCAGCAACAGGGCGACTCGTTTCACTGAAGACTCCCGCGGAGAACTCCGCGATCACGGATGGGGTGGACTATGGCATCACCTGGCGGCCCTGGCTATCTCCGCCTCTACATCAACATCGATCACGTCGCGACGATCCGTCAGGCGCGTCACACCGACGAGCCCGACCCCGCCGCCGCCGCGGTCCTCTGCGAGGCCGCCGGCGCGGACGGCATCACCGCGCACCTGCGCGAGGACCGCCGCCACATCCAGGACGCGGACCTCGACGCCATCCTGCGCGCCGCCCGCACCCCCTTCAACCTCGAGATGGCCGTCACCGACGAGATGCTGGCCATCGCCGAACGGCTGCGCCCGCACCAGGTCACCCTGGTGCCGGAGCGCCGCGAAGAAGTGACGACTGAGGGCGGGCTCGACGTCACACACGAGCCCGGCCGGGTGAAGGACGCCCTGACCCGGATGGCCGGCGCCGGCATCAGGACTTCCCTCTTCATCGACGCCGACCCGCGCATGATCGACCAGTCGGCCGCGCTTGGGACGGCGGCCATCGAGCTGCACACCGGCCGTTACTGCCACGCGCCCGGCGACCCGGCCACGCTCGCCGCCCTGCGCGACGGCGCCCGCCGCGCCCGCGCGGCGGGGCTCGCGGTCCATGCCGGCCACGGCCTCACCGTGCGCAACGTCGGACCCGTGGCCGCCATTCGTGAAATCGAGGAGCTCAACATCGGCCACACCATCGTCAGCCGGTCGGTGTTCGTCGGGATCGCCCAAGCCGTGAGGGAGATGCGGCTCGCGATGGACGCCGCTAGGGGATGATTGAGGATTTGGAATCCGGAGTCCGAATGGGGATGATTGAGGATTTGGAATCCGGAGTCCGAATTCGGAATTCGACTACGGATTTCGACTGGCGATTCCCGGCCGAACCCCGGCCGCACGGCCCCAGTCGCCATTCGCGATCGACCAATCGCGCTCCTCAATCCAGTTCCGGGTTCCAGATCCTCAATCGCGGTTACACGAAGCCTGCCGCTCGCGTCTATAAAGAAGCCCGTGTTGCCCCTCTCTTTCCGCCTCCGTAGCTTCCCCATGCGATGAGCAGCGGCCTTCTCGATTTCTTCACGCTCGAAGCGTCCGAGTACGTCGAGCACCTCGACGGGCTCGTCGCCACGGCGCGCGGCGGACCGCCCGATATCGAGGCCTGCATCCGGCACGCCCGCGCGCTGCGCGGCAGCGCCACGATGGCCAAGATCGCCGGCATCGCCGACGTGGCCGGCGCGTTCGAGCGGGCCGCACACGGCCTGCAGACGGGGTCGCTGCTCTGGAACGATGCGCTGCGCGGCGCGTTCGTCGCGGCCATCGACGACCTGAAGATCCTCATTCGCGGCGTCCGCGCCTGGGGCGCGGCGGAG
>CAYQCP010000128.1:0-5626 GCA_964416005.1 uncultured Gemmatimonas sp.
GAGCGCGACGCTGAGCGCGCCGCCGTGCGCGCCACGTCGGCAGGCCGCCGCACCTCCGACACGCCTCCCGGCTGCAAGGACGAGGAGGATGACGATCGCATCGAGGCGCTCAACGCCCTGCTGCAGATGAACGCCGAGCAGGCGATGCCGATTCTCAAGAAGGTGCTCGAGCGCCGCGATCAGTGCAGCGAACTCCTTCGCCGCAAGGCGGTGTTCCTGATCTCGCAGAAGCGCACGGAGGAATCGGCTGACATCCTGCTCAAGGCCGCCAAGACCGATCCTGACGAGGAGGTGCGCGGTCAGGCCGTCTTCTGGCTCTCGCAGGTGTCGGGCGAGAAGGCCGAGGAGTTCCTGCTTGGGATCATTCGTGATTCGAAGGACGAGGAAGTGCAGGAACGCGCGCTGTTCAGCCTGTCGCAGCGCAAGTCGGAGCGCGCCCAGCAGGCCATGCGCGACTTTGCCACCCGCACCGATGTGTCGCCGCAGCTGCGCGAGCGCGCGATCTTCTGGCTCGGCCAGCGCCGGTCCGAAGAGAACGCCAAGTTCCTGCGCGATGCGTTCGGCAAGTCCGATAATGACGAAGTGCGCGAGCGCATTCTCTTCTCGCTGGCGCAGATGAAGGGGATGGGCAACGACACCTTCATCCTCGAGCAGGTTACGAACCCCAAGCTCTCCATTGCGCTCCGCAAGCAGGCGCTGTTCTGGGCGTCGCAGCAGGGGATGGTGGGCACGGCGCAGCTCGCGTCCATCTACGACAAGAACGCGGATCTCGAGATGCGCGAGCAGGTGGTGTTCGTGCTGTCCCAGCGCGGCAACAAGGATCCCGGCGCGGTGGATAAGCTGCTCGAGATCGCGAAGACCGAGAAGAACGCCGATCTCCGCAAGCGCGCCATCTTCTGGCTCGGCCAGAGCAAGGACCCGCGCGCCGCCAAGCTGCTGCAAGAACTCATCGAGCGCTGAGGCCACCATGCGCATTCATTCACTACTCAGCACTGCCGGCGCGCTCTCTGCCGCCCTCGTCCTCGTCGTCGGCGCCTCGGCGCGCGAGGGACAGGCGCAGAACCTCGCGGCGCGCGTGCGCCAGGCCGGCGACGGCATGGTGCGATTCAGCTTCGCCGCGAAAGAGGGCGTGTGCGGCAATGGCCGCAACAACATCAACGTGCGCAGCGAGCGCAATCAGGATGTCGAGTCGGAGTGCGAGACGGGCCCCGTGATGGTCGCGCTCACCAAGGCGGACGGCCAGGTGACGTCACTGCGCACCTACGTCGGTGCGCGGTGGAAGGTGGGCGGTGCCGACGTGACGCAACTCGGCACGGTCGGCGCGCGCGACGCGGTGGACTATCTGCTCGGCGTCGCCGAGGGCGGCAGCGGCAAGATCGCCGAGCAGGCTATCTTTCCGGCGACGCTGGCCGACAGTGTGACGCCGTGGCCGAGGCTGTTGAAGTTGGCGCGGGATGAGGAGCGTCCGAGCGCGGTCCGTAAGCAGGCCGTCTTCTGGGTCGGCCAGGCCGCGAGCGATGAGGCCACCAAGGGCCTGGCCGACGTGGTGGAGGACGACAGCGGCGACCGCGAGGTGCGCAAGGCGGCTGTTTTCGCGCTCAGTCAGCAGCGGGCCAATGGTGTGGAGTCTCTGCTGCGTATCGCCCGCGAGAATAAGGACAAGGAGATCCGCAAGCAGGCCATCTTCTGGCTCGGGCAGAGCAAGGACCCGCGGGCGCTGGACTACTTTGAGTCGGTGTTGGTGAAGCGGTAAGGGCGCGCTTGTCTGACAATGCGTCCACGATGGCTTGGTCCCGCGGTTTGACGCAGAGGTGAATGCACAAACGGTCTCGGTCGGGTAATCGACCGAGGCCGTTTGCGAGGAGTCGCGAGGAGTCGCGAGGAGTCGCGAGGTGCAACCCGGGTCACTTGGTTACGGATGCATCGCGTTTACCGCCCGTTCGAGTTCAACGAGTTCAGCCAGAAGTTCCTCGAACGCCGGCTCCGGGTCGAAGAACATCTCGGCCATGGCCGCATAGTCACCGCGCAGTTCCGCCTGGCGCCTTACGGATGGAACGATCCGCAGCGACCCTGGCACGGCCGTGTCGTATGATCCCCACGTTCGCTCGAAGAACGTCGCGGTGTTCAAGACGACGCTCTTGAGCAGATCGGGCCGCCGCAGCGCTTTCTCTGCGACACCGCATCGCGCCAGCATCGCCAAGTCGTAGTAGTGGCGCGCGAGTCGGAGGGGCGTCTTCGACGCCGCCGGTCGATGATATTCAGCGTGGGTCAGGATCGCCTTTTCCCAGAAGGTGCGCTCCGCCGCCAGCGCGAGCACCCGGACCGTGCCTCCGGGAACCGCATCGGGGCGCACCTCCGCACAAATCGAGCGGATCTCACACCAGTCGGCGGGCGTGCCTTCTCCGCGCGCGCCGAGTTCAAGGCGAACGGTCGGTTTCAGATAGTTGCTCTTCCGATTTTCGCCGGTCAACGACACTGGATACGCAAAGACGATGGTGCTCGGCTCGTTGGCATCCACATCACACGCAGACGCGTGCGTCCCGAGCGCGCGGGCCACGTCCGCCGTGAGCGCGGGTAGCAAAGTCATGCTCACCCATTGGTGGCAGGCCGCCCGTACCTCCTCCGCGTGCGCGCCGCGCCGTTTCCTCGAGGCCAGCATCTCGGGGGTCGGTTCGCCGGGAAGGCCGAAGGCGGCGCGGTTCACGCAAAGGTCGATGTCTTCAGAGAAGCGGTGGATCGCCCCGTAGACTTTTGACAGGCTGGTGCCTCCCTTGAACACCATGGCGTCGCGCAGCGGGCCGGAAAAGAGAGTGCCCAGCATCCAGCACACCCAGTAGTCCTTCTCGACGACGATGGCGGTCAGGTTCCGTTCTGCGGCCACCTGCTCGAAGAGTTCCTGACGCTCCTCGGGCGTCCACCGCGCAACCTCATCGGGCACCGTCACGGCGATGCCGGCGCAATGGCGTCAATGATCGAATGCAGCCACGTGGGCGCGCGCCGCCTGGCACGCCGGAGCGCGCGCTTGTCCTGCGGCGTCAGTGCAATGGCGAGTCGCGACACCACATCCTCCGTCATACCTGCGGGTCCAAGGTAGCGCAGCGCACGAATGACATCATCCGCCCGCGTCACCTGTACACCGATGACGCGAGGACTCCGGTGGCGAACGGTCATCTGCTGCTTCCCGACCTTAAGGCGCTTGCTGGGCCCTGTGGTCTCCAGCACCGTGCGCGCCGGCACCTGCGTGCTGAGACCGAGGCGATTCGCCATCTGAGCAGCCGAGGGACGCACGGCCGCGCCCGTCACCCTGGCGATGGCGGCACTCACCTGATCGGTCGAGGGCGCAAGTACGCCGACGCGCGGACTGAGTCGCGGGTAGTCATAGAGGCCGCGGCGGACACGTCGAATGAGGCCCTGCCTGGCGAGCCTGGCCAACGCCTGATCAACGGCCGCCCTGCTGGCCATGTCCACGAAGTCAGTCGCTGTGAACACGTACCCACGCCCGTGGCCGCGAATGGTCTTAAGTATATGTTTACCAACGCTTTGCGATAGCATAATGACTCCATTAGCTGTCAGAAATATTACTATCTTTTTCTGACATGTCAAGGCGGCGTTTGGACAGCGCGGCTGTGACCTGAGTCGTGCGAAAGGACTAATCCGCAGACAGAGCCGTTGGCGACGGTACGGCCGGTGCCGGCACGGAGCGGTACATGCCGACACTTACCGTCACCAGATAGCCGAGCCAGGTCACCGCGACTCCGTCTTCAATAGCTCCAGGACGGCCGCCGTCATGCTCTTGACGCCTGTCCTGATGGTCGGTTCGGGAAAAGGTGCGAACAGTGGAGAGTGCGTCGCGGGAATCGGGGTTCCTGCCTGACGAGCCGCCGCCAGCTTGGTGGGGTCACTCGCACCCACCCGGTAGAAGAAGATCGGGATCTCTCCTCCGAGTGAAAGCTCCCTGAAATCCTCGGAGCCCATGAGCGGCGGCAACCGCGTGATAGCACCCGAACCGAGAGAGCTCTCAAAGGCTCTGCCGAGCCGTTCGGCCAACGCTGGGTCGTTGTACAACGCGTCTGATCGCTCTGCAGCGCTCACGGTAACAATCGGTGCACGCTTATCGGGAACTCCGGCGGCCAGCGCGACGTTTTTCGCGATCCGCTCGATGGAGGTCAGCATCCGTTTCCGCACTTCTTCCTTGTACGCGCGGACGGTCAGCTGAAGCGTGACTTCATCCGGGATGATATTGCGGGCAGAGCCGCCATGAATCGAGCCCACCGTGACCACCGCCGGATCCAGCGGTGAGTTCTCACGGCTCACGATCGTCTGCAACGCCAGCACGACTTGCGCGGCGATGACGACCGGGTCCCTGGCTTCATTCGGTCTCGAGCCATGCGCACCTACGCCGCGTATGGTGATGTCAACAGCGTCTGAGCTCGCTTGGGCGAAGCCCGGGGTGAATGCCACTTTCCCGGCTTCCAAGTCGGCCCACACGTGCAGGGCGACCGCGTAGTTCGGGCGCGGAAATCTCTCGTAGAGTCCGTCGCTGAGCATTGCCCTCGCGCCGTCGAGGCGTTCTTCTGACGGCTGCCCAAGGAAAACCACCGTGCCGCGCCAGCGGTCCTTGAGCGCGGCCAGCATCCTCGCCGTGCCGATCATTGACGCCATATGAATGTCATGGCCGCAGGCGTGCATGACCCCGGTCCGCTGACCCGTGTTCGCATACGTCGTCGTGACCGTGCTCGCGTAGGGAAGACCTGTCTTCTCCTCAATAGGCAGCGCGTCGAGGTCAGACCGTACAAGGATGGTGGGGCCATCTCCGTTTTTCATCACCGCGACGACCCCATGTCCCTTCAATTCCGGTCGCAGGTACCTTCCAATGCCTTCTGTAACCGTGAACCCAGCCGTGCGCAGCTCGCGCGCAAGGAGCGCCGCCGTCTTGACCTCCTCGTGCGACAGCTCCGGCGCCGCATGGAACGTCTTGTAGACCTCGAACAGTGAAGGGAGCTCACGGTCGATCAAGTCGTTGAGTGGGTGCTGTGCGTGGACGCGGACAGGCAAGAGCAACAGGACGAACACGACGCGCCAGAAGCGGTTGCGATTCATATGAGATTCCGTCCTGTTAGGTTGATCAGTGGACGCCGGGCAGTCCGGCTCACTGTGCGGTGGTGTTGCTATCGGGACCGACCGCGCATTACACGCAAGTCTCTTGCATCACCAGACTTGGTGAAAAGCAGAGGCCGCCTTCTTCGGCGGCCTCGCACCCTGCGCCGTAGCGACAGGGGGGATGTAACAACTTGTAGGTTGCACCGGCCGAATGACGAACGCAAGGGCGAAAAACCGCACATTCACGGGAATGACGTTTAGGCTCCTGTGCCGTGATCACCGGCGTACGCGCAGTCCAAACGCCCAGGGCATCGTCCAGAGCCGATCCCCGATGTAGCGCGGGAGCACCACGTAGCGCGTACCCAACAGCACGCCGATGTGGTCCGAGACGCGCGCGGTCGCATCCGCTTGAACGACAATGCCACCCACCTGCGGTCCCCTGGGCGCCTGAAACGCGCCCCCACCCATGCCGTGTCATCACCGGAATGAAATTGCGCAGAATCACCGGGGAGAATTGCACACTCGG
>CAYQCP010000129.1:0-5577 GCA_964416005.1 uncultured Gemmatimonas sp.
CGAGCGCGCTGCGGCTCGCCACGCTCGCGACGACGGGGACGCCTGCGCTCGACAGCGCGCGTGCGGCGGCCGACGCGCTGCCGGTGCGCGTCCGCGCGCTGGCGGAGCAGGGAAAGCCCGCCGAAGCAGAGGCGCTGATCGGGCGCTATGGCGCGCGCGTCACCGACGCGCAGCGCCGTCTCTTCGCGCGCTCCCTCGCGTGGGGATGGATCCGGGCGGGGGACATCAGCCGCGCCCGACAGGCGGCGGCGCAGGGCGGCGGTGAGGATGAGGACGTGGTCTCGGGCTGGCTGGCGCTCTTCGACGGCGACCTCGACGGGGCACGACGCGGCCTCCGCACCGCGGAAGAAAAGACGCCGGACGTGGTGACCGCACTGGCCTTCATTTCGCGGGCGAAGGAACCGCACGCACCAGGGATCGGCGCGGCGTTCCTCGCGCTGGCGCGCGGCGACTCGACGCAGGCGTCGCGTGCGTTCGAGCAGGCGGCGGTGTCGGTGCCCGATGCCGCCGCGTTCCTGCTCGGCCTCGCGGCGCGCGTGGCAAGCGCGCAGGGCGACGAGCGTCGCGCGATGACGTTGTGGACGCGGCTGGTGGAGAGCTATCCGTCATCCCCGGAGGCACCAGAGGCCGACCTTGAATGGGCCCGTGCGCTGCAGCGCCGCGGCGACCGCGCTGGCGCGACGGCGCGATACGAGCACCTCATCCTGACCTGGCCCGACAGCGCGCTGGTGCCGCAGGCGCGGGAGGCGCTGGATCGGATGAGAGTGGAGCCCTGACAGCAGACAGCAGACAGCAGACGGCAGGCGGCGGACGGAAGACGGCAGATGGCGAACGACCGATGGCGGAGCGCAGACGTCATGTGCGCGCCGGCGCGCGGCGGATCGTTTGACGCGTGTCTCGGGCAACTCTAGTTTCTGTCGGCAGTGTGACGTCCCCGCTGATCTTCGGCGATGCCAGCGGTGGAGACCGGCGCTTCGCGGCGTGCTGCTCGCAGCGCCATGCGTCCATCGCCGATGCCTCGCGTCTCGGGAGGAGAACATGTCGCTCGTCGCGGTCTGGTCCCTCGTTGCGTCGCTGCAAGCAGCCCCGCAGGAGCCCATTGTCTACGAAGGCAAGCCGCTCGCCACGTGGATCGAGGAACTCGAACACAAGAAGTACGACGTGGCCGACAAGGCCCGGAAGGCCGTGAAGGCCATCGGCACGCCGGCGGTTCCGGCGCTGGTGCAGAACCTCTCATCACCGCGCGTCAAGACGCGGACGGCCGCCGCCGACGCGCTCGAGCAGATCGGCAGTCCAGAGGCCGTGCCCGCGCTCCTTGCCCTGCTCTCTGATCCGGAGCGTTCGATCCAGGTGTCAGCGGTGAGAGCGCTCGGTGCCGCCAAGGACGTGCGCGCCGTGGATCCGCTGCTGGAGCGCGTCGCCGCCCCGGGCAGCGACAAGGATTTCAACAGGTACGCGGAGCTCATGGCGCTCGTGAAGATCGGCTCGCCGCGGGCGGTCGCGCGACTGCAGGAGCTCGCCGCAGCCGACCCGCGCCCGGCCGCCCGCGCGGAGATTCTCGACACGTTCACCAGGTGGATGATCGATCCCCGTTTGATTGAGACCCTCGGTTTGGCGCTCAGGGATCCCGATGGCCGAGTCAGGCAACGGGCTGCCGAAGGGCTCTCGCGTTACGATTCCCCGCGGGTGATCGAACTTCTCGAGTCGGCGGCCGCCGATCCCGCCACCGGCGCGGCAGCTGCGAAAGCACTACGCGACGTGGACACCCGCGGGAAGCCGTCCGTTGTCGTGGGGCCGCTTCACGTCACGTTGCTCGGGATCGAGACGGCGGACCGCTGGGGGAGTTGGCCGCAGGAATTCCGCGCGAAGCGCGGGTATGAGTTCGTCATCCTCCGGTATCGGATCCGGTGGGCGGAGGCCGACAGGGGGTCAATCGAGATGGTCGACGTGGTCGACGCGGAAGGTGTCAAGCTGCCGACGGCGGTCGCCTCAGCGGGTCGCTTCGGCTTCTCGAGCTTCGGATCACGGGCGGCGGGCGAGGCACTGACCACCGAATCCGCGTTCGCCGCGAAACAGGGAACGAAGCTGGCAAAGTGCACGATACAAGGTGCGGCTTTTGACCTCTCAGCCATCGTGCCGACGCCACGCAAGAACTGACAACCGATGCCGGCCCGACGCCGGCCGACTCTTACCGCATCTCCGCAACGACGGAATCCACCTTCGTCAGGAACGCCGCGATCAGCTCCCGCCGCAGGGTGACGGTCCACGAGTCCCTGCCGGTGGGAATGAACGTCACGACCAGGCTGTCCCGGCTGGCCCGCAACAGCGCATCGGGCAGTCGCACTGCGACGTAGGTCAGCGGTGAGCAGCGTCTCCCAAAGAAACAGCTGTACGAATCACGGAGCTCGCCTGTCCGCATCAGGGGTTTCCCCGGCTCGGCGGTCGCGTGCACGAACCCACCCATGTACCACGCGTAGAAGGGCGTCAAATAGAGCAAATGGTCGCCGGCGCGCCAGCCCACCAATGTGCCGTTTCGGCTGATCTCGGCGCGGAGGCCGATCCGGGCTTCGTCGGCGTCCCACGCGAGGACCGAGACGACCGATGACCGCGTGAAGTCGCGCACCTCCACGATAGGCGGCGCGGGCGTCGCGGAATCCACGGCGACCTGTTCCGTGGGTTGCACCGGAGTCGAGCGGCCGCCGAAGATGGGCAACGCACAGCCGGCAACGCCCGCAAGGAGCACTACTCCGAACAGCCCTCCCTTCATGCACGCCTCCCGCGCCACAGGCCGGCTCACCGAACCTGTTGGTCACATGGTATAACACATGTGAATGGCCAGTTCGGCCGGCAATCGGGGGAATCCTGACCGAACGCCGTCGTCACCGCGAGGTTGGTCGCGCGCCGCAGCCTCGGGCGCCGCCACAGGGACCGACAGCCGGCCGCACCCGGGGACCACGGATGACACGGAATCCGACGGGGGACAGGGGTTAGTTTCCATGGGGTTGCCCTTGGCCCGATCCCCGCCACTCCGCCAGTTTCCGTATCGTCCGTGGCAGACAGCAAGACCCAGCACTGAGACCATGCCGAAATCGCCGCGCCTGATGATCGTCTGCGCCGTCCTGCTCGCGTCCCGCGCGCAGGCGCAGCACGTGCTCGTCCCGATGGACGACGCGCAGGCGAACCACCTCAAGGCGTACGGCGTGGCGTTCAACGCGCTCACCGAAGGCGTGCGGGCCGAGTGGCTGATCAACTACCGCGGCGGCGCGTTTCTCCTGCCCGACGTGCCGTTCGTGCGCCGCCGGGCCTCGCTCGACGGCGTCACGTTCGAGGCGCTGTCCGAGTCCGCCGTCACCGCGATCCGCAGCGAGATCGCTGACGGCAACGCGGACGCGGTGCCGTTGGAGAAGGCGCCGCGCATCGCCGTCTACTCTCCGCCGAACTCCCCGCCGTGGGACGACGCCGTCACGCTGGCGCTCCGCTACGCCGGCATCCCGTATACGCGCGTGTGGGACGACGAGGTGCTGGGACAGGATCTCGCGCAGTACGACTGGATCCACCTGTTCCACGAGGACTTCACCGGGCAGCTCAACAAGCTGTACCTGAGCTACCGCGACGCGCCGTGGTTCATCGACCAGCGGGAGCGCGACCTCGCGACGGCGCGCCGCCATGGCTACGCCTCCATTCCCGCGCTGAAGAAGGCGGTCGCGGCGCGGGTGCGTGCCTTCGTGGACCGCGGCGGCTTCCTCTTCGCCATGTGCGGCGCCACCGAGACGCTGGAGCTTGCCCTCGCGGCGCAGGGCGTGGATATCGCGTCGCCGTACTCCGACGGCACGCCGATCGACCCCGACGCCGACAGCCGGATGGACTGGGCGAACTCGATGGCCGTCGCCAAGGCGCACATCGAGATGTCGGCGGGCGTGAACGCGATGAGCGACATCGACGGCCACCAGGTGAACGTGCCGGCCCGCCGCCAGCCGCTGGGCAACTTCCAGCTCTTCGCCTTCTCCGCGAAGCTCGATCCCGTCGCCACGATGCTCGTGCAGGGACATCGCGGCGTCATCCCCGATTTCTACGGCGTCACGACCTCGTTCAGCCGCAACGTCCTGCGTCCGTCGGTGACCGTGCTTGCGTACGAAGACGGCGCGCCGTGGGTGAAGTACATCCACGGCGACCTCGGCAAGGGCGCGTGGACGTACCTGGGCGGGCACGATCCCGAAGACCCGCAGCACAACATCGGCGCGCCGCCCACCGACCTCGCGCTGCACCCCAACTCGCCGGGATACCGCCTGATCCTGAACAACGTGCTGTTCCCGGCGGCGAAGAAGAAGCCGCACAAGACGTGACCGCGGGCGAACCCCGCCTTGGGGCGCGCGCGGCCGGTGCCATCCGCTCCGCCATCCACATGGCCGGCGGGCGCGAGGTCTGTTTCGTGGGCGCGATGGACGCGGCCGGGATGCTGCAGTCGGCGCGGGCGGTGGCGCGGGGCGACTCACGCAGCGTGCTCGCGCTCCCCGGGTTTGCGCGCCGCGGCGAGGTGCTCGTGCACAACCACCCGTCCGGCGTGCTCGATCCCTCCGACGCGGACCTCGAGGTCGCGGCGCGGCTCCACGACGACGGCATCGGCTTCGCCATCGTCGACAACGACGCGACCCGCCTGTATGTCGTGGTCGAGGTGCCGCGGCAGGAGGCGGAGCATCCGCTGGATCCCGACGCCGTCGCCGACCTGCTCGACGCCGAGGGCCCGGTGGCTGCGCACCTCGGCCGCTTCGAGGATCGGCCGGCGCAGCGCGACATGGCGGCGGCCATCGCGTCGCTCTACACGAAGGGCGGCATCGGCCTGCTCGAGGCGGGCACCGGCGTCGGCAAGTCGCTCGCGTATCTCGTGCCGGCGCTGCGCTGGGCCGCGGCCAACGGCGAGCGCACGGTCGTCTCGACCAACACCATCACGCTGCAGGAGCAGCTCGTCGGCAAGGACCTGCCGATTCTCGCCGAGGCGCTCACCGACCAGAAGGTGCGTTTCGCGCTGCTGAAGGGCTGGCACAACTACGTCTGCCTGCAGCGCCTCGGCACCGCCCGCGCCGAGGGCGCGTCGCTCTTCGACGAGGGCATGGCCGACGACCTCGACATGATCGCGTCATGGGCCTCGACGACCAAGGACGGCTCGCTCTCCGACCTCGCCGTCACGCCGCGCAGCGAGGTGTGGGATGAGGTGGCGGCGGAGGGCGACCTCTGCACGAGGATGCAGTGCCCGCACTTCGACGACTGCTTCGTGTTTGCGGCGCGCCGCCGTGCGGCGGAGGCCGACGTCGTGGTCGTGAATCACCACCTGCTGATGGCCGACATCGCGGTGCGCCGCGCGAGCGGCAACTGGAGCGAGGCCGCGGTGCTCCCGCCGTTCACGCGGCTGGTGGTGGACGAGGGACACCACCTCGAAGACGCGGCGGCCGCGCATCTCGGACATACGGTGTCACGGCGCGGATTGCAGCGCCTGTTCGCCCGGTTGGAACGCAAGGGCAAGGGGCTGCTCCCGGCGCTGGAGCGCAAACTGTCGCGCGCCACCGACCTGCTGAGCGTCGC
>CAYQCP010000130.1:0-5326 GCA_964416005.1 uncultured Gemmatimonas sp.
CGGCATGATGCGTCGTTTCGTTCTTCTCGTCGGCCATATTAGAACTCCAGCCCGGCTTCCCGGGCACCATCGGCCACCGCCTTCACGCGGCCCGTGTACTGGTAGCCAGCACGGTCGAACACGACCTTGCTGATGCCGGCGGCCTTGGCCTGCTCGGCGATCTTCTTCCCCACCTCGACCGACTTCACGGCCTTCTTCCCCTCGAACCCGTTGTCCGTCACGGTCATCAGGGTGCGGCGCGCAACGTCGTCCACGAGCTGGGCATAGATGTGCTTCAGGGAGCGGAACACCACGAGGCGCGGACGCTCCGCCGTACCCGTGACCTTCTTCCGAACCCGCAGATGACGGTGCTCGCGACGCTCCGCGCCCGTCTTCGGTGTACGCATCGGCATTACTTACCTCCCGCCTTGCCGGCCTTGCGCCGGACCTGCTCGCCCGCATACCGCACGCCCTTGCCCTTGTATGGCTCGGGCTTGCGCAGCTGCCGGATCTCCGCGGCCACCTGACCGACGATTTCCTTGTCCGCGCCTTCCACCACCACGGTCGTCGGCTGTGGTGCCGTGAGCTTGATGCCCGCCGGCGCCTTGAACTCGATCTGGTGCGAATACCCGAGCGCGAAGAGCAGGCCGTACGGCTTCGGTTCCGCCTTGTAGCCGACCCCCGTGATCTCGAGCTGGCGCACATAGCCCTTCGTCACACCCTCGATCATGTTGTGCAGCAGGGTGCGCGACAGGCCGTGCAGCGACTTGTGGCCCGGATCGTCCGACGGACGGGTCACCGCGGCCTGGCTGCCTTCCACGGCGATGGTCATCGCCGGGTTGAACGTGCGCTTGAGTTCGCCCTTGGGCCCCTTCACCGTGACCACCGAGCCGGCGACGGAGACCGTCACGCCAGCCGGGATGTCCACGGGGAGCTTGCCAATTCGTGACATGTCGTTGCCCCCTACCAGACGATGGCGAGGAGTTCACCACCGGTGCGCGCCTGGCGCGCCTGCCGGTCGGTCATCAACCCCTGCGACGTGGACAGGATGGCGACGCCAAGCCCGTTGCGGACACGCGGGATCTCGGCGACCCCGACGTACTTGCGGAGTCCCGGGCTCGACACGCGCTGCAGCTCCCGGATCACCGGCTGGCCGCCCTGCGCGTACTTGAGGGCGACGCGCAGCACGGTCGTCCCCTGCTCGGTCGTCACGATCTTGTAGTCCGTGATGAAGTTCGTCTCCTTGAGGAGACGGGCGATCTCGGTCTTTACCTTCGAAGCCGGCATATCCACGCGGCGGTGCTTCGACCCGACAGCGTTCCGGATCCGCGTAAGCATATCGGCGATGGGATCGGTCATGCTCATGATGTTTCTCTGATCTCCTCTGGTTTCCGTCTCGGACGGACCTGTAGGAAGTGAATGTGCAAGGCAGACGGGCGATGGGAGACGGAAGACGGGAGATCTCCCGTCACTCGTCTTCCGTCTCTCGTCAGCCGGTTACCAACTGGCTTTCCGCACGCCCGGCAACAGCCCGTTCAGCGCCATGTCGCGCAGCGCAATACGGCTCAGGCCGAACGCGCTCTCGAACCCGCGGGCGCGGCCGGTCATCTGGCAGCGGTTGCGGATGCGGGTCTTGGACGAGTTGCGCGGCAGCTTCTGGAGCGCGAACTGCGCCGCCGTCTTCTCGTCTTCCGACGCGTTCGGGTTCTGGATCACCGCCTTCAGCGCCTTCCGCTTGGCGGCGTAGCGCTGGGTGAGCTTCTTGCGGCGCTCGTTCTTCTCGATGCTGCTCTTCTTGGCCATGATCCGGTCCGGTTAGTGCTTGACCACGACGGGCTTCTCGTCGCCGCGGAACGGCATGCCGAGTTCGCGCAGCAGCGCGAGCGCCTGGTCGTCCTTGGTCGTCGTCGTGACGAACGTGATGTCCATCCCGTGGATCTGCTCTACCTGGTCGTAGTTGATCTCCGGGAAGATCATCTGCTCCTTCACGCCCATCGAATAGTTGCCGCGTCCGTCGAACGAGCGCGTCGACAGGCCGCGGAAGTCGCGCACGCGGGGCAGCGCCGTCGACACGAAGCGGTCGAGGAACTCCCACATCCGCGCGCCGCGCAGCGTCACGCTGGCGCCCACTTCCTGGCCGGCGCGCAGGCCGAAGTTGGCGATCGACTTCTTCGCCTTCTTCCGCACCGGCTTCTGGCCGCTGATCACGGCCAGCTCGTCGACCACCGTGTCGAGCACCTTGGGCGTCTTGATCGCCTCGCCCATGCCGACGTTCAGCACGATCTTCTCGAGCTGCGGCACTTCATGCGGGTTCTTCAGCCCGAACTGCGCGGCCAGCTTGGGCCGCACCGTCTGGGCGTAGTACTCGCGCAGCCGCGGCGGCGCCGCCGGGATCTTGTCGCCCTTGTGCGAGGTGGGGATCATGGAGCTCCCCTTCTCGGTCCGGCCGCCCTTGGCGCCGCTCTTGCCGGCGCCCGCCTTTTCTTTCGTTGCCATCGTCTCTGATCCTCGGCCTTAGCGGTTGCGCGGAATCGCGTCGCCGCTCTTCACGCTGATGCGCTCCTTCGTGCCGTCGGTGTCAATCCGGCGGCGCGTCCGCGTCGGGGTCCCCGACTTCGGATCGAGCAGCATCACGTTGGAGACGTGCACCGGCGCCGGCATGTCGATGATGCCCGACTTCTCGTCGGCGTTGCGCGCCTTGCGGTGTCGCTTCACGATGTTGACCCCGTCGATCACCACGCGCGACGTCTTCGTCAGCACGCGGATCACCTTCCCTTCCTTGCCCTTGTCCTCGCCGCGCATCACGCGCACGGTGTCGCCCTTCGTCACGGGCAGCTGTTCGCGCTCCGCGTTGATGGCGTGACGCCGCGTCAGGCGCGAGCCCAGGGTCTTGCGATGCTTCAGGACACGCATTTAGAGCACCTCCGGCGCCAGCGAGACGATCTTCATGTACCGCTTCTCGCGCAGCTCGCGCGCCACGGGTCCGAAGATGCGGGTCGCCCGCGGCTCGCCCTTGTCATCAATGATTACGACGGCGTTCTCGTCGAAGCGGATGTAGCTCCCGTCCTTGCGGCGGGTCTCCTTCACCGTGCGCACCACGACGGCGCGCGCGACGTCCGACTTCTTCACCGTCCCGTTCGGCAGCGCGTCCTTCACCGCCACGATCACCTGGTCACCCAGGCGGGCGTAGCGACGGCGCGTGCCGCCGAGCACGCGGATCACCAGCGCGCGCTTGGCGCCGCTGTTGTCCGCGACCTTCACGACGGATTCCTGTTGGATCATGGCCCGCTCCTCCTACTGCGCGCGTTCGAGGATTTCGACCACGCGCCACCGCTTGTCCTTGGACAGCGGGCGGGTCTCGGTGATCCGCACCACGTCGCCGACCTTCGCCGAGTTCTGCTCGTCGTGGGCCTTCAGGCGCGTCGTGCGGGTCACCATCTTGCCGTACACGGGATGCGGCACGCGACGCTCGATCGCGACCACCACCGTCTTCTGCATCTTGTCGCTCACCACCTTCCCGGTGCGCACCTTGCGCGCGGGACGGGCGGCGGCAGCAGCCTTCGTCTGTTCAGCCATGGGTCACTCCTCGGGTCAGCGGCCAGCGGCCGCGCCCGCGGCCTTCTCGCGCAGCACGGTCTTGAGCCGCGCGATATCCTTGCGGATTACGCGCAGGCGCAGCGGGTCTTCCAATGGTTCGGTTGCACGCCGGAACCGCAGGCGGAACCGCTCCTCTTCGAGCTCCTTGATGCGCGCCGCAATCTCGGCGCCGCTCAGCTCGCGAATCTGTCCGGCCTTCATTCGGCGTGCGCCTCCTCGCGGACCACGAACTTGGTGCGGATGCCCAGCTTGGCGGCGGCCAGCGCCATCGCCTTCTGGGCCAGTTCCTTGTCAACGCCCTCGATCTCGAACAGCACGCGGCCGGGCTTCACCACCGCCACCCAGCCCTCCGGCGACCCCTTGCCCTTGCCCATGCGGGTCTCGGCCGGCTTCTTCGTGATCGGCTTGTCGGGGAAGATGCGGATCCACACCTTGCCGCCGCGCTTCACGTGGCGGGTCAGCGCGACACGCGCCGCCTCGATCTGCCGGTTGGTCACCCACCCCGGCTCGAGCGACTGCAGGCCATAGTGCCCGAACGACACCTCGGCCCCGCGCGTCGCCAGCCCGCGCGTGCGCCCCTTGAACATCTTGCGGAATTTGACTCGCTTCGGACTCAGCATCGGTCAGCGCCTCACGCGTCGGACGAGTACGTGGTCGAGCTGCGACGCCCTTCCACCATTTCGCCCTTGAAGATCCAGACCTTCACGCCGATCGTCCCGAAGGTCGTCTTCGCCGTGCTGGTCGCATAATCGATGTCGGCGCGCAGCGTGTGGAGCGGCACCCGCCCTTCGCGGTACCCTTCCACGCGCGCGATCTCGGCCCCGCCCAGGCGCCCGCCGCACTTCACCTTGATGCCCTCCGCGCCCATGCGCATCGCGCTCTGCACCGCGCGCTTCATCGCGCGCCGGAACGAGATGCGCTGCGCCAGCTGCGCGGCAATGTTGTCGGCGACCAGCTGCGCCTCGATCTCCGGGCGCTTGATCTCCTCGACATTGATCCCCACATCCTTGCCCGTGATCTGCTGGAGCTCGGACTTCAGGCGCTCCACCTCCTCGCCCTTCTTGCCGATCACCACACCCGGCCGCCCGGTGTGCAGCGTCACCACCACCTTGCCCGGCTTGCGCTCGATGTTGATGTCGGCAATCGCCGGGCTCGCGTTCCCCGGGAACCGGCGGAGGCGCAGGTACTTCCGGAGGAGGTCATCCTCCTTCAGCAGCTGCGGATAGTCCTTCGTGGCAAACCACTTCGAGCGCCAGTCCTTCGTGACACCCAGGCGGAAGCCGATCGGATTCGTTTTCTGTCCCATTAGCGCCCTTCCTTCTCGGCCACGATGATATGGATGTGGCTGGTCCGCTTGTGAACGGGGGTCGCCCGGCCCATGGCCGCCGGCGTCCACCGCTTGAGCTTCGGTCCCTCATCGACCGTCGCGACCTTCACGTACAGCTGGTCCACGTCCAGCGACGCGTTCGTCGTCCGGGCGGCCTGCTCGGCGTTCGCGACGGCGCTCTTGAGCACCTTCGAGATCTGCTTCGCGGCATGCTTCTTGGAGAACTGGAGCAGCGCGAGCGCGTCGTTCACCCCAAGACCGCGGATCTGGTCAATGACCAGCCGCATCTTGTAGGGACTCTGGCGCGCCGTGCGCTGAATCGCGCGTGCCTCGGCCATGGCTTACTTCCCTCCCTTGGCGGGCGCGGCGGCGGGCGCGGCCGCTGCGGCCGGCTTTGCCTTCGCATCCGACGCCTTCCCCGCC
>CAYQCP010000131.1:0-4925 GCA_964416005.1 uncultured Gemmatimonas sp.
CGCGCGCAGCAAGTCCATCAGTTCTTCCCCGTGTCGCGCGACCAGCGGCAGCGGATTGAGGACGCGCTCCTGTCGCTGGCCTTCGGGCATCAACGCCGCGCGCACGCTGCCAAGGTCGCGCACCGCCGCCGTTTCCGCCTTCAGCGCCGCCGTGCGGTACCGCCGCTCCAGCCGGTCGATGCGGAACTTGAGCTGGTGCCGCGCCCCCTCGATGGTCGACGCGTGCACCATGGCCGCGCCCTCCGCGGAATCGCGCAGGGCGTTGAGCCGTGCGTCCACGTCGTGGCGCAGCGCCTCGAGCGTGTCACGCAGGAAGGGCGGCATGGCACGGTCACCGACACGACGCTCCGCCTGATGGGGCGGCTTGATGTCGTCGAAGGTCATGCCGAGCCGGCCCAGCATCCGGTCGATGACCGGCTCCACGATCGTCGCCGACCAGCGCGGCAGGACGACCGGCACGGGCAGGGTCAACGCCTCGGCCACCGCGCCGACCTGCGCGAAGTACGCGACCTCGCCCGGCCCGCCGAAATAGCCGATCGTCGGCAGGATGGCCCGCTCCACCACCGGGCGCAGCAGCACGTTGGCGGAGAGCACCAGGTGCGGCTGGACGGCGACGTCACCCGCCTGTGCGATCGGGATCCGCTCCTTGATGCCGTTGGACGAGACGCGGAATACCAGCGACAGCTTGGGCACCCGCGCGACCTGCGCGCGGAAGCCGGCGCGCTCGATGGCCACGCTGCGCAGCGAGACCGCCTCGTCCACGACCGGCGCGCGGCGCAACGCCTCCACCAGCGTGGGACGCGCCGCCTCGCGCACGGCGGGATGCCAGGCGTCGAGCACGGCGATGCCCATGGGCTCGAACAGCGCACGCAGCAGTTCCACGTACGCGCTGCCCACCGTCGCGTCGGCACGATAGGCGCGACGCGCGTGCTCCAGCAGTTCGAGATGCGGGGCGGAACCCGCCGCCGCACTCAGGTCGTCGAACTGCTGCCTGACGTCGCCCAGCGGCTGCGCCGCCATGACCTGTCCGTCGAAACCCAGCCGTTCGATGCGCAGCCGGCGCACTTCCTCGTCGAAGGCCACGGCGGTCCAGCTCGCCTCGGCAAAGTCGGCGTCATCCGTGGCGGCCCAGAAGACCGGCGCGGCCGGGATGCCGGTCGCCTGCTCGATCTTGTCCGCGAGCGCCCGCGCGCTGAGCGCCTTGAGCCACGTATAGCCCGGACCGCCGAACAACCCAGGCTGCTGGCCCGTGGTGATGACGACCCCGCGGCCCTGCGCGACTGCCTCGAGGCGTCGGGCGGCGGCGCCGCTGGCATCAAAGGCGGGCGCGAGCGCGGCGAACCAGTTGGGGTTGGCCTGCGAGCGCACCTGCTCGGCGTGCTCGCGCCAGGCGGCGGCCCCCTTGGGGCGCGGCGTGTACCAGCCGGACGGCGTGCGGCCCTCGACGGCAGCGCGGGCCAGCGGCCCGCCGCCAATGGGTTCCGCGACGACACGCGGGGGCGTCAACGACCGCTCCTGTGCCTGTGCCCGTGTCCGCTACAGTCCATGCGCTCGCTGCCTCCAGAGGTACGTCGCTCGCCACCAGTACGTCGAGTCATAAGCTAACCGCTGGACAGGGGACGGCGGAATGCGCCCGAGGTCACTTGGCGTGGGGATGGCGAAAGCCGCCTGCCCTCACTTGTGGTAGGGTTCCCGTCGCACGATGGTCCCCGCCCGGTAGAGCTGCTCGGCGAGCACCAGGCGCGCCAACTCGTGCGGCAGCGTCCACGGCGCCAGCTCAAGACGCACCGCCGCGCGCGCCAGGAGGGCCGGCGAGAGCCCAAACGCTCCGCCGATCACGAACGCCACGTCGCGCCCTCCCTCGCGCTGACCCTGGAGCCATCCGGAGAAGGCCGCCGAGTCCATTCGCCGGCCGCCGGGATCGCAGCAGACGATCACGGCGCCCGCCGGGATCTTGGCGGCCAGCCGCTCCCCTTCCCGGTCACGCACGAGGTCCGCGCTGGCCGACTTGGCCGGCTCCTCGCGCACCTCGAGGCGTTCCAGCGGCCAATAGCGCCCCGCCCGATCCTCGTACTCCGCGATCGCGGCGGCCAGCGACGCGTTGCGCGGCTTGCCGACGGCGATGAGGTAGACCTTCACGGCCTGTGTCCGCCGCTAGGCGTAGATGCCGCGCAGCTTGTGCACCGTCGCGACGCGACTGATCGCCAGCATGTACGACGCCGTGCGCATGTTCACCTTGTGCAGTTTCGAGAGCTTGAGGACCTCGGCGAACGAGTTGACCATGATCTCCGTCAGGCGCTCGTTGACCAGCTGCTCGCTCCAGTAGTAGCCGCTGCGGTTCTGCACCCACTCGAAGTACGACACGGTGACGCCGCCGGCGTTGGCGAGGATGTCCGGAATCACGAACACGCCCTTGTCGTCGAGGATGGCGTCGGCGCCGGCCGACGTCGGCCCGTTGGCCCCCTCGCACACGATCTTCGCCTTGATGCTGGCAGCGTTCTTGGTCGTGATCACGTTCTCGAGCGCCGCCGGAAGCAGCACATCGCATTCCAGTTCGAGGATCTGCTCGTTCGCGATCGGCTCGCCGCCGCCGAAGCCCTCGAGCGTCTGGTGCTCGGCCACGTGCGCGATGGCGTGCTTCACGTCGATGCCCTTCTTGTTGTACCAGCCCCCCGTGCGGTCGCTGATCGCGATGACCTTGCATCCCTCGGCATGCAGCAGCTCGGCGGCGATGGAGCCGACGTTGCCGAAGCCCTGCACGACGACGGTCCGGCCCTTCACCGGCAGGCCGAGGTGGGCGAGCGCCTCGCGCGTCGCGATCATGCACCCCCGCCCCGTCGCCTCGCGACGGCCCAGCGAGCCGCCCATCGCCACCGGCTTGCCCGTGGTGACGGCGTTGACCGTGTGCCCGACATGCATCGAGTACGTGTCCATCAGCCACGCCATCACGCGCTCGTTCGTGTTCACGTCGGGCGCGGGGACGTCGGAGTCGGGGCCGAGCGTCGCGATGATGCCCGCCGTGTAACGGCGCGTCACGCGTTCCAGCTCACCGATGCTCATCTTCAGCGGATCGCAGATCACGCCGCCCTTGGAGCCGCCGAACGGGATGTTCATGACGGCGCATTTCCAGGTCATCCACGCCGCCAGCGCCTTCACCTCGTCGAGCGTGACGTTCTGGTCGAAGCGAATGCCGCCCTTCGCCGGGCCGCGCGAGGTGTTGTAGATGCAGCGAATGCCGGTGAACACCTCCACCTCGCCGCTGTCCATCATCACGGGGATGGAGACGATGATCGTCTTTTCCGGGTTGCGCAGCACCTTGTACAGGCCGGGCTCGAGGTCGAGCAGGTCCGCGGCGCGGTCGAAGCGGGCCATCATCGCCTCGAACGGGTTCTCCTCGTGGAGAAAGCGGTCCTTGTCCGGATGGACGATCGTATTCGTGGGAAGCAGCAGGTCAGCCATGGGGGGAGCTCTCCGGGCCAGCCGACGCCGGCGTAGGTGAAGCCGCGGAAGACGTCAGGCGACCGAGCACGGCCTCGACGTTCGACGCGCCGGTCTCGACGACAACTGATTGTGAAAGATACCATAGCCGCGGAGCGGACGCGGGCCACTGCGGCCCCAGCTTCACGGCATCCTTGAGCGTGCACATCACGCGATCCACCGTGGCCGCGCGCGCCGCCAGCTTCCGCACGTCGTGCGCGGTATAGGCGTGATGGTCGCCGAAGCTCGCGCCCTGCACCTGCGCCCCGGTCGCGCGCAGCTGCGCGAGGAACGCATCGGGCGCACCGATGCCCGAGACGGCAAGGACGCGCTGCCCGCGCAGGGCGTCGACGGATTCGCTCGCCCCGCCCGACCACGCACAGAGCGGTCCGGGCGCGAGGTGCACCACGGCGAGCGGCACGCCGCCCGACGCCTGCGTCAGTTGCCGCGCCACCTCGGCGGCCTGCGCGGGGGACGCCGCCTTGCGCGTCACGAGGACAAGCGTCGCGCGCCGCAGCGCCGTGAGCGGCTCGCGGAACGGTCCCGCGGGCAGCAGGCGCACGGGGAGGTCGCTCCACAGGTCGGCGCTCACCACCACCACGTCGACATCGCGCGGCATCTGGCGATGCTGGAACCCGTCGTCCAGCACCAGCGCCGTTGCGCCCCGCGTGATGGCCTGCGCCGCAGCGCGGCGCCGGTCCGCGTCGGCGAAGACCGGCACGTCGGGATTCAGGGCGGCGTGCACGAGCGCCTCGTCGTCGCCGTAGCCACGGAGGAGGAGGGCCGGCGCGCGGCCGCGGGCGCGCAGCTGCGCCGCGAACCAGGCGGCCACCGGCGTCTTGCCCGTCCCGCCGACCGTGAGGTTCCCCACGGACACCGTCGGCACCTGCGTGCGCCCCGCCCCGCCGGCGCGCCGCGCGCCGTCCACGAGGACCGCGGCGCCGTAGATCCACTCGAACGGCGTGAGCACCGCACGCGCGAGCAGCGCGTCGAAGCCCTCGCCGTACCAGACGACCCGCGCCAGTGCCTCACGCACGGGCCATCGCCTCCGTGGCGTCCATCGCCGCCACAAACCGCTCGACCTCGCCCGCCGCGAGCAGGTCGCCGTCAAACCGCGGCGTGAAGGGCTCGCCGATCGTCACGCAGACGCGCGCGAACGGCTTTGGAATGGCGTACCGGTCCCAGCTGCGCAGGTGCCATGCCCGCGCCGCATGCATCGACATCGGGACGATCACCGTGCCGGCACGTTGCGCCGCGACGAAGAGCCCGGCCTGCGGCACGCGCGCCGGGCCGCGCGGACCGTCCGGGGTGAAGGCGACGGACCGCCCATCGCGCAGGGCCGCGACCAACGTCATGAGCCCACGCACGCCACCGCGGGAACTGGAGCCGCGCGCCGGCGGCGCGTAGCCGAGCCGCTCAAGAATGCGCGCAATGATCTCGCCGTCGCC
>CAYQCP010000132.1:0-4751 GCA_964416005.1 uncultured Gemmatimonas sp.
AGCGAATCGCTGAGCGACCGCAACTTCACGCGCATCCTGCGTGACACGCACGACGCCGGCGCGGTGGATGTGCGCCGCCGCGGCGATTCGTTCGAGGTCTCGCGCGTCGAGGGCGCGGTCAGCGTCGCCGACCAGCTCAGCGCCGCGGAGGCGCAGGCCAAGGCCGACGCGCCGCAGGCGCCGGTTGCCGCTCCCGCGCCGCGTGGCGTGGGTGCGAGCCGCGGACTCCCCGCCAAGGGTGGCCGTGGCGCCAAGGTGCCGCCGTCTCTCCTCCTCCTCGGCGTCGTGGACGACACGCCGGCGGTGACCCCGCCCGCGGAGCCTGCCGCCGAAGCGGCCAAGAAGGGCCGCCCCGGTCGCAAGCCGTCGGCGAAAGCCGATGCGCCGGCGAAGGCCGACGCTCCGGCCAAGGCCGAGGCGCCCGCGAAGGCGGCGGCCAAGGCCAAGCCGGCCGCACGGAAGCCGCGCGCCAAGAAGGGCCCGGTTGCATAACGGTGACGCGCGCACGCGCTGCCGCACCTGAGAACGCCGCGTCCCCTCTGGGGGCGCGGCGTCTCTCATGGCGCGTGTTGCCGCGCCGTTTCTACGATCGTGACACCGAGGCGGTGGCCCGCGACCTGATCGGGCGTGTGCTCGAATGCACGCGCAACGGCGTGACCTGCCGCGGCATCATCTCGGAGACCGAGGCCTACCTCGGCGAGCACGATCCCGCCTGCCACGCCGCGGTGGGCCGTACGGCGCGCACGGCGGGCCTCTACGGGCCGCCGGGCACGGCGTACGTCTATTTCATCTACGGCATGTACTGGTGCGTGAATGCCGTCACGCGCGCCGAGGGCCTGCCGAGTGCGGTGCTCATCCGCGGAGTGCGCCCGATCGCGGGGATCGACGCGATGCGGCGCCGGCGCGGAGTCTCCGGACGCGGAACGGTCCGCCGCATCACCGACCGCGCGCTCGCCGACGGCCCCGGCAAGCTCTGCCGCGCCTTTGGCATCGACGGCCCCACCCACCACGGCGCCGACCTCGTGCGCGGCACGAACCTGCGCATCCTGCACGGCGCCCCGGTGGACGATGCGTCCGTCGCCGTGACGCCGCGCATTGGGATCAGCAAGGCGGTGGAGTGGCCGCTGCGGTTTCTGTTGAAGGACGCTGACGGTAGACGGTAGACGGTGGATGGTGGATGGTGAATGGCCCAGGAAAGGCCGAAGGGCGGATTCCCCAAGGGAACCCGCCCTCCGTCCGTCGTTCTACCAGCTACGCTCCACCCTCTACCATCCACCCTCTACCATCTACCCTCAGCCGCTACTTCAACCGGTCTATCGATGACCCAAAGTTGTACCGGAGCCCAACCTCCCAGAAGCTGGTCGAGCCGTTGCCGTTGATCAGCCAGTCACCGGTGCCCTTGGTCGGCATCATCGTGTACTGCGCATACGGGGCGAAGCGGTGCCAGGTGATCATGAAGCCGCCGCTGAACGTCGCTTTCGCCATGGCGCGCGCCTCGTTCACGCGCGTCTGCGCCGAATCGCGGGCCGCCGCGCTGTTGAAGAACGTGCCGATCGGATCCGCCTGCTTGATGTAGTTGAACGAATAGCCGACGCCCACGTACGGCCGGAACCACGTCCAATTGGGCAGGAAGACCAGGCCCTGGAACCCGACGCGCCGCAAGTCGGTGATCGAGGCCTTGCGCAGCCCGGACGAATTGGGATCGGCCACCGTTGAGGAGTCGGTGAAGTACGCCTGCGCCCCGTAGATCTGCAGGGCCCAGCGCTGCCGCGTGATCAGCCAGTCGGCCTGGATCATCGGCGCGTCCACGCGGTGGAAGTACGTCGGGAACGAAATCCGTCCGCCGCTCGCCCCCCAGAACCACGAGTTCTCAATCGGCACATCGGCCTGCTGCGCCGCGGCAGCAGCGGGGAGGAGCGCCGCCAGCGTGAGCGCGCGGCTAAGGCGTGAAATCGTACGCATGCTTGAACCCTCGAAAAGGAGGATCGCCGGCCCACCCGCGCACCGACGCGACAAAACTTGCCGCTCGGTGACCGGTGCAGCCAGTGGTACCGGATGAAGACGATGCGTCCCGCCCCCGCGTCACGGACCCGGGAACGGCTACTTCCTGAGCCCCACCTTGCGCGCCACCGACGTGATGGCGCGCACGGCGCGGTCCATGTCGTCCTTCGAGTGCGCCGCCGAGATCTGGCAGCGGAGCCGCGCCGTGCCGTGCGGCACCACCGGAAACCCGAACCCGGTGACGAAGATCCCCTCGTCCAGCAGCAGCTCGCTCATCCGGATGGCGTGCGCCGTCTCCCCGATGATGATCGGCACGATTGGCGTCTCGCCGGGCAGCGGATTGAACCCCGCCTCGATGATCGCCTGCCGGAAGTACGTGGCGTTGTCCCGGAGCTTCTGCACGCGCTCGGGATGGGCCTCGAGGAACTGGACCGCCGCCAGCGCACTCGCCGCCACCGTGGGCGGCAGCGCGTTGGAGAAGAGCTGCGGGCGCGACCGCTGCGTCAGCATGTCGCACAACGGCGCGGGGCCCGCCACAAAGCCGCCTGCCGCCCCGCCGAGCGCCTTGCCGAGCGTGGAGGTGATGACGTCCACCTCGCCGACGAGGCCGAAGTGCTCCGCCGTGCCACGCCCCGTCTTGCCGAGGACGCCTGTGGCGTGCGCGTCGTCCATCACGACGATGGCGTCGTGGTCGCGCGCGATCTGCAGGATGTCGGGCAGCTTGGCGATGCTCCCCTCCATCGAGAAGACGCCATCGGTCCAGATGACGCGCCGCCGCGCCCCCTTGTGGGCGGCGAGCTGCTGCCGGAGGTCGTCGAGGTCGCCGTGCTTGTAGACGCTCGTGGTGCACTTCGTGATCGCCTTGGCGAGGCGGATCGAGTCGATGATCGAGGCGTGGTTGAGGGCGTCGCTCACCACGAAGTCGCCTTCCTGCACGATCGTCGTCGTCAGCCCCTTGTTGGCGTTCCAGCCGCTGACGAACGACATCGATGCCGGCGTGCCGACCAGCCGCGCCAGCGCGGCCTCCAGCTCGCGATGCACCGTAAACGTGCCGCAGATGAACCGGACACTCGCCGTGCCGGCGCCGAACTGGCGCAAGCCGTCGATGCCGGCCTGCACCACGGATGGTTCGTCGCAGAGGCCGAGGTAGTTGTTGGACGAGAGAACCAGCACCTCGCCGCGCCCTTCCATGCGGACATGCGCCGCCTGCGGCGACTCGAGGTGGTTGAGCCGCTTGTAGACGCCATCGGCCTTCATCTGGGCGATGGCGTCATCGAGCGAGGCGGAGAAAGCCGCATTGAGGGGCATGACGATGATCAGTCGGAGGAAGCGTGAAGAACGCGGCGTGAACGGCCGTCTTCTGTTGTCTCTCTGTTGTTTCTCTGTTGTTTCTCTGTTGTCTCTCTATGAAATCTCGAAAACCACTTTCCCGGCCTCGCCCGTCTTGATCACTCGGATCGCCTCGGCATGTGCTTCGAGTGGGAACCGGTGCGTGATCACCGGCGTCGGGTCGAACTTGCCCGAGCGGAGGAACTGCGTCATCTGGATCCACGTGTCATACATCCGGCGGCCGATGACGCCGTAGACGGTGAGCCCCTTGAAGATAATCTCGGTGGCGAGGTTCAACTCCATGGGCTTAGCGGGAATGCCGAGCATCTGCACGCGCCCGCCGACGCGGACTTCCTTGAACGCCTGGTGCACCGCGGAGGGCACCCCGGCCATTTCGAGCACGACATCCACGCCCAGGCCGTCGGTCGCCACCCGCACTGCCTCGGCCACCTGGTCAGGGTGCACGGCGTCGTGCGCGCCCATCGCGCGCGCCAGCTCGAGCCGGCGTGGGTTCACGTCGCTCGCAATCACGTGGCTCGCGCCGGCAGCGACGCAGATGCCGACGGCGAAGATGCCGATCGGTCCGCACCCGGTGACCAGCACCGTGTTGCCGGGAATCTCGGCCGTCAGCGCCGTGTGGAAGGCGTTCCCCATCGGGTCGTGAATGCCGCCGATCTCGAACGGGATGTTGTCGTCGAGGTGCCACACGTTGCCCGCCGGCATGGCGATGAACTCCGCGAAGCCGCCGTCGCGGTCCACGCCGATGATGCGCGTGTTCGGGCAGACGTGCGAGTTGCCGGTGCGGCACAGGTGGCAGCGCCCGCAGACGATGTGCCCCTCCGCCGTCACGCGGTCGTTGAGGTGCACGTCGGTGACGAGCTTGCCGACCTCCACCACCGTGCCCGCGAACTCGTGGCCCACGGTGAATGGCGGCTTGCAGCGATTGCGCGCCCAGTCGTCCCACTCGTGGATGTGGACATCCGTGCCGCAGACGCCGGCGCGGGCAACTTTGATCAAGACTTCATTGTCGCGGATCGTGGGAACCGGGACATCCTTGAGGACGAATCCCACCGAGGGGGATTCCTTGACGAGCGCTTTCACGCGCGGAGACTCCGGAAACTGGTGGATCGGCGCCGGCGAGTTGTAGTCGGCGCGCGGTGATCGATCCTGCTACGCAATCGACCCCTAAAACGTCGCGGTTGGCGTCGCCGGATGGAAGGGCGGATTTGCTGATCTCCGTGTGGTGGAACTACAACCACAAGGCCCACGGCTCCGTAAGCCCCCGAAGAAGCCCCAGGCGCTTTGCCGCACCAGGCGTCACTGCCAGAGTCTGTCTGTTGTCTCTCTGTTGTCTGTCTGTTGTCTCTCTGTTGTCTGTCTGTTGTCTCTCTGTTGTCTCTCTGTTGTCTCTCTGTTGTCTC
>CAYQCP010000133.1:0-4472 GCA_964416005.1 uncultured Gemmatimonas sp.
CGCCGCCTGCGCCTGCTGCGCCGCCTGCGCCAGCTGCGCCAGCTGCGCCAGCTGCGCCAGCCGCGGGCGCACCCGAGGGCTCCCACGGCGAGAGCCGCGGCAGGTTCGTCGGGGCCATGGGCGTCACGTTCTGGCTCTGCGACGACCCGCGGCCGCCAAACCCGCCGAAGCCGCCACCGAATCCGCCGGCGTTGAGCACCGGCGCCGTGCTGAAGTAGACCGGAAGCTGGGTGCCGGCCAACCCGTACGTGAGCGGGCTCTTCTTGTCGGCGATGATGCCGCGCATCACCGAGCCGCGGACGAACAGGTCGGTTGGCGTCTCCACCGTCACGCCGTTCGTCAGGTTGTACGACGGGAAGATGGTGGAGGTCGCGCCCTCGGTGATCAGCGTGCCGCCCTCCTGCACGAACTTGTACAGGTTCAGGAGTCCCTCGACGCCCATCCCGCCGCGGATGTCATCGCTCTCGTCGGGCGAACCCAGGTTTGGCGTGTCCGCCGACTTCTTGTAGGGAAGGGGCAGGGTGCCGGTGCTGGCCATGCCGTTCACCATCGACTGCGCCGTGCCGCCGACGTGCGGGAAGATGATCACGTCATACCGGGCGCGAAGATTCCCTTCCGTGCGCAGCTTCTGGTCCGCGAAATACGTGTAGGGCACGCCGTACGTGTCGAGCGCGCCGCGCACCCACCCTTCATCCTGCGTGCGCGTCCAGCTGTGCACGTACCCGATGCGCGGCACGTCGAGGTCGTGCGACTTCACCTTGGGCGCCTCGGCGACGGCGACGGCGCTGAGTCCCAGCGCCTTGAGCTGCGGCTCGAGCTTCGCGCGATCGGCGTTGGCGATGATGAACGAGCCAGCGAGGAACTTCCTGCCGCCGGCCTCGAAGTCCTCCTCCGCGGCGGCCATCGGCACGCCCGCGTTCTTGAAGCGGAACGTCACCAGATTGTTGTCGCTGGTCGCGGCGACGATGAGCGTGCTCCCCATCCCCTCGACGCCGCCCGCCGCCGTCACCGGCGCCGTGACCGGCGCCATCGCCTGCGTCAGCAGCGCCTTGTCGGTGATCGGCGTGAGCACGAGGTTGCGCATGTACTGGAACGTCCATCCCGTGTCGTCGTAGGGCGCCGGGTTGGCGGCGGAGAACGCCTGCACCGAGAAGTAGATGTCGGCCAGGGTGCGATACGGCTGGTCGCCGCGCACGATGAAGTCGCCGGGCTTCACTTCGGTGGCGCCGACCTTGAACGCGGCCGTGGCCCGATGGAACTCGAGCCCCTGCGTCATCAGGTCGTTCACCGCCTGCGCCGCGTCGGCCTTGCGGTGCTGCGCCGCCGGGATCACCCACCCGTACGTCGGGCCGTTCTTCCCCTTGTCCACCGCGCGCTTGTTCTTCAGCCAGTAGTTCTCGAGGAAGTGCTCGCGGTTTTTCGCGACGTGCCCGAGCGTCAGGATGAGCGCCGACTGCTGGATGTTGACGTTGTTGCGCGGCCCCCAGTTGATGCTGGTCAGCGGCGGGTTCGGGCGGAACCACTCGCGGCTCGTCGTCGTCGCCGGCGGGCGCACGACGTAGTTGTCCGGGCCGTAGCTCTGCGTCTCGTAGAACCGTCCCGTCGCGTTGTGCGAGTGGGCCACGTAGAACAGGTAGTTCGGCGTCCAGCCGTCGTAGAAGCCGTACGTCCAGACGCCCGGCACGCCGCGCTTCGTCATCTCCTGCACCTCGTTGATCGCGAGGTTCCACCACTCGTTGACCGTGATCGGGTCGAGCGACTCGTTGTACGGGCCGCTCCCGGTGGACGCGTACAGGTACGTCACCGACTCGTGCAGGTCGTGCATGATGGTCGGCGTCCACTCGAGGAAGAACTTGTTCGCGTTCCGCGTGAGGGCGAGCATCTGCCCCATGCCGTCGCGGTTGTTGTCGTGCTGGACGTACTTGCCCCAGTACATCAGGGGCAGCCGCGCCTCGCCGGCCGGCCGCTTCTTGTTGTAGTAGTACGTGTCCACCTGCTTCTCGCGCCCGTCCACCTCGAGCACCGGCGTGATGAAGGTGATGACGTTGCGGCGGATGTTCTGGTAGTGCTCGCTGTTGTCCACCACGAGCCGGTAGGCGAGCTCCATCAGCGTCTCGGGGCCGCCGTTCTCCGGCGAGTGCAGCCCGGAGGTGATCCAGTAGATGGGCTTCGCGCTCTGGATGATCCGCTTCGCCTCGGCGTCGTTCGTCTTGCGCGCGTCGGTGAGGGCCTTCAGCTGCCCCTTGTAGCTGTCGAGGCGGCTGATGGTCCCCTCGTCGGCGATGGCGAGGACGACCATGTCGCGCCCTTCCTCGGTCTTGCCGATGGTCCAGAACCTGGCCCGTCCGCCCGACGCCCTGGCCACCGCCTCGAGATAGCGGTGAATGTCCTTGGCGTACGTCAGCTCGCCGGGCGTGCCGACGATGCGGCCCAGGAACTTGAGCGGCGTGGGGACCTTGCTCGACGCCGGCAGGTGATCCACGAACTCCGTGGAAATGCGGGCGTCCTGGAGGTGCTCCTTGATCTTCTTGGTGTACTCCTGGTCGATCGCCTGTTGCGCGCCGGCCAGCTGGGTGGCCAACACGAGCGCGACGGGGGCGATCAGCAAGCGCGGAAACACGGACATGCGACCCTCGAGGGAGTGGGGGTGGGATACTGAGAGCATACGCAACAGGGGCTGAGAATGCTTGGGAGGGGGAGGAGTGCAGGGGCTTGGAAGGGGAGAGGAGTGGAGTGTTGCGGGAGGGGGAGGAGGCGAACTGGTGGCCTCCTCCCCCTCCCGCAACACTCCACTCCTCTCCCCTCCTGAACCCCTGCACTCCTCCTCACGCCCCAGTCGGCGTCAACCTCCGCCCCGCGCCGGACTTCCTTCCTTCCGCCGGCTGCACCGCCTCGAACACCTTCGCCTCGACGAATGCGGTCAGCAGGGCCGTGTCCACGTGCCCGTGCTTCGCCTCGTCGTGCAGGATGTCCAGCGCGCGCTCGGTCGTGACGGCGCGCTTGTAGGGGCGGTCGGTGGCCGTCAGCGCGTCGTAGATGTCGCTGATCGTCATCATGCGCGTCTGCACGGGAATGGCGACGGCGTCCACGCCGCGCGGATAGCCCGATCCGTCGAGCTTCTCGTGATGGCCCCACGCGATCAGCGGAATGCCCTTCAGTTCGCGCGTCCAGGGGATCTGCTCGAGGAAGCGGTACGTGTGCGTCACGTGGCTCTCGATCTCGCGCCGCTCGCGCTCGTCGAGGTTGCCGCGGTTGATCATCAGGTAGCGCAGTTCATCGTCGCTCAGCAGCGGCTTCTCCGTGCCGTCGAAGTCCACGAAGAGGCGCTCGTTGATCTCGCTGAGCTCCTCAAAGCTCCCTTCCGGGAGGATCGTCGGCTCGTTGGCCCGCACGATGGCGTCGAGGAAGCGCAGGAGCTGATTGCGCGACTCGTCCCGCGCGCGGTCGAGCCGCTGGAGCGCTTCCTCGTAGTTGGTGCGCCCGTATTCCCACAGGTACTGCGCGCGCTCGCGCTCGTACTGGAGGTCGGCGCGCTGCAGCAGGAACTGGAAGCGGTGCCGGATGATGGCGAGGTCCGACGGGTACAGCTTCTTCTGCTTCACCAGCACCTGCTCGCGCACGCCCACCTTGCCGAAGTCGTGCAGCAGCGACGCGTAGCGCAGCTCGCGCAGCTCCTCGCGCGAGAAGCGCAGGTGCCCGTAGGGGCCGCTGCCCACGCGGTCCACCGCGGCGGCGAGCCCGGTCGTGTAGACCGCCACTCGCGACGAGTGACCCGACGTCGTCGGGTCGCGGCTCTCGATGGCCGTCACCGATGCCATCACGAAGCCCTCGAACAGCCGCTCGATGTCCTCGTACAGCCGCCCGTTCTCGATGGCCACCGCGGCCTGCGACGCGAGCCCGCTGATGAGCGCCACCGCGTGCGCATCGAACGGCAGCACCTCGCGCTCGACATCGGCCGCCGTGGCGAGCCGCGCCGCGGCGTTCCGCTTGCGGTTGATCAGCTGCAGCACGCCCACGATCTCGTCGCGATGCGTCCGCATCGGGATCGTCACCATGGACTTCGTGCGGTACCCGAACTTCTCGTCGAACGACCGGTTGAACGTGAAGCGGTCGCCCGGCCCCAGCGCATAGGCGTCCTCGAAGTTGATCGCCTCGCCCGACACGGCGGCGGCGCCGGCGATGGACGAGGCGTTCAGCGGCACCGTGAACTCCGTGAACGGCAGGTCGGGAAGCGTGAAGTTCTGCGAGAGCTTGAAGCGGAGCACCGCCTCGTCCCCCCGCTCGACGAGGTACAGCGACCCCGCGTCCGCCGCCGACAGCCGCCGCGCCTGCTCGAGAATGAGCGCCAGCAGCGTCGGCAGGTCGCGCTCGGTGGACAGGGCGACGCCGATGCGCGAGAGCTCGGCGATTTCCCCGGCGCGCGCGGCCGCGGCTGCGGCCTCACGCCGCGCCGCCAGGAGCGCCGCGGCGTG
>CAYQCP010000134.1:0-4247 GCA_964416005.1 uncultured Gemmatimonas sp.
TGTGATTGTGGGCCGGCCGTGATTCGACACCCGCGACCGGTTTGTCATCCCTCCCTCCGGGCCATGACCATTCACGCCGGCAACCGGACGGACACCCTGTCATGCCGGACCCGCTCCCGGATTCACCGGAATGACGACGTCGACAGGGGCGGCCGCCGGATGAATCATGAGCGGCGCCAGCCGCTTTTTCTCCCTCCTTGCCATCCCGATCGCGGCGAGGACGGCCATGACGCTTCCCGTCCCGGCCCCCTTGACCTGGGTTTCCCGCACCCCGCCCCCGTCCCCCTCAACGTTTCCCCCCTATCAGACGGCTATGGATTGCACCCTGTGACGAGACGCGATGACCGCAATTGCCCTGCGTCCGGTGTCCGTGACGTTGCCCGGCAGAATCCGCCGCTACGTGACGACGCCTGACCGCCCCGACGACGAGAGGGCCCTCGTACTTTCCGCGCAGCGCGGCGAGCTCGAGGCCTTCTCGGAACTGGTTCGCCGCCACCAGCGGCGGGCCTACGCCGTGGCGCGCGCCATCGTGACGACGCACGAGGACGCGGAGGATGCCGTGCAGGACGCCTTCCTGCACGCTTACCGCGCCCTGCACCGCTTCCTCCCCGACCAGGCGTTCGGCGCGTGGCTGCATCGCATCGTGGCCAACGCCTCGCTCGACATCACGCGGCGCCGCAAGGTCCGCGACGCCGATGAGCTCCCCGAGACCATCGCATCGCCGTTTCGCGATCCTGCGGAAAGCGACGAACTGCGCATTCGGCTCTCCGACGCGCTTGCGCGTCTGCCCGAGCGCCAGCGCGCCGTGATCGTGCTGCACGACGTCGAGGGGTTCAAGCATTCAGAGATCGGCAAGTTGCTCGGCATTCCCGAGGGGACGGCGCGCTCCGACCTGCATTACGCCCGGTCGGCGCTGCGACGCCTGCTCGAACAGCTTCGGAGTCCCCAATGACCAACAATGACTTCTCCGCACCTCGTCTCGTCCCCGACGACAGCGATGCAGAACTGACCAGCGCCCTGCGGGCGCTGTACGCCGCTCCCGAATCGGCGGGCTACTGGCGCACGCTCGAACGGCGCATCATGGACCGCATCATCCGCAGTGACTCGCTCGATTCCTGGTGGTCGGTGCCCCCGCAGTGGGTGCGCGTCGGCCTCATCGCCGCCGGATTCGCGCTCATCGTTGCCGGCTCGCTGTTCCTGCGCTCCCGCGCCGAGCAGCGCCAGATGGCCTATGATGCCGTGCTCGGAACCCCCGCGGGCGGCCCGACCATCGCCATTCGCGACGCGCAGACCGAGCGGCAGGCGACCCTCAATTACATCAACGGGCGGTAGTCCTCGGGGTCACCCCCCGGGCACCGCTCCCCTTCCGGCATTCCGATGACGCGAACCAAAGGATTGGCCCTGGCGTTCTATCTCGCAGCGGCCGTGGCCGGCGTCGCCATTGGCGTCGCCGCCGACCGCAGGCTTCGCCCCGCCATCGCGACCCGGGCCACCGTGCGCATGATGCGGGACCGCTTCGCCAACGACCTCAAGCTGACCGCAGCCCAGCGGGCGGCCGTGGACTCCATCCTCGACGCACGCTTCCGCGCCGAATCGCTGCTGGTGGTCCCCATCCGGCCGCAACTGGACTCTGTTCGGGCCGACGCCCGGGGCAAGATCTCGGCCCTGCTCACGCCCGAGCAGCTTCGCGTGTATGAACAGATGCAGCGGGATCAGAAAGCCCGCACGCAGGAGAAGAAATAGGACATGACGCGCCTTTCCTTGCTGGTCCTTCTCGCACCGATCGCTCTCGCCGCCCAGCAGCCGGGCGGCGATGGCGCACGTCCCATCGCGCTCGACGACGCGGTCCACCAGGCGCAGCGCAACGCACCCGCCTCCGTGACGGCGCGCAACGCGCTGCGCACCACCGCCGCCGCCGTGCGCACCGCCTACGCGCAGTACATCCCGTCCCTCTCGGTCTCGAGCTCCGGCTCGCGGCAGGGGGGTGAGACGTTCTTTCAGGGACAGCTGGTGCCGTATCGCGGTTCGCCGTGGTCGTTCTCGCGCGGCATGTCCGCCAACCTCGAACTGTTCGACGGCGGCCGGCGCTGGTTCAACCTCCGCGCCGCGGAGGCCAACGTGGACGCGGCCGACGCCAGCGAGACGGCGCAGCGCTACAACATCGCGCTCCAGGTGAAGCAGCAGTACTTCGCGGTGCTCGCCGCCCGCGAGAGCGAGTCCGCCGCCCGCCGGCAGCTCGAGCAGGCCACGGAGCAGCTGAAATCATCCACGGCCAAGGTGCGCGCCGGCGCCGCCACCAAGAGCGACTCGCTGCGCAGCGCCATCCAGGTGGGCAACGCCCGCCTCGCCCTGCTGACTGCACAGAACAACCTGCGCGTCGCCAACGCCGGCCTGACCCGACTCGTCGGCGCCGCCGACGTCGTCACCGCGTCTCCGGCCGACACGGCCGAAATGGGACGCATCGTGCTCGACTCCGCACAGCTCACGGCCATGGCGCTCGACGGCCCGTCGGTCCGGCAGGCCGAGGCGGCCCTCGTCGCCGCCCGCGCGTCGAAGAAGGCGGCCAAGACGCCGTACATGCCGACCATCTCCTCGTCATATAGCCTGAGCGGCAACAACACCTCGGACACGTTCGACTGGGGCAGCGGCCGAATCCCGAAGCAGAACAGCCTGCGCTTCTCGCTGAACTTCCCGCTCTTCAACAACCTGAGCCGCGAAGAGAACGTGATGCGCACGTCGGTGGCCGAAGACAATGCCATCGCCGCACTGCGTGACGCCAAGCTCGCCCAGCAGCAGTCGCTGGTGCAGTTCCTCGGCGCGTTCCGCACCGCGGAGGAACGGGTCGCCATCCAGCTGGCGAGCGTCGCCGCCGCCGAGGAAGACCTGCGCGTGCAGCAGCAGCGCTACAACCTCGGCGCCTCGGTGCTGCTCGACCTGCTCACCTCGCAGACCACGCTCGACCAGGCCCGCGCCTCGCTCATCCAGGCCCGCTACGACGCGCGCATCGCCAAGGCGCAGGTCGAAGCCCTGGTTGGCCGCGACCTCAAGTAACCAGACACCGACCGACGCCCCCTTCGGAGCACCTCGTGAACCGTCGATTCCTCTTCGCCATTGCCGCCCTCCTCTCCTTCGCCGCCTGCGGCAAGAAGGCCGAGAAGCTGGTGTCCATCCAGACCGCGCCCGTCACGCGCCGCGACATCGTCGTCGACGCCACGGCCACCGCGATCATCGAGCCCATCAACATCGTCGAGGTCAAGTCGAAGACCGCGTCGGGACAGATCACCCAGATGACCGTCGAGGTCGGCTCGTACGTCAAGCCGGGCGACCTCATCGTCCAGATTGACACCCGCGACCTCACCAACGCCGCCAACCAGGCGAAGGCCGACTTCGACGCCGCCCAGGCCAAGCTCACCACCTCGACCGCGCAGAAGAAGCGCTCGGACGACCTGTTCGCCCAGCGCATCATCACGGCGCAGGAAAACGAGACCGCCAACCTCGACTTCGCGAATTCCCAGGCCAGCTTCGTGCGCGCCCGCACCGCCCTTGACCTCGCGCAGACGCGGCTCGAGGACGCCACGGTGCGCGCTCCCGTCGAGGGCACGGTCATCGAGAAGACGGTCTCGCTCGGCCAGGTCATCCAGGCCGGCACGTCGTCGGTCGGCGGCGGGTCCACCATCCTCAAGATGGCCAACCTGCAGCGCGTCCGCGCTCGTGCGCTCGTCAATGAAACCGACATCGGCCAGATCGTCGCCGGCCAGGAAGCCACCGTGACGGTGGACGCCTTCCCGGACCGCCCCTTCCGCGGCAAGGTCGAGAAGGTCGAGCCGCAGGCCGTCGTGCAGCAGAACGTCACGATGTTCCCCGTGCTCATCTCGCTGACCAATGAAGAAGGGCTGCTGAAGCCCGGCATGAACGGCGAAGCGGCGGTGCTCGTGGATCGCCGCACCGGCGTGCTGGCCATCCCGAACGACGCGGTCCGCAGCATGCGCGAGGTGCAGGCCGTCGCGCCGCTGCTCAACCTCAACCCCGACAGCGTCTCGGCGCAGCTGCGCGCGAGCATGGGCGCCATGTTCCGCGGCGGTCCGGGCGGACGGCCGAGCGGCGCGGGCGGCACGCGCGGCCCGGGCGGCCGCTCGCAGACGAGCAACGGTGAGGTGGATCTCCTGCCGCAGGGCTTTGGCGGGCAGGGCGGCGGTCAGGGCGGCGGCTTCCAGCAGGTCGAAGTCACCGACGCCGACTGCAAGAAG
>CAYQCP010000135.1:0-4215 GCA_964416005.1 uncultured Gemmatimonas sp.
GTCACCCCCCTCGCTCATCACTCCTCGCTCCACTCGTCCCACCGCACCAAACCCCCGCACACCGCCCTCGTCCGCCAATCCTCAATCGTCCCTCTCCGCGCATTCGCATATGTAATGCTGAATGCACAGTTGGATCTCCTGCGCTCTATCCGTCCTGTCCGTCGGCACGATGATGCAGTGATCCACGAGCACGGCGAGCGGTCCCCCGCCCTTCGCGGAGAGCGCGAGCGTCGCGACGCCCTGGGCTTGGGCCGCTTCGGCGGCGCGCAGCAGGTTGGGCGAGTTGCCGCTCGTCGTGTGCATGATGAGCAAGTCACCCTTCCGGCACAGCGCTTCCACCTGGCGGCTGAAGATCGTGTCGAAGCCGTAGTCGTTGCCGGCGGCGGTGAGGAGGGACGTATCGGTGGTCAGCGCGATGGCGGCGTAGGCGCGGCGCTCCTTCTTGTACCGCACCACGTACTCCGTGGCCATGTGCTGGGCGTCGGCGGCGCTGCCGCCATTGCCGCAGAAGAAGAGCGTGCCGCCGCGCTTCAGCGTGTCGCGCACCATCGTGACCGCGCGCTCGATGGCAGGGGCCAGTTCGGTGCTGCTCCTGGCGGCGAGTTCAGCGAGTTCAGTGAGATGTTGCATGGGGAGGAGGGACGGGGGTTTGAATCACGGAGACACGGAGGAGCACGGAGGGCCACGGAGGACTACCACTACTTGGAGGAACTACAGCTCGCGACGAAGGGGTCGGCACGGCACTCGTTGTTCACCCACGAGGTTGCCGTTGCAGTACTCTGTGGCCCTCCGTGGCCCTCTGTGTCTCTGTGATGAAAGAAATCCCAAATCCTCAATCCGCGAGCTTGGCGATGCGCTGCATGGCATGGTCGGCGAGCGCGTCGAGGCCTTCGGGCTGGTCGGCGGCCGCCTCGAATGCGTACGTCACGCACGCGTCGCCCGCGAGCAGGGCGAGCGCGGCCTCACGGTCCTTCGGCGCCGCCGCCAGCACTTCCTTCATCAGGAGTTCGCTCGCCGCCAGCAGCGCCTGCTGCCGTGGCATCGCCTCCCACTCGGGGTGCTCCGCCACGAGGCTGGCGATGCGTCCCCTCAGCGCGGCTGGCGCCTCGGGGAGGCGCGCGTCGAGCCACGACTGAAGGGTCACCGGTCGTCGCCTCGCCCTAGCCCTGCAGCGCCTTCTTCACGACGTCGGCCGCACCCGCCATCGCCTTCTTGAGCGACGCCTCGTCGGCGAGCCCCGCCTGCGCCATGTGCGGCTTGCCGCCGCCGCGACCACCGGCGAGCGCCGCGATCTCCTTCACCAGCGCCCCGGCATTCACGTTCTTCGCCCGCAACTCGTCGCCGACGACGACGAGCAGCGTTCCCTTGCCGTCCGTGACGCCGCCGAGCACGACCACGCCGTCGGGCATCGCCTCGCGCACCGCGTCACCAAAGCCCTTGAGCGAGTCCACATCGGTGGCGTCAACCATCGCGACCGCGACCTTGCCACCCTGCACTCCCTCGGCGCCGGCCACGATGCCCTGCACCGCACTGCCACCGCCGCTGCCCTTGAGCGCCTCCTCGAGCTTTTTCTCGAGCGTCTTCTTCTCGGCCAGCAGCCCTTCGAGGCGCCGGGCGATGGCTTCGACGCCGCCCGCTGCCACGTTGACCTTCAGCCGCTCGCCGATCGCGTCGAGTGCCCGCTCCTTGTCGCGCAGCGCCTCGAACGCCTTGGGCCCCGTGATGGCGACGATGCGGCGCACGCCGGCCGCCACACCCTGCTCGTGCACGATGCGGCAGGCCGCGATCTGTCCCGTGTTGCGCACGTGCGTGCCGCCGCACAGCTCCACGCTATAGCCGGGCACCTCCACGACGCGCACCACGTCGCCGTACTTCTCGCCGAACAGCGCCATCGCGCCGCCCTTCACGGCGTCGGCGTACTTCTTCTCCTTGATGGTGACGTCCACGTTCTCCCAGATGGCGTGGTTCACCCAATGCTCGATCGCCTCGAGCTGCTCGGGCTTGACCGGGCCGTGGTGCGTGAAGTCGAAGCGCAGGCGGTCGGGCTCCACCACACTGCCGGCCTGGTGCACGTGATCGCCGAGCACTTCGCGCAGCGCGGCGTGCAGCAGGTGCGTGGCGGTGTGATTGCGCTCGGTGTCGCGCCGGCGGCTCCCCGGCACCCGCGCCGTGGCCAGGCCGAACTTGAAATCGCCCTCGAGCGTGCCGATGGCCGCGATGCGGCCGTCGATCTTCTTGACGTCATCCACCGTCACGCGCCATCCCGCGCCCTCGATGCTGCCGCGGTCGCTCACCTGGCCGCCGCTCTCGGCGTAGAACGGCGATTCGCGCAGCATCACGGCCACGCGCCCGTCGGGGAGATGGCGCACCGCGGCGACGTCGGTCTCGATGGTCGTCACTTCATAGCCGACGAACCGCCCGTGCGCGGCGTCGCCCGGGGCGCGCTCCCACTGTGACTCGTCGCCGAGGTCGTCGGCGACCACCGCGATCTTCTTGCTGCGGCGCTCTTCCTGTGACTGCGCGCGCTGCGCCTGCAGCGCCTGCTCGAAGCCGGCGATGTCCACCAGGTAGCCGCGCTCGCGCGCCATCAGCTCGGTGAGGTCGATCGGGAAGCCGAACGTGTCGTACAGCTTGAACGCGTCGTCGCCGCTGATCGACCCGCGGATCGCGGTGGATCCTTGCGTGGAGCCGATGGGCGCCAGCGACTCGAAGCGCTCGAGGCCGCCGCCGATCGTCGCGAGGAAGCGCTCCTCCTCGGCCTTGGTCGTCTCCATGATGTGCTTCCGGCGCACCTTCAGCTCCGGATAGACGTCGTGCATCTCCGAGATGACCTTGTCCACGACGTGCATCAGCGTGGGCTCGCGGCGGCCGAGCAGCCAGGCGTGGCGCACGGCGCGGCGGAGGATGCGGCGCAGCACGTAGCCGCGCCCCTCGTTGCTCGGGAAGATGCCGTCGGCAAGGAGGAAGGCGACGGCGCGCGCGTGATCGGCGATGACGCGGAACGACGCCGGATCAATCTCGCGGCCATCGGCGCCGTTGGCGGTGCCGACGCCCTGCCCCGGACGGTACGGGTACTTGATGCCGACCACTTCCTCGCAGCGCTCGATGAGCGGGAGGAAGAGCGGCGTGTGGTAGTTGTTGGTGACGCCGCACATCACGGCGGCGATGCGCTCGAGGCCCGCGCCCGTGTCCACCGACGGCTTGGGGAGCGGCACCATCGTGCCGTCCGGCTGCCGGTCGTACTGCATGAAGACGAGGTTCCAGATCTCGAGGAAGCGCCCCGCCTCGGCCCCTTCGACGAACGCATCGAGCGAGTAGTCGGTGAGGTCGGTGCGGGTCCACTCGCCGTGCGCGTCCTTCGGGAAGGCCCAGTCGTTGGCCAGGTGCGCGAGATCGACGTAGATCTCGCTGCACGGACCGCAGGGGCCCGTGTCGGCCATCTGCCAGAAGTTGTCCTTGGCGCCGAGTCCGTAGATGCGCGTCTCGGCGATGCCGGTGACGTCCTTCCAGAGCTGCCGCGCCTCGTCGTCCTCGTGATAGACCGTCACGCGGATGTGCTCGGCGGGAATCTTCAGCACGTCGGTGACGAACTCCCAGCCGAAGCGGATCGCATCGCGCTTGAAGTAGTCGCCAAACGAGAAGTTGCCGAGCATCTCGAAGAAGGTGTGGTGGCGGGCCGTGTGCCCCACCTGCTCGAGGTCGTTGTGCTTGCCGCCGGCGCGCACGCACTTCTGCGACGTGGTGGCGCGGCGATTGCCATCGGGCGGTTCTTCCATGCCGAGGAAGACCTTCTTGAACTGCACCATCCCCGCGTTGGTGAACAGCAGGGTGGGATCGTCGCCCGGGACGAGGGAGGAGGAGGGGCGGACGGCGTGGCCGTGCGTGGCGAAGTAGTCCAGGAAGGCCTGGCGGATTTCAGCGGCGTGCATAGTGCTGGAAATCTATAGGAGGAGGGGGTGGCGGGTCACCTGCGCCACGCTTCGGGGTGCAGGGCGACATCGGTGCGCGGCGGAGCGTCGGGTACCCGTGTACGCGCAATTGTCGGGCAACTTCGGTGCGCGGCGGAGCGTCGGGTACCCGTGTACGCGCAATTGTCGGGCCTGACTGGCGCGCTTCGCGCGCCTCTGTGGAGCCCTCCTATATGCGCTAGCACGGGTACCCGCCGCTCCGCCGTCTGCATCGCCCTCTGATTGGCGGGCACAAGCAGCCGCCGCT
>CAYQCP010000136.1:0-4109 GCA_964416005.1 uncultured Gemmatimonas sp.
GGCGCGCACGCCCCGCCAGCAGCAGGGCACGCCCCCGCGGCGTGGCCTCGATGCAGAGCCCGCGCGCGTCCGCCGGGTCGACGCGACGGCGGGCGAGGCCGGCGCGCTCGAGGCTATCCACCAGGCGCGACATCGTGGGCGGCTTCACACCCTCGGCGTGCGCAAGCGCCCCGAGCGACTGCGCCCCGCCGAACGTGAGGACGGAGAGGGCAGAAAGGAGGGCGGGACCGATGCCGGCGCGCCCGTCCTCGACCTTCACCCCGCGCAGCAGCGCGATGGCCAGTCGGTGGAGTTGGTCGAGGTCGGCGGCGACGCCGGACACGGCGGGGCGGCGCGGGGTGGCTTGCGGGGTGCGGGGCGTGTTCATAGAATACTTAGCAATACTAACTAAAAAGCCGCCAGTGGGAAAGGCGGCGGGAGCCCCCATGCCAGCCCTCATCGGTCCGCTCGCCCAGGTGGCCGTCACCTTCCACGACGTGCCGCGCGCCATCGCCTGGTACCGCGACGTGCTCGGCCTGCCGCTCGTGTTCGAGACCAATGGCATGGCGTTCTTCGCGATGGGGGACGTGCGGCTGATGATGACCGCGCCGGAGAAGCCGGAGTACGACCATCCCGCGTCCGTGCTCTACTTCAAGGTCGCCCGCATGGATGAGGCGTATGCGGCGCTGGGCGCACGCGGCGCCGTGTTCGAGGACGCGCCGCATCTCGTGGGCAGGATGGGAAGCACCGAGATCTGGATGTGCTTCCTGCGAGACCCCGAGCGGCATCTGCTCGGGATCACCGAGGAGCGGGCGGGCGCGTAGACAAGCGGCAACTGATACCAGAAAGAGCGAAGGGCACGAAGGGACAGCTTCACGCCCCTTCGTGCCCTTCAATCTTCGCGGTATCCGTTCCCGCGCGCGATCTATCCGAGTTCGGCGAGTTGCTCGAGCAGGATGAGCGCGCTGGCCGGCCGCTCATCGGGCACCTTGGCCAGCAGCCGCATGACCAGCGCCGAAAGGGCCGGAGGCACGTCGGCGTTGCCGCGCACCGGAGGCTCCGGCTCGGTGGTCAGCACCCGGGCGATCAGGGCCACCGCCGACGGCGCCTGGAAGGGTGCGCGGCCGGTGAGGCACTCGTAGATCACGACGCCGAGCGAGTAGAGGTCGGCGCGCGAGTCGATTTCCTCGCCCACCAGCTGCTCGGGGGCCATGTACGCGGGCGTGCCGACGACCATGCCCGCCTGCGTGCGGTTTGACGACGCCTCGGCCAGCCGCGCGATGCCGAAGTCCATGACCTTGAGCACGCCGTCGGCGTCAATGAGCGCGTTCTCGGGCTTCACGTCGCGGTGAATGACGCCGGCCGCATGCGCCACCGCGAGCGCCTCGGCGAACTGGCGCGCGAGCGCAAGCGTGCTGGCCACGCCCAACTTGCCGCGCGTCGCCAGCAGTTCGCGCACCGTGATGCCCTGCACGAGCTCCATGGTCACGAAAAGGTGCCCGTCGGCATCGCCGAGGTCGTGCGTGCGGACGACGTTGCGGTGCGAGATGCGGCGGGCGAGCCGGATCTCCGACTTGAAACGTTCGGCCAGCACGGCGTCGCTGCTGATCAGCTCGCGACGGATGGTCTTGATGGCCACGTCCTCGTTGAGCTCGCGATCGCGGGCGCGGTACACCACGCCCATGCCGCCGGTGCCGAGGACGCTCATGATGTCGTAGCGCCCGCCGAGCACGGTCCCGGCGGCAAAGGCGCCCTCGGTGGTCGCCTGCCCCTGCAGGGTCTCGAACTCGGTGGTGGCGAGCGTTACGTCCGACTGCAGTTCGCGGAGCTGTTCGCGCAGGCGCGTCTCCCGCGCGTGCACGCCGGCTGCCATCGCGTCGAAGACGCGCGCCAGCCGTCCCAGCTCGTCGTCGCGCGCTGTGATGCCGGCCAGCTTGCCGGGCTGGTACGTGCCGAGTTCCACGGCGCTCGCCGCCTCGATGACGCGCGTCACCTGCCGCAGGTAGTCGGCCTCGCGGTCGTGCCAGCGCTTCTTCTCGAGGGACGCGCCGATGCGCGCGCGGAGGAGCACCGGATCGAACGGCTTGGTGAGGTAGTCCTCGGCGCCGTGTTCGATGCAGCGCACCACGCTGGCGAGGTCATCGAGCGCCGAGATCATGATCACCGGCAGGCTGCGCGTGTCGGCGGTCGACTTGATCTGCTCGAGCACGGCGAAGCCGTCCATCCCCGGCATCAGCACGTCGAGCAAAACGAGGTCGAACCCGCCCTGCGCCACGCGGCGCAGCGCCTCCTCACCCGACTCGGCGCTGTCGACGTCGTATCCCTCGCGATGCAGGCGGCGCGCGAGGACGGCACGGTTCTCCTCGACGTCATCCACGATCAGGATGCGACCCTTCGACGCCGCATGCGCGGCCAGCGACTCCGGGGTCGGCGCGTCGACCGCCGTCGGAGGGGCGGATGGGTGCGCCGGCTCGCGCTGTCCGGTGAGGGCGGACGGCACGGGCACGGCCGTCAGCCGCGACACCGCCTGCGCGATGCGCTGCACGTCGGTGCTGAACTGCGCATCGCGGTCCGTGGCGAGCAGCTGTTCGGTGGCGCGGAGCATGCGCGCCTGAGGATCGACGAGGGCGGTGAGCAGGCGCGACAGGTCGTCGAGCGTGGCCACGCCCGTCGGCGGCAGCGCGCTGTTGATCTGCGCGAGCACCTCGCGCGCCTCGGCGATGATCCCGTCGATGCACACCGCGTCCGGCGACGCGTCGGCCGCATCCTCGCGCAGCATCTCGGCGTAGCCCAGGATGTGGTTGACGGGCGTGCGGAGCTCGTGCCGCAGTTCGGACGCCGCTTTCGGATCGAGCGATGCGTTCATGCGGGCGGCGCGCCAAGCGCCGTCATCTTGCCGAGCAGCCGCTCGAGGTCCACGGGCTTGGTGTCGTAATCGTTGCAGCCGGCCTCGAGGGCCTTGTCCCGGTCGCCCGACATGGCGTGCGCGGTAAGCGCGATGACCGGCACTTGCCCGGCGGCTCCGGCGGCGCGAATGCGGCGCGTGGCCTCCCACCCATCGATCTCCGGCAGGCTCATGTCCATGAGGATGAGGTCCCACCCGCCCTCGAGCGCGCGGGCGACGCCCTCGAGGCCATCCACGGCGATCTCGACGGCGTAGCCGCGCCGCTGCAACCGGCGCGACAGCATGTCGCGGTTCATCTCATTGTCTTCGACGAGGAGGATGCGTGGCATGGTTGGCGTCAGAAGGAGGGCTGCGCGGCGGGGCGGCGGCGCATGAGCAGGCGAATATCCCGCACCAGGTCGAGCTGCGAATAGGTGCCCTTGGTCAGCACTTCGCTCACGTGGCCGTTGAGCCGCTCACGCTCCTCGCGCGAGACGTCCTTGGCGGTGACCACGATCACGGGGATCTGCTGCCAGGCCTCGACCTTGCGGAGTTCGGTGATGAACTCGGCGCCGTCCATGACGGGCATCATGAGGTCGAGCAGGATCAGCGACGGCGTGCGCTCCGCCATGCACTCGAGCGCCACGCGACCGTTCTCGGCTTCGACCACCGTCCAGCCCTCGCGCGCGAAGCCGCGGGCGAAGGTGCGGCGGGTGGCCGGATCGTCCTCGACGACGAGCACGATGCCCCCGGCCGTCGCGGCCTGGTGGCGGCGCAGGATGCTGCGCAGCTGCGTGCGGTCGATCGGCTTGGTGACGTATTCCGTGGCGCCGAGGGCGATGGCGAGCTGCTGCTCGTGCAGCACCGACAGCATGATCACCGGGACGTCGGCGAGCGACTCGTCGGCGCGGATGCGCCGCAGCACCTCCCATCCGTCCATCCCCGGCATGAGGACGTCGAGCGTAATGGCGTCGGGGCGGGCGCGCCGCGCCGCCTCGAGACCGCTGGTGCCGTCGGTGGCTTCCTCCACGAGGAAGCCGTCGGCGGCGAGGGCGTTGCGCAGCAGGCGGCGCGCGTCGGCGTCGTCGTCGATCACGAGCACGGTGCCGGCGGAGCCATCGCCCTGTCGCGGGGGCGCGACGGCGGTCGCGCCACTGGCGGGGCCCCGGGCCGAGGCCCCCGCGTCCGGGATGGGCCGCCGGGAGCGGACCCCGTGTTGTGGTGGCGGCGCATCGCGGAAATCCCC
>CAYQCP010000137.1:0-4013 GCA_964416005.1 uncultured Gemmatimonas sp.
CCGGCGGCCGCCGAGAGGAAGGGTGGCAGCCCCTCGTTCAGGTCGGGATGCACCAGTCGGTCCGTACGGCGCTCGGACATGGTGGCGAGGTTCGTCATCGCGATGGCGAGCACGTCGAGCGCCATCGCCACCGCCTGCCCGTGGAAGTTGCCGCCGCTCAGCAGTTCACCGTTGGCAAAGACGAGCGGGTTGTCGGTGGCGGCGTTCAGCTCGCGGCCAATCAGCCCCTCGGCGAAGCGAATGGCGTCGAGCACCGGTCCGTGCACCTGCGGCATGCAGCGCAGCGCATAGGCATCCTGCACGCGCGGATCGCCGTCGCGATGCGACTCACGCAGCGGGCTGTTGTCGAGCAGCGTGCGCAGCAGCGCGGCGCTGACCGACTGACCCTCCTGGCCGCGCGCGTCGTGAATGCGCTCGTCGAAGGCGGTAGGCGTCCCCTTGAGCGCCTCGAGCGACATCGCGCCGGCCACGTGCGCCGCTTCCCACAGTGCGCGCGCCTCGGCCACGGCGAGCGCCGCGACGGCGGTGTGCGCCTGCGTTCCGTTGATGAGCGTCAGCCCCTCCTTGGGGGCGAGCGTCACGGGGTGGAGCTTGGCGAACTTCAGCGCCTCCGCGGCCGGCAGGAGGCGTCCATCCGGCGTATGCAGCATCCCTTCGCCGATGAGCGTCACGGCGAGGGCGGCGAGCGGTGCGAGGTCGCCGCTGGCGCCCACGGAGCCCTGCTCCGGCACCACGGGCCACAGGTCGGCGTTGAGCATCGCGCAGACGAGGTCGGGCAGGTCCGGACGCGCCCCCGAAAAGCCCTTGGCCATTACGTTGGCGCGCAGCAGCATCATGGCGCGCGCCTCGGGTTCCGCGAGCTCGGGACCGACGCCGGCGACGTGGCTGCGGACGAGGTTCACCTGCAGCTGCGCCAGCTTGTCGGCCGGAATGCCGATGTCGGAGAGCTTGCCGAATCCGGTGGTGACGCCATACACGACGTCGTTGCGCTGCACGATGTCGGCGACCACGGCGCGCGTCGCCAGCATGCGCGCGCGCGCCGCGTCGGAGAGCATTACGGGGCGGCGGTGGACAGCGACATCACGCACATCGGCGAGCGTGAGCGAGCTGCCGTCGAGCGCGAGCGGGGTGGTCTGGGTCATGGCACGGGCACCATAGACTGCCGGTAGCTGGCGCGGTCGTAGTTGAATTTGAGGTCGGGCTCGGCCTTCAGCGACACGAAGAACGTGAACGAGAAGTTGCCGTTGGGCGCCTGGGTAAAGCCGAACATCGCGCGCCAGTCGTGCAGGTCGCGCTGCAGCGTCACCTGGTGGCTCGCGAACTCCTTGCGCACCGCGTCATAGCTCGTGCTCCACTGCACCGCCCACTTGGGGGTGAGATCGAAGCTGGTGCGCCAGTTGATGCTGGTCTGCGGCGGCACCCGGAAGAACGAACCGCCGGCCGTGGTGGAGGAGAACTGCGTGTAGTCCACCGGCGGCGCGACGAGCGCGTTGCGCACGCAGACGTCGTACTGGATGGGATTGGCCTTCAGCGCCTCGCACTGGAGCGTCGGATCGTACTGCACGACGCGGCCGTCGCCGCCCGGCGGGCGCTGGCGGTTGGCGCTGAGGCTGATGCTGGCGTCGAAGCCGCGTCCCGTGGGGACGGCGCTCAACTGCTGCCGCATGCCGGCCCCCGCGATCTGCTGACTGCTCCCCATGCCCTGCCCGAACTGTCCGCTCGCGGCGTCGGTCGGCAACGGTGCGGACGACGTGTCGGTGCCTACTCCGAACAGCCGCGCGATCCAGCGGATGAACGGCGTCTGGCGGTTGATCTGCATCGAGGCGGAAATGGACTCGCGGTACGGGCTGAACCTGGCCGTGTCGCTGAGCACCGACCCCTCGAACAGCGAGTACCCGACATCGAACGACAGCCCCGGCAGGAGCTCGGAGTTCATGTTGATGTTCATGCGATCCGTCGCAAATCCACTGCGGCCGGTCGTCTTGGCCCGCTCAAAGTCATACACGAGCGGCGTAAAGCCGAGCGACAGGAGCTTGACCTTCTTCCCTTCCTCGCTCGACGACGTGTCGGACGCCGACTTCTTGAGCTTCGCCTCGAACGACTGGTTGAAGCCGAGGGACAGGCGGTTCTGCGCGAGCGCGCCGAGGTAACCCGCGGGGGTCTTCCCCAGCGCCTCAAGGAACGCGTCACTGACCCGCGCCTTGGGCGAGAACGACCACGAAAGCGTCGGGTTGATTGAATGCCGGAATCGGGCGACCGGCCCGATGCCCCAACGCGAGAGGCCGAAGAAGGTCGGCGCGATGCCGACGCCCCACGAAAGGCGCTTGCTCTGCGAGACGAAGTTGTTGCCGGTGCGCTCGCTGCGAACCCAGAAGCCGGCCGGGTCCACGTTCTCGATGGAGACCGACGGCACCAGGTTCCACGACCCCTGGAAGAACGTCGGCAGCGTGACGGCGGTGCGCCAATCGAGCGTCGTCAGGTAGGTGCGGCTGTAGATGCGCGTCTCGCGGCGGCTCGTGTCCGCGGGATTCACGATGAGCCGCACCTCCGGAAAATCGTTCATCCGGTCGCTGAAGTTGAACGAGAGCGGCAGGTTGAACTTGCCGATCTTGAACGGCGAGCTGAACGCGGCCGTCGAGGACGACGTGGACCGGTCGAACCTCGTGGAGTCGAGCACGCCGTTGCGCTCGAAGTACCGGTACTTGAAGTCGCCCTGCGCGTCGAGATGCTTGCTGCTCGAGGTGGAGGAGTTGAAGCTCGGCGTCCACTCAACGAAGCGACCGATGTGGATGGCCTTGGAGGAGACGTTGAGGCTCGGGAAGTCCTGGTCCACCTGTTCGCGCCCGGGATACTGCCGCCGCGTGCCGCCCACCGACACCGAGAACGGCCCCACGGCGCGCGAGTAGTTGAGCATCGAGCTGATGGTCGCCAGCGCCGACATCGCGTTGAGCGCGGTCTGCCGCTGCACCGTGGTGCTGGTGACGTAGTTGAGGTTCGACGTCAGGCGCGACGAGGCCGAGAACTCCTGCGTGTGGTTCCAGGAGACCTGCGTGTTGGTCAAACCTGTACTCAGCGTGTGCCGCGACACCGCGAACTGGCCCTGAAGGAAGCGGTTGCGCCAGTTGTAATGGAGCTGGGAATTCAGGCGCAGCCAGCCGGGGTCGGCGTCGTTGGCGCGGGCGGCGGACCGCCAGTCGAGCGAGACCGAGAGGTCGGTGTAGTCGCTCAGCGCGAAGTAGTAGCCGACGTTCTCGATCGTCCGCCGGTAGGTCGGGCTGTTGCGGACGAGCTCGGCGAAGCCGAAGCGCGGCGTGAGCACGCCACTGCGACGTCCGGAGCGAATGTCCTGGAAGACGAACGGCAGCCAGAAGACGGGGACGCCCTGCAGATAGAGCACGGCCGGTCGCGCCACCATCATGCTCTTGCTGACGAGCTTGATCTGCTTCGACTGGAAGTGGTAGTGCGGCAGGGAGTCTTCGCAGCTGGTGATGGTGCCATCACGGCCATACGTCGACTCGCCGGTGGCGGAGTCGCCGGCGAATCCGCCGACGTGCGCCGAGACGACCCAGCGTTCGCCGCCCTGCTGATCGACCGTCTTGATATTGGTGCCCGTGCCATGCTTCGCGCTGATGTCGTAAACCGCACGGCCGCCGAGCTTATAGTCGTCGCGCCCGGTCTCGCGCACGACGATCGCCGGACCGAGCGCGATAGCCTTGTTGGTCGAGTCGCTGTAGCGGATGGTGTCGGCGGCGATCGTCGTCGGGTCGCGCTGCACCACCGCCCGCTCGGCGGGGCGCCCGACCAGCGTGATGGTGCGGTCGCGCGCCTCGAAGTTCACGGCGTCGGCCTGGTAGCGCACCACGACGTAGCCCGTGCGGTCCATCAGCGCGTTGGCGACGGAGTCGGGGGGCAGCCAGTGCACGAGCGCGGTGTCCTTCCTGGTGCTGTCGGCGCCGGGCGGCAGCGACTCGCGCGTCGGTGCCGCCCGCGGCGCCGGGCGGCGCGTGTCGGGG
>CAYQCP010000138.1:0-3942 GCA_964416005.1 uncultured Gemmatimonas sp.
CGGCGCGCCAACCGGGACGATCATGTACTCCTGGAAATCCACCGTGTTGGTGGAGTGCGCGCCGCCGTTGAGGATGTTCATCATCGGCACGGGAATCGTGCGCGAGAGCGGACCGCCGAGGTAGCGATAGAGCGGCATGCCCATCGCATCAGCCGCGGCGCGGGCGACGGCCATCGAGACGCCAAGAATGGCGTTGGCACCCAGCTTCGACTTGGTGGGCGTGCCGTCGAGCGCGATCATCGCGCGGTCGATGGCCATCTGCTCGGTGCAGATCATCCCCTGCAGTTCGGGGGCAATCAGCTTCTGGACGTTCTGCACCGCCTTGCGGACGCCCTTGCCCAGGTAGCGCTTCGCGTCGCCGTCGCGGAGTTCGAGGGCCTCGTTTTCGCCCGTGGAGGCGCCGCTGGGGACGGCGGCGCGCCCGAGGGTGCCGTCCTCGAGCGTGACGTCGACTTCGACCGTCGGATTGCCGCGCGAGTCGAGGATCTCGCGGGCGTGGATTGCCAGGATCGGATACATGGGAAGAGACCTAGGATATGGAATGCGGATTGCGATGATGGATCGCGATGGAGGACTGCGATTGGCGATTGACCGTCCGCGCCTTCTGGCGGAATGGCCCGCGCTCACCCTAGGAACTTACCGAATAGACCGGTAATCCGCCGCTGGACGACGCGCTCGCGGCCGCGCGCCGACGGCGGCGCACGGTGTGCGAGGGGCCTCACGCCGGCGACACCACCCCGTACTCGCGCCGCAGGCACTCGGCGATGCTTGCCCTCGCCTTCTCGGCGAGCGCGTTGCGGTCGTCGTACGACACGCCCATCGTCTCGATGGGCGGCAGGAAGTGCAGGTCGATGCGGCCGGGGCGGATGAGCACCGCCCCCTTGGGCTGGATCTCGAAGGTGCCGTGGATTGCCACCGGCACGATGGGGGCCTGCGTCTCGATGGCGAGCACGAAGGCGCCCTTCTTGAACGGGCGAAGCCGGTAGTCGCGGCCGCGCGTTCCCTCGGGAAACAGGATCACGCTGGCGCCGCGCGCGATCTCCTCGCCGGCCTGATCAATGGAGGCGCGCGCCCGTGCCTGGTTGGACCGCTCGATCGGGATCATCCCGGCGTATCGCATGGCCGGCCCGAAGATCGGCAGCTTGAGGAGCTCGGCCTTGGCGACGAACTTGACCCAGCGCAGGTGCGCCGCCATGGCAAAGACGTCGAACCAGCTGGAGTGGTTGCCCACGAAGATGTGCAGCGCGCCCACGCGGTGTTCACCGCCATGCACCACGACGCGCACCCCGGCGGCGGCCATGACGACGCGGGACCAGAGGCGTGGGGCCAGGTCAAAGATCGACCCGGGCCGATTCCTGAATCCGAGCATCCCCGCGATGACCACCGCGCCCGCGATCACCACGGTGGCGAAGAGAATCGCGAGGTACGCGAGAACGGTGCGGAAGAGCGCGGCAATCATGCGGACGGAAAGTGATCGTGTCCGCGCGGCAGCTGCACGCGCGCGCCGTGGCGCAGGGCCTCCACGGCCGGTTCGCCGGAGACCGGCGGCGCCACCGCGCCGATACACGTGAGCGGAATACCGAACGCCTTCTCGAACGCGGCGGCATCGAGCGACGCCGGCCCCGTCACCAGCAGCTCGAACTCCTCGCCACTCCGCGCCGCCTCATCGGCTGTCGCCCCGGCCGAGAGCGGCAGGCGATCGAGGTTGACGACAACCTGCACGCCGCCCGCCGCCGCGAGATGACCGGCGTCCGACACGAGGCCGTCGCTGATGTCGAGCCCCGCGGTGACGCCGTGCGCGGCCAGCCAGCGCGCCTCGGCGAATCGTGCCACCGGACGCGCAAACCGTGCCCGGCTCTCCGGGCTTGGTGCACCGCCGCCTTCCCAGGCGCGAATCGCACGCAGCGGACCGCCCAGCCGCCCCGTGACCCAGAGCGCGTTGCCGGGCTGCGCGCCGCCTCGCGAGAGCGGCGATGCGGCGTGCCCCACCACGGTGAGCGTGAGCGACAGCTCCCTGCCGTGCGTCAGGTCGCCGCCGATGACCCTGGCACCGACGGCGCGCACCGCGTCGCCGATACCATCGCAGATGGCCAGGAAATCGGCGCGCCACCCATCGGGGAGGGTCATCGCGATCGCCACGCCCACCGGCTCCGCCGCCATCGCCGCGATGTCGCTGAGCGCCGCCGTCGTCGCGCGATAGCCCACCTCCTGCGGCGTGAGCCACGCGCGGCGGAAATGCACGTCCTCGACGGCGGTGTCCACGCTCAGCACCAGGCGCATCCCGGACGGCACCTCGAGCACGGCGCAGTCATCGCCAACGCCAGACGCGAGCCGTCCCCACTGGCGGAGCGCCGCCGAGATGAGGTCGAACTCACCGCCGAAACCGAGGGGAAGGTGCCGCAGGTGCGTCATGGCGTCCGCGTAGTCATTCAGGGTACGAGGCCGTCGCTGGAGCGCCGCAGTCGCACGACGCCGCCAAGCGTGCCGATCCAGGCCCAGCCACCATCGAGCACAATGCCCGTGACGGCATCGGGAAGATCGCTTCCAGCGCGCAGGATGCGCGACCCCCCGGTCGCGCGGTCCACCGCGACCACACCGAAGGGGCCCCCCGCCCAGATGGTTCGCGCGTCGGCGGCAAGCACCGACACCTCGCCCACCGCGCGCCAGGGGGCCGACGGCCACGGTTCGGACCACGCACCGCTGCGCAGCGAGAAGGCGAGCACCCCGTCGCGCACACCCACGAACACGAACGAGTCGGCGCTCGCGAGCGCGGGCACCGGCTGGCGCAGCCGCGGCTGCGCGGCGGCCGCCGCCGGGCGCACGAACTGGTCGCCGGCGTTGGGCGCGCGCAGGACGAGCCCGTCATCGGTGCCCACCCACAGCGTGTCGCCCGTCGCGAGCAACGCGCGCACCGGCACGCCCGAGAGACCGGTGATCGCAACGAGGCGCCCGCGCCCTTCCACCGAATCGGCGTCGAGGAAGGCAAGGCCGCGTTCGGTACCCACCCAGACGCCGTCGCCGCGCGCGAGGACGCTGAGCACGAGGTCGCTCGGCAGCCCGGCCATCGGCGTGAACGCCCGCGCGCCTGCGCCGCTGATCGGCACGCGGAAGAGACCGCGCGTGGTGCCAATCCACATCGTGCCGCCGCGCACCTCGAGCGCCGTGGCGCGCGCGCCGCCGAACCCGCGCCGCGCCTCGTCGTCGATCCACCGCCACTGCTGGAGGTCGCGCGAGGCGAAGGTCACGGCGAGGCGCGACTCCGGCGCGCGTGAGGCCGGCGCGATGAAGATGCCGTCGGCGGCGCGCGCCAGCGCACCGGCGCCGGAGACGGCCAGTCCATACGGCCGCGACGTGGCGCTGTTGAAGAGCGGATCGACCTGGAACAGCCCGCCGCCGGCGGTGCCCAGCCAGACCTCGGTGCGGTCGGGGGCGCGCGCGCCGGCCGTGACGGGGAACCCCTGCAACGACGCATCGTCGCGGGTCAGCAGGCGGCCGAACGACTCCAGCGACGGGAATTCGCGATAGACGGCCTCGAGCGACGACGCGCGCAGCCGAGCGGGCGTGCCGCCCGCCGGCGCGCGCGACACGAAGGCGGTGAGCGGCTGCAGCGTCCACGCCCCCATCGGCGTGAGGAGCCAGGCGCTGTCGTCGTCGGGGTCCACGGCCACGGCGCGGACCAGCGAGGGATCGAAGCCGCCGTCGCGCGTGAAGGGCGGAAGCCAGGCGCGCCGATCGCGGTCGTAGACGATCACGGCATCAGCGGTAACGGCGTAGATCCAGCGCCGCGCCACGCCGACGGCGCGAATGACCGTGCCGCGCGTGATGGTGACGCGATCCTCGCGCAGCATCGAGCCGGCGGATCCGCGGCGCGGCGCGACGGCGCCCGGTGCGCCCTGCGGCGGCGGTCCGCACGCCACCAATGACACGACGAGCGGCGCGGCG
>CAYQCP010000139.1:0-3516 GCA_964416005.1 uncultured Gemmatimonas sp.
AGCGCTCGAGGCGGCCATGGCCGAGGTGCGCGCCCTGGCCACGCTGGGGCGCGCCGCGCGCGAGGAGGCCGGCATCAAGGTGCGGCAGCCGCTCGCCCGCCTCGTCTGCGTGTCCGGCGGCACGGCGCCGCAGGCGCTGCTCGACCAGCTCGTGCCGCTGCTCGTCACCGAGCTGAACGTCAAGGCGGTGGAGTTTCTCGGGTCCGCCGACTCGCTGGTGGCGCTGGAGGCGAAGGCGAACTTCCGCGCGCTGGGCAAGAAGTGGGGCAAGGAGACGCCGCAGGCGGCCAAGGCGGTGCAGGGGCTGCACAGTGCCACGCTGCTGGCCTTCGAGCGCGGCGAGCCGGTACACCTCACGGTGGGCGGGCACTCGCACCCGCTGGACGCCGAGGACCTGACGGTGGTGCGCAAGGCGAGCGGCTCGCTCGTCGTGTCGCAGGACGGAATGCGGTTTGCGGCCATCGACCCGACGCTCAGCGACGCCCTGAAGCGGGAAGGGCTCGCGCGCGAGCTGGTGAGCCGCGTGCAGCGCTTCCGCAAGGAGTCCGGGCTGAACGTCAGCGATCGCATCACGCTGTGGGTGGCCGGACCGCCCGCACTGCACGACGCGGTGGACGCCCATCGCGGCTGGATTTGTGACGAAACGCTGACCGTGCAATTGCACCTGGGCGATGCGTCCGAGGTTAAATTCCCCCCCGGCACGTCCACCGATCTCGACGGCGTGCTCGTATCCCTCGCTCTCCAGAAGGTATCCTGACGATGGCGCCTCAGACCGGCGGTGAGAAGAAGTTCAAGCCGCACAACAAGAAGCAGCTGCAGGTCTTCCTGAAGCTCCTGCTCGATGAGCGGAAGCGGGTGCTCAAGGAACTCGGCCAGTGGGATGAGACGCTGAGCAACACGCAGCAGGGCGCCGACGGCGACCTGTCGAGCTACTCCTTCCACATGGCGGACCAGGGCACCGATGCGATGGAGCGCGAGAAGGCGTTCCTGTTCGCCTCGAAGGAGGGACGCTACCTCTGGCACGTGAACCAGGCGCTGCGCCGGCTCTACAAGAGCCCGGAGACCTTCGGGCAGTGCCAGCACTGCGGCGGTGAGATCGCGGTCGAGCGCCTCGAGGCGCTGCCGCACGCGCGCTTCTGCTTCGACTGCAAGCAGCGCGAGGAAGATGCCAAGAAGTAGGCCGGGCGTGTTCTGGGGCGTCGCCGCGAGCGTGCTGCTCGCGGACGCCTTCACCAAGGTCCTGGCGGTGGACCGGCTGGCGCCGGCCTACCTGCCGCGCCCGCTGTTCGGCGACGGCGTGCGCCTGACGCTGGTCTACAACCCGGGCGCGGCGTTCGGGCTGCATCTCGGCGCGCAGTCGCGCTGGATCTTCGTCGCGCTCACGCTCGTGGCGCTCACGGTGCTGTGGCGGCTGTATCTCGACACGCCGCTCGCGCACCGCGCGCGGACGCTCGCGCTGGCGCTCGTCGCCGGCGGCGCCATGGGCAACCTGCTCGACCGCCTCAAGTCTGCGCGCGGCGTGGTGGACTTCATCGACATCGGCGTGGGCGCGTGGCGCTGGCCGACGTTCAACCTCGCCGACATCGCGGTGACGAGCGGGGCGATCCTGCTCGGCTGGGTGCTTTGGAGCGCAGACGAGGCGCCGGCGGGGGTGCAGGCGTCGATGCAGACCGTGGCGGACCAGCCGCCCGCCGGCACCAACGGTTAGCGGCGGCGTGACCGGCACCGCTGCGGCGGGCGCACACCACGAGTTCACCGTCGAAGAAGACGGCGCGCCGCGCCTCGACCTCCTCATTTCGCAACGCCTCGGCCTGTCGCGCAGCCAGGCGGCGACGCTCGTGGCGAACGGGCACGTGCTGGTGGACGGGGCGCGCCAGAAGGCGAGTTTCCGCGCCGACCGCGGCGCCCGGGTGAGCGTGGACGTTCCGCCGCCGCCGGGGCGCGAGGTGCTGCCCGAGCAGCTCCCTGTCTCGGTGATCTTTGAGGACGAGCACCTCATCGTCGTGGACAAGGCCGCCGGCATGGTGGTGCACCCAGCCCCCGGCAACTGGACCGGGACGCTCGTCAACGCCCTCAAGGGGCGCGGGCATGGGCTGGCCGAGGGCGCCGCCGAGGAGCGCGCGGGGCTGGTGCACCGGCTCGACAAGGACACGTCGGGGCTCATGGTCGTGGCCAAGACCGACCAGGCGCTGCGCGTGCTGAGCAAGGCGATCTCGGAGCGGCGCGTGATGCGCCGGTATGCGGCCCTGTGCTGGGGCCACCTCGGGGACGACACGACGACGGTGGATCGGCCGATCGGGCGCGATCCGAACGACCGGGTGCGCATGGCGGTCACGGCAGGCGGACGTCCGGCGCGCACCGACTTCGTGCGGCTCGCGCGCTTCGAGTCCGCGGACCTGCTGCGCTGCCACCTGCACAGCGGCCGAACGCACCAGATCCGCGTGCACCTGGCATCCATCGGGCATCCGATCGTGGGGGATGACAACTACGGCGGGGGTGGGGCGCGCAAGGTCGTGGGCTTGCCGCCGCAGCGGCACTTCCTGCACGCGGCGTGGCTGGCTTTCAGCCATCCGGTGTCGGGCGAGGCGCTCGACTTCCGATCCCCCCTGCCGGAGGCCCTCCGGACCTGCCTCCAGACCGTCGCCGAACTCCCCGATTTGATTGCCTCGCCGAATCCCCTGGAGTACTTTGGCTTCTATAGAGCCGATCGCTGAACGCACGGCGAGACGCTAGGGATGTTCGACGCGGGTAGGCGCTGGTGAGCCTGCCCGCTCCGGCTCTATGGGCGCTCGCACGGCAATGGCTGGTCGTCTTCTCGCAGCGGGGGTCTTTCAGTGCCGACGGTGCTCATTTGTGACGACGCGATCTTCATGCGGACGATGGTGGGTGACATCCTCCGGCGCGCCGGCTTCGAGGTGGTGGGCGAGGCCGACACGGGGACGCAGGCCGTGGAGAAGTACAAGCAGCTCAAGCCCGACATCGTCACGATGGACATCGTGATGCCCGACATGGGCGGCATCGACGCGGTGCGCGCGATCACGGCGTTCGACCCGAACGCGCGCGTGCTGATGTGCTCGGCCATGGGCCAGCAGGCGCTCGTGGTCGAGGCCATCCAGGCCGGAGCCAAGGACTTCGTCGTGAAGCCGTTCCAGCCGAGTCGCGTGCTGGAGGCCGTGCGGCGCGTGCTCGGCTGACCGGCCGGACGACCAACGAGCCGCCGCGTGGACCCCCGCCGCTACGCTGACCTGTTTCGCTCCGAGAGCCGCGCCCAGCTCTCGGAGATCAACAGCGCGCTCCTCGAGCTCGAGGCACGGCCCACGGACACCCAGCCCGTGCACGTGCTCTTCCGTGCCGTGCACACGCTCAAGGGGATGAGCGCATCGATGGGCTACGGCGCCGTCACCGAGCTCTCCCATGCCATGGAAACGCGCCTCGCCCGCGTGCGCGCCGGCGATGAGTCGTTAGGCAGGGACACCATCGACATCCTGTTCGAGGGCTCCGACGTGCTCGGCCAGG
>CAYQCP010000140.1:0-3467 GCA_964416005.1 uncultured Gemmatimonas sp.
GTTGGCGCGCGCTGCTGCACCCCGCGTCGGCCTGGGCCGGCACGCTGCTTCCGGTCATCGCGTTCGATGACCCACCGGCCGGACTCCTGCGCGGCGACACCGCGGCGCTGCGGGTGCGCGCGCCGGGACGGCGCGAGGTCACTGTGCGCCAGCGCGCCACCGGCGGCGCGTGGCGCGACACGACGCTCGCCGTGCACGGGAACGCCGCGGCGCTGCGCGTCGGGCCGCTCGATGCCGACCTCCTCCTCATCGCCACCGACGGGCGCGCCGAGAGCGACACGCTTCGCCTGCGCCTCGCCGAGCGCTCGTTCGTGGGCGACGTGACCGTGGGTGCGCGCTTCCCGGCCTATCTTGGCCGCGCGGACGAGACGCTGCCCACCGAGGGCGCGCTGCGAATACCGCAGGGCACGATGCTCACGATCTCGGGGCGCGCCTCCGAGCCGCTGCAGCACGTGGCACTCGGCAGCGAAGGCATGCGGGTGCCGCTGGTGATCAACGGTCGCGGCTTCAGCGGGCGGTTCACGCCGCGCGCCAGCGGCGCGCTGGAGTGGCGTGCGGACGGGGCGTCTGGTCCGATTGCCGACCTGCCGGCGCCGCTCCAGCTCGAGGTGGTGCCCGACTCGGCGCCGCAGATCGACTTCCTGTCGCCGGGCGCCGACTCCGCGGTCGCACCCACGGGCGTGGTGCGTGTGGCCGTCGCGGCGCTGGATGACCGCGTGCTGCGCGACGTGACGCTCGCGGTCTGGACGCAGCGCGGCGACGGACGCACGACTGCTCCACAGGCGCGGCGGCTCTTCGAGGGCGGCGCCCCGTCGTACCTCGGGGCGATGGCCGTGGACCTCGCGGCGCTTGCGCTGCAGCCCGGGGACGTGGTGCACGTGCAGGCCAGCGCGCGCGACGACGCGCCGTGGGGGCAGACGGGACGGAGTCGGGAGCTGTTGCTTCACGTGCCCGCCGTCGAGGACCAGCGGCGCGAGGCGCGAGCGGCCGCCGACTCGCTGGTGAGCCGCGCCGTGGCGGCGGCGCGGGCGCAGCAGCGGCTGGAGCAGCGCACGACCGAAGCAGCGCGCGCGCGAACGCCGCAGGACCAGGCGAAGGCGGGCGAGCGCAAAACGCCCGACGCGATGGCGTTCGACGCCGCGGAGAAGGCGAAGGCGCTCGGCAAGGAACAGGGCGAGATGGCCCAGCGCGCGCGCGAGGTGCAGGAGGCCACGCGCGAACTCGAGGACCGGCTGCGCGCCGCGGGCGGGCTGGACAGCTCGCTGCAGGCGCAGCTGCGCGAGGCGCAGAAGCTGATGCGCGAGGCGCTCACGCCCGAGCTGCTGGCGGCGATGCGCAAGCTCGAAGGGGCGGCGCAGGATCTCTCGCAGGATCGCACGCGGCAGTCCCTGGCGGACCTTGCCGAGCAGCAGAAGAAGCTGCGCGAGGCGCTGGAGCGAAGCGCCGAGATGCTCAAGCGTGCCGCCCTCGAGGGGCAGATGAAGACGCTGCGCGAGGACGCGTCGTCCATGGCGCGCAAGCAGCAGCAACTGGCGGATTCCGGGGCGCAAGACCCGGCGCGCGCCCGGTCGGTCGCGCAGCAGACCGCGGATCTTGCCAGGGAGATTCAGCAGCTGCAGCAGCGGCTGGAGCGCGAGCGCGCCAACGCCGGCGCTCGACAGGCCAACGCCGCCGCCAGTCAGGCGCAAGCGTCGCGTGAGGCGATGCAGCGCGCGGCGCAGGCGCCCGATCGACAGGTGCGGGAGCAGGCGGCGCGCGAGGCCGCACAGGCGATGCAGCAGGCGGGCAACTCGCTGTCGGAGGCGCGCGAGCGGCAGGTGGCGGCGTGGAAGGATGACGTCACGGGCTCGCTCGACAAGGCCGTGCAGGAGATGATGCAACTTGCCCGGCAGCAGGAGCAGCTCGCCGACCAGGTGCAGGGGAAGGGAGCAGGGGAGCAGCAGCGGGACGCGCGTGGCCAGCAGTCGGCGCTGCAGCAGGGCGTGCAGCGCGCGAGCGAGCGGCTCGCGGAGCAGGCCAAGAAGAGTGCGATGGTGTCGCCGGGGACGCAGCAGGCCGTGCGCGACGCGCAGCAGCGCGTGGACCAGGCGATGCGTGATGCGAACAACGCCCAGCAGGGGCAGGGCGGCCAGCAGCAGCAGGCGGGGTCCATGCGCGAGGCGGCGCAGGCCCTGCGGCAGGCGGCGAGCGCGCTGGCGCGTGACCGCGAACGCGTCGAGGGTGCGCAGTCAGGGAGCGGAGTACCCGAGATGATCGCCGAGCTCCAGAAGCTGGCGCAGCAGCAGGGCGAGGTGAACGCGCAGATGGCGAACCTCTTCCCCTCGGCGAGCCAGGGACGCCAGAGCGCCGACGCCGCCGCCCTCGACCGGGCGCGCGTGCTCGCGCGGCAGCAGCGCGCGGTGGCGCGCGCGCTCGATGACGTGCAGGATCTCGACGCGACCGGTCGCACGCGTGAGCTGGCGCGCGAGGCGCGCACGCTCGCGCAGGCGCTCGAGGCGGGGGTGGCCGACCCGTCCACGCTCGACCGGCAGCAGCGCCTGTTCCGCAAGATGCTCGACGCCGGCCGGCTGCTGCAGCAGGAGGAGCGCGACGAGCAGGGGCCGCGCGAGTCGAAGCCAGGCGATCAGGGCTCGCCGTTCGCGCCGCCCGACGCGAGCGTGCGCGGGCGCGACGCCCTGCGCTTCCGCACGCCGACGTGGGACGAGCTGCGCGCGCTCGCGCCGGAGGAGCGCCGCGCCGTGTTGGAGTACTTCCGGCGCCTGAACGCGCCAGGCGGCGAGACGGCAGACGGCGGACGGCGGACGGCAGAACCGGCCAAGAAGCCGTAGCGTGAGGCGCGCGTTCGGCGGGTCGTTCGCGTTCGCGGTGCTGGCGTGGCTGGCGCTGGGTGCGCCGTGCTCGGCGCTCGCGCAGGCACAGCCGGGCGAGGGAGCGCTGCGTCGTGCGCTCGACCTCGAGAACGCGGCGAAGTACCGCGAGGCGGTGACCGCGTATCGCGAGGCCATCGCCCAGGGGGCGCTCACGCAGGGCGTCCTCGGCCTGGAGCGCTCCTTCGCATCGCTGGGGCAGGAGGACTCGCTGCTGCCGACGCTGGATGCGCTGCTCCGCGCCGCGCCGCGTGACCCGACGCTGCGCGGCGCCCTGCTGCGCACCCAGCGCTCGCTGGGGCGCGACGCGGCGGCGCGGCGTGCCTTCGAGGAGTGGCGCGCCATCGATCCGCGCGCGGCGTCGCCGTACCGCGAGTATGTGCGGATTCTGCTCACCGACCGACGCACGGCACCGGCCGACTCGGTGCTGCAGCAGGCCGTGGAGGCGCTCGGCAGCGCGCGCGAGTTCGCCACCGAGTTCGCCGATCTCTACGCGACGATGGGGCGGTGGGATGCGGCGGCGGCGGCGTGGCGCGATGCGCTGGCCGACGCACCGTACCTCGACCAGTCAGCGGCGTATTCCCTGATGGCAGCGCCGTC
>CAYQCP010000141.1:0-3439 GCA_964416005.1 uncultured Gemmatimonas sp.
CCGCGGGCCGATACCGTCTTCCCCGGCGTGCGCGCGTTCATGGCGCTGCAGCGGGCGCGCGCGTTGGGCGACGTCGTGGCAGTGTCGCCGCCGGCGGTGGAGCTGCAGGCGGCAGAGACCGCCCAGGCCTTCGCATTCCGTCTCGTGTCCACCACGCCCGCCGCGGAGATCGAGGCGGCGATCGCGTCCACCGGCGACGTGGAGCATGTCGAGGTGTCGACGGGGCGCGGGCGGCAGCGCGCGCCGATGCGCCTGACGCCGGAGCAGGACGCCACGACGGCCGCCTCCGGCACGCGCTACGTACGCATCGAGCTGGCGCGGCTCGACGCGATGGTGAACCTCATCGCCGAGCTCGCCGCGGCGCGCGGCCGCCTGCTGCAGCTCGCCGCCGGCCGCGGCGACGCGGCGCTCGACGACGAGATCACGCGCACCTCGCGGCTCATCAGCGACCTGCAGGCCGAGGTGATGGCGAGCCGCCGGGTGCCGGCCTGGCACGTCTTCGACCGCTTTCCGCGCCTCGTACGCGACGCGGCGCGGCAGCTGCGCAAGGAGATCGAGTTCACCGTCGAGGGCAAGGACACCGAGATCGACCGCTTCCTGCTCGACGAGATCGGCGAACCGGTGATGCACCTGCTGCGCAACGCGGTGGATCACGGGATCGAGGCGCCCGACGTGCGCGAGACGCTGGGGAAGCCGCGCGCGGGGCGCGTGGTGCTCAGCGTGGCGCGCGATGGATCGGCCGCGCTGGTGCGCGTGCACGACGACGGGCGCGGCATCGACCGCGAGCGCGTGCTGGCGCGGGCAAAGGAACTCGGTCTCGTCGGGCCCGAGGTCACCGAGATCGAAGGGGCCACGCTGCTGCGCCTCATCGCGCGCCCGGGCTTCTCCACGGCGACGACGGTGAGCGGGTACTCGGGCCGCGGCGTTGGCGTGGATGCGGTGCAGGCCCGCGTGCGGCATCTCGGCGGGACCATCGAGCTGGACTCGGTGCCCGGTCAGGGCACGACCATCACGCTGCGCTTCTAGAGGACGGCACCCATGGACGATGTCCGGAACCTGAGCGCCCGCCAGCTCGACGCCCTGCGCGAAGTCGCCAACATCGGGGCGGGGCACGCCGCCACCGCGCTCTCGCAGATGACGGACGAGACGATCATGATCAGCGTGCCTCGCCTCGCCGTGGCGGGCGTGTCGGAGCTGCCGGTGCTGCTGTCGTCGAGCGCGGAGCCGGTGGCCGCGGTCCTGCTCAGGATGGTGGGCGACCTCAAGGGCCTGAGCGTCCTCACCTTCTCGCACACGAGCGCCATGCGCCTCGCCGAGCTGATGTCGCGTCAGCCGGCGGGGACGTTCACGGAGGTGGGGGCGTACGAGCAGTCGGCCATCCAGGAGGCCGGCAACATCCTGAGCTCCGCCTACCTCAACGCGCTCGCCGAGTTCATGGGCATGCGGCTGCTGCCGACGCCGCCGGAGCTGGCGGTGGGGCTCTCGCACGCGGCGCTGGCCGACACGGTGCGCGCGTCGAGCAGCGCCGCCTCGGTGGTGTTCGTCATGGAGACGGAGTTCTTCCTGAAGGACCGCGACGAGCCGCTGCGCGGCCTGTACTTCATGCTGCCGGACGCGGACTCGCTCGACCAGATCCTGCACGCGGTGCGGCTGGGGTGAGCGGGCCGTCGCTGACCTCCTCCCGGGACCGCGACGTCCTGCGGGCGCTCGCGCGCCGCATCGATCCGTCGGATGCGGGCGCGCACAACAACCTCGGCGTGCTCTTCCACAACAAGGGCCTCGCCGAGGAGGCCGTGCAGGCCTTCACCAAGGCGCTGGAGCTCGACCCGCAGATGCAGGTTGCGCAGCGGAACCTCGAGATCGCGTACACGAGTTCGGGCTACTACGACCGCCGCGTCGCCGAGCTGAAGGAACGGCTGCGCGTGCGCGCCGACGATCGCGACGCGCGCTGGGAGCTCGGGCGCGCCTATGCGCAGCTCGGCGAAAGCGAAGACGCGATCCGCGAGTTCGAGGAGCTGCTGCGCTACGACGAACAGGACGTCGGCGCGATCGTGCAGCTCGGGCTGGCCGAGAAGGCCATCGGGCGGCTCGACGATGCGCGGCGCTGGTTCGTGCGTGCGCTCGAGATGGACCCCACCAGTTCGGTGGTCGCGTTCTATCTCGGCGAAACGCTCTACAACCAGGGACTTGCGGAGGAGGCGCTGGTCTCGCTGCAGCGCGCCATCCAGCTGAATCCGGAGAATCCTGACGCGCACTACCTGCTGGGGTTCATCTACGGTGACATGGGCCGGCCGGACGATGCGCTCGCCGCGAGCAAGCGCGCCGTGCAGCTGAACCCGGCGCTGTCGCGCGCGCAGGCCAACCTGGCGATCGACAAGTACGATCCCGAGGCGTACGAGGTGCTGCGCAGCGCCCGCAGCACGCGCGCGCTGCAGCGCATGACGGTGACCGAGAGCGACGGTCTCGCGCACTACAACCTCGGGCTCGCGTTCCGCCAGAAGGGGTACTTCGCCGAGGCGCTCCGCGAATACGCGATGGCGCTCGAGCGCGGCGAGGACCGGCCGCTCGTGCTGCAGGCGACGGCCGAGGTGCACCTGTTGCGGCAGGATCCGGCCGCGGCGCTCGCCATCTATGACCAGCTGCTGGCGGACCGCCAGGATAGCCCGAAGCTCTGGAACGAGCACGGCGTCGCGCTGCACCAGCAGGGGCGGCACGCCGAGGCGGCGGCCGACTACCAGCGCGCGCTGGCGGTGGACCCGCGCTACGCGCTGGCGTCCAACAACCTGGGCGTGGCGCTCTTCCATGCCGGGGACCGCGACGCCGCCATCGGGGCATTCCGCGCCGCCCTCACGACCAATCCGGGCTTCGCGAAGGCGCGGCTCAACCTCGCGCTGCTGCTCTCACGCGCCAAGCGCGCGCAGCTCGCGCTCGAGGCCTATCGCCAGGTGCTCATCACCGAGAGCGACAATGCGGTGGCGTGGAACGGCGTTGGGCTCGTGCTGGCCGAGCTCCGCAAGTTCGAGGACGCGCGCAACGCCTTCGCGCGCGCCATCCAGACGCGCCCCGACTTCGCCGAGGCGCACTACAACATGAGCTTCGCGCTCTCGAACCTCGGCGACTTCGACGGGGCGCTGCGCGAGACGCGCCGCGCGCTCGAGCTCGACCCGTACTACGTGCCGCAGAAGTTCTCGCTCGCCATCGATCTCGAGTACGAGGATCCCGACCTGTCGGTGGTGCCGGACCTGGGCGGCGAGCAGCGGATGAGCGGCGAGGTCGGCCAGTTCGCCTTCGACCCGACGCTCCTCGACACGTTGTTCAAGGAACTCGCGCCGCCGCCCGCGCCCGCGCCGACCGTGGTGATGGAGGTGGACCCGTACGCGATGGCGGCCGACTACCTCACCAAGGGACTGTACGACCGCGCCACCGCCGAGACGAGCCG
>CAYQCP010000142.1:0-3244 GCA_964416005.1 uncultured Gemmatimonas sp.
CGCTCGCAGTTCTCCCAGGAAGTTGCAGTTGCAGTCCTCTGTGGCCCTCCGTGCTTCTCTGTGTCTCTGTGATGAAGAAACCCCTCCCTCAGTTCTCCGTGCTCCTCCGTCTCTCTGTGATGAAAACTCCCCTCGCCCGCCGTTCCAGAAGCGCGCTAGAACCGCGTGGGATCCCGCCGCAGCACCACCTGCGCCTTCCGCGACACCTGCCCGTTCCGGTACCAGAACGGCACGTCGATGCGCCCTGCGGCAAAGGTGCCGTCGAGAATCTCGATCCCCTTGCCCCCGCGCTTCGGGTCCGGAATGAACCGCAGGGCGTTTCCCTGCACGACATACCGTCCGTACACAGTCATCGACTGAATCGGCTCGCGCCGCAGGGCCGTCCCCTTTTCCGCGAGCGACTGCCGGTAGCGCAGCGACGCCCGGAACTGCCCCTGTGCGCGGATCGCGAGCACGAGTTCGTCGAACTCCACCAGGAAGCGCGTGCCGTGCGGGTCGGTCACCTGGTCGGTGGACGGCAGCTTGCCGCCGTTCACCGACACCGCGACGTAGCTCGCGAGCGCGGGTCCCTGGGGCGCCACCGGGGGCGCCGCCGGCGCATGCGGCGTCGTCGCCGGAGCCGGCACTTGGCCCATCGCGAGACTCGCCGATGCGAGCCCGAAGACGATCGCGAAGAAACGCACGCCTGTAGTCTCTTTGGGAACCATTCTCAACGCAACCGTCCTCCGAGGGGATGACAGGGATTCCTCCCTAGAAATGCCCTCAAAGCAGTCAGGAAACCCTTTAGTAAATACCCCACCTCCCCCCGACAGACGGAGGCGCCACCACTATGGGAATTTGAATTCGCCGAGGGTGGTGTCTGCTTTGCCCGGAAGGGCGGATTTCCCCGACACTTGCTTCGGCTCACAAGTGATCCGAGCCCGGCGTGCTCGCCACGGCCAAAGCGGTGCCACAGCTCAGGCGTGAACGCGCATTCCGTCGCCATCCCCCATGAGGTGCCAGCGCGAACATGTCCGCTTCCGCTACCGCCGCTCCAGCGCCGCCGAAGGTCCTGCGCGTTCCCGAGCATACCGTTGAAATCGTCTCCGATTCTGGTGAGGGCGCCCAGAAGTGCGGACAGATCTTTGGGGCCGTCTCGGCCAAGATGGGCAATGGGGTCTGGACCGTGGAGCTCATCCCGGCCGAAATCCAGCCGCCGCCGCGCGTTCCCGAGGGAGCGTCGGGGAACCGCATCCGGCTCGGCGAGCACAAGGTCACCAACTGGGGTGATCGCACCGACTTGGTGATCGCCTTCAATGAACAGGTGCTCCTCGCCCGGCATCGCGTGGACGCCCTGTCCGACACCGCGGTCCTCCTGGTCGAGGACAAGTGGGCGCGCAGCGAGGACGCCGACATCGTGGCGCAGTGGAACGCGGCGATGAAGGAGCTCTCCGGCAAGCACTACCGCATCATCCCGGTGGCGATGGAAGACGAGTGTCTCACCATCGTGGACAATCCGAAGAAGGGCAAGAACATGTACGCCCTGGGCCTGCTGGCCCGCATTTACGGGCGCGACATGGAGCTCATCAAGGCGCAGATCGCGCACGCCTTCCGCAAGAAGAGCGAAGAGGTCTACAACCAGAACGTCGCCCTGCTCGAGCTGGGCTACCACTGGGCCGAGGACAACATCGACTTCCGCGTCGAGATTCCGACGCATGCGGCGGACAAGCCGCTGGTCGTGATGAACGGCAACGAGGCGATCGGCATGGGGGCCATGGCCGCGGGGATGGAACTCTGCGCCATGTACCCGATCACCCCGGCCACGTCGGTCACGCACTACCTCTCCGAGGTCTTCGAGAAGTTCGGCGGCGTGGTGCATCAGGCGGAGGACGAGATCGCCGCCGCCGGCGTCGCCATCGGCGCCTCGTATGCGGGCAAGGTGGCGTTCACCATCACCTCGGGCCCCGGCATGGCGCTCAAGACCGAGTTCCTCGGTCTCGCCGTCATGACCGAGACGCCGCTGGTGCTGGTGAACGTGCAGCGCGGCGGTCCCAGCACCGGCCTGCCGACGAAGGTTGAGCAGTCCGACTTGCTCGCCGCGATCTACGGGCAGACGGGCGACGCGCCGCACATCGTCATGGCGCCGGCGACCATTGAAGAGTGCTTCCACATCATGATCACCGCGCGCCGCCTCGCCGAGGCGTTCCGCACGCTGGTGATGGTGATGACTGACGCCAACCTGGCGACCGGCGTGTCGCCGTATCCCAAGCCGGAACTGGACGAGAAGTGGCAGGCCGCGCCGCTCGATCTGGCGCCGGTGCGGGACGGGCAGAAGCCCTACGACTGGAACAAGGAGACGGGGCTGAGCGAACGCATCATCCCCGGGCGTCCCGGCGGCATGTTCACGCTCACCGGCCTGGCGCACGACGACCGCTCCAAGGTCGCGTACAGCTCGGACATCCATCAGCACTCGTCGGCCATGCGCAGCCGCAAGATCGCCGTGCTGCAGAGCCTGCTGACGCCGCCCACGGTGTACGGCGAGGAGAGCGGTGACCTGCTGGTGGTGGGCTGGGGGAGCACCAAGGGCGCCATCGAGGAAGCGGTGGACCGCGCGCGCAAGGACGGCCTCAAGGTCTCCGCGCTGCACCTGCGCTTCCTGTCGCCGCTCGAGCCCGGCCTCAAGGAGATCTTCAGGAAGTTCAAGAAGGTGATGACCGTCGAGATCAACTATTCCGACGAGATGGGCGACCCATACGTGACCGAGGAGAACCGCCGGCGCGGCCAGCTGAGCATCCTGCTGCGCAATGCGACCCTCGTGGACGTGGACTGCTGGGGACGCGTCCCCGGCGAGCCGCTGCGTCCGATGTCGATCCTCGAAGCCATTCGCGGCCGCATGCCGCGTGGGGGTGCCAAGTGAGTTATACCTGTGGACTGCTCCCGGTCCTCGACCAGGGCGACGACCACCACTACGAGATGTCGGAGTACGAGGGCGCCCGCGCGCGCTGGTGCCCCGGCTGCGGCGACCACTCGGTGCTCACCGCGGTGCAGCGCCTGCTGGCCGCCGAGCAGTTGATCCCCGAGCAGACCATGATGGTCTCCGGCATCGGCTGTTCGTCGCGCTTCCCGCACTACATGAAGACGTACGGCTTCCACGGCCTGCACGGCCGCGCCCTGCCAGTGGCCACGGGCATCAAGCTGCATCGCCCTGAGCTCACCGTCTTCGTGACGATGGGCGACGGCGACTGCACGTCCATCGGCGCCGGCA
>CAYQCP010000143.1:0-3075 GCA_964416005.1 uncultured Gemmatimonas sp.
CTGTGGCCCTCCGTGCTTCTCCGTGTCTCTGTGATTAAGACCCCCTCCTCCTCCCCCCTTAGTCCCGCGTCCTCTCCAGCCACGAATGCCAAGCGCGCCGACCGCGGGGTTCGCAGTCGGCGCGCCCAACGGTGGCTGCGCTTACTTCGACGCCGGCGGCAGCACGACCGTGTCAATAGCGTGAATGACGCCGTTCGACGCCATTACGTCGGCCGACGTCACCGTCGCGCCGTTCACCAGCACCTTGCCGTTCTGGACCTGGATGTCGAGCGTCGCGCCGTTCAGCGTCGGCGTCTTGCCGCCCTTGCTCTTGATCACGTCGGCGGCCGTCACCTTGCCCGACACGACGTGGTACTTCAGGATCGCGCCGAGCGCGACCGGGTCCTTGAGCAGCGCCTCGACCGTGCCGGCCGGCAGCTTCGCGAACGCCGCATCCGTCGGGGCAAACACCGTGAACGGCCCGGTCCCCTTCAGCGCGTCCACCAGACCCGCCGCCTTCACGGCCGCGACCAGGGTGTTGAAACCAGCGCCGACCGCCACGTCAACGATGGTGTTGCTCTCGGCCTTGTGCGCACTGTCATCCATCATCTGCGCCTGTGCGGGGGTCGCAACGAGCACTGCGGCAGCGGCGAAGGCAACGATCTTCATCGGGTTCATCTCTCGCTCCAGTTGGCGTTGTCCTAGTGTTGTCCAGCTTCGATGCCAGAATACTAGCGAATTGCTGGCTATTGTCAAGTCCATGTCTAAGTATATACATTGACAAAGGTTAGACAAATGCTATATTTTTAGACATGCAGACTGACCACTCCGGCATTCACGGCACCCAGACCACCGGGCACCCCATCGCCGTCGTCGCCTCTCGAACCGGGCTGTCACGCGACGTGATTCGCGTCTGGGAGCGCCGGTACGGCGCCGTTGCTCCGTCGCGCTCGGCCGGCCATCAGCGCCTGTACACGGATGCGGACATTCGTCGCCTGCGCCTGCTCGCCGCGGCCACGCGGCACGGCCGCAACATCAGTCTCGTGGCGGCGATGAGCGATGAGGAACTGGCGCAGCTCGCCACGGAGGACGACACGGCACACGCCAGCGTCGCCGTGGACAGCGCGCCATCGCTCGAGCGCGTGGTCGCGGCCGCGCGCGTGCCGGTCGCGTCGCTCGACGCCCCCGCGCTCGATGCGCAACTGCGACGTGTCATCGCCCGCGAGGGGATGGGCTGGTTCCTCGACCCGTTCGTGCCGGCCCTCATGCGCGACATCGGCGACGCGTGGGTCGTCGGCGAACTCACGATCGCCGAGGAGCATCTGGCGTCGCGCGTCGTGAAGGCACTCATCCTCGAGACCGTGCGCACGGCGCCGATGCCGGCCGGAGCGCCGCGCGTGCTCGTCGCCACTCCCTCGGGCGACATGCATGCGGTGGGTGCGGCGATGGTGGCGGCGACGGCAACCATCGAAGGGTGGGCCGTCACCTACCTCGGCGTGGACGTACCGGCCGCCGAGATCGTGCACGCCGCAATTGCGTGCGAAGCCCGCGTCGTCGCGCTGTCCGCCGTGTACAGCGGTGACCTGCCGCGTCTCGTGGCGGAATTGCATGCCGTGCGCGAGCAGCTTCCCGCGGCGGTCCCGCTCGTCCTCGGCGGCGCGGCCGCCGCCCGTGCGGCCGCCGGCATCGACAGCCGCGGCACCATCGTGTGCGACAACCTCGCCGCCCTCCGCACGACACTCGCGCGGACCGCCACGGCCCTGCAGGCGTAAGGCGCACGCGCGCGGCGGACGCGGGACGGTGCGCCGGCCTGGCGGCCGGCGCACCAGAGACAGCTCCGACTATCGGTCCGTCGAGGGCGCGGTCCCGGCGGGCTTGAGGTACTTGGCGTACCAGTCCAGCACGCGCTGGTGGTAGTCCACGAAGTCCGCCTCGGTCGTGTTGGGCGTGCCGTGCCCACCGTTCACGTAGTTGGCCCAGACCACGGTCTTTCCGAGCCGTCGCAACGCGTAATACATCTCGCGCGTGTTGATGGCCGGCACGTTGTGGTCCTCACCGCCGGTCATCAGCAGCAGCGGGGTCTTGATGCGGTCGGCGAACATGATGGCCGAATGCTCCACGTACTTCTGGGGCTGCTGCCAGAGCGTCGCCCCGATGCGATCCTGGCTCTTCTCCGCCGCGTGAACGTTCCGCACACCCAGCCGCGGACTGTCCGTGTAGAACGAGATGATGTCCACCTTCCCGCTCATGTTGATGGCGGCCTTGAAGCGGTCGGTGTACGTGATCAGCAGGTTGGTGGCATAGCCGCCGTAGCTCGTGCCGTGCACGCCAAGCCGCGCGCTGTCGGCGATGCCCATCCGGATGACCTCGTTGGCCGCGGCGAGCACGCCCTTCTGCCACGCCTCACCCGGGTAGCCGATCTCGAACCCGACGCTCGGCTTCACCACGACGTAGCCATGCGCCGTCAGCAGGTTGGCGACGGCGTCCCACGTGTTGTCGAAGAACTCCTCGTAGATCAGGAAGACGGTCGGGTAGCGCGTCCCCTTCTGGTAGTCCGCGGGCAGGTAGACCACGCCGTAGCGCGACTTGCCGTCGGCGTCGAGGTACTTGATCAGCTCCGTCTTGGCGAGCGGCTTCTGCGCCAGCTGCGGATTCGCCTCCATGACGCGACGCAGTGACCCCAGCTGCGCGTCGGCCACGTACACGTCAGCGACGCGGTTGCCGTCGGCCATCGACAACACGGCGGTCGATCCCTCCTTCGACAACCGCAGGCCATTGAAGAACCTGGCGCCGCGGGCCAGTTCGGCGCGCTGCCTGGACTGGCGGTCGTAGCGGATGACGGCGCGGTCCCACGCCGTGCGCGAGTTTTCGGCGAAATAGAGGTAGCGGCCGTCCTCGCTCCACGCCGTCAGCTGCGGACGAGGCGCGGAGGAGGTGGAGTCGGGCAGGCCGACGATCATCTCCTTGGCGCCAGAGGCGACATCCACCATCCAGAAACCCTCGATGTTCTGCGCGAGGAGTGCGTCGCCGGCCGGGCTCCACCGCACCACGCTGAACCGCTCCTTGGCGCGCTGCGCACGGGCGGCCGCACTCGTG
>CAYQCP010000144.1:0-2964 GCA_964416005.1 uncultured Gemmatimonas sp.
CGCGACTGGCGGCGGTGCACCGGGGGCGGGCGCGCCTGGGGCGGGCGGCGGAGGCGGCGGACGCGGCGCGCTGGGCGGTGGTGGTGGTCCGAGCGGCGGCATGGGTGGCCTCGCCGGCATGCTCGGAGGCATCGTCGGCAATGCGGCCGCGCCGCAGATCCCCCAGCCGTGGATCGTGCGCGGCGGCATCGGCGAGTTCCGCGGGCGCGCCCCGACTCAGCTTTTCTCGTCGGCCATCGATGCCACCGGACTTCCCGGCGCCGAGACGCAACTCGTCTGCGTCGGCAGCGCCGTGCCGATTCCCGACTGGACGTCGTACCTGCACGACTTCTCGACGATTCCCACGATGTGCGCCGACGGCTCAGGCCCCGGCGTGCCGCTGAGCCGCACGCGCCCCAACGTCACCGCGTTCGATCCCGGCTTCGCGACGCCGCGCTCGATTCGCGGTTCGCTCGGCGTGTCGAAGCGCTTCCTGCAGCGCTACAACGCCAGCATCGATGCATCGTATTCACTTGGCACCAGCCTCTACGGCGTGACCGACCTCAACCTGTCGCCCACGCCGCAGTTCCGCCTCGCCCGCGAGGAGAACCGCCCTGTCTACGTGCCGGCGCCCACCATCGTGCCGTTCTCGGGCGTCACCACGCTCGCCGCGTCGCGCGTGCATCCCGAATACGGCTTCGTCTTCAACGTCGCCTCGCCGCTCGTGTCACACACGACGCAGCTCACGGCATCGCTCAACGGCAACTCGTTCCGCCAGCTCATCTGGAACGTTTCATACACGTTCACCCGTTCCACGGACCAGTCGAGCTTCTCGGGCGGCAGCGCGCAAGGCGGTTTCTCGTCGGCCACCACGAGCGGCGATCCCAACATCCTGCGCGTCACCACCAGCGACCTCGAGCGGCGGCACGGCATCAACGGATCGCTCACCTGGCTCGCCCGTCCGTGGATGGACGTTACCGCCATCCTTCGCGTGAACTCCGGGCAGCCGTACACGCCGCGCGTCGGCGGCGACATCAATGGCGACGGCTCGCGCAACGACCGCGCCTTCATCTTCGATCCCGCCGCCGCCGGCGACACCGCGCTGGCCGCTGGAATGCAGCGGCTCCTCGATGTCGTCCCGGGCGCGGCGCGTGCGTGCCTGCTGTCGCAGATGGGCACGGTCGCCGGCCGCAACAGCTGCCACGCGCCCTGGTCCACCTCGCTCGACATGCAGCTCAACTTCCGCCCGCAGCTTGGCCCGACCATCGGGCGCCGGCTGCAGCTTCAGGTGGGGCTCGTGAATCCGCTCGCCGGGCTCGACCAGTTGCTGCACGGCACCGACAAGCTGCGCGGCTGGGGACAGCCGACCTTCGTGGACAACACCCTGCTGTACGTCCGCGGATTCGATCCGGCGGCCGGCGCGTTCCGCTACGTCGTGAACGAGCGCTTCGGCAGCAACGCGCTGTCGCGGTCGGCGCTGCGCAATCCGTTCCAGATCTCGCTCACGGCGCGCATGCAGGTTGGAGTGGACCGCCAGCGGCAGCTTCTCGAGGGAGCGCTGCGCGCCGGCACCAACAACCGGCCGGGTCTCGACGTGCGCGCGATGGTCCGCCGTCTCGCGCCCAATCCCGTCAGGCCGCTGATGGACATCCGCGCCGAGCTCAAGCTGACGCCGGCGCAGGTCGCCACGCTCAAGGGGATTGGCGATTCGCTGGACGCGAAGTCGGAGGAGCTGACCAAGCGCCTCGAGGCGCTGATGCAGAAGGAAGCCAAGAGCGGCGGTGACCTGCAGACGCTGTTCCCCAAGCTCCAGCCGCTGCTCCAGGAAGCGCGCAACAACTACGTGCTTGCGACGCAGTCCATTCAGAAGGCGCTGACTCCCGAGCAGTGGGCCGAGGTGCCCGAGTCGGTCAAGAATCCCACACTCCGCCCCGGTGGTGGCCAGGGTGGCCGGCGCCCCGACGGTGCAGCCGGTGCTGGCGCTGGCACGGGAACCGGTGCCGGCGCAGGCGGCGGCGCAGGGAGTGGCCGGCGGATTCCGCCGGCATAACCCGCGTGGGCCGGCAACCCCTCACCGGCGTGGCGCGCGACGAATAGTCACGCGGGAGCAGCAGCGGGGGTATTTTGCCTTCATCCACCCAGCCCCCGCACTCCGCACCACACCCTGTTCCCAGCACCCTGCACCGAATCCTGTCATGACTCTAGATCGAAGCGCCGCCTGGACCCTCGTTTGCGAATGGACGCAGAGCGAATCGCTCCGCAAGCACATGCTCGCCGTTGAGACGGCCATGCGCGCGTACGCGCGCAAGTTCGGTGCGGACGAGGAGGCCTGGGCCCTCGCCGGCCTGCTGCACGACTTCGACTACGAGCGCTTCCCCAACGACGCGCATTCGGCCACCGAGGAGCATCCGTCGGAGGGCGTGCGGCACCTGCGCGGGCTCGGTGTCTCCGAGGAGATCCTCGCCGCCATCATGGGGCACGCCGAGTACACCAACACGCCGCGCGAATCGCTAATGGCCAAGGCGCTGTTCGCAGTGGACGAACTGTGCGGTCTCATCACCGCGGCCACCTACGTGCGCCCAAGCAAGAGCATCCTCGACCTCGAACCGTCGTCGGTGCGGAAGAAGATGAAGGACAAGGCCTTCGCCCGCGGCGTCTCGCGCGAGGACATCATGCTTGGCGCCTCCGAACTCGGCGTCGAACTGGAGGCGCACATCGCGTTCGTCGTCGAGGCGCTGAAGGGCAATGCTGAACAGCTGGGGTTGAAGGGGATATGAGGGCGGAGTGCGGGGGTTTGGTGCGGCGGGAGGAGTGGAGGGAGGAGAAGGCGGGACGCGGCCTCCGCACCCGTCCTCGTGCCTCCACTCGTCCCCCGCCCCCAAACCCCCCCGCCCCCCGCCCGCGCCCCCCCCCCGCTTCACCCCTGCCCACCGCACCTGACCACTGCCCGGTGCGGAGCCCGCTGGTCTGCAGTCCCCCGCCGGC
>CAYQCP010000145.1:0-2549 GCA_964416005.1 uncultured Gemmatimonas sp.
CCCACGGAACACGGCCGCCACTTCCCCCGGGGCCGCGCGTTCGCCCAAATTGGGTAGGTCCACGACGGCCCCCCGCACGGCGTTCCGTTCGCCCCCCTGTCCCCCGCGATATGTCCTATCGTAGCCTCGCCCTTGCCGGGCTGGTGATCGCCGCGGCCGTTCCGGTCCGCGCCCAAGGTCCCGCCGTCGGCGCCGCCGCGACCCCCGCCGCCGGTCTCCCGCTGAAGGCCGCCCGTACGCACGCGTTCACGGCGACCCAGGGCACGTGGATCTCGCTCGATGTCTCCCCCGACGGCGAGCGCATCGTCTTCGACCTCCTCGGCGACATCTACTCGATGCCGGTCACGGGCGGCAAGGCGACGGCGCTCACCAACGGCATGGCCTACGATGCCCAGCCGCGTTTCTCCCCCGACGGCAAGCGCATCGTCTTCGTCAGCGATCGCTCCGGCGGCGAGAACGTCTGGCTGATGAACGCGGACGGCAAGGACACCGTCGCGCTGACGTCGGGCAACACCAACCAGTACGTCTCGCCCGAGTTCGCACCCGACGGCAAGTACGTCGTCGTCTCGCGATCGGGCGGGACGTTCGGCACGGCGAAGCTCTTCATGTACCACGTGGACGGCGGACGCGGCGTGCCGCTCTCGATGACGCCAGCCCCCGCCCCGACGCTCAAGCAGCTGGGCGCCGCCTTTGGCAAGGACGGGCGGTATCTCTGGTACGCCGCGCGCACGGGCGACTGGCAGTACAACTCGATCGGCGCGCAGTACCAGCTCTACACGTGGGACCGTGAGACTGGCCGCACGTCGCAGATGTCGCGGCGCGGCGGCTCGGCGTTCCGTCCCGCCCTCTCGCCCGACGGGCAGTTCCTCGTCTACGCGGCGCGGTTCGAGGTCAAGACGGGCCTGCGCATCCGCAACCTGCAGACACAGGACGAGGACTGGCTCGCCTTCCCCGTGCAGCGCGATGAGATCGAATCGCGCGCGCCGATGGACGCCTACCCCGGATTCGCCTTCACGCCCGACTCAAAGGCCGTGATCGTCTCGTACGGCGGCGAGATCTGGCGCGTGCCCGTCGACAAGTCGCCGGCGACGAAGATCCCGTTCGAGGCCGACGTCAAGCTGGCGATGGGTCCGGAGGTGAAGTTCGCGTATCGCGTGGACACGTCGGCGGTGCTCACGGCCAAGCAGGTGCGGGACATCGCCCCATCGCCCGACGGCAGCAAGCTCGCGTTCTCGGCGCTCGACCGCCTGTACGTGATGGACCTGCCGAACGGCACGCCGCAGCGCGTGACAAAGGCGACGGTCGGCGAGTTCGGTCCGGCCTGGTCGCCGGACGGCAAGTCGCTCGCGTACGTGACGTGGTCCGACGCCGCGGGCGGCGAAGTCATGCGCGCGACGCTCGACGCCAAGCGCGTGTGGAGCACCAAGTCGATTTCCCCGACAGGCCTCTACACGGACCTCGCCTGGTCGCCAGGCGGTGACAAGGTGGTGGCCGTGCGCGGCGCCGCGCGCGAACTGCAGGAGGCCGGCGGCGCGTTCTTCGGTCCCGCGGCATCGGAGTTTATCTGGATCCCCGCCGCCGGCGGCGCGGCGACGGTCATCATGCCGACGAGCGGCATGGGCACGCCGCACTTTGCGGCGAACGCCGATCGCATCTATGCGTACGGACGCGAGGGGTTGGTCTCCTTCCGCTGGGACGGCACCGATCTCAAGACGCATCTCAAGGTGACCGGTCCAATGCCGCCGGGCGCCGGCGGATCACCGATGACGCTCGACGCGGCGCTCGACGCGAAGGCCGGCGAGAATTGGATTGGCGGGCGGGCGGCGCGTCCAGCGCAGGAGGACGTGCACCCGACGCATCTCGACCCCGCTGAGCCGACGCCTCCGCAGCCGCCGCCGGCGTCGCTCGTGATCATGGCGCCGAAGGGCGACCAGGCGCTGGCCATGGTGGGGATGAACTTCTACACGGTCACGGTACCGGAGGCCGGGGCCACTGCCCCGACGGTCTCGGTGGCCGACCCCAACACGGCAGCTGTTCCCGTGCGCAAGCTGAACGAGATCGGCGGCGAGTTTCCCACCTGGACGGCCGACGGCGCGCGCGTGATGTGGTCGTTGGGCAATGCGGTCTGGACCTATGACCTCGCACGCGGCAAGGCGGTGGACGACTCGCTCAAGGCCGATGCGAAGCTGAAGGCGGAACTGCGCAAGGACCCGGCGAAGAAGGACAGTCTCGCGCGCCTCGACTCGATCGCCAAGGCCGACACGGTCGGCGGCAAGAAGCCGGAGAAGCCGGGCTACAAGCCCGACGAGCGCCGCATCACCGTGACGGCGTCGCGTGACGTGCCGCGCGGTGCGGTGGTCTTTCGCGGCGCGAAGGCGATCACGATGAAGGGACACGAGATCATCGAGAACGCCGACATCGTGGTGCGCGACAACCGCATCGTCGGGGTCGGGGCGCGCGGCAGCGTGCCGGTGCCGGAGGGGGCCAGGGTCATCGACGTGTCGGGCAAGGTCATCATGCCGGGTTTTGTCGACACGCACTACCACCCG
>CAYQCP010000146.1:0-2346 GCA_964416005.1 uncultured Gemmatimonas sp.
CATACTCCTGCGGAAGCTTTCCGCTTGCGTGTTGCACTTGCTTGTTGAATTCGGCTCTCGAAATCCTGGATCCAAATCCTCAATCGCTGTTTAGAAGATAGTCAGCCGAATGTACCGCTTCGGGTTCTTTTTCAGGTCGGCGATGAGGTCGCGCAGTTCCATCATCAGGGAATCCGAATTGCGGTAGAGGCCGGGGTCGTTCACCATCAGCCCCAGCGTGCCCTGCCCCTGGTGCACCTTCAGCAGCACCGAGTCGGCGCGGAACATCACGCTCCGCAGACTGACCTCGGTGCGCTCGAGGGACGTCGTCATCCGGTTGATCCGTTCGGCCGCATCGCGCGCCTGGGTAGCGGTGCGCGCCACGTCGCGCATGATGGCCTGCACCTCACCTTTCGACGTCGCCGAGTCGATGCGCGCCACGGAGCGGGCGAAGGCCGTGGAGGCCCGGGCCAGGCTGGCCGCGCCCTCCCGCACGTTGACGCTCACGGTATCGAGGTGGCGCGACTGCACGCGCACCGTCCGCGCCAATTCGGACGACAGGTTGTTCACGTTACGGATGCTGGCCCGCAACTCGCGCGCCGCGCTGTCGTTGAACGCCACCTGAAAGCGCTCGGCCACCGACGCGACATCGCCGGCGATGGAACCCGCGACGGTGGTCAGCTGCGCCACATCCGGGAGCACCGCGCCCGGCAGGATGCCCGCGCCGCCCCCCGCACTCTCCGAGAGCTGCAGCGCCACTTCCGCCCCGGCGGGCACCGAACGCCGCGGCGTCAGGCTGGCCTGCCATTCGCCGAAGAGCGACGACGCCCCGAGCAGCACCACCGGATCCGGCGGCAGCGTCACGTCCTTATCGAGCGAGAGCCGCACGTGCACCCATCCGCCGGGCTCCAGTTCGACGGCTTCCACCGAGCCCGCCTTCACGCCGCGGATCACCACGAGGTTGCCGACCGTCACCTGGCCGACGTCGCGGAACCGCGCGACCACCTTCTGGCGCCGCGTGCCGAGCTCGGTCTGCTGGAGGAAGAGCGTGACGACGACGATCAGCGCCAGCGACAGCAGGATCGTGAGGCCGAGCAGAAAGTCGTTCGAGCGTGTCTTCATACGACGGACCTCCCAAGGAGCCAGACGACGGCCCAGAATGCATCCAGCACGAGGATCAGCACCGCAGACGTGACCACGGCCCGGGTGGCGGCGGCGCCGACGCCCTCGGCGCCACCGCGCGCCTCGAGGCCGGCGGCGCACCCGACAGCCGTGACCGCCACCCCAAAGCTCGCCGCCTTCACCAGGCCATACCGCACATCGAACTCGGAGAAGAAAAACCGCGCGCCCTTCAGGAACTGTTCCGACGACATGTCGAGCAGGCCCATGGACGCCAGCCAGCCCGCGCCAAGGCCCACCATCATCGCCACGCCAACGACCACCGGGAACATCACGAGGCCGGCGAGGATGCGCGGCGTCACGAGGTAGGCGATGGGGTCGTAGGCGAGCGTCTCGAGTGCGTCCACCTGCTCGGTCACCCGCATGGTCCCGATCTCGGCTGCGATATTCGCTCCCACGCGTCCGGCGAGCGCGAGGCCCGTAAGCACGGGCGCGAGCTCCATCATCACGGTCTTTTGCACGAGGGTGCCGACGAGGTAGCGCGGCACGGAATTGGTGAAGGCGTAGCTCGCCAGCAGCGCGAGCACGATGCCGGTGAAGCAGGCGATGAGCACGGCAATGGGCAGCGAGCCCACCCCGAGCCTGATCATCTGCTCGGTGGCGTGAGGTCGCCACGTGCGCACGTCGCGCGAGGCCCGGATGGCGCCAAAGACCATGCGCCCCGCGGAGCCCATGCCCGCGATCGCCTCGCGAGTGTACCGGCCGACGCCTTCAACCATGCCGGACGCTACCACCCCTCCGCGACGAGCGCAAACCGCGGGATCTCGCAGGCGAAGCGCTCGCCGTCGTCCGCCTGGAAGAAGTACTCGCCCTCCATGAAACCGCTCCGCCCCTTGAGCACGCAGAAGCTCTGGTATTCATGGACACCGCCGGGCGCCAGCACTGGCTGCTCTCCCACGACACCGTCGCCAACGACCTCGGTGTCGTCGCCGGCATCGTCGTGGATGAGCCAGCGTCGTGACAGCAGCTGCGCCGTCCGCGTGCCGACGTTTTCGATGCGCACGAAGTAGGCGTAGACGAATTGCCCCTGCGCGACCGAGGATTGGTCGGGCAGGAAGGCGGGGCGCACCGTGAGGCGGAAGCCGTTGGAGAGCTTGTAGAAGAAGGGGGCGGGCACGACTGCAATCTACCACGGATTGAGGATCCGGAATCCGGATTGCGATTTCTGATGCCGAATTCAACAAGCAA
>CAYQCP010000147.1:0-2335 GCA_964416005.1 uncultured Gemmatimonas sp.
GCCGAGCTCGCGCTCGATGCGGTAGCGGTCGGCGAGGGCAGCAATGAGTGGACTCGTCACTTTCGTCCCTCCGCTTTCTTCCGGAGTTCCTCAATCCAGTTCACGACCAGCACCAGGCGCGTCGTTTGGCGCAGCGCCTGCGGGACTCCCGCTCCGCCCGGCGTTTCGAGCGTCGCCATGACGAAGCGCTTGCCGTCCGGATGCACGTCGAAGCTCGAGGGCCGGGAGGCTGGGCGCGTGAAGAGGTCGCGCCGCGCGGTCACTGCGAACGTGGGCGTGGTGCGCACGGCGGCGGCGACCAGGGTCGACCCGCGCCAGTGGTAGATGGTGCGGCCATCGGGCGACCACCGTGGATACGCTCCAAGGCTATCCGAGACCGTGTAGCGCTCTCCTGGCTCCGGGAACGACCGCACGTAGACTCGCTGCCGCGGAGCGCCGGGAGTGTTGGCCTCCTCGTCCGACACATACGCCACCCATCGTCCGTCCGGCGAGAGACTGCCCGAGTACTCTCGCCAGTTGGCAGCGAGGTACTCGGTGACGGGACCAAACGTGGAATCCCAGCGGGCGACGAGCAGGTCCTGCGCGCTGGGGGTAACACGCGCCAGGAGCACGCGACGGCCGTCGGGACGGATCGACAGCGGCGTCGAGCCCACCCGACCCTCCGACGGCGCGAAGCGCTCATTCAACAGGGTGTCCGGTCGTCCCGATCCATCTGCCCGAACGGCGATGAGATGGCTGGTGCCGACGCTCCGGTTGAAGACGGCAAAGAGAAGCTCAGTCCCTTTCGGCGACCAAATCGGAGAGACGACGGACCCGGCCACCGCGCGAGCCGTCGTGGTCCCGAGCAGCAGGTCGTGGATGAAAAGCGTGTCGGAGACCCCCGTGAACTGCGTGTACACGAGGCGGCGGCCGTCCGGTGAAAACCGGAAGGTGCTGTAATTGGCCGGTGGCAGCGGCAGCCGCTGCTCGCGCCCGGCAAGGTCGACAAGCGTCGGGACGAATCGCGATCCGAAAACTTGCGGCCGCACCGTGTACACGGCGGTTCCGTTGGACGCCAGCGCGAAGCTACCAACGCTTCCGTTGCTAGTGACGCTGTCCAGGACCGCAAACGGTTCGCCGGTGACGGAAACTCCTCGCGCATCGAACTTCACGGCCTTGATCGCGTCAGAGTTCACGAGGAGCAGGTAGCCGGCGGGCAGGTAGCGCGCGGTGCGTCCGCGCACACCGAGCGACCGGCTCTTCCCCGTCTCGACATCAACGACGCGCACGTCCGACGTGTCGGCGCAGCACTCCGTGTACAGCACATGCCGGCCGTCAGGAAGCGGATCGGGATCCTCCGGGTCGCCGCCGAGAAACGCACGGGGCGTCCCGCCGTTGGCCGGCACGCGGTTGAGTCCGGTGGCGCCGTCGCTGTCGTAGTACAGGTAACCGTCGCTCCCCCAACTGAGTTCACTCATGAACGCCATCGGCGAGGCGTTCCTCGTGACAGTCTCGACCGCGCCACCCGTCGCCGGAATGCGCCGGATTTCCGCACGACCAAACACGAAGGCAATCCACTGCCCGTCGGGAGAGAAGGCTGGGTACGTGGCGCCCTCCGTCAGTGGGATCGCACGCGCCGTCCGATCATCGGCCCGACGCAGGTAGAGGCGGGTCGTCGTGTCCGGCCGCTGCACGGCAGCGTAGACGAAGGCCGAGCCGTCCGGGGCGATGTCGAGGCCGCGCACCGTGACCAGTGTATCCGTTTGCGACAGGATGTCGATCTCCGCACGCGTCACGACGGCGCCAGAGGTACCGTTTCGCGCGCTGACCATCATCCAGGTGGCGCTCGCGGCAAAGATGACCGCGAGTGCCGTGGCCACGGTCGCCACGGTGCGCCAGGAGACGGCCCGCCCGAATACCCGCAGCGCGCTCGCGCCGGCCGTTTCAACCGATGTGGCGAGCCCCGTGCTGAACGCGGGGTTCTTCAGCGCATCGGCGAACGCGCGCGCGCTGTCGAGCCGGTCGGCCGGCAGCTTCTCCAGCGCGCGGGCGAGCGCGGCCGCCACGTTGGGCGGCACCGCCTTGCGCAGCTCCGTGACCGACTGTGCGCGCTCCGTGATGATCTTCATGATGATCTGCTGGGCGGAGCCCCCGGTGTGCGGGGGTTCGCCGGCCAACATCTCATACAGCACGCTCGCGAGCGAATACACGTCGCTGCGCCCGGTGATCTGCTTGTCGGCCGTCGCCTGCTCGGGCGACATATAGTGCGGCGTGCCGAGCGACAGCCCCGTCTCCGTCATCCGCCCGCCGGCCGCCGCGCTCACCGCCAGCGCGATGCCGAAGTCCATCACCATGG
>CAYQCP010000148.1:0-2296 GCA_964416005.1 uncultured Gemmatimonas sp.
GTGGCAGCCACGCCTAGCCACCACCGCTTGACTTCCAACACAACTGCTTCGCGGTTGAAGGTGATTACGTTTCGGTATGTCCCAACCGTCTCCGTACCGTCAACTGTCCCCCGCGCGGCGCGTCGAACTCGTCACGCGCGCGATCAAGAGCAGCAAGGACATGCGCGCCGTGATGGTCACGCGCATGGTGTCGCGCGGCGGCGGCTTCCGCCCGGCCACGCTCCTGCAGTGGCCCGCCGACAAGCTCGCGCGCGAAGTCGTGCGGCTCGGCGCCGAGACTGCCGACGACGAACTCAACCTGCTCAACATGCTGTATGTGGAGTTCGAGCCGCAGATCCAGGCGGCCTTCCTCGACGCGGCCGGCGTAAAGCACGAGAACGGCCAGATGCCCGAGGAGCTCGAGCCGCCGTTCGCCGACGCCGCAGCGGTGGCCAAGGGCGCGGCGGCGGTGGTGGAGAAGTTCGGCGAAGACGGGCGCCTCTACCTGGTGACCATCGCCAAGTACAACGGCAGCGGATGGCCGGGACTCGACGGCGTGATCGCGGGGATGGCCGCCGCCCGCTGAGGGGCCGTACATTCTCGCGGTCCCTTTCCCCGCGAGCCCCTATGCGCCTCTCCCGTGCGGTCCCCCTGCTCATCGCTCTCGCCGCCTGCGCTCCGCGCGGCGGCGTTGTCACAGGTGCCTCCGGCACTGGCAGCGCGTATGACGTGGTCATCGAGAACGGCCGAGTGGTGGACGGCACCGGCGCCGCCTGGTTCTACGGCGACGTGGCGCTCCGCGGCGATCGTATTGCCTCCATCGGTCCGCGCGGCGCATTCGCGCGCGCCAGCGCCGCGCAGCGCGTGAATGCCACGGGGCACGTGGTCGCTCCAGGCTTCATCGACATCCAGGCCCAGTCGTACGGCAACTTCATGCGCGGCGACGGGCTCGCGCTCTCGATGGTGACGCAGGGCATCACCACCGCGATCCTCGGCGAGGGGGAAACGCCAGCGCCGGTGAACGACAAGATTCTCGATCTCGAGACCGACACGGCGTCGAAGACGCAGATGCGCCGGTTCATGGGACCGCGCGGCTTCGGCACCTGGCTCGAGTTCATGGTCGCCCGCGGCGCGTCGCAGAACATCGGGTCATTCGTCGGCAACGGCACTGTGCGCGTCTACGGCCACGGCGGCGGCATCGGGCCGGCGACGCCGGTGGAGATCGACACGATGCAGGCGATGGTGCGGCGCGCCATGGAAGACGGCGCGTTCGGCATCGCGAGCGCGCTGATCTACCCGCCGAACGTCTACGCCAGCCCAGCGGAACTGACCGAGATCAACAAGGCGGTCGCGCCGTACGGCGGAGTCTACATCACGCACATGCGGAGCGAGGGCGACAAGTTCCTCGAGGGCATTGAGGAGGCCATCAAGGTCGGGCAGGGTGCAGGGGTGTCTGTGGAGATCTACCACCTCAAGGCTGCGGGCGTGCGCAACTGGCCCAAGATGGACATCGCCATCGCCAAGATCGACAGCGCGCGCGCGGCCGGACTCGACGTGCAGGCCGACATGTACCTGTATCCGGCCGGCGGCAATTCGTTTGCGAGCTGCATCCCGCCCAAGTACGCGGAGAACGGCAAGCTGCTGGAGAACCTCAAGAACCCGGCGCTGCGCGCGACGATGGTCGCCGAGATCCAGGCGCGCGATGCGGGCTACGAGAATCTCTGCGAGGCCGCAACGCCCGAGAACGTCATGGTCATGGGCTTCCGCAAGGACGAGTACAAGCAGTTCGAGGGAAAGCGCCTCAGCGAGATCGCCGCCGCGATGAACAAGAACTGGGCCGAGGTGATCATCGACCTCAACGTGGCCGAGGAGCTGGGGCTGGGCGAAATCCTCTTCCTGATGAGCGAGGAGAACATCCGGAAGCAGATCCGCCTGCCGTGGATGAAGTTCGGCACTGATGCGAGCACGCAGGATCCGGCACGCGCGCGCGGCATGGTGCACCCGCGCGCCTACGGCAACTATCCACGCCTGCTCGGCAAGTACGTGCGCAACGAGCGGGTGACGCCGCTCGAGGACGCCGTGCGCAAGGCGTCATCGGCGGTCGCCACCCGGCTCTCGATCCACGATCGCGGCGTCCTCAAGCCGGGGCTCAAGGCGGATATCGTGGTGTTCGACCCGAACACGATCATCGACAACGCGACGTTCGAGAAGCCGCACCAGCTCTCCACCGGCGTGCGGGATGTCTTCGTGAACGGGGTGGCGGTGCTTCGGGACGGCGCGCATACGGGTGCGAAGCCGGGGCAAGTTGTGCGGGGGC
>CAYQCP010000149.1:0-2257 GCA_964416005.1 uncultured Gemmatimonas sp.
TGCACCCGCGCCGCGTTCGGATCGTCGAGCCGGCGGACATAGAGCTCGGCGCGTCCTGAGCCCCGGCCGATGTACGCGAGCCATCGCCCATCCGGCGAGACGTCCGGCGCGAACACCTGCTCCGGCCCGACCAGCAGGGGGCGCAGGGCCGTGTCGGCCCCAGGGGTCAGCGTGTAGAAATCCCACCCGACCGAGAACCGGAGAATGAACCGCCGGCCGTCGGGTGTCGCCAGCACCTCGTTTGGCGCCCGGGAGTCCACCAGCAGCGACTCCGCCACCGCGCTCGCATCGGACCGCTGGATCCACGCCCCGCGAACACCGCTGCGACTTGAGATGTAGGCGAGCCGGCGCCCATCCGGCATCCAGACGGGACGGATGTTGTTGCCCGTGCCAGCCGTCACCAGCGTAGCCGGTCCGACGGGGAGCTGCTTGACCCATATCTGATCGCCGGCCGCGGAGAGCGCCTGGACTGCCAGGCGAGACCCATCGGGCGAGAGGGAGACGGAGCCGAAGCGCCCACGCCACGTCGTATCGACAGGCACGACCTTGCCGGTCCGGTCCACCCAGATGATCTGCTGGTTCCCTGTGGCGTCGCCCGGCGTGTACACCAGCATGCCGGTCTCCGACACATCGAACTGCGCGGCGCCGCTGAGCGCATCCACATTCACGGTTTCGTTCAGCGTGACGGGCTTTCCGGTCACGGCGGACTTCCTGACGTCGAAGGGAACCGCCACCAACTGGCCATCGAACGTGGAATAGAGCAGGTGGCCGGCGACAAAGCGGCCATACGCGGCCTTGACCACCTCGGTCGCCTGACGCGTCTCGAGGTCCAGCACGCCGAGCGTCGCGTCGGCGACGCTGCCGTGCCAGAGCTGCACCAGGACCTTCTTGCCGCCCGGCAGGAGCTGCGGCCAGTCATGCTCGGTCACGCCGCGCGCCGAGTCGAGCTCGCTCACCACCTCGACGGGACCACCCTCCGCCGCGACACGTGCAATGCGGGAGTCCGCGTTGTCGAAGTAGATCTTGCCGTCGTCTCCCCAGTCGCCGCCCCACGGCGAGGCGACATCACGGACGACGCTCACGACGGGACCGCCATCGGCTGGAATCGTGCGCACGTCGCCCGGATTGCCGGTGAGGAAGGCGATGGAGTTTCCGTCGGGCGAGAAGAAGGGCGCCTGGGCCCCTTCTGTGCCGGCGAGTGGCCGCGCCGAAAGCTGGTCGAGATCTCGCACCCAGAGCTGCGTGCCGGTGGCGGATGGGCCGATGTACACCATCCGGCTGCCATCCCGCGAGAGCGCGAAGCGGCGCGTCCCCTCGCCACGCAGCCTCTCCTCGTCGGGAAAGGCGACGCTCACGCGGATGACGCGCTCGGCGGGTGCGGGGCTCAGCGCCCATCCGGTCAGCGCCACCAGCAGCGCGCACGCGGCCCACGAGCGAGGATCCCGCACCCAGCCCTTCCATGAGCGCACCGTCGCGCCGTGGGCGAGTCCCGCCGTGGAAGTCTGCGTGGTGAATCCGCGGTCCATCAGGGCGGCGCCAAACTCCGCCGCCGACGCAAACCGATCCGCCGGCAGCTTCTCGAGCGCCTTGGCCACCGCCGCGGACACGTGCAGGGGCACCGACTTCCGCAGCGTCGTCACCAACGGCGCGGTCTCCGTGATGATCTTCATGATGATCTGCTGCGCCGATCCGCCGAGGTGCGGCGGCTGGCCGGCCAGCATCTCGTACAGCACGCTCGCCAGCGAGTACACATCGCTGCGCGCGCTGATCTCCTTCTCCGCCGTCGCCTGCTCCGGACTCATGTAGTGCGGCGTGCCGAGGCTCAGCCCCGTCTCGGTCATGCGCCCGCCGGCCGCCGCGCTCACCGCCAGCGCGATGCCGAAGTCGGCCACCATCGGCCGTCCCTCGTGCAGCAGGATGTTCTCGGGCTTGATGTCGCGGTGGATCACCCCGTGCCGGTGCGCGTAGTCCAACGCGTCGGCCACCTGCGTCGTGATGCGCACCGATTCCTCGACGCTGAACTGCGTCTCACGGTCGAGCTTCGAGCGCAGCGTCTCGCCCTCGACATAGGGCATCACATAATACAGGAACCCGTCGGCCTCGCCCGAGTCGAACAGCGGCAGGATGTGCGGATGCTGCAGCGCCGCCGTCGTCTTGATCTCCACCACGAACCGCTCGGCGCCGAGCACGGCGGCGAGTTCTGGCTTGAGCACCTTGAGCGCAACCTTACGGTCGTGCTTGAGGTCCTCGGCGAGAT
>CAYQCP010000150.1:0-2218 GCA_964416005.1 uncultured Gemmatimonas sp.
CCCGCCCCCGTGGCGGTGCCGACGGCCGCGCTCGATCCGCTGAAGCGCTCCACGGAGATGTCGCCGCGTGACGCGGAGGCCGCCATCGCGTACGCACACGCGCTCGAGAAGCACGGCGACACGAGCGCCGCGCTCGAGGCGCTGGACGTCTGCCTCGCGGCCGGCGGCGATGAGCTGCGACTCATCTGTGCACGGGCGTTCCTGCTCGGCGGCCGCCTGAAGTACGACCTGGCCGAGGTCGAGCTCAAACGGGCCGCGAAGTTGCGCGCCGATGACCCGGAGGTGCAGCTGCAGGTGGGCATCCTCGCCTGCCGGCGCGCGCGGTGGCGCGACGCGGTGGAGCCGCTCCAGAAGGCCGCGGCCCAGCGCGCCGAGGACGCCCTCGCCCATTTCTACCTCGGCGAGGCACTCAATCACGTGGACCAGCTCGCCGCCGCGCTGCGCGCCTACGAGCATGCGACCCGGCTTGACCCCGCCAACTGGCGCGCGTTCAAGGGCGTGGGCATCGTGCTGGACCGCCTCGGCCGGCCCACCGACGCGGCGGTGGCCTATCGCCACATGCGCGAGGCGCAGGGACGGTGACGCGCCGCGTGCCAGCACACCCGCAGGTGAGCACGGCCGGCGTCCGCGAGCGCGCGTCCAGATGAGCCGCCTCGAACGCCGTCGCAGCCGCATGCTCATCGCGGTGCTGCTGCTCGTCGCCTGGAGCGGCGGGCTGGCCCTGCTCGTGCGCCGCGAGTTCTTCCAGGGGAGGGCCGAGCGACTCGCCGAGGCGGCGATGCGCCTGAGCCCGGGCTCCACGTTCTATACGGTGGAACAGAACGGCGTGCGCATCGGCTTCGCGTCCACGACGGTCGACACAGTTGCGAATGGCATCGAGGTCACGGACTACTTCGTCGCCGACCTGCCGCTCGCCGGCACGGTGCATCGCGCATCGGCGCGCTCGGTGGTGCTGCTCTCGCGCGCACTCGCCCTTCGCACCTTCGACGTGCAGGCGGAGGCGGCGCAAACGCCGATGCGCGTCGTCGGGCGCATCGAGGGCGACAGCCTGGTGATCTTCGCGATGGACGTGCCGGGCCAGGCGGCGGACACGCAGCGTGTCGCCGTGCGCGGCCCGGTGCTGGTGCCGACGCTCGCGCCGCTCGCGGTGGCGTTGGGCGAGGCGCCCGAGCGCGGCAAGACGTATCGCGTGCCCACCTTCGACCCGCAGCAGATGCAGTCCCGCGATGTCGCGCTCACCGTCATGGCGGAGAGCCTGTTCGTCGTGGACGATTCCGCGCGCTTCGACGCCGCGGCGCGCGTCTGGAAGAGCGCCCTCACCGACACGGTGCGCGCCTGGCACGTGGTGGGAGAGGAAGGCGCGGGATTTGACACGTGGGTGGACGCGCAGGGGCGCGTGGTGCAGGCAAAGCAGTCGGCGGGGATCACACTCCGCCGCATGGCGTATGAACTCGCGTTCGAGAACTGGCGGATCGCGCGGGACGCGGCGGCAGCGAGCGGAACGGCGGCGGACCGCGACATCTTCGAGAGCACGGCCATCTCCGCCGGCGTCTCGCTGAGCGCGCAGGCGCTGCCGCGCCTTCGGGTGCGGCTGACCGGCGTTTCGCTGGACGGCTACGACCTCGCCGGCGGCCAGCAAACGCTGCGCGGCGACACGCTCCTCGTGGAGCGGGCCACGCTGCCGGCCAAGTCGTATTCACTGACCACGCGCGCGCCGGAGTTCCTGGCGCGGTTCCGCGCCGAACTGGCCGCCGAGCCGCTGCTGCAGTCCAACGACATCGCCATCGTGCAGAAGGCCATCGCCATCACGGGCCTGGAGCGCGACGCGCGCCGCGTCGCCGAGCGGCTGAACCGGTGGGTGTACGACTCGCTGGCCAAGGAAGTGACCTTCAGCGTGCCCAACGCGCTGCAGGTGCTGCGTGCCCGCCGCGGCGACTGCAACGAGCACACGCAGCTCTACGTGGCGCTCGCGCGCGCCGTCGGGATCCCGGCGCGCATCGCCACCGGACTGGCATACGTACGCGGCAAGTTCTACTACCACGCCTGGCCCGAGGTCTGGCTCGACGAGTGGGTGCCGGTGGACCCGACGTTCGGGCAGTTCCCCGCCGACGCGGCGCACCTGCGCTTCGTCGTGGGCGGGCTCGGACAGCAGGCGGAGTTGCTGCGACTGATCGGGAATCTCGAAATACAGATGGTAGATGGTAGACGGTAGAGGGTA
>CAYQCP010000151.1:0-2180 GCA_964416005.1 uncultured Gemmatimonas sp.
GCGGGCGTGACGCGGGCGAGGCCGTCTCTCTCGCCAAGCCGGCCGCGGGCCATGTTCCCGGGGTGAAAGCCGTCGACGTCCTGGGCGGCGGAGATGCGCAGGATCACCGCCTGCGGGTCGATGTGCTTGGGCACCGGCATCTGCACGAGGATGCCGTGCACCGTCGTGTCGGCGTTGAGTTGATCAATCAGCGCGAGCAGATCGGCCTGCGACGTTTCGGCGGGGAGGCGGATGGTCTTGCCGTTCATCCCGGCCTCGATGCACGCCTTCTCCTTGGCACGCACGTAGACCGCGCTCGCCGGGTCGTCCCCGACAAGCACCACAGTGAGGCCTGGGGTCACGCCGCGCGCAATCAGCGCAGCGGCATCGCGCGCGACTTCAGCGCGGACCTGCTTGGCGATGGCAACGCCATCGATGAGTTTGGCGGCGTCCACGCCGTCCAGTACGTTAGCGGGCAATGTCTACGGTCCTCTTCTCACGGATGGCGACGACCTTGATCTGCCCCGGATACTGCAGCTCGGCTTCCACCCGACGCGCGATCTCGTCGGTGAGCGACTGCATCCGCAGGTCATCCACGTCGTCGGGGTTGACGATCACGCGGATCTCGCGCCCCGCCTGGATGGCGAACACGCGATCCACGCCACGGTAACTCGAGGCGATCTTCTCCAGCCCCTCGAGCCGCTTCACGTACGTCTCAAATGCCTCGCGGCGCGCCCCGGGGCGCGACCCGCTGATGGCGTCGGCGGCCTGCACCAGCACCGACTCCTCGCTCTCGTGCGGCACGTCGTCGTGGTGCGCGGCGATGCAGTTCACGACGAACGGGTTCTCGCCGTACTTCGTCGCCATCTCCACGCCGAGCTGCACGTGCGTCCCTTCGTGCTCGTGCGTCAGCACCTTGCCCAGGTCGTGGAGCAGCGCGCCGCGCTTGCAGAGCGCCACGTCGAGCCCCAGCTCGGCGGCCATGATGCCGGCGAGGTGCGCGACTTCCTTGGAATGGTCGAGGATGTTCTGCCCGTACGAGGTGCGCCACTTCATGCGCCCGACGAGCTTGATGATCTCCGGGTGCAGGCCGTGGATGCCCACGTCGTACGCGGCGCGCTCGCCCGTCTCGATGATGCCGGCGTCCACTTCCTTGCGCGCCTTCTCCACCACTTCCTCGATGCGCCCGGGGTGGATGCGCCCGTCCTCGATGAGCCGCGCCAGCGCCAGACGCGCCGTCTCGCGGCGCACCGGGTCGAAGCACGAGATCACCACCGTGTCGGGCGTGTCGTCGATGATGACGTCCACGCCGGTGGCGAGCTCGAACGCGCGGATGTTGCGCCCCTCGCGCCCGATGATGCGTCCCTTGATCTCGTCCTTGGGGAGCGACACGGCCGTCTGCGTGATCTCGCTCGTGTGCTCGGCCGCGATGCGCTGCACCGCCAGGGCGACGATCTTCTTCGCCTCGCGGTCGGCGTTGCGCTTGGCCGTCTCGCGGATCTCGCGGATCCTGTTGGCGGCGTCGGCGTGCGCCTCCTCTTCCATCCGGCGAATCAGCTCGGCCTTGGCCTCCTGCGCGGAGAGCCCGGCCACCTGCTCCAGCCGGCGGCGCTCGTCGCCCACCATCTTGTCGAGTTCGGCCTGCTTCTCCTCGACGCCCTTCTCCTTGCGGCCCAGGTCGCTGGCCCGGCGTCCGAGGTCGCGCTCGCGCGTCTCGAGCAGCTCGAGCTTCTTGTCGAGCTGCACCTCGCGGTCCATGAGGCGCTTTTCCTCGATCTCGATCTCCCCGCGGCGGTGGCGTGCCTCCGCCTCCCACTCCTCGCGGGCCTTCATCACGTCTTCCTTGCCGGCCAGCACCGCCTGCTTCTTCAGCGCTTCGGCGTCGCGCTCGGCCTCGCCAAGGATCCGCTTCGACATCTGTTCGGCGGTCTCGCGCGCCGCATTCCGCGCGTCCCGTTCCGCCGTCATTCCCTGCTTCCTTCCGACAAACCACGCGACCACGCTGGCAAACAAGCCGCCGGCGATCACGGCGATAATCGTCATGGACATTTTTTATGCTCCAGGGGGCAACGCGCACCGCGCGCCGCTATATGTGAACGGTCCGGAGCATCACGCGCGCTGGAGACAATGGCATGGGCAAGACATCCGACCGGCCGGGCCCCGACGAAAGGGGCGCGGTGGGGCGAGCTGGCTGCCGAGGC
>CAYQCP010000152.1:0-2168 GCA_964416005.1 uncultured Gemmatimonas sp.
GTGGGCGCGCACGCGGTCGAGTTCACGCGGCTCTCGCACGCCATCGGGGAGCCCGGACGCGCCGCCATGGCGTACGCGACGTCGCTGCCGGAGGACGGCGCGAGCGCCCGCGCCCTGCGTGCCGCGCTCGAGCGCACCCGCGAGCACGACTTGCGCCGCGGCAGCACGCATGCCGGGCCGCACCGCGACGACCTCGCGCTGACGCTCGATGGCCGTGACCTGCGTGTGGTAGGTTCAGCCGGACAGCAGCGCACCGGGGCCATCGCGCTGCGCCTGCTGGAGGCGGCCACGCTCCGCGCCTGCCGCGCGACGCTGCCGGTGCTGCTGCTCGACGACCCGTTTGCCGAGCTCGACAACCGGCGTGCGGCGCGCGTGCTCGACCTCCTGCTGGAAGCGGGCGTCGGCCAGGTCGTGCTCTGCGTGCCGAGGCCGGAGGAGATCCCGGGGCGGTTCACGCGGCTGGCGCGCTATCGCATTGCCGGCGGCGCGCTGTCGGAGGGAACTTGAGCGAGCGGCGCCGCGGCCCGGCCAAGGTGGGCGACGCACTGGCCGACATGCTGTCCGGCAGCGCGCTTGGCGCGCGCATCGCGCGTGCGGAGGTGCTGGGACACTGGGCGGCCGCCGTTGGGCCTCAGATCGCCGCCGTGACGCACGCACGGGCCATCGCAGAGAACGGCACGCTCACGGTGAGCGTCAAGACCAACGGCTGGGTGCAGGAACTCTCGATGATGGAGCGTTCACTGGTCGCGAAAGTGAACAAGAGCGCCGGAGTGGACATCGTGAAGCGGATTCGCTGGGAGCTATACCGTTAAGCTCTTATTTGACAACTAGTTACAAAGAGGCGCCCCCGTTGCATTCCGGGGCGTTTTCAATTATAGTATTGGAGATGTGGAGAAACGTCCCAATTCGGCGTTTCTTTGGAGCTACCTCAACTCCCCTTTCCGCGCGCCATGGCCAAGACGAACGACGCGGCTGAATCGCACTACGACGCCTCCGGAATTCAGGTCCTCAAGGGACTCGAGGCGGTCCGCAAACGCCCCGGCATGTACATCGGCTCCACCTCGAGCCGCGGCCTTCATCACCTCGTCTACGAGGTGGTGGACAACTCCATCGACGAGGCGCTCGCCGGCTACTGCGACAGCGTGTCGGTCACGATCCACGCCGACAATTCCATCACGGTGGTGGACAATGGGCGCGGCATCCCGGTGGACATGCACCCGACCGAGAAGCTGCCGGGCGTGGAGCTGGCGCTCACCGTGCTGCACGCCGGCGGCAAGTTCGACAAGAACAGCTACAAGGTGTCGGGCGGCCTGCACGGCGTGGGCGTGTCGGTGGTGAACGCGCTGTCCGAGAGCCTGAAGGTGTGGATCAAGCGCGACGGGAAGGAGCATTACATGGACTTCGTCCGTGGCGACACCACGACGCAGCTCACGATGCTCGGCAAGGTGAAGGAGAAGGACACGGGCACCACGATCTGGTTCAAGCCCGACCACGAGATCTTCACCGAGCTCAACTACGACTACCCGACGCTGGCGTCGCGCCTGCGGGAGCTTTCGTTCCTGAACAAGGGCGTGAAGATCTCGCTGAAGGACGAGCGGGCGGGCGAGGAGAAGGAGGAGACCTTCCACGCCAAGGGCGGCCTGCGCGAGTTCGTGCAGTTCCTGAACGCGAGCCGCAAGGTGCTGCACAACGAGATCCTGTACGCCGACGCCGAGCGCGATGGGATCGGCATCGAGATCGCGCTGCAGTACAACGACGGCTACAACGAGACCATGTTCTCGTTCGTGAACAACATCAACACGCACGAGGGCGGCACGCACCTCACCGGCTTCAAGTCGGCGCTGACCTCGGTGATCAACAAGCACCTCGACAAGTCGAGCGCGGCCAAGAAGGACAAGGAGCTGCGCCTCAGCGGTGACGACGTGCGCGAGGGGATGACGGCGGTCCTGAGCGTGAAGGTGAAGGAGCCGCAGTTCGAGGGGCAGACCAAGACGAAGCTCGGCAACTCCGAGGTCGAGTCGTCGGTCAAGACGTTCGTCAACGAGTGGCTCGCCGAGTATCTCGAGGAGCACCCACGCGTCGGCAACATCGTCATCGAGCAGGCGCTGGCGGCGGCGCGGGCGCGCGAGGCGGCGCGCAAGGCGCGCGACCTCACCCGCAAGAAGTCG
>CAYQCP010000153.1:0-1950 GCA_964416005.1 uncultured Gemmatimonas sp.
GCTCCGCCGCGACGCCGCGCTCCGCCGCGCCATCTCCTGCACCCGCGCAAGCGCCTGCCACCGCGCAAGCGCCTGCCGCCGCGCAAGCGCCTGCCGCCGCGCCATCGCCCCGCACCGCCCAGCGCGCGGACATCACCGCCCACGCCGCCCGCCGCGGCGACTCCCTCATCGTCCACTATGCCGGCCCGCTCGGCGGCGCCCTCGGCGTCGTTCTCGAGCGCCAGCAGGGTGCGCTCGCCTGGCGTGTGGTCGGCGACACCGCGCGCCCGCCGCGCACCATGGATGAGCTCCGCGCGCGGCTGGGTGACCGACACGGCTATCTCGCGCGGCTCTTCGACGCCGAGAGCGATCGCCTGCTCTGGCTGCGTCTCACCAGCGATCCCACTGCCGCCGGCATCGCCGCCCTGCTCGACGCCGAACTCGGGGCCGCGCTCGGTCGGCGCGTCGCCGATCCACGCGCCGACGCCGCCGCGCGCTATCGCGTGCGCGTGCTCGGCCCCGTCGATCGCACGACGGCCATCGTCCTGCCGCGCGGCGTCGAACGGCTCGCGGCCACCGCAGCGCCGCCGGCGACGCACGTCTCCACGGCCATCACCGTGCGCTGGCGCCACCCCGCCGGCAGCAGTGCGCTCGCGTATCACGTGGAGGGGCGGAGCACGCTCGATACCACCTGGCGTCGCCTGTCGGAGCGTCCCGTCGCCTTCGCGCCGAGCGGAGGTGAGGCCTCAAGCGTCATCACGCTCCCGCGTGAAGGGACGAGCTGGCAGTTTGCCGTGCGCCCGATCGGCGCGGCCGGAAAGCCCGGCCCGCTCTCGCCTCTCCTGCGCTACGACGCCTTCGACCGCACACCGCCGCGTCCGGTGCTCGACCCCAAGGGAACGCCGGACTCCGTCAATGTGGCGACGCTGCGCTGGTCGGCGGCGCCCGAGCCCGATGCCGCCGGCTACGTCGTGTATCGCTCCCGCGACGGCAAGAAGACGGGCGAGCGCGTGAGCGCCGTCCGCATTCCGGTGGAGCAGCTCCGTTGGCGCGACACCACCCTGCGCGAGCCCGGCGCCTACATCTATCGCCTGTCGGTCGTGGACAGCGCGGGCAACGAGAGCGCCCCCGGAAACGCCGCTCCCATCAACGTGCCCGATCGCACGCCGCCCGAACTGCGCGGCGCGCTTGCCGTCACGGTGCTCGGCGATTCCGCCGTTCGCCTGCGCTGGTCACGCACGGGCGCGCGCGACCTGCGGGAGTACGTGGTGTCGCGCCAGCGCGTCGACAAGTTGGGCGGCAACAGCTGGTCGCGGCTCACCCCGCCGCTGCATCGCGATTCGCAGCACGTTGATCGAGGCCGCAGCGGCGGCGGCCTGCGCGGCGCGCGCGTGCTGCGCTATCGGCTGGTCGCCATCGACTCCGCCGGCAACGAGAGTGCCGCGCTCGAGGCCACCGCGACGATTCCGGATCGCAACGCGCCCGCGGCGGCCGCCTGGCTGCGCGCCGACCGCGCCGACGGGCGCGCCGTGATCACGTGGGGCGTGAGCCCAAGCCCCGACGTCGCGGCCTACGAAGTGCGCCGCTCGCTCGGCGTGGTGGCGTCAGGCGCCACGGATGCCTCGGCGCCCGACACACTCGTCGCCATCGTGCCCGCCGGCGCGCGCTCCGCACTCGATGATTTCTCCGCGGGTCCACGGTCGTATGCGTACGTCATCATCGCGCGCGACACCGCCGGCAATGCCAGTCCCGCGCGTCGCGCCGCACTCGCGGCCGACGCCGGCCCGCCGCTCTCGGCGCCGGCCAACGTCATGGCCTTCGCTCGTGCGGCTGGCGTGGCCGTGCGATGGGATCCCGTCACCGACGCCGCGTCGTATCGCGTCGAACGCGCGACGCGTCGCAATGGCGAGTTCGCGGTCGTCGGTGGCGGCCAGCAACAGGTCGTCCACCACCGCCTGGTAGAGCGACGCC
>CAYQCP010000154.1:0-1831 GCA_964416005.1 uncultured Gemmatimonas sp.
CCAGCGCCGCCTCTAGGAGCAGTGGCAGGCCTCCATCCAGACGGCGCTGCGCGCCCGCGAGGGGGACGCCGCGGCGGCTCCCGCGGTTGCCGCTGCCCCGGACAGCTCGTTGCGCGCACAGGCCGCCGACCTCTTCGGCCAGTATGCCGACCTCGGCCTGGCCCTCAACGGCCGACTCGAGAGCAAGATCAACCGCACCAAGAACGAGCGCTGCATCAGCAGCCAGTTCTTCAGTCTCGCCTCGCAGTGCAAGGGCAGCTTCCAGCCGCTCTTCGATTTCCAGTTCGACGTGCGCACGGGCGGCGTCGTGGCCGAACGTGTGCACCTCAACGTGGACTACGACAGCAAGCGCGAGTTCGACGCCTCCAACAACATCCAGGTCTATTACGAGGGGAAGAGCGATGAACTGATCCAGAAGCTCGAGGTCGGCAACGTCACCTTCCAGCCGCCGGCCAGCCGGTTCATCACCGGCGGCATCCCGAGCGGCAACTACGGGCTCCAGGCGGTCGGCCAGCTGGGGCCGATGCGCTTCCGCACCATCGTCGCGCAGCAAAAGGGCAACGTCACCAAGGATCGGATCTTCACCGTCGGCGACCGCACGGTGCAGTCGGTGGACCGCGAGATCGAGGATTACCAGATCGAGCCGCGGCGCTTCTTCTTCACCGTGGATCCGCACCGGTTTGCCGACTTCCCCAACATTGACCTGCTCAACGGGACGCAGCTCCAGCGACTGGCCGCGTCGTTGCCAGATTCGGTGCGGCCGTCGCGCATCTTTCTGTATCGCCTCCTCATCGGCGGGCAGCCGCCCAATCCCAACGGTCCGCAGTTCAAGCTCATCGGCGACCCGACGTCGCGCCGCGGCCAGATCTACGAGCTGCTGCGCGAGAACGTGGACTACTACACCGACCAGTCGCTGCTCTGGGTGGCGCTCGTCCGTCCGCTCAACCTGAACAACGAACGGCTGGTGGTGGCGTACACGGTGCGGATGAACGGCCGCGATACCACCATCGCGTCCACGGGCGGCACCCCCGACTTCGAGTACACCGACCGCGAGCAGTACGCCGCCCTTCTGTGGGATCCGCAGGTGCGTCCCACCGACCCGGCCTTCGACCGTGAGATTCGCTCCGTCTACCGCGTGGGCGGCGAGGACGTGCGCCGCCACACCGTGACGGCGCGCATCGTCACCGGCGCGGCGGGCGACCAGGAGAAGCCGCTTGCCGGGGTCAGCGACACCTGGCTGCAGCTGTTCGGGCTCGCGCAGTCGGGCAACAGCGCCACCTTCGACATCGACAACCGGCTCTTCCCGCGCCCCGGCGATCCCAACGTCACCGTCGGTGGGGCGGCCGGCACCAAGATCCTGCGCGATTACTTCCTGGTCTTCCCGTCGCTGCGTCCATTCTCCCGCTCCGGCCTCGCCCAGCCCGCCGGCAATCCGGCGAGTGAGGCGATCTACACCACGCCGGGCGAGTACCTCTACTCGACGCAGCATCCGCAGTCCACGTACCGCATCCGCCTGCGCTACGACGCCGAAGGCGGCGGCGACGCCGGCACGCTCGCGCTCGGCTCCGTGCAGGTGCGCCCGAACTCCGAACGCCTCACGCTCGACGGCCGGCTCCTGCAGCGCGATACGGACTATCGCGTGGACTACGACCTCGGCCGCGTCACCTTCCTGCGCCCCGACACGCTCTTCCCGAGTGCGCGGCAGGAGTCGGTGCGCTACGAGGAGAACCCGCTCTTCGCCGCCGCGCCCAAGAGCATCCTCGGTTTCGCGTCGCAGTTCCCGCTCCGTGTGGGCGAGATCAACGTGATGGCCACCGCGCAGAACCAGCGC
>CAYQCP010000155.1:0-1785 GCA_964416005.1 uncultured Gemmatimonas sp.
TCGCGTGGCGCGCTGCTGTTCCCCGGTCATTCCTTCGCGCCCCTTCGCGCCCTTCAATCTCCGTGGTATCTGTTACGGCTTCAGGAACGGATGCCCGGCCAGCTGCGCGGCGATCCAGTCCTGCACGCGCTCCACCTGCTGGTTGTTGGTGGTGTAGTTGTTGTGCTGGAAGGAAAACAGCAGGAGCTTGCCGTCGGCGGTGGTGACGTAGCCGGAGAGTGAATGCGACCGGTCCACCGTGCCCGTCTTCGCATGCACGTTGCCCTGCGCCGGCGTGTTCCGCATCCGGTTGGCGATGGTGCCATCCACGCCGCCAATGGGGAGCGCGTCGTAGAACACCTTGAAGTCCTCGCGCTTCCGCATCGCGTCGAGGATGCGCACGATCGTCTCCGGCGTCACATAGTCATGGCGTGACAAGCCGCTGCCGTCGCGCACCACGACCCCGATGGAATCGGCACCGAAGGCGAGCATCTGGCGTTCGATGACCCGGCGGCCGCTGTCCACCGCGCCGACTCCCGTCTTCTCGAGCGCCAGGATGCGCAGCAGGATCTCGCCGATCTGGTTCTGCGACGGCTTGAGGAAACGGGGCAGGATCTCGGCGAGCGTCGGCGACTGCAGCGTGAAAAGCGGCGTCAGTCCGCCGAGCGGCGCGTCAGGGGTGCGCACGATGTTGCCGCGCACCGTGATGCCCCGGTCGGACAGCGCTTCCACGAACGCCTGCAGCCACGCGCTGGCGGGTTCGCGAATGGCCACCGTGGCGCGCACGCTATCGCGCGGAGCGACCCAGCCACGGAGGCGCACGACGGGCCAGGCGCCGCGCAGGTCCGTCGTGCCGCGCACCATCCCGCTGCGCGACGGGGCGCCGCGTGCCGCCGGGGCGCCGGGACGCGCCACCGGTGCGGGGACCGTCGCCGGATCGGTCGTCACGAATTCCGGGACCATCTGCGGAGTCGTGCGTGCCGGCGCCGTAGCGACGCGCACCGGATCGCCGAGCTTGTCCCCGCCGTACACCGTCACCCGCGCGACGCCTTCATTAAACATCAACTCGTCGATGGCGGCACCGGACGTCGTCTCGATGTTGCCCCAGTCCCAGTCACCGATCGTCGTGTCGGGAAAGGCATTCCCGCCTTTCACGATGGAGCCGGCGATCTCGCGGATGCCGCGCGCGTACAGTGACTCGGCGGCGGCGCGCAGCGGGCGCATGGCGTCGCCGCCCTGCAGGGCATCGCTCACGGAAGGGTCGCCGCGTCCCGCCACGACGAGGTCGCCGCGCAGGATACCGTCGGTGACCGGCGCGGACGACAGGAACGTGGTCGTGAACCGGTAGTTCGCGCCCAGCTGCACCAGCGCCGTGGACCCGCTGAGGAGCTTCTGATTGGACGCCGGCATGAAGAGCTTGCCGGCATTGTGGGAGTAGAGGGTGTCGCCCGAAACCGGCTCGACGACGAGCAGGCCGAGGTGGGAGTTCCGGAACATCGGATCAGCCACGAGCGAGTCGATGCTGCGCTGCAGCACGGCACGCGTGAAGGTCGGGGAGGGGGTGCTGGAGATGCCGGGATGGCACGCCGCCGATGCCAGCAGCGCACAGAGGGGAAGCAGGCGTTTCGTCATCTCGCGAAACTCCGGCACGCCGGGTCAGGTGTCAAGCAAGAAGGCACCGTGCACCGTCAGTCGAAGCGGCGGCGCGTTCGGCGCTTGGCGGCGACCGGCGGCGGCAGGGCGTGCAGCGCGCGGACGAGCGCGTGCAACGCCGGGATCGACGCCGCCATTCGCGCGCGCTCGCGC
>CAYQCP010000156.1:0-1554 GCA_964416005.1 uncultured Gemmatimonas sp.
AGACACAATGGTTTGACATGAGGCGGCCCGCCTCCGGTGATACCGTGGGTTGCGCGGAACGGATCCGCGCCGAGCCACAAGGATGGCACGAGGGCACAACGCTGAAGGTGAGGAGGCAGGCCATGACAAAGTCTAACTCGATTTACGTAGGCATGGACGTACACAAAGATACGATTGACATAGCGCTGGCGGAGTCCGGAGCACGGGGCGAGGTGCGACATTACGGCACGATTGGCGGCGGTCTGGCCGACGTCGACCGGGCGCTGCGCAAGATCGTCGCCGGCGGCAGGCAACTGCGCGTCGTTTATGAAGCCGGCCCCTGCGGCTACGCCGTGTATCGACACCTGACGGCCAAAGGCATCGACTGTACCGTTGTCTCGCCGTCGCTGATTCCCAAACGCGCCGGCGATCGGGTCAAGACCGACCGGCGCGACGCGCTGATGTTGGCGCGACTGCACCGTGCAGGCGAACTCGACGCCGTGTACGTGCCGCGCGCCGAGGACGAAGCGGTACGTGATCTAACGCGCGCCCGCGAAGACGCCAAGGCGGCGCAGACGCGAGCGCGTCACCAGCTCAAGGGCTTCCTCCTGCGCAATGGCATCGGCTATGCCGGCAAGACCGCCTGGACGCCGGCGCACGTGCGCTGGCTCGCTTCGGTCAAACTGCCTGAGCCGGTGCAGCAACTCGTCTTCCAGGAATACGTCGCTGCCGTCACGGCAGCGGGGGAGCGCGTCGAGCGGCTGGACCAGGCGCTACGCGACACCGTGGCGGGCTGGCGTCTGTACCCGGTGGTGCAAGCCCTGCAAACCCTGCGCGGTGTACAACTGGTGATTGCCGCCACCCTGGTGGCGGAAATCGGCGACATCGGCCGTTTTGACAACCCGCGGCAGTTGATGGCCTATCTCGGGCTGACCCCGAGCGAATACTCCAGCGGACCGAGCATCCGTCGCGGCGGCATCACCAAGTGCGGCAACAGCCACGCCCGGCGCATGCTGACCGAAGCGGCCTGGAGCTACCGGTTGCCGGCGCGAATCACGCCGATCATCGCCAAGCGCCAGGACGGGCAGACGAAGGCGGTGCGCGACATCGCCTGGAAGGCGCAGGTGCGGCTGTGCGGACGCTACCGGCTGCTGCGTGCCCGTGGCAAGGAGCCGAACAAGGTGGTGATCGCGGTGGCGCGGGAACTGGCGGGGTTCGTCTGGGCCATCGCATGCGCCGCCAGGCCGTGAGCGCATCTGTCGCCGCTTCTTGTCTATAGGGAGGAAAGACTATCGATCACTGACACGCCTGCGGGTAGGCAACGGGGTGCAGTCGCGGTGCGGAGAACCCTCGGCAAACGTTATGAGCCGGACACCGCTTCGATGCTCGAGCCTAGGGCGAGGCAGCTCCACGACGAAAACGAGTCTGGCGGTACCCAATCCGCGAATATCAGCATGATCCACCGTCGTTGATCCCGGCTCCGCCCCGTTCCCTCCCCGCAGGTCCGGCAATCATTCGCCGTGTCGCAGGCACGCAAGCCCTTGTCGTGCCTACTTGACTTGTCAAACCATATCA
>CAYQCP010000157.1:0-1523 GCA_964416005.1 uncultured Gemmatimonas sp.
CGACGTGGATGCCGCGGTGGCGCGGGGCTTCGGCAAGCTGTTCGACGATGTCGGCGAGGGTGTGGGGGGCGGCGGAGGCTGATGTCCCGTCGCGCTTCGTGGCCGTATCGGGCGGCGATATCCCGTCGCGCGAGGCTCTCGGACCGCTGCGCGGTCCTGCGGCCGCCTCGCTCGACGGGACATCGCCGCCCGACACGACACCGACAGGCTTTGCGCCCTCATCATCCACCGTCCGCCGTCCACCATCCACCGTCACCAGCCGATGCGCCTCGCGCTCCTCGCGCATGCGCTGGTAGGCCTGCGTTCCTGGCATGAACTGCATCCCGAGCCGGTCGGCGACGCTCGGCACCGCAGCGTGCTTGTGGTAGTTGGCCGGCCCCATCACGTCCGCGATCTCCGGCGCGAATGGATCGGCGGGCGCAGGAGGCAAGGCGGAGGCGGAGGGTCCAATCCGCGAGGCGGCCGCAGGACCGCGCAGCGGTCCGAGAGCCTCGCGAATTGGACCCTCCGCCGAAGCCATCTGCCGAAGCGCCTCTGCCGTCCGTCGCGCCGAAAATCGGTCGGCCGTGAGCGCCAGCTCCTCCGCCTGCTGCGGCGCGAAGCCGAGCACGCGCGCCGCGTCGCGCACCGCGCTGCGCCCGCGCCACGTGATGTGCTCGCACACCATCGCCGCGTGCTCGCGGCCGTAGCGCTCGTACACGTACTGCAGCACGCGCTCGCGGTCGCGGTGGGCGAAGTCGATGTCGATGTCGGGCGCCTCGGTGCGTTCCTCGCTGAGGAAGCGCTCGAACAGCAGCTCGAGCTTGATGGGGTCCACCGCCGTGATGCCGAGGCAGTAGCAGACGGCGCTGTTGGCGGCCGAGCCGCGTCCCTGGCAGAGGATCCCGTCGCGGCGCGCGAAGCGCACGATGTCCCAGACGATCAGGAAGTAGCCGGCGAGCCCGAGCTTGGCGATGAGCGCGAGTTCGTGCTCCAGCTGCTTGTCGTGGCGCGCCGTGCGCCGCCATCCCCACCGCTCGGCGGCGCCGCCCTCGACGAGCCGCGCGAGATATTCGTCCTCGCTCACGCCCGGCGGCAGCGTGAAGTGCGGCAGGCGCGGCTTCAGGTCCGGCAGGCGGAACGCGCACCGCTCGGCGATGGCGAGCGTCTGCCGGATGCCCGCGTCGTCGTCCTGCCAGCGACGGCGCATCTGCGCGTGCCCCTTGAGGTACCACTCGCCGTTGGGGCGCAGGCGCGTCCCCATGGCCTCGAGCGTCTCCCCGTGGCGCAGCGCGCAGAGCACGTCGTGTGCGAGCCGCTGCGTGGCGCGCGCGTAATGCACGTCGTTGGTCACCACCCACGGCACGTCGAGGGCGCGCGCCACGGCGATGAGTTCGCGCGCGAGCTCGCGCTCCTCGGGAATGGCATGATCCCAGACTTCCACCGAGACGCGGCGCCCGAAGATGTCGAGCAGGGTGGACAGCGCGTCGCACGCCGCGTCGCGCCCGCCGCCCAGCAGCGCCTGCGGCACCGCGCCGCGCGCG